>JBBRMS010000012.1:0-66754 GCA_038230715.1 Pyrinomonadales bacterium
ATCAAGGTCCGCGTACGTTATGCCAACATGGGAGTTCGGGCGCGCGATAGTTATACGACGAGTCCGGCCCTGGCACGAGACGGTGGGTCAGCGAAACCACCGACATTGAGACCGTAGAGTTCCAAGGCGAATACCCTCCCTCCTTCGGTGTGTTCGGGGATCGTCTTACTCGGAAACGTACCCATCGAAAGGAACGTTCGCGCTTCCCACGATATCAACGCCGGCGTTGGCGCGGATCCAGATACTCCCGCAATCCATCACCCAAAAAATTGAAGGCCAGGACGGTGAGCGCTATCGCGAGGCCGGGAAAGATCAGTGCGTGCGGAGCTGCCTGCAGGGTTGAGAGATCGCGAGCTTCCTCAATCATCACCCCCCACGAAGGAGCGGGAGGCGGAACACCCAGTCCGAGGAACGACAACGAGGCTTCCGATAAGACGGCGCCAGCCATGCCCAGACTCGCCTGCACGATCAGAGGTTGAATGGCGTTTGGCAGGATGTGCGTGAACAGGATCCGAAAATCACCGGCGCCGAGCGCTCGCGCTGCTTGCACAAAATCATACTCGCGAACTTTCAGGACCTGCGCGCGAATCAACCGCGCGTATCCGACCCATCCGATAATGCAGAGGGCGAAGATTAGTTTGTTGAGGCCCGCGCCCAGAAAAGCCACCAGGGCGATCGCCAGCAGCAATCCGGGAAACGCTAGAAAGACGTTGAATACATAGCCCGAAAGAATTCGATCCACCCAGCCGCTGTAGAAACCCGCCACCGCACCGATGGCCGTGCCGACAATCGCGGAAACGGTCACGACAACGATGCCGACCTCGAGCGAGATGCGGGCGCCGAATACTACCCGCGAGAAAATATCGCGCCCGGTCGAATCAGTGCCGAACCAATGCGCGGCTGACGGCGCCATGTAACGCATGGAGAGGTTCGTCGCGCCGACATCCTGAGTCGCGATCCAGGGCGCGAAGATCGCCACCAGCACAAATACCGCAATGATGATGATTCCGATAATGGCCAGACGACTCATGAAACTCTCATTCTTGGATCCAACCAACGATAAGCCATATCCGTTAAGGTGTTCGCGATGATGTACGTGGTGCTGATCGCGAGCACACAACCCTGGACCACACTGTAGTCGCGTTTACCAATTCCGTCTTCGACCAGCAGTAAGCCGAGGCCCGGCCAGCCGAAAATCTTTTCCGTAATAATTGCTCCCGCCAGGAGAACTCCCAGCTGCAAACCCAGGATGGTGACGACCGGAATCAAACCGTTCTTGAGCACGTGCTTGTAAATTACAGTCCTTTCGCTGAGACCCTTCGCGCGGGCGGTCCGCACATAACCTTCATTCAGTTCTTCGATCACGGATGAACGCACCATGCGGGTGAGGATCGCCGACAGCGCGGCGCCGAGCGTGAAGGCCGGCAGGATGATGTCGTTCCAATCGAAGCGCCCCGAGGGGGCCAGCCAGCCCAGCTTCACCGCAAACAGAAACACCAGCATCGGACCAATTACAAAGCCGGGCAGGCTGATGCCCACCAGCGCAATAACGGAAAGAAAATTGTCGAGCCAGGTGCCGCGATTTTTTCCGGCGATGACCCCGAGAGGGATGGCTATGGCTACGGCAATCAACATGGCCGCGATGGCGAGTTCAATCGTCGCCGGATAGCGCTCGACGATCAGATCAATGACCGGACGATCAGTGCGAAAGGACGTTCCCAGATCGCCGTGCAGAATTCCGACCCAGTAGTCGGTATAGCGATTATCGTGTCCATACCAGTGAAAATGGTGCCGGCCAGCAGTATCCTGCGGGAAGCCGAAGAAAAATGCCGGGCGATCCAATCCGTGTCTTGCCCTGAACTGTTCCAACACCTCAGGCGGCTGATCCCCCAACACCGCCGCTGCCGGATCGCCGGGCACGAGCTCGATCAGAATAGTCACGAGTGAAACGACGGTCCACACGACCAGGATAAGAAAGCCGACGCGGCGCAGAAATCCAAGCAGGTTACGTTTCATCTCGGGGATGCAACTTTGCGGTGGTTACGATTTGCGTTCAGAGATCAACTTCAGGTTGTCCGATTCCGCATCGGCATTAGCGCTTGATACTGTGATGGCACTCGCGCGCGGATGATATCAGATTGGTGGGAAGTGCGGCTATTGGGAGTGACCTGCGCCCTTGCATGATACCCGAGCGGAGGAAGAGTGCCTCTCAAAAAACTGAACATGGGCGGGATGCCCATGATACAAAAAAACGTAGCCGCGCGGGGACTCGCTGTTGCCGATTGAGCGTGGCCCCGACAACCGCGCCTTCATCAGTTTAGCGAGTCCCGCGGACTACGCTGTTTGGTCGCAACCCGAAGGCCGCAACCAATCTCGTACGACAAACTTTCGTTCGTCGATTCTGAGCCAGCGGACAAACTGAAGTTTGTCGTACGCTATGCTCGCCGACCGGTATGCAGTGCTGCTACACCGCCGGTTAAGTTTTCAAATTCCACTTCGGCAAAACCTGCCGCCCTCATCATCGCCGAGAGCGTTTCCTGATCCGGGAATCTCGAAACCGAATCAGGCAAATATTCATATGCACTTCGCGATCCGCTGATCAATCCTCCGATTCGCGGTAAAAAGCGCGTGCAATAGACTGCAGCGAGTGAACGAAACCCGGGCACCACCGGCCGGGAAAACTCCAGAATCGCCACCCAGCCGCTCGGCTTCAAAACTCTGCGCAGTTCCACCAACCCGTTCTCGACACTCGAAAGATTGCGGATGCCGAAAGCGATTGTGACTGCATCAAAAGCTCCATCGGCAAAGGGAAGCTTTAAAGCGTCACCCTCAACGAACGCTATTCGCGGTTCTTTTCGCGCGGCGCGGTCCAGCATCGGCCGGCAAAAGTCCACTCCGGTAACTCGGACCCCAGTCTTTTCAAATAGCGCAATACTCAAATCGCCGGTGCCGCAAGCAACGTCCAGCACGTGCGCTTCGGGCGTGAGCAACGGCCGCAGCTTTTCAACCACAATACGTCGCCATCTTTTATCGATGTAGCCCGATAACAGATGATTCAGCAGATCATAGCGCGGCGAAATTTTAGCGAACATCTCGCGGACCCGCCGAGCATGGTCCTCTGCTGAACTCTTTTCGCCGTGATCAGTTAATCCCATTGAGGTCCGAGAATGGTTGCAGGCCGCTTGCGAAAGTTTTGCGATCGGTCAGGGCTTCTTTACTCGCGTGGCTGGATCTGTCGAGGGTTTCACTTCCGGCTTTGCGCCGCGAACTTCGACACCCGTTCCGAGGCTGGACTTAAGTTGATCGACGTTACCCACGGCGATGGTCGCCATCGGGCTCTTGAACAATTTTTCCGAAACGCGCTGCATGTCGACCAGCGCAAGACTCCTAATCTGAGTCGCCGCCGGTGCCAGTTTGTATATCTCGCCATCGAGCCAGGTAACCGCAGTGGTGTCTATGAAAGTCTCGGTCGTGCCCTGCCTTGATAATTCGATCAACCTTTCCGTGCGAGCGCGCTCGAATTCAGAGGCATTGGGTCCGGCTTTCGCTAACGCAGCAATGACTTCGCGGGCGGCCGAAATAGCTTTTGCCGCCGCGACTGTCGGGACCGACGCCCCCAACACAAACATGCCCGGTAAATCGTGAGCTTCATGAAGCGCGAAAGCTCCAGCAAGATCGCCCGAAACTGATCGCAGGCGATCGCGGACGATTAAAGCGAGTAAAGAAGCGGCCTCGGCGTCTCGATCTGATCTGGCTAGTCCACGCAAGGCCAGACGGATTTCAGCGTTGGTCGCACCTGGTTGATCGATAACCAGAATTCGGGCGTCGGGTGGGCCTGGCTGGCGGAAGGTGGCCGGTACGGTGCGATCGCCTCTCTGCCACGGTCCGAGTAACTGGCGCAGTGCCCGCATGACCCGCAGTCTATCGACGCCACCAATTACTACTATCGTAGCGTCATTGGCATTCAGAAAACGCTCGCGGGCGAACATCAGATCCGGGCGATCAATTTTCGAGACACTTTCAAATGTGCCGCTGGCTGGATGTCCATACGGGTAAGCGCCAAACATCCGCAGGGCTATTTCACGATCGGCTATGTCCGTCGCAGAGTTGGCCCGCGCTGAGAGTTGCTTTAATTTGGCTTCGCGAATCTTAACTACGTTTTCAGGGGTGATTTGTGGGGTCACGATGGCGCCCCGCAGAAAATCCACGATTCGCTCCAGCTCTTCGGCTCGTCCCGAGATGCTGACGTCAATCGCATCGTGATTGGTGGCGACCTCAAGTCGGCCACCCAGTTGCTCGGCGACGTACTCGCGCGTGATTGGATCCGGAAACAGGACATCGCCTAGCAGGGCCATGGTCCCGCCTTTACCGGCCAGGTCGAACGCGGCGCCACTCTCGATCCGCAATTTTATCAACACGTTCGGATCGCCCGGCCGCGGCGAGAACAGAACTGTCAGGCCGTTGAGAAGATGAGCCCGATCCGGCTCCGGTAAGGTCTGCGCTCTGGCCGAGCTGGACATGGACGCCAGCAGCAACGCGCAAATTAACCAGCGAAAGTAAGAATGGCGGGTATTTCTGTTAGTCATTTAGAAATGTTATCGAATCCCCGAACTTCGGCGTCGCAGGGCGGTTTGGGTGCTTGGAAGAGCACGTATTCTGAAGTCCCGGTTCCGATGCGGCGAAAAAGAGTTTAGATGTCGAGCAGAAACCCGTCAACCTGAAGCGCTTTAGTGGCATCAAAGCCCCGTGCCTGAGCTAGCGGCTTGGAGCCATCGGAGTGCTCAACCGCGAGAAAACGATAGTATAATCGGCCCGCGGGTAAGAAATCGGTGTCAGCCGGATCTGTTTCTTGTAACTTTTTGACCATTAGTAGTAATTAAACAGTGGGAAGCCGACTTCCTACAGGATCGAGCGCTTTGATTGGCAGAACAGGCAACAGACGAACGACTGCTCGAACAGGCGGCGAACGGAAATAGAGAAGCCTTTCAGATTCTGTATGAGCGTTACCGCGGTCCAATCTTCCGTTTCGCGTATCGCTTGTTGGGCTCAGTGGAGGCGGCGGAGGATGTCGCCCATGATTGTTTCCTTAGCTTGATAAAAGAGCCGAACCGGTTTGATGCGACCCGAGCTTCGCTGCGAACGTACCTGTATGCAGCGGCGCGAAACCAGGCGGCTAAGCGATACCAAAGCCTGGGCCGCGAAACCGGAATCGACGAACTGGTTGAACCGGTGAGTCCGGATCATCAGGGGCCGATGGCCCGAGTACTCAACGATGAACTGGGCAGCGAGATAGAGCGGGCGATAGCCAGTTTACCCCCCGCGCAACGTGAAGCGTTGGTGCTTTTTGAATATGAAGACCTCTCGCTGGCCGAGATTGCGGCGGTTGTTGGAGCCGACTCCAATACGGTGAAGGTAAGGGTGTTTAGAGCTCGCGAAACGCTGCGCGCGAGGCTCGAACGATATTTCCGGATCGGCGATGAAACTGTTACAGTTAAGCGGGCGTAAGTGAAGCAGTTATCGCGCCTGCATGCGACTCAAAAGATTTTTTGAAATGAGTGATTTTGATTCCAAGTTCATGCAGGACGACGAACTGCGCAATTTGCTTCGACAGTGGAGTGCTCCCGATGCTCCCGGTTCTTTGGACCAGCGCGTCGCTGCTGCTTATCAAAAGGCGATGAGCAGTTCGGCTTTGCGATCGAATTTAGCACTTAATCCCCAGAGGGGTAGCGAGGTAGTAACAATGAAATTTTGTGATACGTGCCAGGAACAGTTCGCGGACAGGTTCAGTTTCTGTCCGGTTGATGGAACACCTTTGAGCGCCGTGCCGGCGATTCCACCCACTGCCCCCGCGTCCGACATCGAGACTGCTTATCGGGCGGCGGAGACCGAAACTGTGCAGCCCCCGGCGACAGTCCCTTTTGAAGCTTCAGTTCCAAAGACAGCACCTGTCACGCCGTCGATCCCGGCACCCGCGCAAGCCGCGGCAGCCAGTGCCAGCACAGGTTTGCTCGGGGAATACCATCTGACAATTCTGGAAGATAAGGGGTTGGGTTCGCGCCTCGCCGGGGAACTGGGTGGGGTCGCGCACAACTATCAACTGACCTGGCCCGACTTCAAAAAGGATCCGTTTGGTTTCGTCAAACGTTCGGTGCAGGGGTATGGCGCCGTGGCTACCAGTTTTTTTGGTCGGCGAGACGCTGTGATTGGAATCCTGATCTCGGTGGTGGCGATGGCCGCTATGGTGGCCGCAATTTTCTTTATTGACCGGACCCAAACGGCCGGCCCTTCGCGCAAGACCATGATCATTGTAGCGATCGTGGGCTTCCTTGGTCTGATCGGAATTTTTTCGACCTGGCTCAGTCGCGACAACGGCGCTGCGGTAATGGGCGCGAAACCGTCCGACTCTCGTAACGTCCTCTCCGGAATCATCGCGGCCTTCGCCATGCTCTTTTTAGTTGTCGGTGGCATCTTCCTTTGGGGTCGGCATCAGGAAGCCAAGGCTGCCGCACTGGCAAAGGATGATGATATCGAACTGACGCAGATGATCACTGACATTCCGAACGCGCAACCGACACCTGATGAAGGCACTGCTGGGATGGCCAAAGGCAATGGTGGTGGCAGCAAGCCCAAGCAGGAAAAGGCAGGCGGTGGTGGCGGCGGTGGTCGCGAAGAACAGAGCCCCGCTTCGTTTGGCAAACTGCCGCAGGCTGATTTGCGGATTCCGCAGGTCGTTGCTCCCGATCCGCATCCTCCGGTGATCAAGAACCCGGCGCTGCCGATGCCGGCAACCCTCGACGCGGATCCGGCTTTGTTCCCACCTGATCAGCGGCAACTGCAATACGGTGATCCAAAATCGAAGTCGACTACTCCGTCATCCGGACCCGGTACCGGTAACGGTATCGGGCCGGGTAATGGCGGCGGCGTCGGCCCGGGCAACGGCGGTGGCTATGGCCCAGGTAACGGTGGAAACACCGGCGGTGGTGATCGTCGCGAAGGCGGTGGTGGTCCCGGCGGTGGTGGTGGCGGCACCGACTACAACAAGATTTTCAGTGGCCGGGAAGTTACTTCCAAGGCTCGCGTGCTCGAGAAGCCAGAGCCGACCTATACTGAGTCCGCGCGCAAGAACCAGATTACCGGAACGGTCGTCCTGCGAGCAGTCTTCTCTGCTGGCGGATCAGTAACCAACATCCATGCGGTTAACGGTCTGCCAGACGGACTGACGGAGCGAGCGATTGCAGCGGCCAAGAGCATCCGGTTCGTGCCCGCCACCAAGGATGGTCATCCGGTTTCGATGTGGATGGAACTGCAGTACAACTTCAATCTGTACTAAGGTTGAGTTCGGGCACATAACAGAGTTAGAGGCGAGCCCGCGCTCGCCTCTTTTTTTATCCACCGAGTACGCAGATTAAGCTGATCTAAAATCAGGCCGACGAGATGTTGCTGGCGGACGGTCGTTTGGTGGGAAAGGCAGCAAGCATCAATGAGTGCAAGCTGTGTAATGTGGGGAGTTTAGGCTACAAGCCTTCCACCACTCGCCTGATTCGCTTCACGCCTTCCTCAAGACGTTCCATCGACGTCGCATAAGAAATGCGGATGTAACCTTCCGTCCCAAACCCTGCGCCATCCGTTACCACCGTTTTTTCCTTCTCGAGCAAACGATTGGCGAGATCTCCTGAGGAGCGCAACCTATCCCTCAAGCATCCGCGCACATCGGGAAAGGCGTAAAAGGCGCCCTCTGGTTGCGGGCACCGCAGGCCGGGAATGTCGTTGAGTGCGCCGAGCAACCACTCGCGCCGGCGAGTGTATTCGGCGAGCATCGTGGCCACTGATTCCTGTGGGCCATTCAAAGCCTCAATTGCAGCCGCTTGTGAGATTGAGGTTGCGTTGCTGGTCGAATGTCCCTGCACTTTCAACATCGCGCGGGTCCACTCGGCGTTCGCCAGGGAATAGCCCACGCGCCAACCCGTCATGGCATAGGTCTTCGAAAAGGATCCCGCGATGCACAGGCGGCGGCGCAACTCTGGCCGCATGGATGCGGCGCTGAAGACCGCGGCCGGCGGATACACGAACCGCAGGTAACACTCATCAGAAATGACGTAAAGCTCGTTTTCAGCCACGATCTCCATTATTTCTTTGAACTCGGCCGGCGGAATTATCCGGCCCGAAGGATTACTGGGCGAGTTCAGAATCAGCAACTTTGTTTTTGGCGAGATCGACCGGCGAACCATGTCCGCGGTGAGGACAAAATCATTTTCTTCGGTCTCGATGAAAACTGATTTGCCGCGCGCGAAGGTGACGATCTCCGGAAAGGTCACCCAGTATGGTTTGGGGATCAGCACCTCGTCCCCCGGATTGATCAGGGAAACGACCGCGTTGAAGAGCGCTTGCTTGCCGCCGGCTGTAGCCATTACTTCGTTGCGCTCGTACAAAGCGCCAAACTCCCTTTGATACAAGTCGATGATGGCTTGTTGTAGTTCGCGCACTCCGGGCGTTGGTGTGTACTTGGTTTTGCCGGCGCGCATGGCTGCAGCGGCGGCGTCCTTGATATTTTGCGGGGTGTCGAAATCTGGTTCGCCCGCGCCGAGATCGACCACATCCACTCCGGCGGCCCGCATAGAGTCGGCTGCCTGCATGGCTGCGAGAGTTGCAGAAGCTTTCATTTCGGCGACGTTTTGAGAAACTGGAAACGAAGCGACTGGCTTTGTCATCATTTGAGACTCTTTTCTCTCATGCGATCTTCCACCAGCGGCGGCACCAGATCCCTGATCGGGGCGCCCAGGTGAAATACTTCTTTCACCAGCCGAGAGCTGACGTAGGAATACTCTTCCGCCGGCATCATGAAAACGGTTTCCAGCCGCGGCTGTAAACGGCGGTTCATCAGGGCCATCTGCAGCTCGTATTCATAGTCCGAAATGGCGCGGATACCGCGGACAATGGCGTGGGCGTTTCTGTCCGCAGCGTACTCGACCATCAATCCCGCAAAGCTTTCCACCGTAACGCGGCAGTCGCTGCGATCAATGTCCTGCAGCACCTGGCTCAAGATGTCGCATCTTTCCTGGATCGAAAAGAAGGCCTTCTTGTCAGGATTGATGAGGACCGCGACAATAATTTCGTCGAAGAGTTTGCAGCCCCGCTGGATAATATCGAGGTGGCCGTTGGTAACTGGATCGAAAGAACCTGGGTAGATGGCACGACGCATGACGATAGATGGTAAATGGTAATTCGCAAATGGTAAACAGGAAACTTGGGGTATGGTGGCGTTCTCAAGTTGTTTTACGGTTCCATAGCACGCCCTCAGCGTGAAGAATGACTTGCGTGGCTTTGCACACTTCCACTGTCAAAAGCCTGTTGATTAGCGAGATGCCGTGCCCGGTTAGGACTCGATCCTTAACTCGAACTGATCGACGACGTGAGGCGGGTGCTGATGCATACGCGCACATTGCGAGTGTCTTCACGGGCGGGACGCCCGTGCCACTCTTCGACACTGCACCAGTACCGTGACGCGGGCTATCTTGACACTTCTAACCGGCGATGTTTCAATAACGTTCGGAACAAACGTGGTGAGTTAAGGCGACTTGCGGCCACGTAAAATAATCCGCTAAACAGCTCGGCGAGTCTTTCAACCGCGATCGTAAACAGGTTCAGGAAAGCCCCGCGTTGTTAACAGCGCGGGGCTTTTGATTTGGCCCGAGTGTGATTTGGCCCGAGTGTGATTTGGTTCAGAATGATTGGCGCATGACTCAGGGTGCGATTAGAATTTTTCGCGATGGCAAACTTATGCTGGTAGCGACGTTAACCAATAGAGAATAATGAGCAGTTTCCTCGACACATTAAAAGAACGAATCGTCGTCTTTGATGGCGCGATGGGCACCAACCTGCAGGTCCAGAATCTGACGCTGGAAGACTTCGGCGGTCTGCGGTTCGAAGGCTGCAATGAGAACCTGCTGATTACCCGTCCCGACGCCGTCGAGAATGTTCACACCGCATTCCTGGACGTCGGGTGCGACGTGATCGAGACCAACTCTTTCAACGGCACGACTGTCGACTTTGCCGAATACGATATGGCGGAACAGACGTACGACATGAACGTCAGGGCGGCCACCCTGGCAAAGCGTGTTGCGGCGGATTATTCAACCAATGACAAGCCACGCTGGGTCGCCGGCTCGATGGGCCCCGGGCGCAAACTGCCGACCCTGGGTCATATCGGCTTTCTTGATTTGCAAGCGGCCTACGCTGAACAGGTGCGCGGACTCCTGGATGGCGGAGTTGATCTACTAATTGTTGAGACCTGCCAGGACCTGTTGCAGACCAAGGCCGCGCTCTCGGCGATCTTCGCGAACTTCAAAGCGAATCGCCGCCGGGTGCCGGTGATTGCCCAGGTGACGATCGAAATCTTTGGCACGATGCTCAATGGCACTGAGATTGGCGCGGCGTTGACGGCGCTCGCGCCTTTTCCGATTGACGTGATCGGTATGAACTGCGGTACTGGCCCGCGGCATATGACTGAGAGCATTCGCTATCTCTGCGAGAACGCGCCTTTGCCGGTTTCGGTCCTGCCCAACGCAGGTCTGCCTTCAGTGGTCGACGGCAAGATGCATTATGACGAAACGCCCGAGACATTTACTTCGCAGATTATCCACTTCGCGAACGACTTTGGCGTGAACATCGTGGGCGGCTGTTGCGGTACCACGCCGGCCCATCTAAAGCTCGTCGTCGAAGCGATGCAGAAGGTCACGCCCAAATCGCGAGATGCAAAGATTATCCCGGCTGCCTCGTCGATCTATTTCCAACAGCCCTATGTGCAGGACGCGTCGTTCCTGATCGTTGGTGAACGGGTGAACGCGAGCGGCTCAAAAAAGATGCGCGACCTGCTCAACGCCGAAGACTGGGACGGCCTCGTCTCACTGGCGAAGGAACAAGAGCGCGAGGGCGCGCATATCCTTGATGTGAACGTCGACTTTGTCGGTCGCAACGGCGAAGTTGACATGCACGAGTTGGCCTCGCGCCTGGTCACCAGCATCAAGCTGCCGTTGATGTTCGATTCTACTGAATGGGAAAAGATGGAAGCGGGTCTGCAACACGCCGGCGGCAAGAGCATTTTGAATTCGACGAACTATGAAGACGGCGATCCGCGCTTTGCGAAAGTCATTGACCTGGCCAGGCGTTACGGCGCCAGCGTGGTCATCGGCACCATCGACGAAGAAGGAATGGCGCGCGCCGCGGAAGGAAAATTCCGGATTGCCAAACGCGCTTACGAACAGGCGACCGGCGAACTGGGCCTGCCGGCTGCTGATATTTTCTTTGATCCGCTGGCGCTCCCGATCTCGACCGGAATTGAAGAGGACCGGCGAAATGCCCTCGAAACGATCGAGGGGATCAGGCGAATCAAAGCCGAGTTGCCAGGAGCCTTTACGATTCTCGGCGTGTCGAATATTTCGTTCGGGCTGAATCCGGCATCGCGGGTGGTGCTCAACTCGGTCTTCCTTCACGACGCTGTGGAGGCAGGCCTGGACGCAGCCATCGTGAACGCGAGCAAGATTGAACCCTTGAATCGGATCGGCGAGCAGGAATTAAAAGTTGCCCGCGATCTAATCTATGACCGCCGCGAGTTCGACGGCGATGTCTGCACCTACGATCCGTTAACGCAATTCACCACGCTCTTTGAGAACGTCAAGACCAAGAGCGCGAAGAAAGCCTCGAAGGGCGCCACCGTTGAAGAGCGGCTTAAGAATCACATTATTGACGGCGAAAAGATCGGCCTGGAAGCTGAATTGAACACCGCGCTGGAAAGGTATCCCGCGCTGGACATCATCAACAACATTCTGTTGGAAGGAATGAAGGTCGTCGGTGACCTTTTCGGCAGCGGCCAGATGCAGCTCCCGTTCGTGCTGCAGTCCGCCGAAGCCATGAAGTTCGCGGTGCGTTTCCTTGAGCCATTCATGGAAAAGAAAGGCGGCGCCACCGCCAAAGGCACAATGGTCCTGGCGACCGTCAAGGGTGACGTGCATGACATTGGCAAGAACCTCGTCGATATCATCCTGACCAACAATGGCTACAAGGTAGTCAATCTTGGCATCAAGCAGACGATTGACACGATCCTGAACTCTTACGAAGAGCACAAAGCTGACGCCATCGGCATGAGCGGCCTGCTGGTCAAGTCGACGCTAATCATGAGAGACAATCTGGAAATCATGAACGAACGAGGGATTGTTGCTCCGGTTGTTCTTGGCGGAGCTGCCTTGACCCGGAAGTACGTCGAAGCCGACCTGAGGTTTATCTACAAAGGCACTCTGTTTTATGCTCGCGATGCGTTCGCGGGCCTGCACACGATGGACAAGTTGATGGCGGGCGAAATGGCGATGGCCGCCGTCAGTGAAGGTGACCGAGAACTCCGGTCTGTGCCGGCAGACGCTGAAGATCTGATCGGCGAAGAGGCCAAGCACGGGCTGAGTAAGTCGCTGCGAGTTCGGGCGGGCTCAGGCAATACCACTCATACCGTTCGCTCCGACGTGAGCGCGGGCGTGCGAATTCCACAGCCGCCATTTTTGGGTTCGCGCGTGGTTTACGATATTCCAATCGAAAACGTCTTCGCCTACGTAAATGAAACCGCGCTCTTCAAAGGTCAATGGCAATTCAAGCAGGGCAGAACATCGGCCGAGGAATACCAGGCGCTGGTAGCTGAAAAAGTTCGACCCGTGTATGAAGAGCTGAAGGAGCGTTGCGATCGCGAAGGGTTGCTGGTGCCGCGAGTGGTCTATGGCTACTTTCCGGCGCAGTCGTCGGGCAACGATTTGATCGTTTACGATGTCGACAACAGGACCGAACGCGCTCGGTTTACGTTTCCGCGACAACCGGCGGGTAAGCGGCTCTGCCTCGCGGACTATTTCAGCTCAGTAGAATCCGGTCATATGGACATCGTCGCGTTTGACCTGGTAACGGTCGGACGACGGGCCAGCGAATATTCACAGGAGCTGTTCAAGCGCGATAACTACGCCGATTATCTTTATTTTCACGGGCTCAGCGTCGAAAGCGCCGAGGCTTTGGCTGAATACTGGCACAAACATATCCGGCAGGAACTGGGGATCGCTGATCAGGATGCGAAGGATCTGAATAAGCTGTTTCGACAGGGCTACCAGGGTTCGCGATTCAGTTTCGGCTATCCGGCTTGTCCCAATCTGGAAGACCAGTCAAAGCTATTTGAGCTGCTCGACCCATCGCGGATCGACGTCGAGTTGAGCGAAGAATTTCAGCTCGAGCCGGAGCAGTCGACCTCGGCCATTATCATTCATCATTCGGAAGCCCGATATTTTTCGATTGAATAAGCCAGCCGCAGGTATTTGTAGCGCAGAGCTTGTCCCTGCCTGGAACCATTCGTTAAGCACGATGCCTGATCATCTCGAAGTAGTACCAGGGAGTACGCGGGCAGGGACTAGCCCTGCCCCTACAGAGCCCCTCGTTCCAACTCCCGCAGAACTCGCTGTCCTTTCATCCTTCGAACGTTTAGCCTTTCGCGTCACTCATCGCATGAACCAGGGTGCCTGGAAACGCTTCTGGACCTGGTGCCAGAGTATCTTTGGCGCCGGCTGGATTTACCTCTCGACTTACAATTTGATGCGGGTCTATGGATTGGAAAATATCGAGGCAGTCGATCACAAACGACCGATTGTGCTGGTTGCCAATCACAGATCGTTTTTCGATTTCTTTACCGTCTCGAGCGTTTTGTTTTATCGCACCAGTTGGCGCAAACAACTCTTCTTTCCGGTGCGCGGCCGGTTCTTTTACCAATCACCCGCCGGCATGTTCGTAAACCTGGTGATGGGTTGGTGGTCTATGTACCCGCCGTTCTTTTCCGGGGGAGATAAGCCTTTGCCCGAGAAGCGTGAGTTTGATAAGTATTCATTTCGCCGGTTGACGCAAATCTCCAGTGAAGGCGCCGGCAACCTGATCGGGTTTCACCCGGAGGGCACGCGCAACAAAAACAGCGACCCTTATTCTTACCTGCGACCGCAACCGGGTCTCGGCAAGTTGATTAAGTCGGCTAACCCGCAAGTGGTTCCCATTTTTATTGCCGGTCTGGGCAACAAATTGGCGAAGCAGGTTTTAGGGAATTGGTCCGGCGGCGATCCGATCCGCATTCACTTTGGAAAACAGCTCGACCTGTCCGAGTACCTGGCGAAGAAAGATCATGTCCGCACTTACAAAGAGATTGGTGATTTTGTAATGAGCAAGATCGCGGAACTGGGTGAGGAGGATCGTGCCTTACATCTCAACGCCGAGTGAAAGCCCACACGAGCGCGAACGCCGACAGAATCAACAGCACCCAGTACGCCGCATTTGGTAAACGATCAATCCCGCTCTGGAATAGATCGGCCGGAGTGTTGTGACCATAGCCCGCCGCATTTCTAACCTGCCACTTTACGGTTTGCCGTTGACGCCATTGGTAGATTACCAGCATCCAAAAGAGAGTAGCGGGAAGAAAATCGAGGACGTTAAGGCCCCCTCCGCGCGCGAATAGCCTTAACGGGCCTATCGTATTGAGTCCGGCAAGGAAAAACGCCGCGCGATGGGCCATTGGAACATCGGATTTGAAGAGCACAGGGAGTTTTCCTGTTGATTGTTATTCTGCTAGTGTTGGGATGCTACTCTTGACTGTTGGGTAACACAAATAACCGAGTTGAGATCAGAGTAAGAAGCCATTCACGAAACACCAAGCCGAAATGATTTTGTCGATCAGTTTGTGGATCGTCTTAATCAGGTGGGAAAAAGACGCTACCCTTGATTGGGGGCCTTTTCTTAATCAATGACGTTACCTCTCGTAATTGTTAACCCTGCCTCCGCCGATGGCGCAACGCGCGAGGCCTGGCCAAAATTCGCCAGTGATTTGCGCACTCACTTCGGCTCGTTCACCGTAGTGTTCACCGAAGAGGTTGGACATGGGCGGGTGCTGGCGGCCGAGGCCGCAAAGCAGGGCACAAAACTTATCATTGCCTGCGGCGGCGACGGCACGATCTCGGAAGTAGCCAACGGCATCCTCGAATCAAATAGAGAGACTGAGTTGGCGGTCCTGCCGGGGGGCACCGGCAGTGACTTCCGTCGCTCGCTGCACATGCCGACCAACACTGCCGCGGCTGCGCGCGCGCTGCGCGACGGACGCACGCGCGTGATAGACGTGGCCCGGGTCACGTTTCTGAACGATAGCGGCGAGCGCGAAGCGCGCTTCTTCGTCAACGTGGCCAGCTTTGGAATGAGCACCGCAGTGCTCAGCCGGACCGCGAGCGGTGAATCGAAAAAATGGATTCCGGCTTTTGCTCCGCGCAAGCTCGGCAGCAAACTCTCTTACGGTTTGGCTACGCTACAGACCACGCTCGCAGCTTCACCGATTGAAGTCCACATTCAGTTGGACGATGAACCGGAGCGGCGGATCCGCGTGGCCGAGTTCTGCGTCGCGAATGCGCGCTATTACGGAGGAGCGATGAAGATTGCGCCGAACGCCAAACTGGATGATGGCCTGTTGGATGTGGTCAGCATCGGAGACGCCAGCGCGTTTCGGATTCTTAGCAATGCTCCCAGACTTTATTTCGGCGCGCACCTGCGCATGGATGAAGTAAATCATGCGCTCGCCAAACAGATCGTGGCTCGGCCGGTCAAAAAAGATGAGCAAGTAGCGATCGAACTTGATGGCGAAGTAGTTGGTCGCCTGCCGGCGACGTTCCAGGTGATCAAAGCGGCTTTGCGGGTGCGAGTCGCGAGGTAAGTCGCTTTCTTGTGTGAAAGAGAGTGGGGGTGAGGGTCTGGTCGCTAGACCTCGCACCCAGCCTGTTCTGTCTCGGAAAAACTTTCATTGAGGTAGGCATTGGCAAAGTCAAAACCGAAGCCCAATAAAAGTTGGCTCAGCTACGAGCGACACCACGAAAAGCTTGCGCCCCGTTCGGTCTTCCTCAAACGCCTGCTGGCTGCGGAGGGATTCGCGCTTGGGTTGATCGGCATGGCTTTGGTAATTGGAATTGCCGGTTATCATTTCATTGCGGGATTCGAGTGGCTTGATTCGCTGCTCGAAGCATCGATGATTCTGGGCGGCATGGGGCCCATCAAGGAACTGCCAAACGATGGTGCGAAATTCTTCGCGTCGATTTATGCATTATTCAGTGGTCTGATCTTTATCGGTGTGATGGGCATAGTCCTCTCGCCAGTCGTGCACCGGATCATGCACAAGTTTCATGTCGATGAGAAGGATGTTGGTTAAGGCCGGGGATTTTCTTCCCGCCCTTCGGCTTTGTGCCTTTACTCTTCGGCGTGATTATTATTTGTTGGCGCAAACAAAGTGACGCGCAAAGCGCAAATGCGCCAGGCGCAAATACGCAAGCGTTTCATATCCAGCCGCCAACCATCGCTATCTTTCCCGGCAGCCAGGTGAAATGGATTCGGTACCGGGAGCGATAGCGCGTTGATTTAAAGCGAGCCCCATCGGACAACTAGGTTTCGATTGCAACTATCGAATCCGCGCCAATCCCTGCATTGTCCTGAATCAGCTTCTCTGAGTCATAGCCGACGCTGTCCTTGAAAACGATCTCTGCTTTTTCGATGTCCACGATTCAAGGCAGTGCAACTCAAGCCTCTGGCCCTCGCTTACTATCACATCGGATGGATCTACAACGATGTTAACGGCGAATCCTACTCTTTCACAGGTCGCGAGCGAAAGCCGATTTGTTTGCGACCCGGATCGGGTGAAGACATCAATTGTCGAATTGCGTCGAACACAACCTTGAACTGACGATCATACTTGCTTTCGAGGTCATCCAGCCGGCGGGAGAGTTCGGTGTTTGAGGTGAGCATGAGTCTCACTTTAACGAATGCGCGAACGACTTCGACGCTTGCTTGAACTGCTCGTTCGCTGTTGAGAACATTTGCTGCCATGATTGCGCCATGTTCAGTAAAGGCGTACGGAAGAGTCGGTGAGAACTTTAGCTTTCTGAGGTGGTCGCAATTTGCGACCACCTCGGCTTTCTCGTCAATGGTAAGTTGAAACATGAAATCGTCAGGAAAGCGTCCGCGATTTCGCTTGACTTGTTCGTTGAGACGCTTGGTTGACACGCCATATAGCGCTGCCAAATCAGCATCGAGAATCACTTCTCGTTGCGAATGAGCAGGATGACTTTTTGAACGCGCTCCAAAGGAATAAGGCTCGTGTGTCTCACAGTAACCTTTAATCGAAGAGTCGGCGACGCGCATATTAGATGAAAGCGTTGGAACCGTAGAGTAATGAAAGTTGCAAGGCGTGGAGCCCTCCCTCACGCTCGGGTTACTGCGCCGAGGCTGTCACCAATTGTGATATCCCTAGTGTGTTGAGGCGAACGAATGAGCGCGGCATGAGGTCAGTACCGGGAGCGATAGCGACCGGGTAGGACCGACGTTATCAACTAGATCTTAGAAAACTGACTGCGACATCATTGCCGCAAGTGATTGGCACGGACCCGGTCGCTACCACCAACCCGCTCGGGGGTCCCCGGTTCGTGCCGGTACTGACGCTATGCCGTGGCCCGTTCGCGCTTTGCGCTCAGTGCGGACAGTATGTCCGCGCTCCCGGCTATCGAATCCCCACTAATCCCTGCACTGACTGAATCAACTTCTCTGAGTCAAATCCCACGCCGTCTTTGAAAACGATTTCGACGTTTTCGATATCGCCGATTTTGGCGGCGGGATTTCCTTTTACAATCATCAGGTCCGCCTGTTTCCCTACGGCGATCGAACCGATGCGCGCGGCCTCTCCTAAAAACGTCGCGCCGTTAAGGGTAGCGATCTTGATTGCTTCGACGGGAGTGAAACCGGCTTCGACCAGGAGTTCCACTTCACGTAGATCGCCGAAGCCCGCGACTATGCCGCCGTTGCCAGTCGGGTCGAGGCCCGCAATTAACAAGCCGCCGGCGGCGGCGAAGGCGCGTTCGAAATCCATCGACTTGCGCACCAGTAACGAGGTGGGCGAGTCGGCGGGAATGCGCGAACGATTTGTGAGATAACGGACGCGCGCGTCGGTGTTCATCGCGTTAAGGACGCGCGGGTTCAGCACAGCACTCGCCGCGCCGATGCCGTTTTGCGCTAACGGCGCACCGGCTTCAAAGACCGGGAGCGTCGAAGTGAGCGCGACGTGCTTCGCGACCAGGATGCGAATCGTTTCCTTAACTTCCGCTCCGTTGATGTCGAGAGCTCGCAAACTGGCAGAGACCGCGGCGCCGGGACACTTGTCCGGCTGTTTATTAGCAACAAATTCCGAGTCGGCAAACAAACCATGTTCGAGATTGTCGATGCCAATCTCCGCCGCTTCGCGATAACCGATTGAGCAGAGGTGGCCGGTAACTTTCAGCCCTCGCTTATGCGCTTCCTCTACCGCCGCGCGCAATTCATCGCGGGTGATATTCATGTAAGCCTTGAAAGATGTCGCGCCCTGGTCCGCCCAGAAGTTCACCATCCGGCGCGCGTCTTCGGGCCCGGTGAGTTGGTGCATGACCGGCGTGAACGCGCCCTGCCCTTCGAGGTAGGGGGCCGTGATGAACATCTTCGGTCCAATCATCTTACCCGCGTCGATCAGTTTCTTAATTTCGAGATCGATATAGGGCGATACGCTTCCGGTGGTGCGAATCGTGGTGACGCCGAGCGCCAGATATAGCCGCGGGAAGCTGCTCCCCATATTTGAATACATCGGCGGGTTCCCGCCCATGGGAAAGAACATGTGGTCATGCATACCAACCAACCCGGGCAGAATTGAATAGCCTTTGAGGTCGAGTACCTGCGCGCCCGGGGGCACGTTTGCATTCGCGCTTGGTGCGATTGATTCAATCTTTCCACCCGCGATGACGATGGTCTGGTCTTCGAGCGGAGCCGCGCCCGTGCCGTCGATTACACGTACGTGGGCCAGCGCCACCACCGGCGCCTCCGTGCGAATTAATTGCTGTCGTTCAGAAGGCGCTTGCGCAAGACAAGCAAGGAAGGTGCTGAGCAGAAAGAAAAGTGCGGTGACGATCTTCAATATGATCTCCTCTCATCTCTTCTGGAATGGCTGGGCCAGCGGTCAGTACCCGGAGCGGCGTTGATGTGGAGTGCGGCGACTTGTCGCCGCTTTCCTGAACCGCGAACCTGTAGCGGCCGGCTGCGAGAATCATTTCGGTCGGCGACAAGTCGCTGACTCAAAGAGCGCTGACAAGTCAGCGCACTCCACATAAAGCCGCTCCCGGTACTAACCTCACTACCCCGCCTAAGACCACTTCCCGCCGAGGAAATTTTCTTTCACATAGCGGACGGTGTCGTTCAGCGTGTCGCCGGGATCGCGGGGGGTGAAGCCCAGCTCACGGCGGACTTTGTTGTGATTGAAGTACCAAAAGTACTCGGCCATCTCGACCGTGTCGGCTTCGATGGGCGGAGTGAAGTTCCATTGCCGGAAGATCGAGTCAATCACGTGCGCGCCGGTGATGGCGAACTTTGAAGGCAAGGCCAGCCGCGGCGATTTGACCTTGGTTAGGCGCTCGAGTCGATCAAACAGTTTCACAAACGTCCAGTTTACTGCGCCCAGTAGATAGCGCTCGCCGTGCCGGCCCTTCTTCATCGCGGTTTGAAATACTTCGGCAGTGTCTCGCACATCGACAAAGTTCAGGCCGCCGTTGGGCACCGCGTTAATCTTGCGGGCCATAAAATCCAAAACAACTTTGGTTGAGCTGAGTCGATCATCGCCGGGACCGAGCAGCAGGCTCGGATTCATGATCACCAGTCGCCGGTCTTTGCCATTGAAGCGTTCGAGGGCAGCCATCTCCTGATAAGCTTTGCTGGCGTAGTACGGCCAGCGCGCAATTATGTCGAGCGGGGGCGAATACTTCTCGTCGGGTATGACATCGCCCTTTTCAGTCACGGCAATTGTGCCGCTACTCGAAGCCAGTACGATTGTCTGCACCCCGGCTTTGGTCGCCGCGTCGCACAACAGACGCGTGCCTTCGACATGCAGCTTATACATTTCACGCTGCTCATCTTTCTCGCGCGAGACTTTGCCGGCCAGGTGATAGATCTCGTTGACGCTTTCGCACGCGCGGGCTACA
This sequence comes from Pyrinomonadales bacterium, assembly GCA_038230715.1. Lineage (GTDB taxonomy): Bacteria > Acidobacteriota > Blastocatellia > Pyrinomonadales > Pyrinomonadaceae > UBA11740. Next base: position 20,079 of record JBBRMS010000012.1, read on the forward strand.
TCATCCGCATTCGTGACGGACCCTTCAATCGTATCGACGCCCAGGCCGGTGAGCCACTCGGGAATCGAGGTAGCCATCACGCGAATGTCCTTGGCGCCGGATTCAACCAGCTGGCGGACCAGGTGCGAGCCGAGGAAGCCGGTGCCGCCGGTAATTAGCGTGGTGGGCGGGATCCGCTTGACGATGGCCGCGTGCTTCTTCGTGCTCTTCTTGGGTACGATTTGCGCGGTGCGTTTTTTTGGCGGTGTCTTGTGCATCTTGGTCATGGGGTCATTACCGGAAGCGGCGTTGATGTGGAGTGTGGCGCCGCTTTCCTGGGCCGCTACTTGTCGCGGCCGGCTGCGAAAATCATTTCGCTCGGCGGCAAGTCGCCGACTCCCTGGAGCGCTGACAAGCCAGCGCACTCCACATAAGGTCCGCTCCCGGCACCGACCTTATGATTTGCGGCTTTTCACGCTTCCGCAGTTACAAAATCTTCATCGCTGGCTTCAATTCTCGATCGGCCGCTGCGACGTTCAGCTTTCCATTGCTCGTGCAGAGCTTGCGCATCGAACTTAATGTTCGTCCGATCACGCAGGTTGACGATGTCGTGTCGGACCCGGGACGCGATTAGTCTATAAGCCTCAGCCCGAGGCAGTCCGCGAGTCATCTCTTCCAGCTCTTCGGCGGAAAGGAATCGCCCGATGCGCGCGCCCACGTCGCGGCTCTTCAGAATAGTCGATCCCTTGGGGTAGGCTGCGTAAGTTCCGTCCAGATAGATCGGCAGGATCCCGACGCGCGAGGCGAGAGCCAGATAACCAATCACCGGTTTGAACTCAGCCATGATGCCGCTCATCGACCGCGTGCCCTCGGGAAAGATGAGAGCGTTGTACCCGCGATCCAGGAACGAGCGCGCGTGTCGCAGAGATTGCCTTAGGGAGCCACTGCGTTCCATGGGCACGAGGTTGGTAAAGTTCTCCATGTAGGCGCGCTTGTACCTGGTGTCAAAGAAGTAATCGGCCGCGGCGAGGGCCACCAGGTCTTGACCCGCATCATCCAGGGCCATCTTTACCAGGCCCATGTCGAGATGCGAGCTGTGATTGGCCGCCACGATGAAATTCGTGTGATATGGAATGTTGGTGCGGCCTTCATACTTCGTGCGCAACAAACGCTCGTACAAGGCGCGCTGCATAAAGTCGACACCCTGGTTGCCAATCGTGCGCAGAAATTCAGGGATGTGAATTTCGTCACCGCCCTTTTCAGGATCAAGACGCAGCCGCGAGGCCTCGCGCCGGGCCGACGTACCCTGGCGGTTGACCACGCGCAGCAGTTCGCGAATATCCTGAACTTCGTTCAAACGCTCAGGCGCGGTCAGAGTCCCGCCCGCGTTTTCAATCGCGGTAGCCAATTCGACAAACATCAAGCTGTCGAAACCAAGATCGGGCAGGCGCGAGCTGATCGAAACCTCATCCAGCGATCGGTTTGAAACCGACGCCACGATGTCGATTAACCAGGCCGCGTCCCCGGTCAACGCTTCCCCGCTGGCCTCAGTCGCCGAACGCGTGCTTTCCTGAATCTTCTGCATCAGCTCGAGCACATCGCGCCGTTTTACTTTGCGAGTGGCGGTGCGCGGCAACTCGTCTTCAGTGAATTGCAGCAACTTCACGCGTTTGTAGTAAGGCAGAGTGGCCGAAACCTCGCGGAAGTGCTCTTCTATCTTTTGCCGCACTTCCGCGCGCGAAAGAGCTATGTCGAATGCTTCGTCCGGCACCACTATGCAGGCGACTTTCTCGCCGATGCCATCGGGCAGTCCAATTACGCTCAACTCTTTGACGTAAGGCGAATCCTGATAGACCTCTTCCACTTCGTCCGGATAAACGTTCTTACCGTTGGTGTCGACGATGATGTCTTTCGATCGGCCCACCAGGTAGAGATTGCCTTCGTCATCGATGCGGCCCAGGTCTCCGGTATAAAGCCAGCGATCCACGAGGGCTTCTTTGGTCGCTTCTTCGTTGCCGAAATAGCCGACCATTACGTTCGGCCCGCGCGCGATTACTTCCCCGACGCCCGATCCATCTGGTTCGCTAATCCTGATCTCAACTCCTGGTAGAGATTTACCCACGGTGCCCGACAGCATGCGATTCTCAGGCCTGGTCACGGTCAAAACCGGAGAGGCTTCAGTCAGGCCATAGCCTTCGAGAATCGTAAACCCGAGTCCCTGGAAATCGCGCTGCACCTTGTCATTGAGGGCCGATCCGCCGCTGATGAAATAACGAATGCGGCCACCCATGCCTTCGTGAATCGGATAGAAGAGTAATTGGCCGAAGTTCAGCGGCGTCTTGTCGCGCAACCAGGCGTTGAATCTCATCAACAGGTCAGCGGTCTCGCCCACCATCTTACCGCGATCGTGCAGACGAGTTTTGATGCGACGGTGCAGCAGTTCCCAAAGCGCCGGTACGCCCACCATTCCGGTCACGTGTCCGTTCTTGATCGCTCTGGCCAGATGCTCGCTGCTCAATTCAGGCAGATAAGTGATCTGCGCGCCGCGGCTCAGCGGCGTCAAAAAGCCGGTTGAGAATTCAAACGTGTGATGGAGCGGCAGCACAGAAAGGACGCCGTCGCTCGTGTCCATATCAAAGACCGACGAGAGCATGGAAACCATGCTGGTCAGGTTACGATGCGAAAGCATTACGCCTTTGGGCCGGCCGGTCGTACCCGAAGTAAAGATAAGCGAAGCGACCGATTGCGCCGTGACGCGTTGCGGCAGCAGAGCCACTCGTTCATTTTCGGTTTGCTCATCCGGCATTTCGAAGACTTCTTCAAAAGTCCAAAGCCTGATGTGGCCGAGTCCAGCCGCCTCCAACTTGGCAGGCAGATTGGATCGTTCTTCTTTCAGCCTCGCGCTAATGACGATGCCCGAAGCTTCACCAGCACGGGCAAAGTTAACCACCTCATCGGTTGAACTTTCAGGATCGACCGGGATGCAAGTCGCCCCGGCACGCAGAACGCCAAAATAAGTCATGCCCCATTCGGGCGCGTTATGACTGAACAGCATCACCCGATCGCCGGATTTGATGCCGTGGTTGGCAAAGAACCCGGCGCCCCGCGTAGCCAGTTCGCGCAGATCGGCGTAGGTGTATTGCTCGTTGCGCCCATCGCGTTCGATCCGCATCGCAACGCGCGTCGCGTGACGTTTGGTCGTGGTCTCGAACATTTCGAGCAGGTCGCGATAGGTGTAAATGCGCTTGGGCTGGGCACGCATGTCTTCTTCGAGTGTGGGCAGCACCCACTTCTTCAAACCCGGCATGTGAACGTGCAGCCAGTAGTCGTACCAATCGAAAGCCTCGGGGTTCCAGGTCAGCAGTTGTTGCTCGTCTGCCCGAATGCGGGCCCAAAGCGCGCGGATATTGTCAGAGCGAAAGACGTAAGGGTTTTCGACAGTGAAGGGAAGAAACATTTCAAAAGCTTCTTTGGCTTCGCGCGTTTGTTCTTCGACGCGATCCACTGTCTGCTTCATGCGATTGATGACGCCTTCATAACGGCCACCGCCCCAACGCGGCCGGGCGCGATCGAGCAGGGCGGACGCTCTCTTAGCCGCCGTATTCATCATTGGAATCGAAGTGGCTTCGAAGCGTTCAGGCGAGACGGCCCAGGGCTCAATCCGAGCGCTGATCTCGCGGAACAGCTTCAGGCCGTCTCCCTTCTGTTGTTCCTGCTGGCGCCGGAACATGCCAACCAGCCCGATGATGCGTTCCATGTTATTGGGGTTCGCGTCACCGGTAGATGCCTGATGCACCAGTCGCGGTTCTTCGACACACGCCTGGGCGGCCACGGCCAGCATGACCGCGGCCACCTGATCGACCGGGGTGATGTCGAGGATCAACTTCTTGTTGGCGGGGATCTGGCGCTGACCTTTCAAAGCCATGAAGATGATTGGCGCCGTGGTGGTGAATCCTTCATTCCAGCCGGGGAAAGGATAGCTCATCGAAGATTCGACAATGCTGGGACGGACGATGCTGCGCACGATGCCGGTTTCAGCGGCGACCAGCTGTTCCCCAAGGGCCTTTGCATACGTGTAGATGTTGGGCCAACCCCAAAAAGCCGCGCGCTCGATGCCGAGCTCGGTCAAGCGATTACGCGTCCAGACTTTTCGTTCGCGTGCTACCGCCAGACCGAGCGCGTCGGGATCGTCTCCGTCACGCATTTCTTCGTTAAGACGTTTGCGGGCCTGTTCGCGAAACTGCGCCATGCGCATTGCGTCTTTGGCTTCTTCGCGCGCTCGCTCAGACATCTTGGCGCAGTCTCTGATCTCTTGTTCGACCGAGAACTCGACGCCCTTCAGTTCACCGCGACGCGGGAAGTACCCGATTACCTCATCGTTTTCCCAAATCGCGCCCGAGCGGTTTCCGGCCACGAAACAGGTTGAGATGTGGACCAGGCAGGGCCGCTCCATGCGCTTCGCGAACGCGATCACATTCTGGGTGCCGACGACGTTGGTGCGGAGGCCACTTTCCAGAGTCGGATTAAAGGTAACGTTGCCGGCCGAGTTGATGACCACATCAAGATCGTCGGCAATGCGTTGGGCTTCTGCTTCGCTAAAGCCCACATTGGTTTCGGCAATATCGCCACCGACTACAACTACTTTGTCGCGAATGAAACCGTCGAAGGCGTTGCCATAACGTTCGCGCAGTGGATTGAAAGGTGGGGCCGTGATGACGTTATTCCAGAAACGAGTTTCGGACTCTTCCTGCGAGCGGGCCCGGACCGTGACATAAACTTTGCCCACGTTGGGAAAGCGGTGCAGCAGCATGCTGAGGGTGACCTTGCCAAGAAAACCCGTGCTGCCGATCAGAAAGATGCGGCGGTCTCGATAGATTTCGGTTGGTGAAAGCTTGGTCGTCATGATCTTAATAAGACAGTTCCGCCCAGGGCGAAGACTCCAAAACATTACCCGCCCGCGCGGAGTTCAGTTGAGGTCCTGGCGCCGAGATGTCTCAGCATCTCAGCGGCAGCCGTATTTTTTCGATTGAGCGCCACGTCGAGCGCAGTGCCTTGCTCGCTGATCAGGTTAACGTCCGCGCCGCGCAGGAGCAGTTCCTTAATGATCTCGACTTGCCCGCTGTAAGCAGCCTCAATCAGCGCGGTGCTGCTCCCGGTTTCGCGTGCGTTCACCTCTGCGCCTTCGTCCAACAGGTAACGAACCGCTTTCAGTTTCCCTGTGCTGGCCGCAAGAAAAAGAGGATTGCCTAAACTTGTGCGGGCATTGATCTTCGCACCGGCGAAGTGAAGCCAGCGCATGCGCCGCAGATTTCCGTCCATGGTTGCGCGCGTGAATGATCGCTGCCGCTGTTCTTTGACGCGCGGCAAGCTGTTCATCATGGCAACGGAAAAAGTGGCCGTTGCCACGAAAGCTAGCGCGCGCAAGAAAACCTTTTTGGTGAAAACGCTATTCATGAACCTATTTCGCGTCGTTTAGGCTCGGCTACTGCCCGACCGAGAGGGCCGTACCCCGCCTTTAAACGTGGCAAAGAAGCTTCTTACTCCATGTCTGCGATGCCGATCATCGGCTGATGAAGCATCGTGATTTCCGCGGAACTGCCCATGTAAGTTCGGGCCATCGCAATGGCTTCGGTCAGATTGTCCGCCCGCTCCCAACCCAGCATCGCGGGCACATGAGCATTCTCGGCGCCGGCGGCGATTACTTTGCCCACGTGTTGGCGGCCGTTCTCGCCCCAGTACCACATAAAGAAAGGATGCGCGCCGTGATAAGCATTGCCGCGGCGGTACATTTCGACGTAGCTCGGGTTGTTCGCAAACTCGCGCTCGTACTTCTCGCGCAGATAAAAAGCGTCGCGTGATTCCGGCAGCAATCGATTGAAAAATTCGATGTAACTCGGATGAAAGTTGTGATCAAACTGGTCGTAACATGGGTGATGAATGATCATCACACCACCCTTCTTCAAAAGAGGCTTGTTGCGATAGAAGTTGAAGTGATAACCCAGTCCCATCACCTGCACCAACAGCGGATTCAGGATCGAATAAACGTTGTACGGTGAGATGTCTGGAATTCCGGTAATCAAAATGTCGCACTGCCCCCGCACCGGAATGGCGTACTGCTGAAATCCCTTTTCGAGGATCTTTTCATGCACCGGCTCGGTCTTGCCCGCGTAGCAGGCAGTCATCTCGTACTGGGCCGGCCGCGAGTGCAGCAGCTTGCGGCGCGCGGTCCGCGGCATCTTGCTCATGGTGTAACGCATGGCTTCGAACTTCATCCGATCGAAAGCGCTGAAGTCGTCCTCGTTCTTGAGCAGAAAATCCATGTCGCCTTTGTACATGCGATTGTTGATGGACGTCTCAATATGAAAGACATTCAAGTGCTCATCGACGATCTTGCCCAGGCGTCCGCACTTGTTGCTCAGTTCGGAACGCGCCGGATCCATATAGCTGTCGGAATCGCGGATGGTTTGCGGGTCGTGATGCGCGCGCAGCGATTCGTAGTCACAAAGACCCACCGCCACGGACTTGTGCCCACCGTCCATCGGCACAAAATTGATGTTCGCATAGATGAGCAGATCGCTTTCGGCCGCGCGCCGATTAATCGTGAGCGGCTCTTTGTGGCGCGTCTCGCCCAGCTTGATCAGGCCTTCCTTCCATTCCGCGTCGTGGTTGTAATAGCGGTCCGGATAGAACTCATCGAAGATCTTCTGTCCCACCATCCGCTTCATTTCCCAGGCCGTCATTTTGCGGTGCAGGGAATTGGCAATGATGATGTGGACGTCATCCACGCCATGTCCGGCCAGCATATCCAGGACGATTTCCAGCATCGTCTGGCGAATGTCTGGTGTGGCCATGGGTGGCAGAGGCAGACTGATGTCGTCGACGGCGATCGTTACTTTCATCCCCGGCTCGAGTTGAGCAAAGAGCGGGTCACAACCCAACGGATGATTCAGCGCATATCGAATCGCGGCCTCGCGATTGGGCAAGCCCTTCATCGGTGGATTGGAATAAAGTACGCGCGTGCCGACCGGCAGATCTTCGAGAATGAAATCTTCCCCTGAAGGCATAATGCGCGGCGCACTGTCGCTGTCGATGTAAACGATCGATTCGTGTGTTTTTCTTCTTAGTTGTAGGGCCATAGTCAGGGTGCGGCCACAGATGAACGCGGACCAGCACAGATATACAAATCGACAAAACGATATCTGGGTAAATCCGTGTTCATCTGTAGCTTCATTTCAGATTCAAAATCGGCCAATCATGATGCAGAGCAGTCTGTCGCAAACGAAAATCGGGATTCACCACCGCTGGATGACCAACGATCGAGAGCATAGGCAAATCGCTCATACTGTCTGAGTAGGCGAATGACTCGCTCAGATTGATGCCTTCGCGTTCAGCAAAGATCCGGATCCAGGAAGCCTTGGTGGCGGACGCCAGCACCGGCGGCAACAAGCGTCCAGTCGCTACGCCGTTAACAAACTCCAAACGGTTGGCGGCATAGTCAGTGATCCCCAAATACTCCATCAGCGGCGTTACCGATACGTCGAGGGCGCCGGTCACCACCACCTGCCGCAGCCCGATGCTGCGCGACTTCTCAATCAATTCAAAGGTGCCGGGGAATACGGCTGGCTTCAGGACCTGCTCAAACAACTCGTCGGCAAAGAAGCGCATCCGATCCTCTGTCTCGCCCTTGTAGCGTTTGAAAAAGAGATCGTTAAAAACTTTTCGGCTATACTGATCGCTGACTGCAAACAGTGGGACGCTCAAAAGTGTCGCGGCGCTCTTGGTGAAACTCCGAACCAGAGTAGGCTGATTGCGCGCATAGAAACCCAGCGTGTGGACCAGGTTGGTACTGACCAGAGTTCCTTCGAGATCGTAGAATGCTGCGCCTGACAACGGACTTCTCCTGCTTGCTGGTTTCTGGTTGAGCGAGTCAATATACCTTAGACTGCTCGCGAAGCGAAAGGCAAAGTGACCGTGTATGAATCAGCAATACAATAGTACGAGCCAAGCAGGTGTTTCTATCTGGAATGGCGAAAAACTTGGGCTTTTGGCGATTCTGCTAATCGTCATGACTGCCAGTATGGCGTGCCGAAAGGCCCCCGTTCAAGGGGATGAAGCGTCCGCAATGCGCCCCACGGCTGGTGCAGTCACCGAAGCCGAGCAACTCTATGTGGGCCGAACGGATGTGGTGAAGGTACGTCAGGGTCTGGTGGTTTTGAGGCAAGCGCAGGCGTCCGATCAGGGGAACTACGAACTGGCCTGGCGACTGGCGAAGTTCAACTATTATCTCGGCGCGCACTCTCCCGATTCGAGCGAGCGAGATAAGGCTTTTCACGACGGCAAGGAAGCCGGAGAGCTGGCGGTGAAACTGCAGGAGGGCAAACCCGATGGTCACTTTTGGCTGGGCGCGAATTACGGTGGCAGTGCCAGGACCAGCATGCTCTCAGGCCTGACAGACTTCGACAACATCAAACGCGAAATGGAGACAGTCCTGAAGCTGAACGAAGGCTATCAGTCGGGCAGTGCTTACATGGTCCTGGGTCAACTCTATTTGGAAGCGCCGGGGTTTCTGGGAGGCGACACACAGAAGGCGATTCAGAATCTGGAAAAAGGACTGCAGTTCGGGCCGGACAATTCATTGCTCCGGGTGCACCTCGCCGATGCTTATGAAAAAGCCAATCGGAAAGAAGACGCACGCAAACAGATCGATACTTTGCTTACCATGAAGCCGGCGGCCGGGTTCGAGCCGGAACATGAAGAGGCTTTGGTACTGGCGCGCAAGCTGCAGGAGAAGCTGAAGTAGAGAGCCACGGACTCAGTCTGTATTTCTTGTCGGCTCTCCAAAGGTTGCGGGAGTCGATGAGTAGGTGCCGCGAAGCGGTTGCGATCTCCACTCCAGGATCGCCATCCGGGCTGACCTGGGTGTTGAATTCCAAATCTGTTAATCGGTCCAGCCGATTGCCCTTCGTCCTCGCGCAAAGAATCACAAAAGCGAAGGCTGTGCCGGTTATGGCTTGCCACCAATCTTCTTTAATTCTTCCAGCGTTCGTTTGTGGTCTTCGAGTTTCCTGCCGGCTTCCCCGAGTTTACCGGCGGCGGTCAGTCGTTGATACTCCTCAAATTCCTGAACCGCGCGAATAATTAACTGCTGGACCGTCGGCGCGCCTGTGCTTGACGTCGTTGGTGGAGGCTGTGGAGTTGCACCGGGTTTTGGCTTTGGCAGTTCGCCTTTTTGCTCACCCTTCTGCTCTGGCTTCTGATCGGGCGTGGCTTGCGCCACTTCACCAAAGAGATTTTTCAAAGCCTCCTCGAAACTGGCGCCATAGGCGAGGCGATCCTGGGTAGCCAGTACGACAAGCCTCAATTCAGGCATGGGACTACTTTCGGCCCTGAGATAAATCGGTTCGACGTAAAGCAGCGAGCGGCCGATGGGAATGACCAGCAGATGGCCGCGTACTACTCGCGAGCCCTGCTGGTTCCAAAGGCTGAACTGTCCTGAGAGCTGCGCGTTTTGATCGATGCGGGCTTCGATTTGCAGCGGGCCGTCGATCAGGCGTGACTTGGGAAAGTCATAAACCAGAAGCTTGCCGTAGTTGTCCCCGTCGCTGCGGCCCGCCATCCAGCCAATCATGTTATTGCGACTGGCCGGGGTAAACGGCAGGATCAGAGCGAACTCGCTTTTGTTCTGCTCTCCGGGCAGTTGCATGAGCACGTAATAAGGATCGAGGGGCTCAACCTTTTTCTGGCCCTGATCATCCGTGGTAACTTGCTGGGCAACACTCCAGACGTCCTCTCGCTGAAAAAAGACTTTCGTGTTTTGGGTATGGTAGAGGCTGAAGACCTCGCCCTGGGCGCGCACGAGGGTTTCGGGATAGCGAACGTGGGCGCGCAGGTCGGGCGGCATTTGGGCGGCATCCTGGAAAAGAGCCGGAAAGATCGCCCGGTAAGCGGCAATCAGAGGGTCATTCTGATCGAACACGTAAAAATGAACGCTGCCGTTATATGCATCAATGACGACTTTGACGCTATTGCGGATGTAGTTGACGTCGTTGTTGTCCACCCGGTGGTGCCGCGAATATGGATAGTTCGATGACTCAGTAAAGGCATCGATCATCCAATAGAGCCCGCCGTCATTGCCCACCACGATGTAAGGATCGCGATCGTAGATCAGGAAAGGTGCTATGCCGTCGACGATCTCGCGGATGTTGCGGTGGATCATGACGCGGCTCTCAGAGGTAACATCGTCTGAGAATGGCAGCTTGCTCAGATCTCCCAGGGCCCAGGCCAGCAAAAGCCGGCGGATGCCGCTGCCAATGCGTATGCCTCCCGAACCTTCATAGCTTGTATAGGTATTGGATTCGCCCTGCGGGAAGTCAAACTCTTTCTGTTTGGTTTTGACGTAGACGTCCGTGTTGGTTTCCTGACCAAAATAAATTTGCGGGCGAGTGGCTTTGACTTCCGGCGCAGTTGATTCGATTGGCATGTTCGAGAGCAGGAAACGCGGCATGCCTTCCGGCGTAAATCCATTCGCCGTGTTCATGGTGACGCCATACCCGTGCGTGTAAATCAATCTCTGGTTGATCCAATTACGAGATGCTTCCGGCAGCTTTGAATCGTTCAGCTCGCGCGCGGCGATCATCACCTGTCGTCCCTGGCCGCCGATCTGATAACGATCGACGTCGACATCCGGAAAGTCATAGTAGGTGCGTATTGCCTGAATCTGCTTGAGCGTGTCCTGCAGCGCATGCCAGTCCCACAGGCGAATGTTATCCAGCGTGGCGCGATTGTTCTGAATATCGAACGCTTCGATTGAGGTGTCCGCCTCGAAACTTCTCTGCTCGATTCGATCGATACCGAAAGCGTGCCGGGTGGCGAGGATGTTATGTTCGATATAAGGCGACTCGCGGCCCAGCTCGTTCGGTTTGACGATAAAGTTAGTCACATACGCCGGAACCAGCACCACTGCGATCAGGTAAACGGCGACGGGAATCACGACCGCGGCGATCAGGATTCGCACCCTGCGCAAAGCGAAGGCGTTCACCATCGCAATCACCGCCGCCAAACCCAGGGCGATGGCAACCCAACGCATTCCGGGCAGCAGGTAGTTCGCTTCCACGAAAGTGACCCCGGAGAATGTCTGGTGGTCGTCCCACAGATATGGATAGCGGGACAGCAGCAGACGCCAGGCCAGAATCACTAGCCAGATAGCTAACGCACACGACACCGTGGCCAGACTTGTCTTGCGGGCTTTGGCCATGTTCCCGGCGTTCGATAGACCTTGCTGAGTAACAGCCAGCAGCGCGTAAATGATCGCTCCCACCAGGATGATGAGCGAAAGATAGAACAGCCAATCGCTCAGGACTTCATAAACTGGAAGCTTGAAAAGATAGAAACCTACAGGCTTATTGAAAATTGGATCAGCGGTGTCCCCGGGCGCGCCGTGGAAATAGAGCGCGAAACTGCGCCAGGCGTCACGCATCCCGAGGGCAAAGATCAATCCAGCCAGAACTGAAACGATCCAAGCCAGAGGCCGCAGCAGGCGCGAGGGCGAGAAGTTAACCGGTTGTTGATTGATGACGATGGTGCGGCGATCGAAAGAGATCGAGGCAAACGCCCGCTGGATCACCCAAAAGGCTGAGCGCAGGATCACCACCGTGGTCACGAGGAAGATCGCAAACAAAGCGATCTTCAACTTAAACATGTACCAGTAGACTTGCGAGTAGCCGAGCGAATCAAACCAGAGTGCTGAGATGTAGATGGATAATCCGCGTGAGGCCACAAACAGGAAGACCACGATGGCTGCCGCCAGCCACCAGCCCCACCGCCGCCGTCGCGGTTTTGTTTCACCGACGTCGATAATCTCGCCGTCATGGTCGACAGACATTGGTTGGCTCATGCGCGGGTAGCATACGCCGAAAGCTTCAGGCGTCAAAGGAGACGTATTTATTTCTTTTCCCGCTGGGAAGAGGGTGCGAAGCTTATGGTCAAACCACCTCTTAAGATTGTTCGTATTCGGTCAGATGCCTGAGCCAGGGATGGGCGTGGGCCTCAGTTCTCCCCAGCCCTCTCTCCAAAAAGGAGAGGGAGGAAAGAAGAATCTGAATGATATTGGCCTGGAGTTGCAGGGGATGATAGACTCGTCGGGCGTTCTTGAAGAGTCCACTTATGCTGGCATCAGACACAGTTTTGCAGGGTCGTTATCGCATTATTCGCCAACTCGCGCAGGGCGGCATGGGTGCCGTGTATGAGGCGACGGACGAGCGTCTCGACACAACTGTAGCGCTGAAGGAAACGCTCTTCACCGACGAAAAGCTGCGCAAACAATTTGAACGGGAAGCACGTCTGCTGGCCCGCATGCATCACCCGGCGTTGCCCCGCGTCAGCGATCATTTCAACGAATCCGACGGTCAGTTCCTGGTGATGCAATACATCGCGGGGGAAGATCTCGCGGAGATGCTGACGCAACGGCAAGGACCCTTCTCGCAGACAGAGGTGCTGCGTTGGGCGGAACAGCTTTGCGACGCGCTCGACTATCTGCATACCCAGGACCCGCAGATCATTCACCGTGATATCAAGCCCCAGAATCTGAAGCTGACTGCGCGGGGTCAAATCGTGTTGCTGGATTTTGGTTTAGCCAAGGGCTCCGCGGGCCAGATGTCGGTGGTGACGACCTCTGCGAGCATTTTTGGATACACGCCGAACTACGCGCCGCTGGAACAGATTCAGGGATTGGGAACCGATCCGCGCAGCGATATCTATGCGCTGTCGGCAACCCTCTTTCATCTGTTGACCAACGTCAAGCCGCCCGACGCACTCAGTCGCGCCTCGGCGATAGTTAACGGCCTGCCCGATCCTCTGCCGCTCGCCAACGCCGTGAATCCGCAGGTAAGTGCCGCGGTAGCGGCAGTTCTTAACCGCGGTATGTCGCAGAAACGCGATGACCGATTTACTTCAGCCAGTGCGATGAGCGAAGCGCTGGCCGCTATCTCTGAAAACTCGCTGGGTGAAGCAGCCACCGTCTTGACTGGCGGCGCGGCTGCAGGTGCTGAGGCGGGAACTCACGGGGGCAAACCGGCGACCTTAATCGCCGGAGGGCAGACGACGCCTATGGCCAGCGAAGCGAAAACGCTCTTTGCCGCTGACGCGACCAGTGTTCGCCAATCAGCATCCGGCAGTGAGACCGCGACGCTAGTGCACGTGGCGGCGCGCGCGACCGGCGCCGCAGGTTCGCGCAAATGGATCGGCGCGTTGCTCCTTTTGGTTTTAATAGTTGGAGGGGCCGGAGGGTTTTACGCCTACCGGCGACACCAGTCACAGCGGGTTGCTGAACCGGCTACCCAAAATCCGGTTCAGGCGCTAGTGCCGACTCAGACACCGAATGACCCTCAGCTTAATTCCGCTCAGTCTGAACCGATCAAAAAGGTTGAGACGAAAATAGAGAAGAAGACTGAGACCACTCAACGGGCCACAACCTCAAAACAGCCGGTTGAAAAAGCCTTGAGCAGTAAGCCGGAGAAGGGCGAGCAGCCCAATCCGCCGACGCATGATCCGAACCGCGACGCGAACCGGGACTCGAGACAGCCCGCGCCTCCATTGCCCTCGCCGCAGGATCCTCGTTTCGATCCGCTTCGTAACGGGCGTCATCCCCCAGGTGTGGACCCCGGTAAAATTCCGCAAGTCAGAACTCTTCCCAATGGGACGCGTATCGTAATTCAGCCGGATGGCACCCGGATCATCACCGGGCCGAAAGGAAAAGTGCAGGTGATTCAGCCGGGGGACCGTCCCAGAAAACGAAACCGTCCTTGAAGGTTTCCGGCAATGCGGAACACAAGTAAGGTTAGGCTTGAAAGTTTTTACCTCCTGGAAACGATTTACGAAATCACACCAAAGAGGCAGGAAGCGGCAGACGGTTCGTGGATCGTCTGACATCATGGTGAAACAGACTTTGGCGGGTGCGAAGTCTCAGCCTTTTCAATCCATCGACGATAGTTCAAATCAGGGAGTCCCGAATGAAGATTAGAATCGTATTTCGCCTGGCGCCCGTCATAATGCTGGCTGCTCTGTTTTTTGTTTTCGCGTTCTCGCTCGCACAGGCAGACGCCGTTAAGGATCCCGCAGCTCCACCAGCTATTCGCATCACCCCGCCGGCGCCCGTTTTTGATGAAGCCAAGCGCCTCGAAGAGTTGACCGCGCGCCGCAAACGAGTGGCGGGAGCGATTGGGCCAAAAGCGGTGCTCATCATGTTCAGCGCCGAGCCCAGGGTTTATGCCCACGACGTTGATTACCAATTCCGGCAGGAAAACAACCTTTATTACCTGACTGGCCTCGGACAGCAGCGTGCCACCCTGGTGTTGTTGCCGGGCAATCAACAAATACCTGAAATCCTTTTTCTGCCCCGGCGCAATCCCGCCGCTGAGACCTGGACCGGTCACATGTACAGCCCGCAGGAAGCGGCGCGGCGGTCCGGCATCGGGGAGATTTGGGAAGCCAGAGAGTTCGATCCATTTATGAAAGCCCTGGCCACACACCAGGTTTACCGACCCAGGCCGGAAAATATTTTGCTTTCGTCAGCGAATGAAGTGAACGGTAATGGCTTCGAGTTCTTGTATGGCGCGGCCGCGGCGAAGGAGGCAGCCCTTTACCTGCTGGCGGTCCCGTTCCCGGTTGAGGGCGAGAGCCGTGAGTATCGTCAGGAACAGAAATTCGCCGCTGCCTGGATGGCCGGATCGGGTGGCTTCACCATCCAAAGCGCGTCGCCAATCTTTACCCAGATGCGTCTGCGAAAATCGCGGATGGAACTCGACCTGATGCAGCACGCGATCGACATCAGTATCGAGGCGCACCAGCGCGCGCAGGCCTTCGCGTCCCAGGCAAAGTGGGAATACGAGGTGGATGCGCAGGTGGCTTACACTTTCAAACTTCGCAATGCGGATAACTGGGGTTATCCGGACATCGTTGGTTGCGGACCCAACGCGACCACCCTGCACTACGAAGAGGCGCAGGGAGCGGTGAATCCAGGTCAGCTAATCCTGATGGATGTCGGCGCCGAGTACGAACATTATTCCGCCGACGTGACGCGCACGTTTCCGGTGAATGGAAAGTTTAGTAAGGAGCAGGCCGAGGTTTACCAGATCGTTTACGACGCCCAGGAAGCTGCGGCCAGGGCGGCAAAGCCGGGTGCGACTTTGCAGGATGTGCACCAGGCCTCGCTGGAAGTAATCAAGGACGGACTGTTCCGGTTGGGCTTAATCACCGATAAGAATTCGCCGCAGTACGCAAACTGGTTCATGCATGGCAACGGCCACTGGCTGGGGATGAATGTGCACGACGTTGGTGGCGGCGCCAGGTTCGAACCGGGCATGACCTTTACCAACGAGCCGGGCATCTACGTCCGCCTCGACGCTCTGGACAATCTGCCAAAGACCCCGGAGAACGTAAAGTTTATTGCCGCCATCAGGCCGGCGTTCGAGAAATACAAAGGCATCGGCGTGCGCATCGAAGACGACATGGTGATTACTCCCGAAGGTGTCCGGTGGATGACCGGGGACCTGCCGCGAAGTATTGCGGATGTGGAAGCTTTTATTGCCCGGGCACGCCGATAGGAAATTGAGGTCAGTACCGGGAGCGATAGCGACCGGGTCGCCCTTGGGGTCGTGGTCGAGATTGCCGGAAATGATTACCCGGTCGCTACCGCTCCCGGTACTGACCTCATCCTTGCGAGACAATCCAAATGAAGAAGAACAATTATCTGAGTGCGCCAACGCTGTGGTTTGGATCCTGCTTCTTAGTCCTGACGTTTTCACTGGCCGCACCGGGGCAGTCCCCTGAGCCGGCTCAAAAGACCTACATTGAAGGCGCGACGCTGTGGCAACAGACCTCTGGTGAACGGCGAGCACTCTCTTACCAGGCGTTCAACCTGGCGCGGATGATGCTGGATCGTGATCTGAGAGTGAACCGCCGTGACCGCAAGCCGCGCGCGATCGTCGTCGATTGTGACGAAACGATTCTGGACACCAGCCGCTTCGAAGGTAAAGAGATTACCGCACGCATGAACTATAACCAGAAGGACTGGACCCAGTGGATCAATCGAGTGGAGGCTGAAGCTGTTCCCGGAGCAGTTGAGTTTCTGCGCTATGCGTCAGCTCACGGAGTTCGCGTCTTCTATATTACCAACCGCTATGAAAGCCAGAAGCCCGGCACGGCCGCCAATCTGAAAAAGCTCGGTTTTCCCAACGTCAACGATCAGACCCTGCTGATTCAAACTGATCTGAAAGAGTCGAGCAAGGAAGGGCGCCGTCGCAACGTAGGCGCCCGGTACCGGATCGTTTTGCTGATGGGTGATGACCTCAACGACTTTGCCGCAGTGTTTGAAAACAGCACGACAATCGCAGACCGGATAGCCGCCTCAGATCGTTACAAGCAAGAATTCGGTAAGCGCTTCATCGTGTTGCCCAACGCGATGTACGGCAATTGGGAGAGCGCGATGTATGGTTACAACTTCAAACTCACGGAAGCCGAGAAGACAGAGAAGCGGAAGAGCCTGTTAAAGGATTACTGAGTTCGATCGGGTATGGTTCTCTGGAGGCCCAAACGATCCACGAAACCACGCGACCAAGACAGCGAAACGCTTTTAACCCTTTACAGCTGTCCCGCAGAAATGAGGGGCTCACTCTTTACTCTTCACCGCTGCCACGACCTTTTCCTTGATCTCGCTCTCCAGCTTTTCGCTTTTGATATCCAGACGCAGACGGTTGTAGATGCTGATGTACTGATTAGCAATCCAAACCAGCGCGAATAACGCCAGCAGATAACCTCGCCAATCATCGAACAGCAGTTTGAAACGCGTGATCAAGAGGAAGGCCGCGGTCACGTAGTGGCTAAAACAATATTCACAAGTGAACAGATAAAAAAGTTTTCGTTCGTACCAACGCCGGCAGCTCTGGCTGCGGTTGACACAGTACTCGCGCGGTTCGCGAAGGACCTCTTCATGTGTGACGGTCCAGCTGACGCAGGCTATCGGAATGGCCAGGATGAATAATTCGAGTAGCTGGGCACTGAGTATTGCCATTTCGTTTATCTCGATGTGGAGTGCGGTGACTTGTCGCAGCTTTCGCCGATCGCGATTTGTCGCGACTATCGTTGAGTTCACAGGGCAGCGGCGACAAGTCGGCGCCTAAAAAGCACTGACAAGTCACCGCACTCCACATCCGCGAGGGCTACGGATCTTGGGGGGTTAGGAAATTCCAGGGGCGTTCGTATCCAAGTCCACACTAACTTCCGCTTCCAGGGCCGCGAAGAACCTCGAGGCCATCATCTTGGCCGCGGCTTCAATCATTCGCTGGCCTACGCCGGCAATCGTGCCGCCGATTTGTAACTCTCCGGTGTATCGGATCAGGGTGGCGCCATCCACCTCTTCCAGATCGAAATCGGCCGAACCTTTGGCGAAGCCTACCCCTCCTTTGCCTTCGACCACGATGCGGTAGTGCTCAGGTGAGCGCATATCTTCAAGCCGCACCTCGCCTTTGAAAGAACCCTTGATGGCCCCGACGCCGGCCTTCAGGGTCGCGGCGTAAGTGTCCTCGGCGGTCTTCTCCAGAGATTCGCAGCCGGGAATGCATTTTTGGAGAATTGCCGGATCAGTCAAGGCAATATAGACGCGTTCACGATCCGCATGTAATTTTTGGGTGCCTTCGATTTTCATCTTGAGCTTATCCGCAGATGACAGATTACACAGAAAAGAAATGACCTGAGAGCGGATGAGTCTTGTCTGCGGCCTCTCGACGCAATCTGCAGATTTTCTAAAGGGCTCGGCCGGCCGCCGCCGCGATCGCGCGCCGTGAGTAAACCTGAGCCAGGTGGCGCCGGTAACCCTCTGACGCGAACAAGTCACCGTTTATATCAACTCCGTCGGCAGCATGGGCCGCCGCGTTAGCGGTTGATTCTTCATCGATTGGGTGACCGACGAGGGCCGACTCGATCGCAACAGCGCGGTAGGCTTTGGCCGATACGCCGGTGATGCCGAGGCTCGCCGTCTGGCAGATACCACTCTCATCCAGAGTTAGATTGGCGGCCACGCCCACGACCGCGAAGCCCGACGCCGGATGATGCATCTTGGTGTAGGCCTGGCCGGTGCGGCCGCTCGATTTGTTAATGCGAATCTCGCGCAGAATTTCGCCCGGCTCGATCGCGGTCGTCATCAGGTCGACAAAAAATTCGTTGACGCTAATACTGCGATCGCCGTTCTTGCCGGCCACCACGAGTTCTGCATTCAGGGCAATCGCTGCTGCCGGCCAATCACCCGCGGGATCAGAGTGGGCCAGACTGCCGCCGATGGTGCCTTTGTTTCTGACCTGCACGTCACCAATGTGTCCGGCGCATTCGGGCAATAGCGGACAGACCTGCTTGAGCAGTTCAGACGATTCAATCCGGTAATGAGAAGTCATGGCGCCAATCAGGATCTGGTCGCCTTCTTCGCGCACATAGCAAAGGTCGGCAATGCCGCCGATGTCGATTAACAGGGAAGGCATAGCCAGGCGCAATTTCATCGCCGGGATCAGGCTGTGTCCGCCGGCGAGGATCTTGGCGTCTTCGTTTTGCGCCAGCAAAATGAGCGCCTCGTCGAGTGTTTGGACGCGAACGTAATCAAACTGTGTTGAGATCATGATTGTCTCCGTTTTGGAGTGCGGCGACTCGTCGCCGCTTTCTTTCGTCGCGACCTATCGCGACTATCTTTGAATCAATCGCGGCGACGAGTCGCCGCTTTGAAAAGCGCTGACAAGTCAGCGCACTCCAGAGCTACCCGTTGATTAATCTCCAAACATTCTCAGGCCGCACCGGCATGTCAAGATGTTTCACTCCGTACGGCGACAGGGCGTCGACGATCGCGTTGACGATCGCGGGAGTGGCGCCAATGGTGCCCGCTTCACCTACGCCTTTGACCCCGAGCGGGTTGACGGGCGTTGGCGTTTCGGTGCGGTCAAGTTCGAACCAGGGAAGTTGCGAAGCTCTGGGTATCGCATAGTCCATCAATTCACCCGTGACCAACTGTCCCTGTTCGTCGTAAACGACTTCCTCGTACAGCGCCTGGCCAATTGACTGGACAATGCCACCGTGAATTTGTCCGTCGACCAGCAGCGGGTTAATCACTTTGCCGCAATCATCCACCGCCACATACCGCAGGAACTTTGTCTCGCCGGTTTCCTTGTCAATCTCGACCACGCAAATGTGTGTGCCGAAGGGGAAGGTGAAATTCTTCGGTTCGAAAAAGTAAGTTACGGACAAGCCCGGTTCGGTATCGGGCGGCAGTTCTTTGGCGATATGAGCGATCAAAGCGATCTCCTGAATCGTCAGACTCTTTCGCCCTTCAGTCTCTGGTTCGGGCAGAGCACCGGCAGGTGCTTCAGCGACCGGCACCACCGGATCAGAGCTGCCGGTGTCTGAAGCCGGCGCGCCGGCCGGCAAAGAATATCTTCCGTCTTCGAAAGACAGGGTCGCTGTCTCGCCCTGCAGAACGTGCGCGGCGATTTTGGCGGCCTTCTCTTTCAACTTTTGGATCGCGATCAAAACGGCCGTCCCGCCCACCGCGGTGGCGCGACTGCCGAAGGTGCCGATGCCGTATTGCACGATCGCTGTGTCGCCGTGAATGACAGTCACGTCATGTAGATCAACGCCCAACTCATCGGCCGCGATTTGCGCGAATGAAGTTTCCTGGCCCTGTCCATGCGGTGACGCGCCGGTCATTACGGTTACTTTGCCGGTGGGCTCGATGCGGACGGTGGCGCTCTCCCAACCACCGGCGGGCATTGCCTGTGAAGGACCGAGGGCGCAAATCTCGACGTAACTGGACATGCCGATGCCGATGATTTTGCCTTCGGCGCGCGCCTTCGTCTGGTCCTCGCGCAGCGTCGCATAGCCCGAGATTTCGAGGGCCCTGGCGAGCGCGGCTTCATAATCTCCGCTGTCGTAATCCAGGCCCGTGGCGGTGTGAAAAGGGAATTCGTTGGCGGCCGGAAAATTCTTGCGTCGCACTGCGACTGGATCCATTTTGAGTTCCGCGGCGACGATGTCCATGGCGCGCTCGACGACATAGGTCGCTTCCGGTCGACCCGCGCCGCGATACGCGTCGGTAGACATCTTGTTGGTGAAGACGCCCGTTACGTTCATCTGAATCGCCGGAATCCGGTAGGCCCCGGAGAGCATCAGACCAGTCAGAGTCGGTATCGCCGGAGTAAGCAGTTGATGATATGCGCCCAGATCTGCAAAGACGTTGTAGCGCAGCCCGGTGAGCGTCCCGTCGTTCTTGCATCCGACCTCGACCGTGCCGATCTGGGCGCGGCCGTGAATTGTCGCCTGCATATTTTCGCGGCGCGACTCGATCCACTTCACGGGTTTGCCAAGTTGAATCGAAATCCAACCGAGCAAGGCTTCTTCCGCATAGACGTTCAGCTTCGAGCCAAACCCGCCGCCCACCTCAGGCGTGATCACGCGCAGCTTGTGTTCGCCGAGGCCGATCATCAGGGCGACCTGGGTTCGCATGAGGTGTGGAATCTGCGTCGACGACCACAGGGTCAATTCCTCTTCCCCCGGAAAATACCGCGCCAGCACCCCACGGCCTTCCATCGCGATGGGCGCGAGGCGTTGGTGCACCATGCGTTGTTTGATGATGTGATCAGCGGAGTTCATCGCCTCGTCGATGTCGCCCTCGCCCGAGGTCAACGTGTACGCGATGTTATTGCCGAACTGCTCATGGATTACCGGGCCGCCTTTGGCAGATGCTTCGACATCGACTACAGCCGGCAGTTCTTCATAGTCAACTGCGATCAGATCGACTGCATCGCGCGCCAGATATCGATCCGTGGCCACTACCGCGGCGATGGGATGGCCGACAAACAGCACTTTGTCCTGGGCCAGCACGCGATAATCCGGCACCTTCAAGCCAGGCAGGGCAGCGGCGCAGGGCACCGGGCCAACTTTGGTAGCGATATCTTTGCCGGTATACACGGCAACCACCCCCGGAGCTTTAACGGCTTCAGTGATATCGATCCCATTGATTTTTGCGTGAGCGTAAATCGAGCGCACGAAGGCGACGTGTAGCGTGTCGGGCAGGCGCACGTCATCGACGTAATGGGCCAGGCCTTTGATTAGTCTTGGGTCTTCCGTTCGTTTAACTCTTTGTCCGACGTATTTGCTCATAACCTTCTCCAACAAAAACCTAAATCCTGTTTAGAGGCCAGACTGGTCCGGCCCACCCCAGGCGGCGACAATTCCGCTGTCTAAACGAATCAGTGAAAGCTGACTTCTTTCATTTGGTGGCCGCGGTTTTCTTTGCCGCAAACTCCACCGCCTCGACGATGTGCTGGTAACCTGTGCAGCGGCACAGATTTCCTTCCAGCCCGTGACGAATCTCTTCGCGAGATGGGTTCGGATTGCGATCGATGAGCTGGGTGGCCGCAATGATCATTCCCGGGGTGCAATAACCGCATTGCAAGCCGTGCTTCTCCCAGAAGCCCTCCTGCATGGGATGCAGGGTGCCATTGTTTGCCAGTCCTTCAATCGTCGTAATGTTCGCGCCGTTGGCCTGCACGGCAAACATAGTGCACGACTTCACTGCCTGCCCGTCGAGCAGAATCGTGCAGGCGCCGCAGATCGAAGTCTCACAACCAATATGCGTCCCCGTAAGTCCCAGCAGATCACGCAGGTAGTGTACAAGCAGCAACCGGGGTTCGACCTCGGCTTGATGATCGTCACCATTGACGTTGATGCTGATAGCCTGTTTCATAAAGCTACCTCTCTTGAATTAGAAAACGTTGTTTGAAGATTACTTTGTGCGAGGGTTTCTATGCCAGTTCGGACTGAAAGTCAACTTTGAAGTGAGCACGGCAGAGGAGTGATCAGCATTGCAGGCTATCGGACAAGTTCGCCGAAGGTGATATCCGGATCGGTGCGATTGATGATCTTGAAGAGTTCACTGATGAAGAGTACTGAGCCCTGGTACAGCGGATTGTTTTTGAGCTCAGTCGCTGACCGAGGTGCCTCAATCGAAATCAGACTCTTCTTGCCGGCTAACTTGGCGGCTATCCTTAATTCAAAGTCCCGGCCGGGAAAGTCTGAATCAGGTTTTTCGATAGACCTGGTGATGAGCAGCGCATGGTCTTTCAGCAACCGGATTAATCTGGCGCGATCGTCATCGGTTAGTTTGAATTCCTTTTCAATCGGAGGACGGCGGCCGGATTGGGCGCCGTGATAGGTTTCCGAATACGCCAGACTCTTCCCCGAAACTTTCAGGGACTTTGTCGTCGAGTTCGAATCGCGACTGTGTTCGCTGGTGATGACCGTGACATTAATCGTTAGATCCGCTTGCCCAAAAGCGACGGGCGCAAACGCGAAACCTGCCGTCGCAAACAGGACCAGGAATGACAGCTTCACGATTGAGTAGTGTGGTTTCATGTGACCGGGGGCGCGGGCGCGCTCGTCCGCATCGCACCAGACAGAGCCAATGTCTGTGAAATAGGAAAGCGGGCGAGGGTGCCCGCTCTGCCGTTTAGACAGTGGCCTTATGAATCTGTCGCTTCAGCCGGTGGATGCGGCGACGCACGGCTTTGAGCTGCTTGTGATCATGCTCAGCGATAACACTGGTGCGGCGCACCTTCAGTTCCTTGATGCGCGATTTGATCGAAGCTTTGTCAATGCCCACGACCTCGTGATGCGTATGAATTTCGATGTTAAGAGCTTTGCAGATCGCAACTATCAAATGCTCTTTATTGAGTTGGGTGTAGCCCTGCACGGCTTCATGCTCGATGTCTTTGGCGATATCGCGCAATTCAGCGAGGGTCTTATGTTTGAGTTCGGTATGCGTATAAGCCATTAGTATTCCTTCTCCTCAGTTCTCTCCGCTCGGTCCACTGAACACTTTCGTAAATTTGACGTGGTTTCAAACATATCATGTCGAACCAGCGATGCCGAGTCAAACAGGCAAGCGCGATTGACATGGCGCTCCATACCTGGAGCGGAGACGACCTGACCCAGGCGATCGGACGGACACCGCAATACCGGTGGTGATTTTCGTGGATCGTTCCTCAAGAATGAGGCTCCAAACCAGGGCGCTCAGGAGTTCCTCACTGAGACGCCGGCAGAGTGTCCCGGACATCGTGGGCTACGGGTGAACTGATGGTGATCGAAGTCGGGCACCAGCACCCGCATCACAAATTCGCTGCCCGTTTTCGTCCCTGGCTGTGGGCCGTGATTGTGCCGCCATGCATTTCAGCCGAACGCTTAACCAGCGCGAGGCCGATTCCTAACCCGGTTGGCGATTCAGGGTCCGGCCCAAGTCCGCATCCTACTCAAGCCAAATCATTAATCTCAAGTAAAAAGAGCAAAAAAGCCCTGCTAAGGTTAACTCCCACCGCGGACTTAATGCTTGCCACTTTGCCCCAAAATAGGGCATAGTATCGCCTTGTATTCCTTCTCTCGCGCATCAACGGTGATGCGCCCCACGCCTACGGATTGGCGGCGGCGTTACGGATAGTTCGAGAGCAGGCTGTTTTCAACCGGAGAAGAGAAGCCGCTCATTTGGATGAGCATCCGAAACGCAAGCCTTCGCTGCAGCCGTTACTACGAAGCCACCTTCGATTCGAAGCTTCCTTAGCCCAAGGTTTAAAGGAGAGTTCAACTTACATGTCAATGAAACTTTACGTCGGCAATTTGTCTTTCCAGACTTCCAGCGAAGATCTGCAGCAACTTTTCGCCCAGGCCGGCACGGTGGAATCTGCCAGCGTGGTCGAAGATCGCGAGACCGGACGTTCGCGCGGTTTTGGTTTTGTCGAAATGGCCACTAAGGAAGAAGGCGAAGCGGCCATCCAGCAATTCAACGGCAAGGAATTCAACGGCCGAAATCTGAACGTCAACGAAGCTCGCCCCCGAGAAGATCGCGGTGGACGCGGCGGCGGCGGTGGTGGCGGACGTGGCGGCGGCTACGGTGGTGGCGGAAACCGCGGCGGCGGCGGTGGTGGACGTGGCGGCGGTTACGGCGGCGGCGGTGGTGGCGGTGGCGGCGGCGGCGGTCGCAATGATCGTGCTCCGCGCTGGTAACCGGCGAGGATTCATCTTTGGAGTGCAGCACGTTTCGGCTGCACTCCAGTCAATTTCAATCAGGCTATTTTAAGGAGGACCGCGAAGTGCTGTGAGCTTTTAAGCACACCGCGTTTGTTTCTCATGCCCGTGAAAGAGCCCAAGGCAGAAAAGCCGACGTACGCGGTCGGCGAACGCGTTGACAAGTTTTGCGCCAAGTGCCAGGAAGAGCGCGGCCACATCGTCGCCACGATCACCAAGCGCGGCCAGATCTCGCGAGTGAGTTGTCCCAAATGTGGAGTGCGTAGTTCGTTTAAGCCGGCGACGGGACCAAAGTCCGCCAGCGCCAGTGCTAAAGCGAGCGCCCCGTATGACCGCTTCCGTACCTATCGCACGGGACAACATCTGACTCATCCAACCTACGGACCGGGAGAAGTCACGGCCGTCATCGAGCCGCAGAAAATCGACGTGCCTTTTTCCGATCGCGTCCGCCGGTTGATTCATTCACAACCGGTCCCTTAACTCTTGCAGCGGGATGATCGAGACGTAGGGATGGAGAGTATCGTAGTTTCGTAGACCACTCTGTTTGGTTTCGAGAAAGAAAAGGCTTGATGAGTAAAGAGATTAAGGGCAGCCACCAGGGCGTTCGCTGGCCCACGACAATATGGATGATTGTGTTTCACCTCGGCGCCGTTGCGGCGCTTTTTCATTTTAGTTGGCGGTCACTGATAGTCGCAGCGGTGCTGGCCTGGGTGGCCCAGAGCCTCGGCGTCGGTATGACCTATCATCGACTCCTGACCCATCGCAGTTACAGAGTGCCGAGGCCGGTCGAATATTTCTTGACTCTCTGCGCTACGCTTTCCTTTGAAGGCGGACCAATCAACTGGGTCGCCACGCACCGCATTCATCATGCGCACAGCGACGAACGCGGCGGCGATCCACACACCCCGCACGATGGCCGCTGGTGGTCCCACATGGGTTGGATTCTATCCGGCACCGCCCAGCAGCATCCCCCCGAGGTGCTTGAGCGTTACGCTCCTGATCTGACGCACGATCGATTCATTGCGGGGCTTAATCGTATTTACTTTGTCCCCACGATTATTCTGGCCATCGTTCTGGTATTGGCCGGTGGCTGGCCCTTGATGCTCTGGGGCATTTTCCTGCGAGTGACCTTGGGCCTGCACGCGACCTGGCTGGTGAACTCCGCCACGCACCTGTGGGGTCGGCGCCGGTTTGAGACAAAGGACAATTCGCGCAACAGTTGGTGGGTGGCGCTGCTGACCTGGGGCGAAGGCTGGCACAACAATCATCACGCGCACCCAACCTCGGCGCGTCACGGACTGGCTTGGTACGAAGTGGATTTCAACTGGTGGGGAATTCGCATGCTGCAACTGTTCCGGCTGGCGAAAGGAATCAAACTCGTAAGGTTGAAAGCACTGCCGGCTGCAACTGATTCATAACGACCAGTCACTCCGGATCGCGAACATCCTGTCCGCGATCCGTTAAAAATCCGCGATTCGTTTAAAGTAAGCCGCCAGCTCGCCCTTGCTGCAGCGTGTCCCAAACCAACTCAACTGAGTCCCATTCATTCAACCAAAGCCCCACCACCCGCACCTGAGGCTGATAAGACAAAATTACTCGCACACCGTCGAGGATTTGTTCGATATGCTCTTGCCTGTCCGCATGATTCGCCGCACAGTCGTGATGGCCGGTGACCGCGACGACTGCGGACTTATGATATTCAATTGAGAAGGACACTTTGCGGATGATTTCTTCGACGATGAGGCTTGGTCCGTCGCTGAGCATCAAGTCAGGTCCGGGTTCCGTGATCAAGTCCACATAGTGGACGTTCATGTTCAGCTTCACCCAGTCAACGATTGGTTGCTGCACCCGCCCGTCGATGCAAGTAACGGCAGTAGCGAATTTATGTCTTGGTGACGGCATCTGTTGTTAGTCGAGTCCCATCGTGTGCTTCATCGCTGTGTCGACAGCCGCCATTTCAGTGATCTTTCCGAGGACGGAATCGAGTTCGGATTCCAAAACGGTAGCAACATTGTCGGTCATCACGACAGAGTCCAACCGCAAGCCCGCAGTTTTACCCTCGGGTGACGAAACGCCGATGAAGACGCGACTGGGATGACCTCGACGGGTAACGTTGCTGGAAATCATTGCCACGATTGTTTGGGCGAGTCCGGAGCCGAGACTGTCACGTTGCATGACCAGGGCCGGACGACGTTTGGCTGTACGCAGATCGAAGTTTGGAAATAATACCAAGAGGACATTACCGCGGTGGGTCTTCATCGTAGATGTCATCCTCTGGACGATTCCAATCTTCGGCGAAAGTCTTCAGTCGAGCTCCTAGATCGGCAGCTTGAGTTTCATCGATGCCGCGAGCAGTTAGATCGATTTCACTCGGTTGAGGAAGAAGACTCCTTAGGTATTGATCGACCGAGAGGCCGCGTGCCTGTGCTGCTGCCGCGATGGTTTCGGCCGTGTCAGGTTTGATATCGTCGAGTATTGAACTCATCTTGATTCTAAGTCTTCAAATCTCGAAGCTTATGATAGCTGCATGCTGTGACCAGAGCAATGTTCCTTTTACGTTTTCCGCCGGCAAAGACCTGGAAAGAAAAGTGAGACGGCTGATTTAGTACGCTCGCAAGCGCGCGATAAACCTAATCAGATTCTGAGGTCAAGTCCTAAGCCTCGACATCACTCGTAACTCAACGCATCGACCGCATCCTGACGCGCGGCGCGCAGTGCCGGATAAAGCGCCCCAATCGAACCGCCAATCAAACCGACCACCAGTGAGATTACGATCCATTTCGGCTCGACATCCACGACCAGAGTGGTCGAACGCATCACGAAAAATCTGATCAGCAGCGTCAGCATCACGCCCATAAAAACGCCGAGCACGCTGACTAAAATCGCCTCCTGCTCGATCACCCAGGCAATCGAACGCTTTGACATGCCGAGGGACTTGAGGATGCCGATTTGTCGCGTGCGCTCAGTCACAGTCGTATACATAGCGAGCAAGATCACCAGCATGCTGATTGTCGTCGCCACGCCGACGACGACCTTGAGAAAGATGTTCAGGGCCGGGACACTCGACATGTAGAGTTCCGGCAGTTCGCGGGTCAGGACGATTTGATCGTCGGGGAATTGCGTCTTGATGCGCGCGGCGACGGCCTCCTCTTGAGCCGGATCCGCGCAAGCTACGAGAATTGTATTAACCCGTCGCTCTTTGTCGTTCGTCTCACCTTCCACCTGGTCCTGCATGGTGGCTAAAGGGATTTTGATACGGCCCCCGCCGGGAGGTTCGTAGGTGCCGACTATGCGAAAAGGGCGTTCGTAGATTTCGATCGTCGTCCCAACTTCGACGTTGCGCTCACGCTGCCAGGCCGTATCGACGATGACCTCGTCTCCGCTTTGCACACCACGTCCTTCTTTGATCGTCAGTCCGGTCAACGCGGCGTACTGCTCGAAGGGAATTCCCTCGATCAAGCGTGAACCAAAACCCGAATTACTCTTATCCAGGTTCTGCCCGATGGGCACGGTTGCCCGCACGCCTTCGACTTTTGCGAGTTCGGCCGCGTGGGCAACGGGCATGGTGAAGGGCTGGTTTCCACTGAGAGCGATCATGCCTGCGGGCCGCACCATGATCTGCGCGCCGATGTTTGCCTCCCGCTTACCACGTTCACGCAAGAGGCCGTGGGTTAAGCCCACGGTAAAGACAACCAGCAAAACGCCGAGAGCAATGCCGGCAACGCTGACGGCAGTACGGGCGGGACGATGCGCGAGATTAGAGAGCACGAGACTGTCCATAAGTTTTTGTAGTCGCGGACTGCGATCGAGGACGCGCCGCCAGGCGTTCGGCACGGCGCGCCAGGTGATGATGGAAACTCCGATTACGGTCCAGAAGATAATCGCGGCCTTGCGTACGATTGCCAGTGTCACGCCGGCGGCGGCCGCAAAACCCAAACTCTTGAGAATGATTTCTGTGCCGCCTTCGTAAACGCCAATCGTTGCCGGCACGAAACCAAAAGCGAAATTAATTACCTTGGTCAGAGATTCGATGATGTACGAAGCGCCCACCGACGGCCCGAAGCCCAGCAGCTTAAGGGTTACATAAACTTCCAGGACGCTGGTCATGTGCGAGGTCACGTCGAGCCCAACCATGGCAAAGAACGCGGCGCGCCGTCGTTTGTAGAAGCTGTAGACCGTCAACTCGATGCGATAGATGTGATGGCGGCGTGAACGCAGAAATCCGGGCCGGAAACCTCGACGTCCTAAACCGTCGATCATGTTGGTGAGCAGAGTGACCCGCTTGCGCGTGGCCATGGCAGCGGCGATTAGCCCAAGGAAGGCGACCGACGCGATTAGGATAAGCATCTCGCGCGCGACCGTTGGCACCGGATAGGAGAACAACATCAGGGAGGCGCCGCCGAAGATCACCAGCACCACGGAAAGGTTGTAGATCAAGTTATCGACCACCAGGGCCGGCACGCCGTGCACCAGAGGCACGCGCTTTCTCAACAGGGCCACCTTGGTAGCCTCGCCCAGCAGTGGGCCGGCAAAGGTCAGGAAGCTCATCGACTCACCGCCAAGTCTGGCCGCGAACGCCTGCAGAAAAGTAAACCGGCGATGCTCCGGTGGGACGGACATACTCATCGCGATGGTGCGCAGGACGTGCCGCAGTCCATTAATCGCTACGACGAAGAAAAACCCAAAACCGACGCGGCTGAGTGCCGAAAAAATTGGTTGGACGCCAACCTTGCGAATCACAAATACGAGCAGCGCCGCGCCCAGCACAAACGCCAGTCCCTGCAGCCAGGCGATTGAGCGTTTGGCGTTTGACGGCTTGGCGACCGATTGCAACTCGGTAGTCTCCATCAGGGCCGGATCATCGAGGGAACGTTCCATTGCAAGCTATCGGGGCGCGGGAAGGCTTGTCCGCGCACCAGTGACTTCGGGAATTACCCGGCCAGGAAATCTGGTAAAACCGCGACGTGCCAGAGCCGCGCTGGGCTGATTATCGCTTTCCAACTTCCCGGTCAAAGAAAAAATCGTTGGTACGACGCTCAGGCTATCGTAAGGTTCATTAATCGCCAAACCCTTCGGAATACCGGTAGCCTCGCCGCCCGCAAACATCAGGACTGCGTGGGTTGAAATGCGAAAAAAGGATCCATGATTGCCGCCCGGGTTGAACCCGCGAACATCAAAATTCCAATGATTATTGGCCATAATCAGCATGTCCGTTTCAACCAGCTGACGCTGACGCCGGCGAAATCGATGCAGCAATTTTTCATCCTCGGAGAGCCCGGCTGAATAAACGTCCGTGGCCGGGGCCGTGAACAGCTTGAATTGTTCGTGCAATCCGATCAGTCCATTAGAGTATTGCGTCTTGTGCAAAGCACGCAACCAATCAACGTCCGAATGCCATTCCTTTAGCCAGCTCAAGCGGTCACTGTTAGGCACATCAAGCCGGGGATCCTCAAGCAAATGAAGCGGCAGATCGTACTGCCAGGCGAGCGGCTCGAAATGGACTGAGCCGGTTTCCTCCTGAGTCAGATTGGCTATAGGCAGGTAACGCAGTTCCAAATGGCCCTGTCCTTCGCCTCTGGCCAATAACAGCGCCTGGTGATCCGGACCACCGTAAAGCCAAACTGCGTCCTCATCCGGCTGCAAACCTGCACCGAGGGACGGACCGAAGGCAGCGCGGGGGATCCGCGTAGAAATGAAATCGATGGGACGATTTCCGATCCCCTGCTGCACATTATTGCGGACGACCTGGTTGTGAATCAGCGTGAGGTAATTGATCCTCAGGAAACTGCGCTCGAGATCAAGGGTGCCGTCGGCTTTCAACACCAACCCGTCACGCGCCGGACCAACTACATAATTCTGCAGATCATAGACTGAGTTCCGTTCGCCCATGGAATCTTCGCGAATCACTTCCGTGATCTTGAGTCTGAACGGATCGAAGTTTTCCGGCCGCAGGCCAACCAGCTTCCGCATGGTCGTGACATACGCGCTGTAGTCTTTTGCCTGATTGGCCCATTGCCTTGCCAGCACACAAACGCGTCGCGCATTGTCGTCGCGCCCCATTTCCTGATCCTGAACCGTGAACTTCTTTGGCTGCGATTCGCACATGGCGCGCTGTTTCTCACCCGCCGGACGCAGGGCAGCTAACTCCTCATCGAGCTGATCCAGTTCACCTTGCCAAACCGTTTTGACGCGAGCCAGCGCGGCAAAGAACGCGTCAGTGGCCGCCCGGCGCATTCCCGGCGACAGATCTTTTCGTTGCAGCTGCTGTAGCAGAATGTGCAGCAGATTCAGCCGGCTATTGCGGAGATGAAGTCCGGCGCGCTCGTTGCCATCGAAATCAAGCAGAGCTGTAGGGTACTCAGCGCCCTGTTTCTTCAGGTAGTACGACTCTGACGAAGTTGTGGTAATCGGCGGAACAAAAGGATTGACCGACTTAATCGAATAATCCATCAGCAGACGCCGTTTGGTGATCACGTGATGACCGCCGCCTTCCTCGCTCCCCAACAATTTCACCAGATTGAATCCCTGACTGATGACGCGCTCATCGGTATTGAAACCGTGATCTGACACGAGCACCAGCACCGTGTCCGCAGCGAAGGGACTCTTTTGAATTCCAGTCCAGATGCGTCCGATCAGGCCATCGATATCGCGCAGACCAACCAGGTGCGATTCGCGATCGTTGTTATGATGGGCCACATGATCGAACGAGGTCTCGTAGAGGTCAAGGTATTCAACCCTGGGGTCCTGTAGTCTATCGATGAGTTCACGCTCGAGTTGAGCGGGGACCACGCCGCGCAGGTCAAAGCCCGCAAAGAACTCGCCTGCCAGGGCGAGCGGATTCCGTAAGAACTTTGCCTGACCCGCGCGCTGCAGGCTGTGGATACGCGCGCCCCGTCCATAAAGCTGCGCGCCAGGAAATCGCTGGTAGTTGTCGTAAGCATCCAGCAGGATGTGCACGCCCAAAGAGTCGAGCACCTCGGTGCCCGGCATATCGACATCGGCTCCGGTAGCCTGCTTGAAATAAAAGGGAATGAAATTCAGATAGTCGTAGGTATGCAGGATGTCGCGATCGAATTCGACATTACCTTTGATGTGCAGATGTTGTCCGGTATCCAGTGTCGACCATGAAGGCGCCGACAGGCTCATTCCCCGAACATAGAAGTTGGTTAGCCGGGTTCCGTTCTGGAAGAAGACGTTCTCAAACCAGGGCAGCAAGCTCTTCCCTGTAGCCGGGTCGCGTTCACGCGCAAAGTGCTCGACCATTTCATAGGGCAAGCCATCGACTTTAAGCATCACCACGCGTTTGACACGAGCCTGGGCCAGGCCCGCACCCGCGCAAATCATCGTTACCAGCACGATGCTGGTCAGTTGAACAGCAAGGCGCTTGAGGTATTCGAGGCTGTGGCGTTGAATCCTTTTGCGCAGACGATCGGCCGCAAAAAACTGTCTCACGGCTGCCCCACCTGGTTGAGGACTGCCCGGGCCGCGGCCGGCGTTAGCGATCTGTCTTCAAAGACCGCTTTTCGTAACCGCTCGGCGATAGCCGTACGCCATTCGGAGTTCCGTTGCTCGGTCTGATAGAGGTGCAGCAGCGCCTTCCTCGAGGTCTTGTCATTGATTCTAAAGAGCACGTCGAGACAGAGACGACGCGCTTCACCGTCCCCGGTGCGTTGGAAGATCATTGCCGTTGACCGCGCGGCAGATCCGTTTGCGCCGGCGCCGTTTTCAGCGAGGAACTGAAGCGAATGCTTGACGATGCTCATCTCCCAGGCCACTTCGGTTTGGGGAGATTTAGCTGCCTCGCGCAAAAAGTTGGCATGCCGTTCCTGCCGTCGAGCCAACTCCATGCGCGCCGCCAGTTCCGGCGTCGCGGTCTCGCGATGAACGTAACGGCCGAACGACACGATGTTACCGAGATTGATAAAGACACGCGCTGTTGGTCCGTGCTTTAGCGCAACCATCTCAGCCCGGCGGTCGCGTTCGAGTTTCGCGGGCAGACCATCGGGCCGGCGCGAAAAATCGACCAGGGCATCGTATTGCTGACGCGCGAGCTTGATCTCGCTCTGGCTATCGTTGCTGAGGGGATTGAGGGAGACGAGTTCAAGGCGGCGTTCGATCTCGCGCTGGAGTTGCGGATCGATCGAGCTGTTGAAGGACAACAGCAGTTTCAATTCCGAGTAGCTGTGCAAACGACTCGGTTGATTCAAATCGATTCCACGCCGGCCGGTCACAAAGTTGTAAGTCGTGCGGCCGAGAAAATAAGCAATATTGCCAAAGCCCGAGAGCGACAAAACATTCCTGGTGAGATCGTTGAATAAACGGCGGGACACTTCGCGGCCTTTTGGATTAAGGCTGTCGCGAAAGTCGACCAGCAGGGCCGGGACCTTCGGATGATCGAGCCCATACAGCGCCAGGGGAATCAAGTCCCTCGCACGAGTGCCGGCGCTGGCAGCACTCGTCACGCGATTTTCCTGATCGAAATAGCGCCGCTCGCTATAGCCGTTCCAGTTGCGCAGACGAGCATCGTTCCAGGGATTTGAGATATTCAGGAACCGCCGGGTGAAAGAGCGACCCGCCTGGCTTTCCAGATCGCTTCTGGAGATCCACAGCAGGGCGTGAGTCGCGCGACCGTCCGGCATGGTCAGCGGCTGGAAATAGAGGCCTTCGGCTTCGGCTCGCTGGCGCAGCATCTCCCAGTTGTGTCCGATCATGTCGACCGACGTCATCGAGCGTTTTTCAACAGTTTCAATAAACTTATCCGACCCGAGCAGCCCGCCGAATGTTTTGCCGGACAGGATCAGGCGCGCGCGCAACTCGAGCATTTCACCCGGGGTGAATGGTGATCCCTCGGGTAAGAGGGACGTACTAGTGTCGCTGACTCCTTCATTGCTGTTGATGGTCGCATCGAGGTCGGGGCCCCGGCGCCGGGCCAGCAATTCGTTGTCATCCCGAATTCGCCGGCGCAGGTTTTCATAGCTGCCCAGAATCGACAGCGCCTGGGTGACATGGGCCGAGCGATAGTCGGCTGCATTGCGGCGGTAACTGCGACTGACGGCCTTTAGTGGGATCCCATAGCTGTCCAGAAAAACATTCTGCAGACCCATCCAGAAGAAGTGGTTCCAGGTCTGCCGGCTGACATTGGCGAAATCCAGGATCGGTTGCGGCGGGTTTTTTGAAGCGTGCTCCTGGTTTCCGAGATGCTGATAGAGAAAAGGAATGGCGGATGCTATTCGCTTCATCAGCGTTGGTTGGGTGTAGGTGAGGACCCAGACGTAACGGAGCCGATCGTTTTCGGGATCGTTGTCTGAAAGCGTATCGCGCACCACGCTAACCAGAGGAATTTCGGGCGCGGGCATTCCTGAACTACGCATTCCATCCATGCGCCCAAAGATGGTAAGTAATTCCGCTCCACCGACCATCGGCAGGCGCTCGACTCTGAACTGGTTGGAGGCCGGAGTTGAAGGCGCAGCCTCAGTCAGTGATTCAGTCGGCTGAGACTCCGTCGATGAATTGTTCGCGAGGCGCTCACCCTGAGCGGAAGTGACCGTCGACGCGGCGGTCGCAGGCCGTTCGATCTCGGTTGGACGGGTGGGCTTTGCCGGCTTGGCGCCAAACTGATTTGTCGATTGTGCGAGGCCCTGGCTGCACCAGAGGGAAATCGCGAGAATCAGAAATGCCAATCGACACGACAATCTAATCGCCAATCCATTCGAAGCCCGGATCCTGCGTAACCGGCCGGGATGCGGCTTGGGGCGATAAGTTATTCGGTCCATGCTCTTGAAAAAAATGCTCCGAGAGGAGCGATGTTCCTGCAGGTTTCTTGTAATAAACGTTACGTCTTCACCATTATTCCGCTAAGTTGAAAGACCCTGGCAAGCACCGTACCAGCATCTCACCTCAGATGTCTGTACAATTGTGACAGTTGTAAAAGTGATCGCAGGTTTCTGGTCGCCAATCTTATTTAGGGGTTGGCTGATTAGCAGCGGCGGCCTCTTTCAGATCCGTCTCCGGAGCTGCCGCGCTCGTCCATCCTGATTTTTCCAGCAGCGTAATTGCGTAGCGTATCGGAACAGCGAAATTCGAAGCTGTGTTCTCGGTGAAAATGGCGAAGGTGACGCCGATTACTCGGCCCGATGGCCCAAAGAGTGGCGCCCCGGAGCCGCCCTCGCCCGTCCGCGCGTCGTAAATAATTCGGGCGGTTTTCAGATCGGTAATATTGCCCTGGGTCGTCAATGGTTGAATGAGCTTTTTCTCGGCGAAGTAACCCAACTGGGCCTCGACCGAACCGTATCGCTGTTGAATCCCGCGGGCTTCGCTCTCATCCAAAGCCGCCAGCAGCCGATCCGTTCCGGAAGGGTACCCCATCGTCACTACCAGCTTGCCGATCGCGACTGAACCAGGATCTTTCTCCAGCAGCAGAACCGGAATCTTCGCCGGTAAATCCTTCGGATCAATCGAGCAGACAGCCAGGTCTTCCCCTTTCGACGTCTGCTTCACTTTGAGCGCGATTGGTTGGGCCTTTCCCGGAAAAAAAGCGATGAATTTCCTTAGTCGTGGAACTCCTTTTACTGTGCTATTCAAACTCTGAGCGCGGTCGTCCGCTTCCCACGGCTGGGTTACATGACGATTAGTCAGCACGTATCCGTCGCCGACGTGGAAACCTGTTCCCGCGAAAGGAAATTCAGCTATGGCTCCTTGCCCTTCCGGTGTAAGGACGG
This sequence comes from Pyrinomonadales bacterium, assembly GCA_038230715.1. Lineage (GTDB taxonomy): Bacteria > Acidobacteriota > Blastocatellia > Pyrinomonadales > Pyrinomonadaceae > UBA11740. Next base: position 54,881 of record JBBRMS010000012.1, read on the forward strand.
GCTCTTCGTTGGCATTTTGCACTGCTGTGCCCGATTCGGTAGTTTGCGTTTCCGGATAACGAAGCGGGCGGCCAGTTCCTGACTCAACGAAGTTGAACGAACCATAAATTAAGCAGACCCCGTCTCCGTAGGTCGCTTTCATCATTTCACCCATCGCGATGGTGTTTTGAATCCTGGTCGTTGAAGCTAATAGTTGCTGCAATTGCACGTTTGCGCGTTTGAGTTCATCCTGCTGAGCTACGAGTTGGGCCTGTTGATCAGCAATGACGCGCCGGCCTCGCCTCGCTTCATTGAACTGGGCAAAGCCTATATAGAGGCCACCGGCAACCGCCAGAATAAGAATCGCGAAAGCAATGATCTTGGTGCTGGGGTTGATCTCGCGCACCAATTCGCGGGTGAACTCGCGCAGGAATATCTTGGCATCATCGCGCCGGGCGGTCGCTGAAGCCTCCATGGCTGCCTGCTCGATAAAAGGCGCCACGTGCGCGCCGTCACGGCGCCCTGGCACCAGCGCGGGAGTTGAAGCGATCGGAAAAAAGTGAATCGAAGGGCCTGCGGGCCCAATCCAAATTTCGTCTCCGTCGTGGATGCCTTTTTCGGGTTTGATATTGCGACCGTTCAGCTTCACTTCCAGGTTCGGATCTACACTCGCGATCCGGTAGATGCCGTTCTTGCGCGCCAGCTCAATCACCGGGCCAGTGCTGGTCGCGCCTTGCGGCAGCCGGATCTTCACGTCGCAGTCTTCGCAAGCGCCAATGCGAATCAACTCGCGCATGACGACCTCTGTCGATCGATCGTTCAGTGACGAGACGTGAATTACCAGCCCGTTTACCTGTTGTTCTGACATTTCGGAAGTTCAGCGTCGGTTACATCAAATTAGGCGCCCGCATCAAAGACCGCCGGAGCTTGATGCGGTCAGACAAGCGGTCGCCCGTTCGCGTCAATCTTACAATGGAATCCGTTGCGCGCAAAGACAACATAATTCCAGGACCGGCTTGGATTCGGCCGAACATTTTCCCTTTCGCTGAAACGCGATCCACGGAATACTTCCAGGTCGAAACTAAAAAACATTTCCGATTCGTGTGATTTCGAGGATCGCTATTATGAGCGCGCCGATTCCCAAATTTGATTTTGAGAAAGTAGGCACAACTCGCCGCGGTTGTCACAACTCCTATCGTCAAGTATGTTTGGCGGTAAAAAGATTTACTGACCCCGGCAATCTCCCTATCATCGCCGCGCCCGGTCAGCTCGACCGTTGTGCGTCTCGATTGTCACAGAATAGAGTTGCTATGGAGTCATATGGAATCTGGACGTATTAGTGCCATCTTTCGTTACCCGGTTAAGTCAATGGCCGGTGAAGTACTGGAGGTTGGCAGGCTAGGTTGGCATGGCCTTGAGGGCGATCGCCGGTTAGCTTTTCGGCGACTCACTGACAAAAGTGAGTTTCCCTGGCTGTCCGCGAGCAGATTACCGCAGTTGCTCCTCTATAAACCATTAAGGCTCGACAGCAACGCCAACAGTAAGAATCGCGAGCTACTCCCCAGCCACGTTCGTACACCGGAGGGGAAGGAGTACGAACTCCGCAGCGACGAATTACGCGAGGAAGTTTCGAAACTGTATGGCAGTGCGCTCGAATTGATGAACCTTAGACATGGAATCTTCGATGAGACTCCGATTTCGGTGATCAGCCTTGGCACAGTGCATTCGGTCGCGCGAGAATCAGGCCGAGGCGTCGACTCTTGCGACCTTCGCAGATTTCGACCAAACGTCGTGATCGAAACAAATAGCGGTGAGCCGTTTGAGGAAGACAAATGGGTGGGCCGGACATTGAGCTTTGGTGAAGGCAACAGCGGGCCGGCCGTCAGGGTTACTATGAAGGACGAGCGATGCGTCATGGTTAATCTTGACCCGGACACAGCCGAGCGAGACGCAGAGGTGATGAAGGCTGTTGTTCGTTTGAACGAGAATTACGCGGGCGTATACGGCACGGTGGTCAGGACGGGCGAGCTTCGTGTCGGTCAAGTTGTCACCCTGGGAGGTCAGGAAACTTAAGCGAAGCGCATTAGCGCTGTTGCAAAGGGACCCCGCCCAAATCGTTGACCGGAGCGTGCTCTCTCACAAGTCAGCAACGCACGAACACGACATTATGAACCAGTGCCGCTCGTCATCTTTCCGCGTGCACGTGCTAGCATGTCAATGCATGGCCACATCTGAATTCATAGAAAACCAGGAAGAATTATGCGCTCTGGCGCCGGTCGCCTCGGCGCCGATTCGTCACCACGTATTTGTGTGCTCGGGGAAGTCCTGTTCGGCTAGGGGAAGCGCCGATGTGCTGGCGGCGTTCGAGAGTCAATTGAAAGCGCGCGGAATCTTATTTGGCCGAGAAGCCAAGGGCAAGAATCCGCACGGCAGCGTCATCCTCACCGAATGTGCCTCGGTTGGTTTCTGCGCGATTGGGGCGGCGGTGATGATTTATCCGGACGGCGTCTGGTACGCGCAGGTGCATGCTAAGGATGTGCCCGAAATCATCGAAGAGCATTTGCTGAAAGGCCGCAAGGTCGACCGCCTCGCGCTCCTGCAGCTGCCGTCTGACGGCCAAGAGGAGCAGTCTGAAAAAAACTCTGCATGGGAGGTGTAGCGCAGGCTGCCAACCTGCGCCCCGATCGTGATAGGTCAGGCCCGCTCAACACTGAAGCCGTGCTGCCTTTCCATTCAGATGATGAAAGAGTAAGACGGCCTACTCGATGGAAATAGTCAATGCATAGGTCGCGTTCCCACGCGTCCCCCCAACCACAATCACGTATTGGCCGTTGGCCGACAATTCTCCTGACCAATTCGTGGCGTCGTCTTCTTCGCCGGCGCCCTTTAATGTCTCCTTCTCTCCGGCCCGATAGATTTGAAAAACGGCGTTGTCTTCGGTCGAGGTAATCTTGACGGTCATAGTTTGGCCGGCATTGGCGCCAATATAATATCGATCCTGGTCGCCCCGGACCACGCTTTCTTTAATGGTGATCTTCGAAGTTCCTTTCGCGAAATGGACTTTCTTTTTTACGCCCTGGGCGAATGTGGAACTAAAAGCGAAGACACCGATGAAAATCAACGGGGCCAGTCGGCGACTTGTTCGGGCCAGACTAAGTGTAAGCATTTGAATCCTCCTTGTTGAGTAAAAGCGACAGCGCAAAGGGCCTGCGCGGAATTTTATTGCGGTGGGAAGATAAACGGGGGCAGTTCCCGGATCGTCCCGGGCGAGAACATGAACATGCCCATGTTGTATTTAATCCGGTGGATGCAGTTGGGCTGGACGACCACGTTAAGGGTGGCCATGCCGCAAGTATCCATAAACAGATACTTGAAGAAAATTCTCACCTGATGCATTCCTCCGGGGAGTTGAAACGCATGAGTACCCCAGGGCCGCTGCTGCGATACGCCATCGATCATGATAGTTGGCGTACACAGATACAGAAAAAATGAGAGCGGGAAGAAGCTGGTTTCGACTTGTATTCCGGTCCACGGTTGTTGCGCTGCCATTAGTCACTATCCTCCGTCGGTTACTTTATCTTGAGCTATAGGATTTAAGAAGGCTACTCGTTTCTGGGAACGCGGGCGCCCTCGTCCGCAATCGCGGCGCGACCCTCACATTTTGATGGGCATCATACCTTACGAAGGTAACTGTCCGCGCTTAGTCTGATGGACAGGATATCCGCGATTCACAGATTACTTGATCTTTCCCGGTCCCCACAGGGCGCGCCCGGCCTTGGCGCCCGTGTGTTCGCCGTCCTTTATTACCTGAACCCCGTTGACGAAAACGTGCTTCATTCCCACCGCGTACTGATGCGGCTGGTCGTATGAAGCTTTGTCGGAGATCGTGTTGGGATCAAACACTACTACGTCGGCGAAATAACCTTCCTTGAGGAAGCCGCGATGATCAAGGCCCAGGTTTGTGGCCGGCAGTCCGCTCAGCCTCCTGATAGCGTCCGGCAGGGTAATCACCTTCTCTTCGCGCACGTACTTGCCGAGGACGCGAGCAAAATTGCCGTAGGCGCGCGGGTGGGTCGAGGATTCGAGAAACCTACCCTCGGCGGCAATCGAGGACGCGTCCGAACCAAATGAGACCCAGGGCTGTTGCAGCTCTTTAGTAATATTGTCTTCGCTCATTGTGAAGGTAACGACTTGAATCCGCGAGTGGTTTTCGAGTATCAGATCAAGCATCGTTTCGACTTCGTCTTTACCGCGCATCGCGGCCACCTCAGTCAGCGTTTTGCCAATCAGCGGTTTGAGCTTAGCGGGTCTGAGGCCAACCAGGAGCGTGCGCGCCATCGGTCCCCTTTGATGAAGTTCGTCGCTGATCTTCTTGCGCGTGGCCGGGTCCTCGAGTCGTTTAAACATTTCTTCATCGCCGCCGCTGTGCGCCCAGGCGGGAATGCGCGACTCGATCGAATTCGAACTGGCGGTGTACACGTACATGTCCGCGGTTATTTTCAATCCGTTCGCGCGCGCTGCATTGACCATAGCGATCACGCGATCCATCTTGTCCCAGTTTCTGTCGATCGAGGCCTTGAGATGATAAATCTCGGCGGGGATGCCGGCTTCGCGGCTGATGCGCAGCAGTTCTTCGAGGGCTTCAATCAAGGCATCGCCTTCATTGCGCATGTGCGAGATATATTTGCCCTGATACTTCGCGGCTTCCTTGCACATCTCGATCAATTCTTCAGTGCTGGCGTAGATGTCAGGGGCGTAAATCAGAGACGATCCGATTCCCAACGCGCCGGCTTCCATCTCGCGGCGCACCACCGCGCGCATCTGCTGCAACTGCTCGGGCGTCGCTTTCTTGTCTTCCAGACCGATGACGTAGGTGCGCACAGTGCCCGCGCCAATGAAGGAAGCGACGTTCGGCGTGACGCCGCGCCTCTCCATGTAGGCGAGATACTCAGCCAGTGTGGTCCACGGAATGTCGAATTTGAAATCGCCCTGCCCGGCCAGCATCCGCTTCTTCATGTCCGGGTTGAGCGGTCCCATTGAAGTACCTTCGCCGAAGATCTCAGTAGTCACTCCCTGCCGGATTTCACTCTGCGAACGATAGTCGGCAATCAGAGAGGTCGACGCCCACGACAGCATGTTGATAAAACCCGGCGCGACGGCGAGCCCGCGCGCGTCGATTACGGTGCGCGCAGTAGCATTCTTCAGATCGCCAACGGCCACAATGCGATCGCCTTTGATGCCGACATCGGCTTTGATTGGAGCTGAACCGGTGCCGTCATAAACGGTGCCGTTTTTTATGAGGACGTCGAAAGAGGGAGATTGCGGATTTGCCAGCGAAGGCGAGGGGAATATCAGGAGAGCTAAAAGAAATGATACGAGTTTGGTCTTCATTGAAAGTTTAGGGGCCGCCATTTGAGGCGGTAGCCCGCCTCTAAACGCGTTGCGAGTTTAGTTATTACACCGAAGGACTACCCGCCGGCTACCGCGAGGGGTTCTGGGTCAGCCGGCTTAGGTTTCCACCGAAGCACCGGCTTTCGCGCCGCCGCTGCTTCATCCAGGCGCCCAATGCGTGTCGTGTGTGGCGCGTTTAGGACCAGCTCGGGATCTTCAACTGCCTCGCGGGCGATTGAGCGCATGGCTTCAATGAACTGATCGAGTTCCTGTCGTCCGACCGATTCAGTTGGTTCAATCAACATGGCTCCCGAAACGATCAGTGGAAAATAGATCGTCATGGGATGGAAGCCATAGTCGATCAGCCGTTTGGCAATGTCGAGGGTATGCACACCTTTGCGCGACTGGCGTTTGTCAGTAAAAACGACTTCGTGCATTGGCGGCGCGTCGAAAGGCTTGTCGTAATCCGGCAACAGGCCATGCGCGATGTAGCGAGCGTTTAGAACCGCAGCCTCAGTCGCCTCGCGCAAGCCATCACGGCCGTGGGTTAGGATGTACGACAAAGCGCGCAGCATCATTCCGTAGTTGCCGAGGAAAGCCTTGACCCTGCCAATCGATTGCGGTTGATCAAAGTCGAGTTTAAAAAGATTACCATCACGGGCGGGAACGCCCGCCCCACCTTCAACGCCGTTGCTCTCGCTGCACACTCGGACGACTCGAGGCACGGGCAGAAAGGGTTCGAGCTCTTTGGTGCAGCAGCAGGGACCACAACCAGGGCCGCCGCCTCCGTGCGGAGTGGAGAAAGTTTTGTGTAGATTTAGATGGATGACATCGACGCCCATGTCACCGGGCCGGGCGACACCGACGAGGGCGTTCATGTTGGCGCCGTCCATGTAAACCAGGCCGCCGGCGTCATGCACGATGCGGCAGATCTCCTGAATGTTTCGCTCGAACAACCCAAGGGTGTTGGGATTGGTCAACATCAGACCGGCTACGTCACCGTGCGCGCACAGCTCGAGTAAATGCTCCAGATCAGTCAGACCTTCGGGTGTCGAACGGATGGTCTTGACCGTGAAACCCGAAAGATGCGCTGAAGCTGGATTCGTTCCATGCGCGGAATCGGGAATCAACATCGTGCGGCGCTGGGCGGACTTCTCCTTGCCGTCGCGCGCGTCGATGAATGCGCGAATGATCATGACTCCGGTCATCTCGCCGTGCGCCCCGGCGGCCGGTTGCAGCGAAATTCCGGGCAAGCCGGTAATCTCGGCAAGGTGTTGCTGCAGTTCATAGACCACTTGCAGCGCTCCCTGAGCCTCGCCCTCTGACGCGAGCGGGTGCAGGTTGGCAAAGCCGGCAATGCGCGCGACTTTTTCGTTCAGTCGCGAGTTGTATTTCATCGTGCACGAGCCGAGCGGATAGAGACCGAGATCGATCGAATAGTTCCAGGTCGACATGCGCGTGAAGTGTCGCACGACGTCGACCTCGGAAACTTCGGGCATGCCTGCCAGATCGTCTTCGCGCTGAAATTGCGCCGGGATGATTTCGTCAAGCGGCGACTCTTCAACGTCGAGCGCCGGCAGCATGAAGCCCGCGCGGCCAGGTTGAGATCGCTCGAAGATCAGTGCTTCGTTATGACTGATGTGCGTGGTTACTTTGGTGATGTTTGATTCCATGAATTGATTGCGTCGTTACCCTGACTCTCGACAAACTCAAGTTTGTCGTTCAACCCGGGCGCTAACCTGCCTTTAAACGGTATCGCGCAGGCCGGCGACGAGGGCGTCGATCTGGGCGCGCGTGTTTGTTTCAGTGACACAAACCAGAAAATCGTTGGGCCTGCTGGCATCGAAACGCGATAAGGCGATCCCACCGTCAATCCCTTTTTCGCGCGCCAGTTTGTCGAGCATTGGGGAGGCTGCGACCGGCGCGCGCACCACAAACTCGTTAAAGAAGGGACCCGAGAAGGGAAGCGAAAAACCTTCGAGCGCGCCAATCAAGCCGGCGGCGTAATGGGCCTTCTGCGTGCATTGGTGCGCGGCTTCCTGCACCCCGCGCCGGCCCATCGTCTCGAGATAAATCGTCGACGCAAGGGCGATCAGTCCTTCGTTCGTACAGATGTTTGAGGTCGCTTTCTCACGGCGGATATGTTGTTCGCGTGTAGCCAGGGTCAAAACGAACCCGCGCCGGCCCTGCTTATCGTAAGCTTCGCCGACCAAACGGCCGGGAATTTGCCGGGCATACTTGTCTCGGGTCGCGAACAGCCCAACATAGGGACCACCAAATGAAAGCGGCACGCCGAATGATTGACCTTCGGCGACGACGATGTCCGCGCCACAAGCTCCCGGCGAACGCAAGAGGCCAAAGGACATGGCTTCGGTTACGGCCACAATCAACAGAGCGCCGTGTGCGTGCGCCGCTTCGCTGAGCGCCTGGAGATCTTCTATGCAACCAAAAAAGTTTGGCGACTGGACGACCACGGCGGCCGTTTGATCGTCGATGGCGCTCAGGCTCTCGGGTAGGGTTGTCCCCGTCTCAGTGCAATAGAGAGACTGCTGTAACTCGATACCGGCGTGTTGCACGTAAGTCTGAGCGACCTCGAGATATTGCGGATGCACCGCGGCGGAAGCGATCACCTTTGAACGTTTCGTGACCCGCTCGGCCATCAGTACAGCCTCAGCCATCGCGGTCGATCCGTCGTACATCGAGGCATTGGCGATGTCCATGCCCGTGAGCAGGCAGACCAGAGTTTGAAACTCAAAAATAGATTGCAGCGTGCCCTGGGCAATCTCCGGCTGGTAAGGCGTGTAGGCAGTGAAGAATTCCGAACGCGAAATCAGGTGATCGACGATCGTGGGCACGTAGTGCGAGTACGCGCCTCCACCCAGAAAGCTGACGCGGCCGGCGGCGGAATTGAGCGCGCCCATCTTGTCGAATGCCTGCAACAGTTCGATTTCGGACATCGCTGCCGGGACGTCCAGAAGCTGCCGCAAGCGTAAGTTTTCGGGGATTGAATCAAACAGGCTATCGATCGAAGCGGCGCCGAGTTGTTGCAGCATCTCGGCGCGTTCGTCGGGCGAGTTGGGAATGTAACGCACCGGCTATTCACTCTCTGCTTTCGTAAAGTCTTCGTATTCAGCTGCGGTTAAGAGGCTGTCGACCTCGCCGGAACTGCTCATCTTGATCTTGATCATCCAACCTTCACCATAGGGATCGGAGTTGACCTTCTCGGGTTCCTCGTTCAATAAATCGTTGGCCGCGGTAACCTTGCCGGAGACGGGCGTAAATATTTCCGAGACGGCCTTGACCGATTCAACTGAGCCAAATGACTCGTGGGCGGCAAAGTCTTCGCCGGCCTTCGGCAATTCGACGTAGACCACGTCTCCGAGTTGCTCCTGAGCGTGATCGGTAATCCCGACCACGGCTATGTCGCCCTCGACGCGTACCCATTCGTGATCTTTGCTGTAGTGAAGATTCTCTGGAACGTTGGCCATGTTGCTCCTATGACGGTTTGGTTTTCTAACTTAGTTTATAACTCACCATTCTGGCGCGTTCAATCCGGAATGGTCAGCTTGCGCCTTGCGATCCTCTTTGCGTCCTGGCGCGAAATTTGACTCGACTTTGATTTCACGCCAAGCGCGAAGCAAAGCGGAAGGCGCAATGAAATCAAATCTTCGGACGCTTATAAAACGGGAGCGGCACAATCTGCGCGCCGACCAGGCGGCCACGCACGTCGATTTCGAGTGCGCTGCCTTCCCTGGCGAACTCCACGGGCACGTACGCCATGCCGATATTCTTTTTTAAGAAAGGCGCGGGACTGCCGGAGGTGACCTGGCCGACGCGCTGACCGTCAATCAGCACATCCTGACCGTCACGCGCGACGCCGCGGTCAGTGACTTCAAAGCCAACCAGCTTGCGCTTGATCCCTTCTTCCTTCTGTTTCGTTAGGCTCTCGCGGCCGGTAAAGTCGCCTTTATTCAGTTTACAAATCCAGCCAAGATTCGCTTCCAGCAGCGTCGTCGTCTCGTCAATCTCGTGGCCGTAAAGGCACATCCCGGCTTCCAGCCGCAAAGTATTGCGGGCCGCCAGGCCGCAAGGAAGTACTCCGTCCTCCGCGCCAAAATCCCCAGCTTCGAGCAGCTTGTTCCAGATTTGCTCGGCCTTGTCGGCGGCTGCGTAGACTTCAAAGCCGTCCTCGCCCGTGTAGCCGGTGCGCGAGACTATCGCCGGCACGCCGTCAACTTCACCTTCGGTAAAGTGGTAATACTTAATTTCGTCGAGAGGCACCGCGGTCATAGTCTGGAGGATCGAAAGTGCGCGCGGCCCCTGGATGGCGATCTGGCAAAAGTCAGCGCTGACGTTCGTCAGTTCTACGTTTTCTCCGGCATTATGTGACTTGATCCAGTCCCAATCCTTTTCAGTTGTGCCGGCGTTCACCACCAACAACAGATGATCTTCGGCAAAGCGATAGACCAGCAGGTCGTCTATCACTGTTCCTTGCGGCGTAGTGAGCGCTGAGTAGTGGGCCTGGCCATCAATCAGCTTAGTGACATCGTTGGACGTAACCCGGTTGACGAAAGGAATCGCGTCGGGACCGCGCACGTCGATCTCGCCCATGTGCGAGACATCGAAGAGCCCCGCCTGGGTTCGGGTGCGCAAGTGTTCCGTCATGGTGCCGGCAGAATACTGGACCGGCATATCCCAACCGCCAAATTCAACCATGCGCCCGCCCAAACGGCGGTGCGCGCTATTGAGCGGCGTGCGTTTCAGTTCTGTTACGGGCGCGTTCAATCGCGTGCTCTGCTTTCTGGCAAAGAATTAAAAGCTCACAAAATTTTTGGCAGACTCGGAACCTAGCATGCGAGTTTATTCAGCGTCAAGTGAGGTCGTGGCACGCGCATCCTGCGCGTGATTAGGGGGCGCGACGCCGGTGCCACACTCGCATGCGCACCTTACAGTGGGCGTCAGGTGGGACTACCTTCCGGCTTCGCCTCCCGCAGGTGGAGCCAGCTCCTCGGGTGACATCTCTCCCAGCCCCCGCATCAGCGGTTTGATGGTCAATCCCTGAACGAAGATGGAAAAAGCAACCACTGCGAACGCGACCGTGATGATCGCTTCGCGGCCGGGAATCTCAGGCGGGAGTCCGAGGGCCAACGCAAGCGCCAGCGCCCCGCGCAATCCGCCCCAAAACAGAATGTGCTGATGTGTCGCCTTGATGCGTAGTTGAGATCGCGCGAAAACCAAAGACAGAGGATAAACGGCTAAAGCCCGGCTGAGCGTGACCAGCAAAATCGCCAGCAGCGCGGGCAGGAGGATGAACTTGAAATCCTGATACGTCAGCCTGATGCCGATCAGCAGAAACACCAAAGAGTTCGCGACGAACGCTACGTAATCCCAGAAGTCCTCGACTGCCTCACGAGAGTTATCGGAAATCGACAAGTGCCCAACGTTGCCGATGATCAAGCCCGTGACCAGCGTCGCCAGAACGCCGGAAAAATGAAAGTGTTCAGCCAGGAGAAAAGAACCGAAGGCCGCGACCGTGGTGAATGTGATTTCGACCAGATGGTCGTCGGTAGCTCCTGCAAGTAATAGCGTCAATCCCGCTACCGCTGCCCCGCAGACAAGCGAGCCGGCCACCATAATTCCGAGCCGGCCGGTAATCCCGAGCGCCCCGACGCTTTGACCTGAAGCAAACATCAGCACGATCGTGAAGGCAACAGCGGCGGTCGCGTCATTCAATAGACTCTCGGCTTCGACCAGCAAACGGATCCGGCCATGGACGCCGGCGTCCTTGAACATCGCGATGACCGCGACCGGATCAGTTGCGGCGATCAGCACGCCAAACACACTCGCGCTAATCCAGCTCCAGCTGGCGAAGTAATGCATGCCGATGGTCGTCGCGGCCGCAGACAGGATCACTCCGATCGTGGCGAAAAGTACGATCGGGACCAGGTCTCGGCGCAGCTCAGCCCATCGCAACTGAAACGCAGCTTCAAAAATAAGTGGCGGCAGAAATGCAGTAAAGACAAGTTGTTTGGTCAGGGCGATGTCCGTCGCAAAGGGCAACAGGGCCAGACCAATTCCGGCGAACACCAGGCCGACACTGTAAGGCACGTGCAGCCGACGCGCCAGCATCGCGACCACCGCCGCGATCAGCAGAAGGATTTCGATTCGCTCGATACTGAGACCCATGATTAGTGGCAGAAGCCCGGCGGCCGTTAGAAATTCCGTACCAGAAAGGGAAACGTTACGCGGCCTTGCCGCAGCACACCGCGGCAAAACTACGGCTTACCGTAGCCCTGATGCAAGCCTTTCCGGAGGCTGCGCCTTCCACGAGGTTAGTGTTCGAGACGTCACGAGCGATCACCCGAAAGCCGATGCTTTCCGTTCCGTTGTGTGCCGCGGCAGAGCCGGCGGTCGTTTACACATCTGACGCTGCTCCGCGGCTAAATTCTCACCCTGACCAACACTCCCGTGCGCCAGCAACAGCAGGGTTAGCCAGGAGAGGTA
>JBBRMS010000013.1:0-66521 GCA_038230715.1 Pyrinomonadales bacterium
ATCACTTAACCGGTCTATCAAATCTGGCATATTCAGGGCTGCCGAATGGCAGCATATATAATGTTCGAAGTATATGCCGGTCAGGTGACTCAGTGCCAGTGATGCACCGTAGTTGCATGACAAGACGCCGGCCATTGAAAGAAAGAGCGCGTCACTGGCGATCTTGCGATTGATATTGACCTCCAGCGTGCCGCGTAGTTCCTCAATTTGTCTTAGCCAGGCGGCCGCTTGCGCGCTTCTCATCTCAGCGGCGATTTGTTGCAGCGGCGCCAGCAGGTCGCCATTCACAATCGTTTCGCTCGGGCGGCCGAGAGCCAGGGCCCAGGCGTCGCGAATCAAAATTTCCAGGGCCTCCAGCCGGTGCTCATACTCCCGGCGATCCTTCGCCGCGGCGAGGTCTTCCGCGGAGTGCAACAGATCCACTCGGTCGTTTGTGAGGGTCAGGGCTCGCAGCACCCCCAGCATCATGTCGCGTCGATCTCGATATGTTTCAACATCACCCGCCAACGCGCGGCCGATACTGCCCTGGGCGGTGCTGGCCAGCAACCGGGCATCTGCGGCGACCATCTGTTTTTCTTCGATGAGGAAATTTTCGACCTGCTCAATAGCGATGGGCGCGAAACGAATTATCTGACAACGTGACCGAATGGTGGGAAGAAGGGCCGTCGGATTTGAAGTCGTCAGGATTAAGAACGACGACGGCTGCGGTTCTTCCAGAGTCTTCAACAACGCGTTGGCGGCCTGATCGTTCATATTGTCGGCGTCTTCGATTACAAAGATTCGCGCGGCGCCTTCAAAGGGGCGGAAGTTTGCTTCGCGTTCCAACTCACGCATTGGTTTGACTCGAATAATTTGCTTGAACGGACGAACCATAGCGACGTCTGCGTGCTCGCTCCAGATTAGTCGCTCTTTATTATCGTCGTCGCTGGTGAAGGCGGGAAAGGATGATCGAGAGATGCGCTTGCACGAAGAACATTCGTCGCAAGCGTCGACTCCCTGGCGCTGACGGCAGTTGAGGGCTTTGGCCAGTTCGAGCGCGAAGAGCTTCTTGCCGATGCCCTCGTCGCCGGTAAAGAGCAACGAGCCGGGAACTCGCCCGCCGGTCAACAGCCGCCGCAGCGATTGCTTTACTTCATCATTGCCGATCAGGTTGGCAAACATAATTCAGTATAAGCTGAACCGGGGAAGTACGTCAGCGATGGGTCTTTCGGTTTTTACCTTCAGACAAGATTAGCTGAAACGAACAAAGACCATTGCGTCGCGTGATTTCGCGGATCAATCTTCGAGGAAGCGGGAATTGCAAATTATGAATTTGCGCTACTCACCCAGAAAGCCGCGCTCTTTCAAAAACGGCATCACGATATTCATGACCTGCTGCTGCGTTTCCTGGGTTGATCCGCGCGCATCAATCACGCGAAAACGCTCCGGCTCAGCTTTGGCCACCTCAAGATAAGCGTTGCGCACGCGCGTGTGAAATTCGGCGCCTTCGCTGTCCAGGCGGTCACTGTTTTTGCTGGCTACGCGACGCCGCGTGCGCACTGCTGATTCAACTACTGAGAGGTCAAACAGCAAAGTCAGATCAGGCCACAAGCCGCCGGTCGCGAGCTGCACAATATCCTGAATCAATTTTGGTTCGAATCCGCGCCCGGCGCCCTGATAAGCAACCGTAGCGTCGGCATATCGATCGGATAAAACAATTTGGTTCGTTCCGAGTGCAGGCAGCAAGAGCGTGCGCACGTGATGCGCGCGGTCGGCGGCAAAGACGAGTAACTCAGCCAGCGGATCGACCTGTTCGTCTACATCAAGCAGAGCAGCGCGCAGCCTTTGTCCCAAAGTCGTGCCGCCGGGCTCTCGGGTAGCCACGATCTTCAATCCGCGCACGCGCAGCTCGCTCGCCAGGAGGCGCAGTTGCGTGGATTTCCCGCAACCGTCTATCCCTTCAAAAGTGATGAAAGACCCGGCCATGTCTTGCTACTATAGGTGGAACGCTTTCAGCTGGCGGAGGTTTCAGGTGTGGGCTCGGGCTGGCTCTCACTGCTGGCGGTACCTGGCTGCCGCAGTTCGCCGGCTGAGCGGCGTCCTTGCGAGATAGTCGATATGGCGTGCTTAAAAATTAATTGTTCCTGCGCGCCGGATTCGAGGATCATCGAAAACTTATCAAAGCTCTTGATCCGTCCCAATAGTTTGGCGCCGTTAACGAGATAGATCGTGACCGTAGTCTTTTCCCGCCGCGCGAGATTGAGAAAACCGTCCTGAATATTTTGTGGCGCTGGCTTTGATTCCACTAAGCGATTGTCCTTGGTTTGGAAGCTGACTAACGATTGCGGCTTAGTATAACAGTCATTCAAGAGCTGACAAGGATTTTCTTCTACTCTTTCTCCTCGTCCAGCATCGCACGGGCCCGAGCCTGGACCTCGGGTTCGTTGCCAAATCCTTCGAGCCAACGCACGCCGGGCTCGTGACGAAACCAGGACCACTGACGCTTGGCGTAATGACGCACATCAAGTTTGGTTTGCGCGATTGCACTCTCCAGATCACGCGCACCCTGCAAGTACTCAACCACGCGACGGTAACCGTGTGCTCCCAGCGCGTTCGAATTGGCGGGTACGCCCCGGTCCAGAAGCGTGCGAACTTCTTCCACCAAACCGTTAGAGAAGTGCATCTCTGCGCGCTGGTTGATGCGCGCATAGAGTTCCTGACGCGGAGGGCTTAACGCGATAATTCGAATGCGCGCGGCGAGGGCAGGCGGCTCAGGCCGGAGAGGCCTCTGTGCTGAAATGGGGAGACCGGTCTGCAGACATACCTCCAGGGCTCGCTGCACGCGCGGCCAGTCACGCGGATTTAGTTTCGCGGCTTCCGCGGCATCGAATCTCTCCAGGATACAATGGAGGTGCTCGGCGCCCCGGCGCTCGCGAATACTCGTGATGCGTGCGCGCAGAGTTTTATCCGTGGCCGGACTTTCAAAGAATGGCCGGCGCAGGGCCCTCAGGTATAAACCGGTGCCCCCTACCAACACGGCTCGACGCCCGCGTCCCTCGATCTGTTCAATCGTTTCCACCGCGGCGCGGGCCCAGTCGGCAGCTGTGTAATTTACGATGGGAGAAACAAAGTCGATCAGGTGATGCGGCACGCCGCGGCGCTCCTCGATGGGGACCTTCGCCGTTGCGATCTGAATATCGCGATAAACCTGAACAGAGTCACAGTTGACCACCTCGCCGCCGAGGCGCAGCGCCAGCTCGATTCCCAGTTCGCTCTTACCGGAAGCAGTCGGGCCAACGATGGCAAGGACCGCCGGAGCGCGGATCGATTGGTTTATCTTGATTGATTCGCTCACCCGCGAGCGATGATAAGCCTGATCGCGATTACCAGCCAGATGAGAAGCAGCAACCCGATAGCGCCGATGATTTGATTGCGCGAAAAACGCATTGGATTATGGCAGGACTCGAGTGCCGCATCACGCGAACTCTTTGAGGTTCGATCCGATTGAAAGTGGAACTCCGAACAGGACAGCCAACTCTTCATCACTGGGACGCACCAGACCTCGGCCGTTTGCTTCAAACACCGGGACGAATCGCTGACGCGTCAATTCATACATCGCCCGCAGAGCTCCAAAATCGTTGGCCACGTCGCGCTCAAGATAAGCGATGCTGTTTTCATTCAGCCATGTGCGAGCCTCTGCGCACATGGGACAGTCCGGCACGACGTAGAGCGTCACCTGATCAGTCTGAGTCACCATCCGTCAGTTGTACATCTTCGTCAATTCAATACCGGTGTAATAGGTCTTTAGAATCTGTTCGACCGTTAGTCCCTGTTTAGCTAAACCGTAAGCACCGAACTGGCACATCCCGACGCCGTGTCCCCAACCGCGTCCGATGAAGACAAATCCGGCGACGCGATCGTTTTCATTGTAGACACGATCGATGACGAACAATTGCTCCTTCAATCCGAGCGCCGATCGGATCCGGCCGCCGCGAACATGTCCGACGCCCTGGGTGCCTATTACTTCAAGATCAATTACCCGGCGAGACGATCCACGAGTGGCAATGCGCAAGTCCGTGATCGCGCCGATGCCCCGGACTGAACGTCCCAGCCGCGACTGCACTGCGCCCAGCGACAGCTCTTCGGTCCAGTTAGAGAGCGATGAGAAGCGGTCCGCGGCGGCGCCGTTAGCGGCTGGCCGGACTTCCAGATAATCAACCTCGCCTTTCGGGCTCACATGAAAGACCACGGGCTCGCCGCCCACCATGGCCATTGATTTCATCTGAAATAAATTGTCTCCAAACTCGCGGAAGAGAAAAGCTTCACGGCTAACAGTTACTGGAAGATCTTTGCCCTTGGCCGAGCGCAGCATCATTATGCCGCCCGCCGCCGGTCGTGACGTACCTTTCTGCAGCGCGAGCAGATTCCGCGCTTCCAAAACATGGACGAGGGCATGCAGGGCGCGCGCGCGCGACATGGTTTCCTTCGGGCGCAGCGTGGCATCGGAAAAAAGGGAAAGAGCACCGTCGCGAATCAGCATGGCTACGTCGGCGCGATTCGCGGCGGGCACTTGTTCGCCATCGTGGAAACCGAGCAGGTAATCTGCGTCGGCACTGTTCAAAAGAGTATCCGCGCGACCCTCACCGTAAACCGCCGCCACCAGACCGGTGCTGAACACTGGAACTTTGTCCGCGCCATCCAGCGCTTTGAATGACGCATGGCGCGATAGACGGGCCGCGACACTCAACCAACCATTTATTTCTGATTCGGACACGTGTGCCGCCAACCACGAACTGGAGACTCTGTCTGCCGGCAGGGGGAAACCGTTAATCGCCAGCAAAGCTACGTCGCGCGCCAGAGCGAGATCCTTTTCATCCTTGATATCGAAAAGCTCACGCGAACTCTTGATGGTGAAGGGGGCGAAAGCTGCTTTCCCTTCGACTGCGCATTCACGTCCGCGCAGATACGGCACATCATCCTTGAAAATATTCCCCGCGTCTTCAGTCCGCCCGCCGCAGGTCGAAGTGTAAAGAGCATTGATTGGCTCGCCGTTGTAGGTGGCCACCGTGCCACGAGTTTCATCTACCGCGCGCGATGTCAGAGGTGTTTCGCTGGTTAATCCGCGGTAGACCTGAGAGCGCGTGGTCGGCAAGAGATCATATCCTTCGGATGCAAACTGGTTTTGATTCTTCACGGCGTAGGTGCGGGCCGCAATGGCCTGGGCTTTCAGCGCTTCTATGGCTGGATAGGAAAGTTCGTTGGGCACGACTCCTTTCACGTAATCTTCCAACCCGATCACGTTAACCACCGTGAGCGAGCCGCGGGTGTTGGCAAACACTTCGATCTTACCGCGGAAAGGCTTGTCATTGAGGCGAACCGGCGCATGTGGTTCATCGCTCGAAGCAAAGGTGAGGGGAGCACTGGTGTGAAACAGGGGAGCCGCGCTGCGACTGAAGGCGATCAATTCGCGTCCGGGTGCGAGTGCGCTCGACGTAAGTTTCACCTTGCTTGCAGGCTTTGTCAGTCTCGCGGTGGCTGGCGGTTTAGCATCACCAGCAACCGGAGCCGGGCCTTTGAGGCTGGTTGCCTCACCCGGCAAAAGCACTTCGAAGCCGGCGTCTTCCAACTTAGCTGAGAAGTCATCAGCCTCTTCCGTTGATTTCGTGTGGATGAGAACTTTCCATTTATCCGCAGCCTCTGGAACCGAACGCGCCTCGATGCTGGTGAGCTCGCGGATTTGGTCAACCATTCGATCGGCCTCAGCGCGCGGAAGTGAGCGTCCAACTTCGAGGTCGAATGGGCGATCATCCGCCGGCCGGCCGGGCGATAACATTCTGGATTCAACTCGAACGCGCGTAGTGTCGAGCGGCAGCGCCTGGGCACCCACCTCGGAAGCATTTACCAGTTGAGCGTTGGTTGAGATGGTCGCCGACCGCGTGCCGGTTGAAAGCGCGATCCGCATCACCGGCTCGTCAGACAGTTGCGCCAGTTCCTTAGACTCGCTCGATGTTCTGGTAACCGTGCCTTTGTCTGAAGGCCAGGGCTTCTGCTGGCCTGTGTCTCCGGTGGCGCGACGGTCGCGATCCTGCGCGAGCGTAGAAGTCGAAAAGGCTAGTGGCGAAAAAATCGTACTCGCGAGCAAAAGAGTAGAGATGATGCGAGTGAAGCTTTGCATTTGGAACTTGGTCTCCGCGAACTAAAGGGAGTAAGCCGGGCGGGCCTTCGTCATCTTACTACAAAAACAGTTTGAAGTGGCACGCGCATCTGGCGCGTAAGTTCACGGGCGGGGGTCCGGCGAAGCGTTTTGCGCTCGCTCACGAACTGTGGCAATAAAAACAAGCGTACCCGCGACGCCAAACGTGCCGGCGATCGCGAACGGTTTTTGTGGGCCAAACTTCCACAGCAATCCGCCGACGACGGCCGCGGGTGTGATTGCCATGCTGCGCAGCAGGTAATAGAGCCCAACTGTGCGAGCGCGTAGTTGAGGCGCGGCAAAATCGACAATCATAGCCTTGCGGGCCGGCTCTCCGATTTCTCTTAATCCGCCGATGATGAAGGCGATCACCAAACCGGTGAAGTTATGAGCTGAAATAATTGCCAGCGGGTATAAGGCGAACGAGCAGAACGTGGCGATGATGAATGGCCGGCGTCCGACGCGGTCCGCTGCCTTGGCTGCGGGCAGATAAATGATCAGAGTGGTGATAGTGCTAATCGCTATCAGAGTGCCGAACCGAGCGAAGCTCACATGCAGCACGTTGGTGACATAAAGGATGATAAAAACGTCGGCCATGCCTTCACAGGTCCGGATCAGGATGTCGGAAATCAGCAAACGCTTGAGACCGGCCTGGAAGGATTCCCAGACCCCAAAGATATTCGTCGGGTGCTGTGGCAGGCGCGCGATGTTGATGAAGCGGATGAGCAGGGCCGTCAGCACGGCCAGGATCATCGTGATAATCAGACCGCGATGAAGGCCCGAGACTACCCCGCTGGAAGCGATGATCAGACCGCCGACGATGGGTGCGATCATGATCGGTACGCGCTTGAGGATGGACTGGACGGTAAATCCCATTGCGCGTTTTTCTTGCGGGAGGGCGTCACCAATCACGGCGAAGATCGCCGGGGAAGCCATGGCCTGCCATCCCATCACTAGTGCCAGGCCCAGAAAAGCAAACGGCCATGACGGGCCGAAGTAGTAAACAAGATATCCGGCACAGGCGAGACTTAGAAAAAACCAAAGCGCGCGTCGTCGGCCGAAGCGATCGGCAATCCAGCCACCGGGGTATTGGTAGACCGCGTCAAAGAAGTCTTCGGCGGTGCCGAACAGTCCGATTACCGGGGTGCTGGCACCCAGGGCTTCCAGATACTTGGGCAGGAACTTCTTCCAAATTTCTTCGCCAAAGCCGAGCAAAAAAACTGCGCCCGAAGCCACAGTTACGTTTCGCTCCAGACTCAGAAACTCTTTGAGCCAGGCGAACCCTCTGGTTGAATTTTTGTTTGCTGAGTCCAAAGGGTTCACATCAAGTCCGAGTCAGGGCGTTGGCTGCCAGCGTGTGAAAGTCACGCCGCACCTGATTGATGTTGGCAAACGGCAAAGCGCGGTCATGAGTGCGGTTGGTGAGAAGGAGGTAGACCCGTTCGCTTGCAGCGTCGATCCAACAACTGGTTCCGGTGAATCCGGTGTGGCCGAACGCATCTGCGGGCAAGCTCGGTCCGGCAGTAGATTCCTTTGTCGCGGCCAGTTGCCAGCCGAACGAGCGAGCTTCGTTTAGTCCCGCGGTCATGTTCTGGTGAAAGAGTTCACAGGTTTGGGGCGAGAGCAGTTCCGACAGTCCACCAATGAATTGACTTGCCAGGCGTAGACCTTCTTCAGCAGTCGAGAACAAACCTGCATGACCGGCGGCGCCTCCCAGGAAGTGTGCATTGCCGTCATGAACTTCGCCCCAGATGCTGCCGGTCCGCCAACCGGAATACTTTGCGAAGACCGTGTCCCGTTCGCACATGTCGCGTTCATACTGATTTCCAGTTTCACAGGCGGCGACCGAGGTCTGCATGGAAGCCGCCGGGTTAAAAAATGTCCTCTGCAAATCGAGGGGGGCGAACATCTCGTGCTGGGCCAGTTCATCGAACCGTTTGCCCGTCAGTTGCTGCAGGATAATGCCGAGCAGAATAAATCCCAGGTCGCTGTAGACCACTCGCTGACCCGGCTCATAAGCCAAAGGCTGATTGGCAATTGCCGCTACTGCCGCGTCCTTCGCTCCGTTCGCGATTAGGTAAAGCGGACGCCAGGCCGGCAACCCCGACGTGTGGGTCAAAAGCTGGCGCACCGTAACCCGGTGTTTGTCTTGACGATCGAACTCGGGCAGATAGTGGGCAACTGAAGTGTCAGGGTTCAACTTGTCCAGCTCAAATAATCGCGCACAAAGAAAGCTGGTTACCAGCGGTTTGGTCAGCGAGGCGAAATCGTAAATAGTATCCAGGGAGGCTGGATATGTCTTAGGTTGGCGAACGGCGTCTCCGACGGCTGCCGCAAAAATCGGCCGGCCGTGCTCAGCGATCAGATAAACCGCGGAAGGAAAGTCGCCGGCTTCAATACGACCACGCAACATGGTCGAGATGCCTGGTTCAGGATTATTGATGAGAGGGCTATGCACCGTCGAAGATTATACGTGATCTTGCAGTTGATTCGCGGCCGGGAGGCCCGTGTCATTTTCGACCTGATCCACCTCGCCCATGGCGATCGGCGCGGACGATGTCGATTAGGGCATCGAGACGGCGGTCAGTATGCCTCCCGGATTCCATCAGTTCAGCGTGACGACGTTTCCAGGACTCATCCTGTTCCCGCATACGTTGACGCGCACGCCGGCCGTCCTTAATCATGAGCTTGAGGATTCGTTCGTCCCGATCAAACCGGTGCTCAGCTTTGCGATAGGACTCGTTAAGCTGCTCGATATCAACCTCGAACCTCGCTTGTTGAGCGACAATGAAGTCCATCGCGCGTTGTCGTTCTTCATCGGGCATCGGGTCGCTACGATTCTTCGTTGGCTTGAGTCGAAGTGTGCTCCGTCAGGCGGGGATGATAGCAACGATCAGGGAGCGTGGAAAGTGCTTTTTCAAGCAAAGAAATTGCAGCACAGCTCAAGCATTTTTTAGAAAAGCACTTACGCCGGATTTAGCGGTGTGTGTCTGAATTTGCTCGAGAGTCCTGAGGGCCAGCGCCAGCGCGCGGCGGCCGTCGTGGCCCGATACAACCGGACGCGAACCATTCTCAATCGCCTCCAAAAAGGATTCAATCTCGGCTCTGAGAGGCTCGACCTCCCCGACCTCCAGGATCGTTGTATTGACGCCGGGCCAGGGGGTCAAAGTCGGCGGCGCAAGATTGCTGATCGACGCATGATTCGTCGCGTAGTCCACAGCGATGTAATCACGCGGTTGGAAGAAACGCATCTTGCGAATCTTTTCGGTGCCGACGCGCGATGCCGTAATGTTAGCGACCGCACCGGTGGCAAATTCCAAACGGGCATTGGCAGCGTCGACGCGATTGGTCAGGATGGGAATTCCAACAGCATGCAGGCTGGTGACTTCAACTTCTTCGCCGACCAACCACTGCACGATATCCAAATCATGAATCATCAGATCCAAAACCACATCGATGTCCAGCGAGCGAGCACTAAACTGGCCCACGCGATGGATTTCAAAATAGACAGGATTGTTGACGTGCGGCCGCAGGGCCACGAGGGCGGGATTGAATCGTTCGGCATGGCCCACCTGCAGGACGGCATTGCCCTTTCGGCTGGCGTCGATCATGCGATCTGCTTCTTCCAGAGTGCGCGAGATTGGCTTTTCCACGAGGACGTGAATTCCGGCCTCGAGCAATCCGCAGCCAATCTCCCCATGCGATTCAGTGGGTACAGCGAGACTCACCGCGTCGACATTTCCGATCAATGTGCGCCAGTCAGTGGTTGAACTCGCGCCGTACTTGCCGGCAAAGGCGCTCACTCGGTCGGCGTCAATGTCGCAGACGGAAATGAATCTTGACCGACCCTCCCCGGCCAGCGTCGCGTGAATGCGCGCGTGCTGTTGGCCCAGGTGCCCGACGCCGATTACTGCTGTGCGTAGTGTCACAGTTTACTGTTTCCTGGTTTTCCTTTAGCTTATGATCTGCAGAAGGCATTGGGCAGAAAGTAGAAGGCAGCTAACACAGCAGTCGCTTTCGGCCTTCTGCTTTCCGCCTACTGCCTTCAGGGGAATATACTTGCAACCTTCAATGCTTGCCAAGCGCGGTTGGCTTCTACTCTTCTTCAGCATCGCTGCTTTTTATTTGTGGGGCCTCGGCCTGCTCCCGTTGGTCGGGCCAGACGAGCCGCGCTACGCGGAAGTCGCGCGCGAGATGTTTGCCCGCCATGATCTGATCACCCCAACGCTCGGCGGCCTGCCGTGGTTTGAAAAGCCGCCCTTGCTGTACTGGTTGATGATGGCCGGCTATCGCCTCTTCGGTGTGAGCGAATATGCGGCGCGTGTGGGTCCGGCACTTTGCGGTGTGCTCACTGCGGTGTTCGTCTACTGGATCGGCAAGACAATCCAGGAGACCGGGGCTTTGTCGTCGCAAGATGACGAGCACAGACGCGACGATCTCGGTTGCTACAGCGCCCTGGCATGGTTATCGAGCCTCGGTGCGATCGTGTTCTCGCGCGGCGCCAGCTTTGACATCGTAGTGACGATGACAATGACGGGGGCGCTCGCTTGTTTCATTGTCTGGCAAGTCCGTAGCCGCAGCGACAGCTCGTGGTCATTGCTGCTGCCTGGGTTTTATCTTTTGATTGGGCTGTCACTGCTGGCAAAGGGTTTGATTGGCATCGTTATTCCGTTCGGAGTGATCGGCCTGTATTTCCTTTGCAAGCGTGAATGGCCGAACCGGAAATTTCTGGTGAGCCTGGGGTGGGGTGTTCCACTCGCCTTAGCGGTGGCGGCTCTGTGGTTTGGACCGATGCTATCGAGGCATGGTTGGAAATTTTTCGATCAGTTCATTATTCAGCACCATTTCGCACGGTTTGTCAGCAACAAGTACCACCATCCCGCGCCCTTCTATTTTTATTTGCTGGTCCTGATTGTTCTGGCTTTACCGTGGACTGTTTTTCTGGGAGCCAGTTTCGCGTCCTCGCGGCGCTGGCAGTGGCGAGGTCAAACGCCCGTCGATCGCCTGCGCGTGTTCGCTCTTTGTTGGCTGGTCGTACCGTTGGTCTTCTTTTCCCTCTCGGAATCCAAGCTGACTGCTTATATTCTGCCGGCGCTGCCCGCTGTTGCTTTGCTGGTTGGTGAACGAGTTTCGTGTTTTGCGCGGGCGCAACGGGGCGACCTGGTGCTGCGCGTCACGGGGATTGTGCTGATCGGTTTGGGAGCGGGTGGAGGTTGGACGCTGCTTCATCGTGGAAGTCTGAGCCTGACATGTATCGCATTGGGAATGACACCGCTCATTTTTATCGGGGTGGTTGCTGTGGTGCGGCCACAATTGCGAAAGACCCTGTTCATTCTGATTCCGTTGGCACTTTTGTTCACTTCCGGAATCGCACTCAGCTGTGTAGCGCCCCTGTTCGCCAGGTCTGAATCTGTTCGCGATCTTTTAGCGGCTGCAGCCGATCGCGGTTTTCAAACCACGCCGGTAGTTCAACTTCACACGGTCGAGCGGACGGCCGAGTTCTACGCTGCGAACCGGATGACTTATGGACTAGATGGCGAGCCGGTAAAGTTGGAGGGCGCGCAGCAGGTTGTCGAAGCTGCGCGTCAAAATGGCGGCTTGGTTTTGTGTTTTGTGCCGAAGCAATATGAAGCGCAGTTGACTTCGCTTGCGGATGCCCGAATGGAAATAATTGCCGACAACGGGCGGGTAACGCTGGTAGCGGTGCGGTTGAAGTGAGGTTGAACGGGTCGTTCAAACCTGAGCGAACGAGTCAGTACCAGCCGCGTAAGCGGTTGGTTCTAAGACTCAAGCTGAAGAGTTGAGCGTCTGACCCACCCGCTGACGCAAGTGTTACCGACTTAACCGCGCCTAACGCAGGGCCTTGTCAAAGAATTCAATCACCGGGCGGTCGTAAGCCTCTTCCTGCTCTCCCGTGGCCGAGGTGAGAGAGGCGCCAGTCAGCAGCAGATCCTTCTTCACCTCTACCGGTACATTGAAACAACGGGCCAGATCCAGAGTTGAGTTCCGCCAGGGATCTCCTTCCCGGCCTGACAGGAGGAGGACCCGTGCGTCATGGACCGACCTGGCCAAATCACACGAGGGCGTGCTCTTGTATTTTCCGAAGGAGTAAATCTTGAGGCCCCAAATCGCCAGCTTTTGCAGCACGGCATAATTAATCCCGGCATGTCCGCTAGCTGCGGCGCGAACCACGTCGTCGGCAGAAGCGGGTGCGGAATCCAGCGCCAGCGCGCGAATCCCCGGATTGCCCTGGGCTGCATTAAGGGCGGCGTAGGCCCCCAGTTCCACGCCATAAACACCGACCACTCCAGACACTTGAGGGTTTCCAGTAGATGCCTTCAAAGTGTGCAAATAGGCTATTGCGGCAGCGAGGTCGTCGCCATCAACCGCTCCGAGCAGAGTGCGATTTACCGGTGGGTTCTCCCCGTGTCCACGTAAGTCGGGCCATAAGACATTAAAGCTGGTGGTCTCGTTCAATTTCACCGCGAGGTTTAAGAGCGAAGAACGATCGGCGCCATAGCGATGCAGCAAGACTACCGACGGCGCGCCTTCGGCGCCGCGAATTAGCCAGCCTCGCGCCTGCGTACCGTCATGATTGGTCCAGACTGCGTCCGTTGCATTCAACATCGGTCCAGTAACGCGCGAAAAGGTTTGCGGCGTGACGAGGTAAGCCGCCCGCGGCGGTTTGGTAATGCCGGCGACCATCAAACCGGTGATGATCGCGATCACGACCACGATAACGAGAAGAATGGGAAGGAAGGCTTTTATGACCCGCTTAACGAGTTTGCTACGCGATGACATCAGGCCCGGATTATGGAATTAAGCGCAGGGAATTGCAAAAGGAAAATTTAGAGCAGCTAAAACTGAGAGTAGTTCCCGTTCACTCGCAGAGCAGGTCATAGATTCTTTGTGGTTGTAATTTGAAAGTTCTGCGCCCCGTCTGCGCCCTCCGCGCCCGAGCGGTGAGTTTTTCCAGCCCGGCCATACAATCTCTTTCGTGTGGTGCGTGGGTCGTTTTATCAGAGCTTCAATCTGACCCCGATCCCACCATCGCCTGGGCGCGCTGGTAATCCTCGGGTGTATTCATGTTGAGAAAGAAATCCGGCGCCCCTCGTAAATCGGAAACCTCATCGAAAGCTACCCAGCGCGTTCGCACTCGCGCCAGCAAGGTTCGCGGCTTGTGTTCACTTTTCGCGATTAACTGTCCCGCGGTTGCCGCACAGGATTCTCTTCGGTAGAACGCGCAGAGAGGCTGGGGTCGTCCGTCAGGCTGGACCGGGACGACTGCATCGAAGTTCTCACCTCCAGGGCTGCTCGCAAATTGCCAAAGCCGTTTGACCAGGTCACCGCTTACCAGGGGAAGATCGCAGGCTACGATCATCGCCCATTCGCTCTGGCAGGCGCTGAGCGCGGCATGGATACCTCCGAGAGCACCCCAGCGTTTATGCCTGTCCGGAACATTCTGCAAGTCATCGATCGCGCCCTGATTCCTCGCGCCCACGACCCTGATCCTCGGCGTCAGGGTGCATAGGGCCGCGCGGATATGCTCGACGGTGGTCTGGTGTCCGAGGACGAGTTTTGACTTGTCTGCGCCCATACGGCTCGATTGTCCGCCAACCAGGATGAATGCTTCGACATCAAACATGCTAGACGGCATGCTATTACTTTCGTCACGGTTGGGCTATAGTGAGTTCCGTATCCGAGTAATGACCGCACCACGAAGTTTGGGAATACGAATTATGAAATCAGTATCAAACGGCACTATTACACTCGTCTTCGCGATTGCTTTTCTATCCGGATCGATTAGCGCTTTTAGCCAGGCGCGCATAGTCAACACAACTGTGAAGACGAGCGCTCCGAGTCTTGCGCTGTACCCATTGGAAGATCTCCGTCCGGGAATGAAGGGGATTGCGCGCAGCGTGTTCGCCGGCAGCGACGCGGAAGGATTTGGCGTCGAGATATTAGGAATCCTGCCGGGGTTCACCGGTCCTCGGCAATCGACCATTATTGCCCGGCTAAGCGGCGCGAACGTGGACAGGACGGGCGTGTTCGCCGGCATGTCCGGCTCTCCGGTGTTTATTGACGACCGTTTGGTGGGCGCTATTGCTTATAGTTTTCCGTTTTCGAAAGAACCGATTTGCGGGATTACGCCAATTCAGCAAATGATCGAAATCTTTCAGCAGGGTACCGACAAGCCAAAGCGGAACGCTGAAGCCCGGGCGACTTCTTTTACTGAACTTGCCAGCGCCGAATGGAAGCCCAGACTGCCGAAGCCCTCGTTTACATCGACATCATTGATCGCGCCGGTGACGGCCGGATCGCCGTTAGCGCCGTTAATGGGTCAGCAGATCCAGCAGATTGCTACGCCCGTAGTGTTCAGCGGCATTAGTCAGGAGAGTCTTTCGCTGTTTTCGGCAGAGTTGATCAGGAGCGGGTTAATGCCGGTTTCAGGTGTCGGTGGTTCGGCCGCGATTACTCCGCTCGAGCCGTTTGATGCGACCACGCTGCTGCCCGGCACTTCGGTTAGCGTTCAACTGGTGCGCGGCGACTACTCGATTGCGGCCTCTGGAACGGTCACTTATCGCGACGGAGAACGCATCTATGCCTTTGGTCATCCGTTCCTGGGTCTGGGCGGTTCCGATATGCCGATGACTGAGAGTTCGGTGGTGACTGTGATTGCCAATTCGTACAATTCATTCAAGCTCGCGGTCCCGGGACGAATGGTTGGTTCGATATCCCAGGATCGGGCCACTGGAGTATTTGGTGAATTGGGCCATGCGCCGAGAATGATTCCGGTGAAGGTCAATCTTCACACCAGTCGTGACCGCGTCGAACAATTCTCGTATGAAGTAGTCAGCGACCAATTTCTGACACCGCTGTTGGTCAACATTACGGTCTTTAACACGATTGCCACGCGCGAGCGTTCGCTGGGCGAATCGACTATCGCCATCAACGGCTCAATCAAGGTTGACGGACAAGCGCCGATCACGGTGCAACGCCGCTTCTCTTCAGCGAGTGCCGCGGCCCTGGCCGCTGGCTCAATTGCCACCCCGGTGCAGGCGCTGCTCGGCAGCGGCTTTGACGGCGTGAACATCAAAGGCATCGAGGTCGATATCGATTCAAGCGAAGAAAAGAGTGCCGCGACTCTGGAGCGAATTTCTCTCGACCGGACCGAGGTAGGCCGCGGCGAGCAGGTCGAAATCCAGGCATACGTGAGGACAGATTCGGGCAAACAATTCGTGGAAAGAATTCCCGTGCAGATTCCCGCCGACGCGCCATCCGGGCAAATGATGATCATGATAGGAGATGGTGCGACGCTGCAGGAGGCTTCGGCTGCGAGGACCTTTGTGCCCCGCGACCTGAGCCAACTGGTAATCGCGATTAACAAAACCAAGAAGAACGATCGGTTGTATCTGCGACTACTGCGTCAGGCACCCGGAGTCGTGATTGGCAGTAGCGAGTTGCCGAATCTGCCACCCTCAGTCGTAGCTACCCTGAATAACGATCGCACGTCCGGCGGTTATACCGCGACGAATCTGTCGCAGATTTATGAAAGAGAATTGTCCCCTGCGGAGTTTGTGATCTCAGGCCAACAAGTCATCAGCGTGACGGTTAAATAGCCGCATCTTCCCGGATCGCAGACATCCTGTCCGCCTGAGCGCGCGGCGTGAAGCGTCCTATCACGTAAATCTTGAAAGAGTATCAGAGCGGGCTTTGCCCGCTGGCGGACAGGATGTCCGCGATCCGGCTATTGCCGGCCTCGTGCCCAGGTATCAGGCCCTCTGCGCCACAATTAGAAAGCGCTTCTCAGTCCCCGTTATCAACTCGGCCTGCACTGATGAAACCAGTCCCTGGATCCCTTCCAGTATCGCCGGTCCGCCAAAAAAAAGCAGAGTACTCGAGGCCGGCGCCCAGTCGATCAGCCTCGGCAGCAGCTCTTGAAAGCGATCAAGGGCTCGACAGGTGACAAAGTCTGCTGCAGGAGCCGCAGTGTCTTCAAATCGCCCCGTTAGCAAACGATGAGAGAGGGGATTGGCTGATGGTCTGAGAGCTTCGCGGAGAAAGACGCATTTCCTTTGCGATGACTCGATCAAGATCGCGTCCAGGTCTGGGCGAATAATCAGACACGGAATGATTGGCAACCCGCCCCCAGAGCCGACATCTATTACTCGGGCGCCTTTTGTCAGGTGAGGAAGCAGCAGCAGCGATTCAAGGAGGTGCCGGGTGGCAAACTCTTCCGGCGAACATGGAGCGACCAGATGCAGCCGAGGGTTCCACTTCAGTAGCAGTTCGTAGTATTTGTCGAGCCGTTCAATATCTTCTTCGTGCAGCTGAATGCCGAAGTCAGGCGCACGCTGTCGCAGTGCCTGTCCGAATCTTTCAATCTCTGTTGGCATTTGGCTGGGCTTCTGTTTAGATCAGACACAACGACACTGAATGACAGCCTGAAGATATCATGACTAGTGAATCATTAAGCGACCAACACAAGAAGATCGGCCGGGCCGTGACCGACCTCATCAGCGATCATGCCGCGCGTCTGGACTCGGCGCCGGTCACCTCGCGCGCCACGCCCGACGAACTTAAGAAACTCTTCGATGAACCAATCCCAATTGAAGGAATGTCCGATGAAGAGCTGTTGGAAAAGTTTGCCCGCGACATCGAACCGCACGCGATGCAGGTTCCGAGCCCGCACTATTTCGGCCAGTTCAATCCGGCGCCGTTGGCCATAGGGGTCTGGGCGGACGCGCTCTGTTCCGCCCTCAATCAAAACGCCGGAGCCTGGCGCAATGGTCCTACTTCGGCCTTGATCGAGGCCCAGGTGATTACCTGGCTGTGCGAGTTGATGGGGTATGGGCGGAAATCTTTCGGCGTGTTGGCAAGTGGCGGATCAGAAGCGAATCTGATCGCGCTGAAATGTGCGCGGGACAAAGCGGCGCGCGAGATTTGCGATCGTGGCGTCAGCGCGGCCGGCAGGGAACTGAAAGTCTATACTTCCGAGCAGTGTCATTATTCGGTTGAGAAAAGCCTGGACATTCTCGGTCTGGGACGAAAGAGTCTGCGCAAGATCGAAACCGATGATCGCTTCCACGTCCGGCTCGATCTGCTGCGGGCGGCGATTAAGAAGGATCTAGGCAAGGGACACACGCCCATCTGTGTGGTTGGCGTTGCCGGCACGACGTCGACGGGGGTAATCGATCCTTTGCCGGAGTTGGCCGCCATCGCGCTGGAAAATAATTGCTGGTTTCACGTCGATGCAGCCTATGGCGGCGGCCTGGTCTTTTCTGATAAGCACAAACAAAAACTACGAGGGATCGAACTGGCTGATTCGATCACGTTCGATCCGCACAAGTGGATGTTCGTTCCGTTTGCCTGCGGCGCTATGCTGGTGCGTGATGGCGGCAAAGTTTTGCGGGACTCGTTCGATATGTCGCCCGAGTATCTCAGCGAAGATCGCGGGTTTGCCGATGCCCAGTACGATTTCTTTCGCTACGGCCAGATGGGCACGCGACGCTTCAATTCGCTGAAACTTTGGATGGCTTTCAAGTCCATGGGCAAACGTGGTTATTCTGAAACAACCGAGCGCCATATTGAGTTGACTGAATACCTGGCTGCTCGCTTGGACGCCCTCGCTGATTTTACGCGCGTCGGTGAAATTGAAACTGCCGTTTGCAGCTTCCGTTACCTGCCTGAGTCCGTGCGCGCTCTGTCGCCGACAGAACAGGATCGCGTTCAGCAGGACCTGCAGCAACTAATCGAGCGGAGTGGCAAGGCTTTCTTGCCGTCGACGATTCTGCAGGGCCGGCGCGCGTTGCGAGTCAACATTAACAGCTATTTGACCCAGCGCAGGCATGTCGATGATCTGGTAGAATTATTAGTCGAACAGGCGGGGAAGCTATGAAAGGGAGCACAGCGCGAATGACCGATCCGCAGAGTAACGACCAGACACATGAGCTGGCGAACGCTCAGACGAATTTTATTGAGTTGACCAAAGTCCTGATTGAAGGCATGAGTGGGCTGGGAGACCGAGTTGCCAATTGGACTACTCATATGGGTTCGGTGAACGACACGATGCATGAATACTCGGACCTGGCCAAAGAGCTCCTTGACACACATCGGGCGATGCTCGCGGCGGTTAGCGAAATGCAAGTCGCGATTAATGAAAACACCGCGCGCCTCGATGCCGTGATACTGAGATTTGAAAGTTACTTCGGCAGTGGTTCCGGCCTGGAATATGACAATTAGAGTTCGATCGTCCGGAGGGAAAGAATCAGACGTGCCGGCGTCACGATTCTCTGTGCCATCTCTGTGGTGAAGTCCGACCAAGGAATCTTCAACCCAAGGCACAGGGAAGGAATGTTTGAGCCCCTCTAGGGCTGATCAAAGATTTACTGTGAACAACTATTACTCAAAAGCGATGACCATGCACAGGACGACGCTGGCGCTGTTAATCCTGGCGCTTGCGATTGTTTCAGCAGACGCGCAAAGAGCAGGCCGCCCACAACCTGCATCCTCCGGAGCCGAGGACACGCGTTCGTTTTCGGTCGTACAGTCGCGCGCGGAGTTTGATTCTTTGGCCGTAGTCTATGACGCCAACACCCCCTACGCTCTGCCGCACGTTCTGTTCGCCATAGATCGCCAAAACGGGAACCGAATTTATTACATCAACACCAGGCGCTATAAGTTTCACAAGGATTTCGTTAACGGCACTTATCTCTCGCTGGAACGCGGCGACGTCTTCTTTGAAAATAATTACCGCAAGGCCAACCGGCGTTTCATTCTCGGCACGATTGCATACCAGACTCCGGTGCGTCGCTGGACGTTCGAATTCTGGGAGGGCGACCTGATTCCGCCCGCGCAGATCAAACTAGCTTCCGAGATCATCACCAAATCCTTCTTTACGCCAGTCGCTTACAAACCTAACTCTTCGCGACAGGAAGATGATTCTGTCGCTCTGGGGTTAGAGCGGATCCTGCAACGTGACATAACGAAAGAGCAGGACTATCAGGCCCTCAACGTCGCCAAAGGCCTGGGCCGAATCCATGTAATTCCAAAGCTCGATGATCATGTTGAGATCGGCTTCAACGAGATTCTGGTGCTCGACGAAGTTCCGCTGCAGTTGCCGCCGGTCGCCGGTATCATCACGGCGAAACCGTCAACACCGCTTTCCCACATCAACCTGCTCGCGAAGGGCTGGGGTGTACCCAACGTCTACATAAAAAACGCACTCGAACTGTTCAAGCAATATAACGGTTGGTGGGTCGAGTTCGATGCGCGTCATGACACTTACACCCTCAAGCGTGCCGACAACAGCGCGCTGAATGAATACCAGAAGCGTTTGCAAGAACGGCTCGATATCATGAAGCCGCGCTACGACCTTTCGGTCAAAGCCCTGGCGAATCTGAGCCAGCAGCGCGCATCGTCATCGATCGCCTACGGGGCAAAATCAGCCAATCTGGGAGAGATGACCCATGCTCGTTTGCCCGGGGTTGTGATTCCGCCCGGCTTCACCGTCCCGTTCTTCTATTACAATCAGTTCCTCAAAGAGAATAAGCTCGACGACGCGATCTATCGGATGCTGAACGATCAGAAATTCGTGCATGACCCGGTGTATCGGCGCGAGTCGCTGACGAAGATGCGCGAGCTTATTCAGAAGGGAACCATTAACGCGAAGTTTCGCGACGAACTGTTGCGGCGGCTGCATGCAGAGTTTGCCGATAAAGGCGTCTTTGCCCGCAGCTCGACCAACAGCGAGGACCTGCCGAATTTTAGCGGCGCTGGATTGTATTCGACTGCGCCGAACGTCCGCGGCGACGATCAACTGCTGGATGCGATCAGGTTTGTCTGGGCCTCGGTGTGGAACTATGAAGCGTACGAAGCCCGCGAACGTGCCGGCATCGATCATACGAAAATCTTCATGGCTGTTTTGATTCAGGAAGGAATCAACTCGGAGAGCTCAGGCGTGATGATCACGGCGGATCCATTCAATCGTGAAAGCAGCATCGCCAACCAGGGCTCGATCTATATCAGCGCTAAACGCGGCCTGGGGATCAAGGTGGTGGAAGGAAAGAAGGTCGCCGAACAAATTGTCTTTCGTCCGCGCGCTAATGCGGTCCAGGTCCTGACCAGATCGGATGAAGACAGCCTGCTCACGTTCGACGCCAACGGCGGCGTGAAGGAAATCCCTATCGGCGGAGAACGTGTAGTCCTGACCGACGATGTTATCCGTCGTTTGGCTGCCGCTGCCGCCGCCATCAAGCGCGTCTTTGGCGATAAGGAACAGGACATCGAATGGGCTTACATGAAAGGTCAGATCTACATTGTCCAGTCGCGGCCGTTTATGAATGGCGGGTAGCCGGAGGGGCAAGGGCTTGTCCCTACCCCCATTTTGGGGATCACCAGACCGGGCGGGGACGAGCCCTGCCCCTAGATACAGCCTATGAAAATTTTTGCTGACGGAATTCTGAAGGGACACGTTGCGTTTGTCACCGGCGGCGGTACAGGCATCACTGGCGGTGTCGCGCGTGCGTTGGCGGAAGCGGGTGCGAACGTGGCACTCGTTAGCCGTCGTATTGAGCATCTTGAACCCGCGGCCAACGCAATCAACGAAGCCCGGGGCTCTTTGTCAGACAAAGCTGATTCAGGCGAGGCTTTTGCCGTCGCCGCCGATGTCCGCAATCCCGAAGAGGTTGACCGGGCCATCGCGGCCACTGTCGAGCGATTTGGCAAAGTCGATATCGTAGTAAACGGCGCCGCGGGAAACTTTCTTTGCGCCGCGGAAGAACTCTCGCCCAACGGTTTCGGCACGGTCGTGGATATCGATCTGAAAGGGTCGTTCAATGTTTGCCGGGCGGCGTTCAATCAACTGAAGGAACACCAGGGCCAGATCCTGAATATTAGCGCGACGCTGCATTACCTGGGCACGCCGATGCAGTTGCACGTTTCGGCCGCGAAGGCCGGCGTCGATGCTTTGACGAAAAACCTGGCGGTTGAGTGGGGCCGGTTCAGCATTCGCGTGAATGCAATTGCGCCCGGACCAATCGGCGACACCGAAGGCATGAAGCGTCTGGTTCCGGAACCCATCAAAGAGAAGCTGAAGAAACGGATCCCCCTGGGAAGATTTGGTTTGATCGAAGATATTGAAACGGCGGCGGTCTTCCTTTGTTCCGGCGCGGCCACCTACATTAATGGCGCTATCCTGGTCGTCGACGGCGGCCATTGGCTGGCGGCGAACCGGCTGCTTTAGGCTGTCGTTCGGCACGGACTAACTGAGCGACGCTGAAATGCGGCTGAGCCCCTTATCCATCTCGATTCCCAGGCAGTTCGCTCGCTTTACCCCAACATGTTATAAAGATCGGGCGATAGCTTTAGCCCATGCTCGATCTAACTCCATCAACTTTCGAAGATTTTGAACTGGCAGCGCAGTGCGGGAATGTCGTGCCCGTCGTGCGCAGCGTGCTCGCAGATCTCCAGACTCCCGTGGGCGCTTTTCTGCGGCTCGCGGGCGACGCGCCCTATGCTTTTCTCCTGGAATCGATCGAAGGCGGCGAACGGGTGGCTCGTTATTCCTTCCTGGGCGCAAATCCATGGCTGGTGGCGCGCGGCCGCGGAGCTGAGACAATTGTCGAGACGAATGGTAATCGCGAAGTACTTCAGCAGAACGCGGTTGAGTTTCTGCGCGAGTACTTCGCCGGGAAGACCCTGGCCCGAAGGGCTGGGTTAGCTCCACTGGCGGGAGGCGCGGTTGGCTATCTCGCTTACGATGCGGCCCGCTGGTTCGAGCCGGTGCTCGACTTAAACAGAAACGCACCGCCGTCCAAGGCGAACGACGCGGTCTGGATGTTCTTTCGCAATATCGTGGCCTTTGATCGAGTTCGGCAACAGATGGAAATCACTGCGGTGGTATTTACAGATGAAGCTGAGGGCGATCGTAATAATTTGCGGCATCTCTACGAACGGGCGCTCGCTGAAACTGCGAGTATCGAAAGCGCTTTAAGCCGGGAATCGATCTCCACACCTTCATCACAGCCGCAGGTCGGCGACGAAAAGCTTGAATTCCAATCCAACTGGCCTCGCCAGGATTTTGAAGTGGCCGTCGATGCGGTCAAAGAATATATCCTCGCGGGTGATTGTTATCAGGCGGTGATTGCTCAGCAGTTTACCAAGACCACAAGTGCCGATCCCATTTCAATCTATCGCGCTTTGCGGGCCACCAACCCTTCGCCGTACATGTATTTCCTGCGCCTTGGACCCGAAACAATTGTCGGCGCTTCGCCGGAACTGCTGGTGCGATGTCATGATCGTCGGCTCGACTACCGGCCGATTGCGGGCACGCGCAAACGGGGCGCGACTGAAGCAGATGATTTGCTGCTGGCTGAGGAAATGCGCCAGGACGAAAAGGAAGTCGCCGAGCATACTATGCTGGTTGATCTGGGCCGGAACGATCTGGGCCGGGTTTCGGTTTACGGTTCGGTTAAGGTTGATGAGCTGATGACGGTGGAGCGGTACTCGCACGTGCAGCATCTGGTGACCAGTCTGCGATCGCGGCTGCGTGATGAGTTCGATCGGTTTGATGCTTTGGCGGCTTGCTTTCCGGCGGGAACGGTTACGGGTGCGCCAAAGATAAGGGCCATGGAAATAATTCGCGAGCTCGAACCCGCGCACCGCGGTGTCTATGCGGGCGCGGTGCTCTACGTTGATTATGCCGATAACCTCGATTCGTGCATTGCAATCCGGACGATGTCTTTACGCGATGGAATTGCTACCGTCCAGGCCGGAGCGGGCATAGTTGCTGATTCGATTCCTGAGCGGGAGTATGAAGAGTGCGTTAACAAAGCTCGGGCATTGTTCCGTGCGGTCGAGTTGGCTGAAAAAGGTTTGTAAGACGCGTAATGCTAAGGCCGGTTTGATTAGGCCACCTATCACTGGGAGCGCGGGCGCCCCCACCCGCCTCCGGTGAGGTCGAAGCCCCAAGGTGACTGGAACAGGTATGAAGGCTCAGAGTGCAGGCGAGGGCGCCCGCGCTCCAAGTGAATCGGAGTCTCCAACTCGAAGGAGGTACCTACTGTGCTAACTAGGAATGACAAACTGAAGTTTGTCGTACATCTTTTGTTCTCCATCAGCGTTTTGACGAATGGCGCGGTGTTGAGCTTTGCCCAGAATCCCGCTCCCAGCGCTGAGACTCAAAAGAAAGCCAACCCTCGACCATCGGTGGCTGCGACCCCGAAAGCGGAACCTTTCGATGGGGCCACAGTTGAGAAGATGACGGGCCAGTGCGTAACGCTGGAGACTGAGTCGGGCTCGATCGTGATCGAAATGTTGCCGGCAGTGGCGCCTGAGACAGTGCGCAGCTTTCTTAACCTGGCGGCGACCGGCGCTCTGGACACGACGATCTTCAGCCGCGTCGTCAAGGGATTTGTGATTCAGGGCGGCAACCTTTCGACCAGTGAAAAGTGGGGCACAGAGCTGGCCGAGCGCATGTCTCGACGATTGCCCGACGAGCCCGGCAATGTGAAGCATGTGCGGGGAATTGTCTCGATGGCCCGGCCCGACGAACCGAATAGCGCCACCACGCACTTCTTCATCCTGGTGAGCGAGGGGCCGCACCTCGACGGGAAGTTCTCGGCCTTTGGTCGAGTGATCTCGGGGATTGAGACGGCAGACGCCATCAACCACGCGCCGGTTGACAATGAGGTGCCGGTGGTGCCGGTGCGGATTAAGCACGCCGGGGTGGCGCAGTGTCCAAAATAGGTGAGGAGCAGCAACCCAATTGATGCGTGCTCTTCACGCCAGCATGAGTGCTCGATTCGCCTGATCACGCAAGTGGTGCTGACTTCATGATAGCGAAAACGCATTTGCCGTTTCTCATCGTCGGGCTAATGTGTTCGCTGTCCGCGTGCGCGGGTCCGGAATACAGCCAGCCGACACCTGAGGCATCCAAGCGGTTTTTGAAGTTACGCGGTTACAACTTTGACGAACCATCATTCCTCTCGGCCGCAAACGCCGGAGACGAACTGGCGGTGAATGGTTTTATCAGTGCCGGGATAAATCCCGACGCGAAAGATCAAAACGACGACACGGCGCTGACAGCGGCGGCAGATCGCGGTGATTTGAAAATTGTGAATGCTCTGCTGCGGGACGGCGCTAACGTTAATGCGAAGGGGCGAAACAATTGGACTGCGCTGCTGTTAGCGCTCGAAGACGAGCGACCAGAGGTAGCGGACGTGCTGATCAATCAGCCCAATTTGGATCTCAAGGCCGAGAGTCCCGGCGGCATGACGGCCTTGATGGTGGCCGTTTGGCACAAACGTCCCGATTTTGTGAAGCGCCTCTTGCAGCGGGGCGCGGACCCGAATCACCAGGACAAGGATGGTGACGCTGCGGTACACGGTGCGGCGTGGTTTGGGGAGGCCGTGATCTTGGACTTCCTTTTGGATGCTGGTGCAAACCCAAACCTGAAGAACAAGCTGGGAGGTACTGCCTTGATGTGGGCCGTATCCTACGGGCATGACGAGGTGGTGCAAATACTGCTTAACAGAGGCGCCGATCCGCGCATCAAAGACATTGACGGCGTGACGGCAGCGGGTTGGGCAATGAAGAATGGACAGACGAACCTGGCAATGCGGCTGCGTGAAGCTGAGAAGAAAAAGTAGGGGAATGCGCTAACGGATCGGGGACATTACAGGATTCGTCCGACAGATCACAGCGGGGCCCTGGTCGCTGGCGGACAGGATTCCGAGATCCGTTAATGAGTCTTCCAAATACTCCGTTTGGCAATCACATGCTCCTGGTAATCGACAACTACGATTCGTTCACCTACAACCTCGTGCAATATCTCGGCGAGCTGGGCGAGGAGGTGAAAGTGCTTCGTAACAACGAGGTCACGCCGGATGAAATCGAGTCCGAACTAAGACCAGCTCGTATCCTGATCTCCCCAGGACCGGGGACGCCCGACGGCGCAGGTGTGTCGCTGGAGGTGATTAGGACTTTCGCCGGCAGGATCCCTATTCTAGGGGTTTGTTTGGGTCACCAGGCTATCGGCCAGGTGTTTGGGGGCAGAGTGGTGCGGGCGCCACACTTGTGTCACGGCAAATCGTCGCCGGTCGCACACGATGGCCGGACGATCTTCGCCGGGCTCGCTCAATCCTTCAGCGCCGGTCGCTATCATTCATTGATTGTTGACGAACAGGATCTGCCGACCTGTCTCGAAATCTCGGCACGCACTCCTGACGGAGTCATCATGGGCTTGCGTCATCGCGAAATGAAGATCGAAGGCGTACAGTTTCATCCGGAATCGATCATGACGACGCAGGGAAAAGCCCTGCTGGCGAATTTTCTAAGTCTGTAAAGCTCCGTAAGTATGCCCAATACTCTTTTACGTGATTCTGTTGCCAGTCTGATGCGCGGTGAGAATCTTTCGCGCGCGGGCGCGAGTCTGCTACTCGATGCACTGCTTGACAGCGCCGCGACTGATGCCCAAATCGCCGGCGCCTTGATCGCCCTGAAGTTAAAGGGCGAAACGGTCGAGGAACTCGCGGGATTTGCCGAAGGGATGCGCGCCCGCGCCGTGCGCATCAAGACACATCACAGCTCTTTCATCGACACCGCGGGTACCGGATCAAGTTGCGCCAAGACCTTTAATGTCTCGACGGCCGCGGCCTTTGTCATAGCCGGCGCAGGCTTGCCGGTAGCCAAGCACGGCAACCGCGCCGCCAGCAGCCGCTGTGGCAGCGCCGACGTCTTGAGTGCTTTGGGTGTAGATGTGTCTTCGCCGCCGAGCACTTCAGAGAAGTGTCTCAATGAGCTGGGCATCTGTTTTATG
Source organism: Pyrinomonadales bacterium (assembly GCA_038230715.1). Classification (GTDB taxonomy): domain Bacteria; phylum Acidobacteriota; class Blastocatellia; order Pyrinomonadales; family Pyrinomonadaceae; genus UBA11740. Next base: position 25,992 of record JBBRMS010000013.1, read on the forward strand.
TTTGCGCCGCTCTATCACAGCGCGACGGCCCGGGTTGCGGGTATCCGGCGCGAGCTCGGCGTGCAGACAACTTTCAATCTGCTCGGACCGCTGACCAACCCCGCGGGCGCACCGCGGCAAATCATCGGCGTTTGGGATCGCAGCCTGGTCGAACCACTGGCCCGAACACTGTCGCTGTTGGGGACGGAACGCGCCTGGATCGTCCACGGCGGGGACGGCCTCGATGAGGTTACGCTCGCCGACAAAACCTTTGTGGCTGAGGCAAAGAACGGAACGGTGCGCACCTTCGAGATCGAGCCGAGTGATTTTGGTGTCGAACGCGCGTCCCTCGAAGGCTTGAGCGGTGGCGAAGCGGCAGAGAATGCAGCCATCATTCGCTCCGTCCTGTCCGGTGCCCGACGCGACGCGGCGCGGCTTTTGATGGTGATAAATGCTGCGGCTGCTTTGCATGTTGGAGGTCTGGCTGACGACCTGAGACACGGAGCCCGACTGGCAGAGCAGAGTATCGACTGCGGCGCCGCGGCAGGGAAGTTGGAAGAGCTGGTGAGAACCTCCAGCCGGTCCCATCCATGAATTTCCTCTCTGAAATAATCGATCAAAAACGACGGCGAGTTGCAGCCGCAAAGCTTTCCGAACCACCCGAGCGTTTGGCGATGCTGGCCCGCGAGGTGCGTGGGTCCGCCGTCCCGCGAATGTTGTCCAGTGCGCTGAGCGACGCGCTCGAAATCAATATCATCGCTGAGTTCAAGCGCAGGTCGCCATCGAAAGGACAGATCCGGGAACACGCCGACGCTAAGGTCATTTCCAGAGGGTATGAAGCAGCGGGCGCGGCTGCTGTGTCGGTGCTAACGGAAACGGATTACTTTGATGGAACGCTTGATGATTTACGCGCGGTACGCGAGGCGATTTCGCTGCCGATCCTGCGCAAGGATTTTATCTTCGAGGAGTATCAGGTTTATGAGTCGGCTGCGGTAGGCGCCGACGCTGTGCTGCTAATCGTGGCCGCGCTTGATGACGAGACTCTCAACCGCCTGCTACATCTGACTGACACTGAACTCGGCATGGATGCTTTGGTTGAGGTGCATACGAGAGAAGAGATGAGCAGGGCCCTCGACAGCGGCGCCAGATTGATTGGCGTTAACAATCGAAACCTTTCGACCTTTGAGGTTTCGCTCGAGACTTCGGTAGAGCTAGCCCAGATCGCCGCAGATAAAGCTATCCTGATTAGCGAGAGCGGTATTCAGACTGCCGATGATATCCAGCGCTTGCGTGAGGTTGGTTTCAGGGGATTCCTGATTGGTGAAAGTTTGATGAGAGCAAGTGATCCCGGAGAGGCTCTGAGAGAGTTCACGCAAACGCACAAAGGCGCAAAGGAAGAAGCGTCAAGCGTCGGGAAGAAACAGCAATGACCCTGGTCAAAATCTGTGGCATCACGAGTCTGGATGATGGACGCGCGGCGATCGATGCCGGCGCGGATATGCTGGGCTTCAATTTCTTTCGCCCCAGTCCGCGCTACATTGAACCAATCGCGGCTGGAAAAATTTTGGATTCGTTGCGGGCGGAGCGCAGCGCCGCAGCGTTCAGCACCGTGGGAGTATTTGTAAATGAACCGTCGCCGGACGCGGTGATGGAGATTGCCGCCACTGCCGGCCTTGATGCAGTGCAGCTGCACGGTGACGAATCGATTGAGTTTTGTCAGAAACTAAAAAAACTTCTGCAGGGTAAATCCTTAATCAAGGTGATCCGTGTGGTCGGAAGACTTACGCCGACAGAAACCGACGCTTACGATGCCGACGCCATCATGCTTGATTCATTTCACGGCGAAATCCGCGGCGGTACCGGTCAGGTATTTGACTGGTCGATAGCCCGCGCTGTGCGCGAGTCTGTTCCGCGCTTGTTTCTCGCCGGCGGTCTTTCGCCCGGCAACGTAGCCCGGGCGATCGCGCACGTACAACCCTATGCAGTCGATGCCTGTAGTTCGCTGGAATCCGCGCCGGGACAAAAGGACTCGGAGCGAATGAAGGCGTTTGTCCACGCAGTTCGCAACGGGTAAACTGCGGGCTGAATTGGTTTCAGTTCCGAGGATCAAGAGTTGTCGCAGACAATAACCGCATCGCCGATCGTCAGCGTGGGTGAGGACCGAGCAAAGTCCGGCACTGGTGGCGGCGTGCTTGAAGAACCTTCGGCGCGGGCACTTTCGGCCGCGAATCTGCAAAAGTCCTACGGCCGGCGACGCGTGGTAGACCGGGTCACTCTGCATGTCGAACCGGGCGAGGTGGTGGGTTTGCTGGGCGCCAATGGCGCGGGCAAGACCACTACGTTTTATATGATTGTGGGCCTTGAGACGCCCGAAGCGGGACGCGTTTACCTCGCTGGCGAGGATGTGACCCGTTTGCCGATGTATCTGCGCGCGCGCCTCGGGCTGGGCTATTTACCGCAGGAGCCTTCGGTCTTTCGGAAGATGACTGCGGCCGAAAATATTTTGGCGGTCCTGGAGACGATGGGATTGCGGCGCCGCGAGCAGCGCAAGCGAGTCGAAGAGTTGCTGCAGGAGTTTGGGATTGAGCACGTACGCAACACGCGCGGCGATTCACTGTCCGGTGGTGAACGACGCCGCACCGAGATAGCGAGAGCACTGGCGACTGAGCCGCAATTCATTTTATTGGATGAGCCCTTCGCCGGAATCGATCCCAAGGCGGTCGACGACATTCAAAGCGTGATTCTCTATCTGCGCAGCCGCGGGATTGGTATCCTGATCACGGATCACAATGTTCGCGAAACTTTGGGCGTCACCGACCGCGCTTACATCATGGCGGAAGGAAAGATTTTCAGATCAGGAGTGCCGCGTGACTTGACAGAAGACGCGGAAGTAAGAAGGCTATATCTTGGAGAAAAATTCCGCATGTAAATCCGGTGCAGGTCAGCTCGCGATAGGTTATAATCCCCTTCGTAAAAGAAAAACCCCGGCCGTTACAAGTTGAGTTTTTGGTTTTAGCTTATGTCAGTCAGACTAACTACAAGTCTTTCTCAGCGTCTCGTGCTTACGCCACAACTGCGTCAGCGGATCGAGATGCTGCAGATGACTACACTTGAGCTAACCGACCTGATTCAGCAACAACTTACCGAAAACCCCATCCTTGAAGAGGTCGCGACCCAGGAAGAAGCGCGCGAGCTGGCAGAAAAGATTCTGGACCACATGGCCAACGGTGGCGAGGTCGGGAATTTTGAGCCCCAGACGGTTGAAGCTTCGGTGCCGGGCATGGGAGAGCCATCCTCAAATGGTTCGGGTGAGGGCGAGGCGGACGCTTTTCTGCCCGACTCGGAAACAGAATTTGCCGCCAACGCCGACGCCGAAGGCGCCAGTATCGAAGCGGGCGAGGAATTGGCCTCGGAAGACTCGCGCGATTCTTTCGAGGAGGTCGACTTTGGCCGCGAGTTCCAGGACTATCTTGATCCCGGATACAAGACGCAGGAATTTGAATACAAGGAAGACGCCCCGACCTTTGAACAATTCCTCACGCGCGCACCTTCGCTGGCTGAACACCTCGAGTGGCAACTCCACATGGATTCGGCTGAGGGTGATTTGTGTAGTGCCGCGGAAGCCGTGGTGGGCAACCTTGATCCTGACGGCCGGCTAAACGCGACCAACGAAGAGATCGCGGCCCAGGGTCGTTGGCCTGAGGAGTTGGTTGAGCGGGCCCGCGAGACGGTCATGCGTCTTGAGCCGGTCGGTTGCGGAGCGCGCGACGTGCGTGAGTGTCTCCTGGCGCAGCTTGAAAGTCGCGGTGAAACAGACCGTTTGGCGACCCGCTTAATTCGCGACCATCTTGAGGAACTGCAGCAGCACAAGCTGCCGCATCTCTCAAAGCAAATCGGGGTCGACATTGAAACGCTGGCCGCTGAGCTGCAATTCATTCGTACGCTCGATCCATTTCCGGGCCGCCGTTATTCATCTGAAGAGCCAATTCTGATTTCTCCGGAAATTTATATTGAGAAGCTCGAAGAGAACGGCGAATACGTGATTTACTTCGCGGACGACGGCAGCCCCAGGTTACGGATCAGTCCGAGCTATCAGAGTATGCTGGCGCAGGAGAGCGTGACCAAAGAGACTCGTAATTTCATCAAAGAAAAAATGCGTTCGGCGGTCGATCTGTTGCGTAACATCGAGCATCGACGGCAGACAATTTACCGGGTCGTCGAATCAATCGTGCACCGTCAGAGAGAGTTTCTGGATCACGGTGTCCAGTTCATCAAACCTATGATGCTCAAAGATATTGCCGAAGACATCGGCATGCATCTTTCGACCGTCTCGCGCGTGGTTAATCGTAAATACGCGCACACTCCTCAAGGTGTGATCGAATTGCGCCGTTTCTTTACCGAAGGCATGCTGAATGAAGATGGTGAAGAGGTTTCCACTCGGATTATTAAGCTCAAAATCAAAAAATTGATAGAAGAAGAAGACTCTCACAACCCTATTACCGACGATCAGGTGGTAAAAATTCTGGTGAAGGATGGAATCAAATTATCTCGCCGGACAGTGGCAAAATACCGGGATCAAATGAGTATTCCCGGCTCGCGCGAACGACGCGCAGTCGTGTAGCGAGAGCTTTTTGTTGGACACAGCCACTGCGGGCGTTGTTGGAAACCAGGAAGGTAGAACCCAGAATGAAGTTTGAATATACGGGACGGCACGTCGAGGTTACATCTGCTATCCGGACCCACGTGGAAGAGCAATTCAAAAAATTAGAGCACTTGTTCGATGGGGACGGAGCGAACACGCACGTCATCCTGGCGGTAGAAAAAAACCGTCAAACTGGCGAAGTCATCGTACACTGGCGTGACCACACCCTGACTGCCAGCGACACCAACGCCGATATGTACATCGCTTTGAGCCGGGCCATCAACAAGATCGAGAAGCAGGCAACCAAGCTCAAGAAGAAAATCATCGACCGGAAACACAGCTCGGCGAAAACTTCGATTGCGGTATCCAACAGAGATGAAGAGCTAAAAGCCGCGCCCTTGCCTGTGCGGATAATAAACGCCCGCCGGTACAACGTGAAACCGATGACGGCTGAAGAGGCCGCCCTCGAACTCACCGACAAGACCGACAGCTTCGTGGTCTTTCGCGACGCCGACACTAGCCGCGTGGGCGTGCTCTACAAACGACAAGATGGAAACTTCGGCTTGATCGAGCCCTAATGAAATTCTCAATCATGTTTGTGAGGAGGAGCGGCATCGCCGGATGTGGCTCCTCCTTTCTCTTTGCCGACTTGTTCTTTCACGTTGTTAGAACTAAATTCAGCGCGGCGTGCAAGTTCTACAACTTGGGAAGTTCTGAAAAAGTAATTTCGACGCAACGCGTCAAACACACTTAATGAGAGGTTCTTTAGTTTGTCGTTAACTTGCAATAGCGACAAACTAAAGTCTGTCGCAGATTCATATGCCGAGAATGCCCAGGGCTAAAACCAAAAGACATGGTCCTCCCGATATCGTGATCATCACCGGCTTGAGTGGCTCGGGGATGACCGCCGCGACCAACGCCTTCGAAGATCAGGGTTACTTTTGCGTCGACAATATGCCGTTGACCCTGCTGCCAACATTTGCGCGCCTGGTCCGGGCAAAGGAAGACGAGCCCGGACGAATCGACCGGGCCGCGTTGGTAATCAGTTTTCGCGAAGGCCGCTTTCTGGCTGATTTTGCCAAACAGCTAAAGGTGCTGCGGAAGGGCGGTCTGGCTGTCTCGGTAATTTTTTTCGAAGCCTCAGACGAAATCCTGGCCCGCCGTTTCAGCGAAACCCGACGACCCCATCCGGCGGACCGCGCTAAAGGACTCTTCGATGCGATTCAAGCTGAACGAAAGGCAATGAAACCGATTCGCGCTTTGGCTGATGAGGTCGTAGACACTTCAGATCATACGGTGCACTCCCTGAGAAAAGTTCTGCTCGATCGCTTCAGCCCGCGCGGAGAGGCGGTGCCGCTGCGCGTCCAGGTGTTGAGCTTTGGACACAAGTTCGGCACCCCGCGAGACATGGAACTGCTTTTCGATGTGCGTCACCTGCCCAATCCTTTTTTTGTGAGTGGCCTGCGCGAGTTGACCGGAGGCGATCGCCGCGTGGTGAAGTATCTCAGAGCGCAACCGGAAGTTGATGAAACCCTGGAGCGTTTCAGCGATCTGCTGTACTACCTGTTGCCGCAGTATCAGCGGGAAGGAAAATCCTATCTCACGGTCGGGATCGGCTGCACCGGAGGGCGTCATCGCTCAGTGATGATTGCGAATGCTCTGGCTGATCGCTTGCGACGGGTCGGTTTTGACGCGCAGGCAGTGCACCGCGATATGCGCAAAGGCGCTCCCAGTCGCAAGCGAGCCGCAAAATAACTCTCGGTCCGGGAAAACGAAATGAAAGTCATTGATTCGCATCCGCAGAAACCTGAACCGGTCCGCCTGGTGGGTGGAGTGATCGTCACGCACGGCCACCTGGCCAGCGAGTTCATCGCGGCCGCGGAAATGATTGTCGGACCAATCCCGCACGTGACGCCGGCGTCAATCGACTGGCATGACGACATTGACGCGGCCCGGCAGGAACTGGAGCGGGCAATCGCGCGGGTCTCTCAGGGCGGCGGCGTCCTTTTACTGACCGATATGTTTGGCGGCGCCCCAACTGACATCGCCTCAATGTTTCTGGGCGACGTTGGAATCGAAGTAGTTACCGGCGTCAATCTTCCCATGATCCTCAAACTGGCTGAGGCCCAACCAGACCAGACTCTGACTGAAGTCGCGCGCCGTATTCGCGACAGCGGCAAAGAGGGAATCCATCTGGCCGGCGAACTTCTGACGCCTCCGGGTAAGAATGCCCAGGGTATCGGTTGAAAAACAACCCCTGTAAAGTAAGAACGATCCACGAAGTCACAAGAAATTAGAAGCGTTGTCCTCGTTCGTTTTGTGTGTTTGCGTGCATCGTTCTTCTCAGAAGTAATTCGCTCGGATCATTCCCCCGAATGTCGAACCGAGCGCTTCACTTATCTGCCTCGCGTTAAAAACCTCTACTTTTCAAGAAATCGCGGCCCTTTAATCCTTTATGAAGATCGTGAGCCCGCAGTCTCGTGCGGGCGGTGAAGTAAGCGATTAGCCAGTCCGTTGCCCGGGCGGGTGGATTGCAATGGCCCCAATGGAGACGAGTGTCCCGATGAAAAGAACCGCGATCCTATTTGCTGCACTCCTGGCTTTGCCCGTCGCAGGCGCAGCCCAAACCCAGCCCAAAGGACCCGATTCCGCTGCTGTGCGGCAAAGGGTCGTCGGCTCCCCGCGCGTCGCCAATCATGCCGAAAAACCAAAAACGGCCACAGAGTCGAAGGACAAATCCGCTCCCGTAGATCAAAACAGTTCCGAGCCGAAGTGGGGAAATACCGTTGTGCCCAGGCCGGTGGCCACCGACCGTGCCGATCGTGCACCCCTGCAAAGCGCTTCGACAGAGAGGCGGACCGCGTTAACCGAGGAAAAGCCACCCGCCAGGAAGCTGGTTCAACAGACTAAGTTCGTTTCTGATTCGTCTAAGGCCACACCGGTGTCAGGGAATGCCGGTTCGCCAAAGGCTTTAACGTCGCGAAGTTCGGCGCCCACCGTGGCCTATAACGTCGGAGTCGGCGATGTGCTCGATATTCGACTCTCGAACCTGCCGACTCGGGAGTCAACGCTTTTCACCGTCATGAAAAGCGGAGTGCTTGAATATCCATTGCTGAATGGCCCTTTGTCTGTGACCGGAATGACGACGGACGAGATTGCCAGGCTTCTGAGCTCCGAGATCAAAGTAATTAAGAGTGCGCGCGTGAGCGTGAGCGTACGCGATTACGCCAGTCATTCCATACTCATTACCGGGCTGGTCGACAGTCCCGGAAAGAAGATTCTGCGCCGCGAAGCGATGCCACTCTTTGCGGTGCTTGCCGAATCGCTTCCGAGACCAGAAGCATCTCAGGTCACTGTAGTTCGTAATGGCAATAGCCAGACCTTTTCGCGGACGGACGAGGCAGCCATGGCGACACTGGTTCTGCCCGGTGATGTCATCAAAGTCTCCGGCGGCATCAGCGCGGCGACTCGGTTTGTTTACGTCGGCGGTGAGGTTGCATCTCGCGGCGAAAAAGAATTTCGCGACGGCATGACCTTGACCCAGGTACTCTTGTCGGCCGGTGGCGTAACTCGCGGCTCGAAGACAACTGTCAGGGTGGCGCGGAGAGATTCCGGTGGCTTTCTGAGATCAAGCGATTATGACCTGCGCAAGATCGAGGAAGGCAAAGCGCCAGATCCCCTGCTTCAAGTCGGTGATCGCATCGAGGTAACGCAAGGCATGTGATAAGCTGGGCTCCATGTGAACCAATTGTCAGCCAGGGCGGACCGTATGGGGCCGCCCTTTTTCTTTTGCACAACTGAAGAGCTCTGGCTCACTTCCGCATGAAAATTCGTTCTCGATCAAAGCTGGTTCATCTCTTAATTTCAAAGTCCATGGCCGAGGCGCTGTTGGTTTCGGCCGTTGCGGTGGCCTTCTATTTTGCCACCACCAATCGATACTTAACTGGTGTTTTGGACTGGGCCGACCGGCGAACTGTTAGCGGCTGGGCGGTGGACGCCGGGCAACCTGGCGCTCGCGTCGAGGTGCAGTTGTTTATCGACGACAAGTTCATGGGCGACTCCGTTGCGGCGCAGTTTCGCCCTGATGTGCATGAATCCCACCGGGCCGAAGATAACTGGCACGGGTTTATTTTCCAAACTCCGGGCCTGCCTGCCGGGGAGCACGAGGCGCGAGTGTACGCGTTGCACTCGAGTGGATCGGGCAGCAGGCGAACCTTGCAGTTGATCGGCAAGCCTTTTCACTTTCGTATCGAGTAGCGATCCATTCGCCGACCAAAGAGGAGTGTTTTGTGGAGTTATCTGAGACGAGCGATGGCAGCGAGCAGTCTGGGGCGATGATTGGGGAGCGCGCTCTGGCCGCTTGGGAGATCGCCTCAGTAGTCTCTTCAGTTCTAATCGCCGAATGGATTCTGTCAGCGGCGATGGAACGAACTCGAATTGTAATCGCCGGCCCTATCGCGTTGGCGTTCGTGCTGATGATTAGTTCGCATCGGTTGCATCGAGAGTCGCTTCGCGATCTGGGCTTTCGATTCGACAATTTCCTGTCAGCACTGAAGTTCCTGCTGCTGCCGATGATCCTGATCGGTGTTCTCTGCCTGCTGGTGGGGTGGTGGTTTGGTGGCGATCTCAATTTTCTGCGCTGGCACGCTGAGCGTCCTATTGCTGGTCAACTGGTCCTCGGTTTTGGCTGGGGACTGTTGCAGCAGTATGTTTTGCAGGGCTTCGTCAATCGCCGGTTGCAAATCAGTGTCGGCCGGGGATGGCTGAGCGTGTTGCTGGTGGCGCTAATCTTCGGCGGGCTCCACCTGCCGAACCCCTGGCTGAGTCTGGTGACCTTCGTCGGGGGAGCGATTTGGGCAACGACTTATCAGCGGGCCCCAAATCTGTTTGCTCTGGCATTGTCCCACTCGATCATGACCTGGATTCTGGTTTCGACCTTGCCAGCGTCGGCTCTCAACCATCTGCGGATTGGTTTCAAGTATTTCGCTTAGGAAATAGCACCTGCCACCCCCAAAGTTAAAGGATCGAAAGGTTCGAGCTGTACCTGTTGAACAGGCTTTTGCTATACTTCAGCCGCCTTGCAAAGAGAGCAAGTCGGGTGATCGCTGCTTTGGGTACTCAAGTTTCATAGAGATTTGAGCTAACCCGAAGGAGAGGAAAGTCCGAACACCAGAGGGCAGCGAGCCCGCTAACGGCGGGGAGTTCGAGGGAATTTCAAATCTCAGATTTCAATTTGAAATTCGAGACGAGAAGCCTTTGAACGACGACAAGTGCAACAGAGAAGAGACCAGCCGACCACGATTTCGGATTCTAAGATCTGGGATCCGACCGTGGGGTGATGGGTGAAACGGTGCGGCCCGCAAGGGCTTAATGTAAGAGCGCACCGGCGCGTGTGGTGACATGCGCGGCCAGGCAAACTCCTCGCGGTGCAAGACCAAATAGGGAGGCGTTTAGGGCGGCCCGCCCAAAGCAGTTTGCTTTTGAGATCTTAGATCTCAAATTTGAAATCTCAAATTCTGGGATTTCTGAAGCTGCTACGACCTCCGGGTAGGTTGCTTGATCCGGCCGGTAACGGCCGGGCTAGAGGAATGATCGCCACTCCGGTTTCAGATTTGAGATCTCAGATTTGAGATTTGAAATCTGAGATCGGAGGACAAAATTCGGCTTACAGACTTACTCTCTTTGCCTGGCAAAATCTTTGCAGACGTGCTCTCCAACATGCGGCCCTTAATTGTCGCTGCCAATCTCGGTCGAACAAGAAAGCCGTTACCAGTCAGCTTTGAATTGATTGCATAAGGAGCCCCCGAAAAAAATGGTCAATCGTAAAGGCGTGTTCATCGGTGCCTATGTTCCCAATGAACTTAAAGAATCTCTCCGTCGCCGCGCCGCATCCGAGCATCGCACTCTTTCTCAGGAGATTACACGAATTCTCACTGAGGCAATTCATGGTCGCACCCTGCCTCCCGGCAGTATTGATCGCCGCGTCAACACATCACCGCCCCGGCGGCGGGACATCGATCCGTTTCCACGCCGGCGCAAAGACGATCTGCCATATGCTGGTAAAGAAGGCGGCGGACGTACGGAAGAACCTGGCAGCTAACTCGGACTGAAGATGGTCTTCTGCGGGAAGCTGTTTCTTATCGTCGGAAATTCAATTTGAAATACCTGGTAGTTATTGTTCTGGTGGCCCTGCTGCTGCTCCTCTTGCTCAGGCGGCTGCGACCATACCTGCAACTCGTCCAAAAATTCATCAAGACCCTGCGGCAGGTTCAGCAGATGGGTGCGACGGGAGCGCCTTCACTTCATCGTCAACCTGAGAAGCTCGTCTGTTGCGCAGCCTGCGGCACCTGGGTCCCTTCGGGACGAGCGGTGAGCGCGGGTGTGGGAAACCCTGTTTATTGCTCTGCGAATTGTCTGAGTACGAGAAAACAAAGGAAGCAGCGTGCGTAAGCGGGAAAATTAATGTTTCGCGGACGACTGTCCGCCCGCGCGCAGACAATCCAGACGTTTGCTTGAAAGATACGAGCGGGGTGCGCCCGCTGGCGGACAGGATGTCCGCGATCCGACAGAACACTTCACACTCGCCAGAGAGAGGATTGCACCAGTCAAACCGAGGTTTTTCGGGCACCCCACAAATAGAATACAGCCGAGATCAGCAAGCCCGCCGGAACCACCAACAAAGCAGCCGTCAGATGTTCGTGAGTCGGTTCGATGCCGAGCATCCTTGCTAGTCCGGCGATCAAACTGGCATTACCTCCCGCGAGAGAGTCTGAGAGCTTGCCCACTCCGAAGCGTGAAATGACATCACCGCACGCATGAATGACGACGATGTTGAGGGCCATGGCTGAGGCCCGAATCGCCGGCGGTACGCTGTTCACCAGGATCGCGTGGAACGGTGCGTTATTAACAAACAAGAGGACCACGGCGAAAAAGATCGCCGGCAGAAAGAAGAGCGGCCGGTGGGCTACCAGGGCAATCACAGCTGGGACCACGGCTAGCAGGCTGCTGGCCGCGCAAACCAGAAAGTAACCATTGCGGCGTTTAGCGACCACTCGATCCGCGATCCACCCTCCCCCGAAGGTTCCGGTAGCTCCCGCCAACAAAGTAACACTGCCAAGAACCACAGCAGCGCCTGTCTCGCTCATATGCTTGTCGCGGGCCAACATCAAAGTCGCCCAGGTGGCGAAGGCCCCCAACACAAACGTCAAAGCCGTGTAGCCCGCCGTCGACAGCAGCCAGTCACGAGTCATGAAGATCTGTTTGGTCGTCTCCCACCATGATTGCCTGGGCGAGTTATCTACTGCGGGGGCCGGGTCGTGCGCGCCTCGGATCGGTTCGCGCAGCTTCCAAACAAAAACCGAAATGATCACGCCGGGCAGGCCTACGATCATGAAGGCCAGACGCCAGCCGAAGTAATGGGCCAGCAGAGCGCCCAGAACGTACCCGAGCGCGAAACCCATGGGAATGGCCGCCTGAAACACGCCCAGCGCCGTGGCGCGACGCTGCAGCGGAAAGTAATCCGCGATCAGGGTTGGCGTAATCGTCGAGTACGAAGACTCGCCGACGCCCACCAATGCTCGCACCGCGCAGAGCCCCAGGGCCACTGATGAAAGAGCAACGACGCCGAACAAAGGCAGGTTGAGGTGCAGTGAGGCGGGAAGGAATGGCGACCGATCAACCAGCGCGGTGAGCCCGGTAGCGATGCTCCACACGACTGCCGCCGCGGCCATCAGCTTCGTGCGTGAGTAACGATCACCCAGCCGGCCAAACATCGGCGCCAGAACCGTGAACGAGAGGAGCAGCGCTGCCTCCATCGCACCCAGCTCAGTGTCGGTAAGGCCGAGTTCTCTCTGCATGGCGGGAGCAACCGCCGGCAATGCCTGGCGATCGATGTAATTGAGAAAATTAACAAAAGTTAGAACTGACAGACCGTAGTAGGAATAGCGCGAAACGGCCTCAATGGCCGGAGTCGACGGTGAAGAGTGCCCGGATGGTTTGGACTCGGACTCAGTCGGCATCTATCTTTAATCCCTTCGTCAGGACATCGACTATCGCGGGCGTGATGTTGGTAAGACTTTTTATCCGCGCTGCCAGCTGCTCACAATGCTCGCCCCAAACAATTGTCGGCACCAGATTGAGAGTGTGGGTTCGCACGGAGAGATCCTCGATATTGCCATGGTCACTCGTGAGCACCACCGTCGTCTTCTCCAGATCGATTTTGGCGAGCAGTGAACGGATGAAGAGCGCCAGTGCCCGGAGGACGCGGCCGGCTGCCTCATAGTCCTGCGCATGTCCGATCTTGTCGGTGATGAAATATTCGTAGAGCGTGAATTTGTGCGCGGCGACGATGCCGGCGAGTACTTCACCGGCTTCCTCCGGACTGCGTGGATCAACCGGCTCGCCGCGTTCAATTAACATGGTGTTAGTGAAATCCTGAAACACCGCGCGTCCCGCACTTAAGTCGCTCACCGTGTTAAAGCGCAATCCGGCAGCTTCGACTGCGGCCGTCGTTGCCGAAATCCAACGCGGCCGACTTTCGAAAAACTTCGGAGTGTAAGTATTGGCGAAAGTAATCTCGTTAATACCCGAGCGCTTGAGCTGGAGAAAGATCGAATGCTCGCGAATGATATCGAGGAGCGCTTGATTTGGAAACCCCTGCTTGTGATAACCGATGGTCGCGGAGGCGTTGATGCCGGTAAGAATCGTGGTCTGGCCGGAGGCACTCTGCGGGCGACCCTCGATGCCCAGGCAGGCGTCGGTTGGCGACAGGATACCTGCGAAAGGCATGAGCGGAGACTCGCCCTGAAAGATTGCCAAAGGCTCCGCGTCGTCCAATCGATCGAAGGGATTGTGCGGGCCCCTGGTTCCAATTCCAAGACCGTCAATGAAGAAAAGGAGTACAGACACAGGCGCGATAGATAACACTACGTGCCGAGTGCGTGCAAGCGGAGGGCTTCGTAATTGGAGCGCGGACCGGATTTCCGCTATCCGTCAATGCAGATTAATCTTTCGCTTGTCGTGATAATCCTGCCATCTGGCTTCCCCACTTCCTGAAGCGCCTGTCTTTTCGGTCGTTCTTCAGGGAACGGCAGTTGCCATTTGTTTTGAGGTCCGCCTGTGGGTGGCAAACAGAAACATCGTAGGTCAAGTAGTAATGAGAACTCGCAGCACAGTCATCGCAATCATCCTTTTGGCCTTCCTTCTTCCGGAAGCAGCTATTGGATTTGAAACAAATCAGTACGACCTCGCGCCCCAGCCGCTGGCAGATATCGGAGCGGAGGTCACAGACCATGTCGCGCGGAAATTGCGGATCGCAGTTGATAAACTCAATGGCGAGATCCTTGAGAAAGAGAAATGCCTCACCGCCGGATCCGCTCACCAGATGTCAGGTGAGTGCAATGGCACTGAAGCAAAGCGGCTCGAGTACCTGCGCTCGGAAGACGCGTTGGCGCAGGCAGCTTTTGATCAGCTTGGCGCCGGAGTGCCTCCGTTCACCAGCATGGGAACGTGGATGGACTCGCATCACTTCGCGGCCCATCCGGCCCGCTACCGGACCAGTTATGTGAAGTCGATCTTCATCCTGAACCCCGGAGTCGCACTCACGATCAGTCCGACAGTGAAGCTCTACGGATCAGAGTTTGGCACTGACAAGGTCGCTCATGTATTCCAGCAGGGATACACGTACTACAAGGCCTATCGCCGGGCGTTGGCGGAAGGAGCGACTCCATTCGCGGCCACGGAGAAGGCGATTCGCTGGGGGCAAAAATCAGAACGGACGTTTTACGGGACTCTGGTTGCCGGCGTCTATTCAAACGGTGATTTGGCGGCGAATTATGCCGGCCTGAAGTTCTATCAGGGGCTAACGCAACCGTTTGTGATCGGAGGAAACACGCGACCGGCGTTACTCGCGCTGCATGAGGGAACGTGGAGATTCCGGAACGACGCCGAAGGGATTTTACTCAAGCCGTTCATCTCGGATCATTTCAACGAGGCTCTTAACCCGTCGATCTTTTCAAAGCTGCTCGGGTGGCGATGGTTCATCCGGAGATCAGTGAAAAAGCGAAGCTGCGAACAGTGGCGGCAAAGATATCCCGAACTTTCACGAAGCGCGTTGGAAGAGAGATCACAGGGCTTGCGGCTTTGGCACGACGAGGATTATGGGTTCACCGATAGCGAGGATTTTGTAACGATTGCGAATACTTGTTTCGAGTAGTGCAACTAAAAGCCCGCGCCTTGTTTAGAGTCGGGCTACTGCCCGACCAAGCGGGCGGTTAGCCCGCTTCTAAACTTCATCAGCACTAGCTCAACTCAGCCTTCCCCCACCAGCGTGAGCCACATCACTTCTCGTCGGGTTTTTCCGTCATCGCTCGCGCCCGGTAGGCATTCAGCTTGTTGTGCAGAGTCTTCAGGCTGATCTCGAGCAGTTCAGCGGCCCTGGTCTTGTTGTTGCCGGTCTTATCAAGAGTACGCAGAATCATCTGCCGCTCGATCTCTTCCAGAGGTGTTCCCACCGGGAAGCTGACCGTATCCTGGGCCCGCAGCTTCTGCCTCTGTTCGAACGGATAGGGAGCGAAATGATGACGCTCGATCTGCTCGCCCGAGCAGATCACCACGGCGCGTTCGATCACGTTGCGCAACTCGCGCACGTTGCCGGGCCATGAATGAAAACGCAGCGCGTCGAGCGCGGCCGGGCTGATGAAACGCGCAGGCCGATCATGCTTGGCAGAAAGGGCTGTAACCAAATGCTGCGCCAGCAAAGGCAGGTCCTCCATCCGCTCTGCCAGCACCGGCAAGCGAATCGAGATTACGTTGAGACGATAAAGCAGATCTTCGCGGAGCGTTCCATCGCGCACGGCAGAGTGAGGCTCTTTGTTGGTGGCCGCCAGAATGCGAATGTCTACGGGTATGTCTTTGCGGCTGCCCAGACGATGAACGACACGCTCTTCGATTACTCGCAGGAGTTTGGCCTGGAGCAGAGCCGGCATTTCGCCAATCTCATCGAGCAGCAGAGTGCCGGTGTTAGCGAGCTCAAAACAGCCATGTCGTCGCGAAGCCGCTCCAGTGAACGCACCTTTCTCATGCCCAAACAGCTCCGACTCCATCAAGGTGTCTGGGATGGCCGAGCAGTTGATCGCCAGAAAGGGCGCATTCCGGCGCGGGCTCAAATTGTGGATCGTGCGCGCGACTAACTCTTTGCCGGTACCCGATTCGCCGGTAATCAGGACCGAGGCCGAAGAGGAGGCGACCTGCTCGATCAGCAAATAGACCTGCTGCATCGCTTCTGAATTGCCGACCAATTCACCAAATGCCCCGCGGTCGCGCAACTGCCGGCGAAGGATCTCATTTTCGCGTCGCGTCTCGGCTAGGTCCACAGCTCTTTGCAGGACGACCAGGAATTTCTCAAACTCGACCGGCTTTTCAAAGTAGTGGTAAGCACCTTCGTCCTGAATCGCGCGCATGGCGGTTTCGATTGATTTGCCGCGGGCCGTCAGGATGATGGGCGTGTGCGGCTGTCGCTTGCGGAGTTCCTTGAGCAGGATAAAAGGATCGACACCATCAGCGAACGGGTCAGTGACAATCGCGACGGGCGCGAAAGCCTCCGCGGACTCGACTGCCGCGGCAGTTGATGGTTCGATCAGGACCTCGTATCCGCCGCCAACGAGCTCATTCCCGAGGTCGTCTGAATCTTCAGGATTGCTGTCGATTATGAGGACGCGGCCCTTCATCAATTTCAGTTTAGCATACGCAGCCCAGGCGGAAGCCCTTAACTTTCCAGGCGGGAGCGGGAAGATCTACTGGGTATTTGGTCGTTATTCTAGTGCTTGAGATCGGCTTGCGAGGTAAGACGATCCACGCACCTACGCCAAACGAATTGTGCTCTGGCCGCTGTTTCGTGTGATTTCGAGGACCGTTTTGCCTCAAGGGAAACAGGGCCCATGGCCAGGTCCTCGCTTGAGCTTGCCGCTTGAGGGGGCCCCCTACTTATTTGGAAAGGTAGCGGTAGATTGCCTCGGCGAGGGCCCTCGGATTTCGATCAGCTCCAGTGAAATCAGTGCGCAAACCAAAATCGGCGGCGGCATTCAGTGCCGTCAATCCAGCACTTACCACGGCGGTGTCGGGGAGGAGTTGGGATAGATCGTTGCTGCCAAACAGCCCGGCTAACTCGCGTATTTCATCCGCGGCTGTGAAGACCACGCCATCCACGCCTCCTCCTGCCAGCAGAGCGCTAATCCGGGCGAAACTGGAATCGTTTGCCGCCACGGTTTGATAAGCAGTTACCGAATCGACGCGCGCGCCCGACGCCTCAAGCCCGGTCGACAGGTCGTTTCTTCCGTTCGCCGCTACTGGAATTAGAAAGTTGAGGGTCCGGAGAGCTGCGGGTCCACCAACGTAAGTCCCCAAAGCCTCGAGTACAGTCTGCTGTGTAAGTCGATCAGCAATAACGTCGATATGGATTTGCGATTCAGCGAGTCTGGAGGTTGTCCCTTCACCGATAGCGCCTACCCGCAGAGGATCCAACTCGCTGATGTCACGTCCCTGGCGCAGGAAGCGTTGCACGAAGAACTCAACCGAGTCGGCAACCGGGAAGATCAGCCAGTCGTATCCGAAAAGGTTCTCGATCGCTTCGTCGAGGGCCTGAAAACTTTCAGGTGGGGCCACTTCGAGGGTTGGCCAGGCCAGCACACGCGCGCCGGTCCGCTGCAATTCGGCCCCGAGTTCACCGGTCGTTTGGTTACGCGAGAGTAAAACGGTTGGAGCCATAGATCTCAAGTCGATAGAGCGGTGGTCTCGTTACCGGATCGCTGCATCGTGTCAGCGGACGGCCCAACGCCCGCTCGAAAAAGTTTTGATACTCCTGTGAGTCCTACAGTTCGTGCTGCGCGCTCAGGCCAAGAAGCGTCCGCGACCGTGGTCCAGGAGCCTCACTTACTCTTTCGATGTTTTCGCACGCGCCAGACAATTATTCCGATCACGACGGCCGCGATCAGGAGAATAGTTCCGCTTCGTCCCACCCATTTGATCAGCAGCGGTAAACTTTGACCGAATAGGTACCCGAGCGTCGTGATTACCACAGACCACAGAATTGCTCCGGCGACGTTATAGATAAAGAATAGGCGCCATGGCATTTTTGAAGCGCCGGCCAGCAAGGCTGCAAAGACGCGCAGTCCAGCGATGAAGCGCGCGACCAGAATCGTCTTGGGCCCATGACGCTTGAAATAACTCTCGATATACTCCAATCGCTTCGGCGTGAGGAAGAAGAAACGGCCGATGCGCAAGAGCACACCGCGGCCGTAATGATGGCCAATCGCAAAACCGATATTGTCTCCAATCACGGCGCCGGTACAGGCAGTCAACATCACCAGAGCGATATTGAATTCGCCGGTCGAAGCAAAGTAGCCGGCAATCAGCAGAATGGTTTCTCCGGGCACTGGGACACCGGCATTTTCCAGCATCACGCCGAAGAAGACGGCCCAGTAGCCGTAAAGGAGCATGTACTGCTTAATCAGTTCGAGCGAGTTCTGGAGAAAATCCATGTGCGGGCAACTTTACAGGATTCCTTCAGAGCGATCTAACCCGCGCGAGAATGATATCCCGAAGAATTCCTCGCTCTCTGCGTCCTTGGCGAAAGCGTTTGCGCTCTCTGCGGTTTCTCTTGTCCTGGCCTCGCTGCTAAGGCGAATGGATCGAACCGCAAAGGCGCAGAGGAACTTCGCAGCGGAGCTCAAAGAATGCTAACCGCGAGTGGAGTTTGGCATCCTTCCACCAGAGGGCTTAGAATGGCTGCGGTTCTCCCCAAACCTGACGCGGTCGATTCGATCGACGGTCACCAGCCGCGAAAACGCACTCGAACTCATCGGAGCGTGATGAAAAACCTGCTATGTACGGCCACTGCTGCGATTCTTCTCTTATCGGTGTCGTTTGCTTTGGCCCAGTCACCGAAAGACGCGCAGCGCCCAGGGCAGCAAAGACCGGTCGACAAAAACACTGCGCCCGCCGAGCCTCAGGTCGATATCGAGACCCTCAAGATCGATACGAATCTCGTTACGGTTCCGGTGATTGCCAGCTCTCGGACCGGTCAATACATCACCGACCTGCGCAAAGAGGAATTCAAACTGGCAGAAGATGGTGTGCCGCAGGAGATCGCATTTCTGGCGACGGTCAACGCGCCGTTTTATGTTGTGCTTCTGCTCGATACCAGCGAAAGCACCCAGGGTACTCTGCCGCTGATCCGGCGCGCAGCGATCTCCTTTCTTAACCAGCTGGGGTCTCGCGACCGCGTGAAGATTATCTCGTTTGATTCAAAGGTGCAGGACTGGAATGACTTTACCGGCGACAAGGGAATCCTGCGGGGTGCGATTGAGAAGACGACCACGGGGCAGGGAACCAGGGTCTATGACGCGATGCAGAGAGCGCTGGACAGTCTCAGACCGATCCAGCAGCGCAAGGCGATCGTCTTGTTTACTGATGGTGTTGACTGGCACAGCGAGAGTTCCACCTTCGAAAGCACTAACCGCGATCTCGATGAATCGGGTGTCGTCGTTTACCCGATCCGTTTCGAAACCAGGGCGTTCACCGAGCAACTCGCCAGGAAGCAGGCCCAGGAACAGGAGGGAGGCCCGTTGCCGATGAGCGGCATCCTGCGGCAGCCGCCCACAGGAACGACTCAGACCACCTTCCCCAGCGACGATCCTTTTCCCGTGCCCTCGCAAAAAAGATCCCCATTACCGATTCCACCTCCGTCGGTTCTGCTCGGTGGCCGGGGGCGAAATCCGAACCCGCAAGGTTCTCCTACCGATCCATTTCCAGACTCAGGCCCACAGCCATCCAAACGAACACTTCCCGGTCCGGACAGCAATCGCACGACCGATCGGCGCCAGAACGATACGATCAGCGGCATGCTGAATAACCTGTACCTGATGGCAGACAGTTATCTTAGAGCGATTGCCGATCGATCTGGGGGCCAGGTTTATCGCGCTGACAACATCGGCTCGCTACCGCAGGCCTTCGCGGCGATCGCTGACGAATTGCGCACGCAGTATCTGCTCGGCTACTACCCGGTCAATCGAGACCACGATGGATCTTATCGAAAGATCCAGGTGAAGACTTCGCGCAAAGATATAGCCGTACGTGCTCGGCCCGGTTATCGCACCCGGAGCGGCAATTAGAATTTGGAGTGCGCTGACTTGTCAGCGCTTTGGTATGAAGCGACTTGTCGCTGCAATTAATTTATCGCGCTGACAAGTCACCGCTATGGAAAAGCGGCGACCAGTCGCCGTGCTCCAAAGTGAACTTGTCCCGTCTCATCCCGCCGTGTTAGCTTTTCTTTGCAATCCAAAAGCAGCTTATATGAGTTTCAACTATGCCTGACCGTAAAGAAGCGTGGGAATTATTGTGTGAGTACACGAAGGGCGACAGCTTGCGCAAACACGCGCTCGCGGTCGAGACAGCCATGCGCGCCTGTGCCAAACGTTACGGTGCGGCGGATGCCGACGTAGATGAATGGGGCCTGGTAGGTTTGCTGCACGACTTTGATTACGAAATGTTCCCGGCCGCTGACCAACACCCGTTCACCGGTTCGAACATCCTGTGCGGTCGCGGTTACCCTGAGCGAATTATCAAAGCCATCCTGGGCCATGCGACCTACACCAACGTGCCGCGCGACACCGATATGGCGAAGGCCCTATTCGCGACCGACGAGTTGTGCGGGTTTCTCGTAGCTTGCGCCCTCGTCCGCCCGTCACGCAGTCTGGATGACATGGAAGTTTCTTCGGTCAAAAAGAAACTCAAGGACAAGCACTTCGCGCGTTCGGTCAATCGCGATGATATTCATCAGGGTGTGGCTGAGTTAGTGGTTGAACTGGACGAGCACATTCGGTTTGTGATCGATGCTCTAAAGCCGGTGCAGAAAATTATTGGATTGGGCCCCAAGGAAGCTATCGCAGCCGCAGAAGTTCCCCTGACGTAACTTTAAGAGGGCGTTTTCGCGCGGCTTCGTGTGATTTCGTGGATCGAGTCCTTGTCCCGGCCTGCGATCTACGAAATCACACGAAAGTTTGATTAGCCTAGCGAGCGTGGCGTACTTCGTAGGTACGGGGAATCATAAGCCTCTCAGGAAAAGCCTGCGAAGCGACCATGTAGGTTCCGACGGTAAGGAACAGCGCCAGTATCGCGGTTATCGATGCCTGGGTCTTTCGTCTGCGCGACGTGTGGCGATATAGGAATACGCCCGAATAAACGGCGATTGCCACCGGCAAGACCATCGTTGCCAGCAGCAGCCAATCGTTGCGGGCCAGAGTCCGGGCATTGCCGAAGACGCCGATGACGAGGGCGGACCAGAGTCCACAACCAATGAAGGCCGCGGCAAGAGAAGCTATGACGAGCAGTTTCCAGCGCATCCGGGTGTGACCATAGAACGTTAGCTGTTCAGGGGTTTAGAAAGACTACGCAAGGATAGCATAGCGAGCAATCATCATCGAATAATGTTAACCCGAAGCGCGCTGATTTACCTGTCCAGACAGGAAGGGCTGAAAGAGTTTGCCGCGAAGTTTGCCCTTTTCAAAAAACTCACCACCCGCTTTATTGCAGGGGAAACAATCGACGAAGCTGTCGCCGCCATTCGTGATCTGAACGCTCACGGCTGCTCGGCTTCCTTCGATCACTTAAACGAATCAGTCGGCAGCGTAGCCGAGACCGAAGGCGAAGTGCGCGAGTATCTCGACGTCCTGGCGCGCATTCAGGAAACCGGAATCGACTCGAACGTTTCAATCAAGTTAAGCCAG
The DNA here is from genome assembly GCA_038230715.1 of Pyrinomonadales bacterium. GTDB lineage: Bacteria > Acidobacteriota > Blastocatellia > Pyrinomonadales > Pyrinomonadaceae > UBA11740. The sequence goes on from JBBRMS010000013.1 coordinate 47,394, forward strand.
TTTGGCCTCGAGATCGATCCGGAACTGGCCTATCGCAATGCTCAGCGAATCCTCGCGGACGCGGCCCACCGCGGCATCTTTGTCCGGGTAGACATGGAAGGTTCAAACGTCACTCAGGCGACGATTGATCTCTTCAAAAGGCTGCGTGCCGAGTTCGGCCTGAACGATGTGGGCATCGTGATGCAGTCTTACCTCTATCGTACGATGGACGATGTGCGTGACCTGCTGAAGATTCCGGCGCGTATACGGATATGCAAAGGCGCCTATAACGAACCGCCGGAGGTTGCCTATCCCGCAAAGAAAGATGTGGACGACAATTATGTGCGAGTGATGCAACTGCTATTAGCCAGCGGCGTCTATCACGGCATTGCCACGCACGATCCGAAAATGATTGAGGCCACCATTGATTTTGCCCACCGCGAAGGCGTAAGCAAGGACGCCTTTGAGTTTCAAATGCTCTATGGCATTCGCCGCGACTTGCAGGACCAGCTGGCGCGCGACGGATATCGAATGCGAGTCTATGTTCCCTATGGCAAACACTGGTATCCTTACTTCATGCGGCGACTGGCCGAGAGACCGGCGAATATCTGGTTTGTCTTGAAGAACATGCTGAAGGGCTAGTCAGCGGGGAACCCGCTTGTAAGCAACAGATTGAGCGCGCTAAGGCGCGTTGGCGGACAGGATGCCCGCAACCGACCATTAAATGGAAAATTATATTTGGCTTGTCTGGACGATTCTTGGCGCGGTGCTGGTAATCGCTGAAATCTTCACCTCAGGTTTTGTCCTGCTTTGGTTTGGGATCGGCGCCCTGGCCGCAGCGTTAGCCGGACTGGTTGGAATCCACAGCATCACCGCTCAATTCCTAATCTTTGCTGGGGTCTCGATTGCACTGACGGCGGCCTCGCGCACGATCTTCGTGCAATACTTTTCGCGTGAGATGACCGGCGGCGATCTGAAATCAGGGGTCGAAGGGTTACCCGGTAAGATCGGAACGGTGGTCACGTCCAGTCGTGGGGCGATGCACGAAGGCGCGGTGAAAGTATTCGGCTCAACCTGGACTGCTTACCCAGCAGAAGGCGAGGCCCCTTTGGAGGCGGGAGACCGCGTCGAAGTTGACCGGATTCAGGGCGCTTCAATTTATGTCAAACGCGTTGTGGCGGGCGGTGACTGGCGTGGGAAAGCACTGCCTGAGAAGACGGACTAAGCGGAAGGTAAACCTGCTTGGAAAAAAAGCAGCGGGGGAACCTGATACGCGACCTGCGTTTGTTCTCGTCGCGTAGGCACGAAAGATTCATAACGCGGCCCATCCCAAAAAACTTCGAATTAGACTGGCAACTATAAACATTTGGCCCCTTACGGGGCCAGGATGTTGCATAACTCTAGAGATTAATGGCGGTGCCGATTGTCTTACGAGTTCAACGCGAAGTCAGATCTGCCTCGGTTTCGTCGAGAGTCTTGTCTTCCTCGAGCGGTGGCAGTTCAACAGTAATTCGATCTTCGCTCGCTTCGCTCAACTCCTCGCCGGTGAACCGGGCCAGGACTACAGTGATGTTGTCCTCGCCGCCGCGAAAGTTTGCCTGATCGACCAGGGCCGTACAGGCCGCCGCCAGATCGCCATTTGATTCGGCTACGATCTCGCGAATCTCTTCATTGCGAAGCTTTCCTGAAAGACCATCACTGCACAAGAGCAGCATGTCGCCCTGGCGAATCTGAATCCGCGCGGTGGCCGGCGCCAACTCAGTCTGAGCTCCCAGCGCCTGCAAAATCACATTGCGGAACATGTGCGTCTCAGCTTCTTCTTCGCTGATCTGGCCGACGTCGACCAGTTGCTGCACCAGGGATTGATCTTTGGTCGCCAGCCGGATTTGCTTACCGCGCATGACGTAAGCGCGGCTATCACCGACCTGTACCAGGTCGAGCTTGTCACCCATAATCGCGGCGCCGGTTAAGGTCGCGCCCATGCCGCTGCAGCGGCTGTCTTCCAAACTCTTGTAATGGATGTTCCGGTTGGCCTGCATGGTGGCATGCTTCAGGCAATCTACCAGGGGGGCCCCGGGTTCACAGCCCGCGCCATCAACGTGCTTGCCCATCATGACGTCGCGGACTGCTTCGATCGCCATGCGACTGGCCACGTCTCCGGCCAGGGCACCGCCCATACCGTCAGACACTACGAGCACCAGACCTCGCTCGCCGAGCGGGAACTGGTTCAGGTCGTCAGGGTTTTCAGGCCCGTCCGAGCCGCTCCAGTTGCGCGGTTTGGTGAGATCCAGCAGGAGAAAGTTGTCCTCGTTTCCGCGACGCACGCGGCCAACGTCAGACTTTGCATGCAAGTCAATCAGCATAATTGGGGATCGTATGAACCGATTCCGAAAGACTACGGGTACGTCAGGATTTTATCTTTTCGTTCGTCACTTGTCACTTGTTACCGAGCTTAAAGCTTGATCAAGATCAGCAATGATGTCATCGGTGTCTTCAATTCCCACCGAAACTCGAACCAGCCCATCTGTAATGCCCAGCCGTTCACGCACCGCGGGATCGACTGACGCATGCGTCATCGTGGCCGGATGACAAATCAAAGTCTCCACACCGCCGAGACTTTCCGCCAGGGTGCAGACCTTGGTGGACTCGAGAACTTTCCGGGCATTCTCAAGCGAACCGACATCGAATGAAACCATGCTGCCGAAGCCCTTCTGTTGGCGCTTCGCCAGCTCGTGCTGCTTATGCGAAGGAGAACCCGGGTAATAAATCTTTCGCACTTTTGGATGATCTTCGAGAAACGCCGCCACCGCACGGCCTGACTTGTCGTGCTGTTCCATGCGCAGGGCCAGAGTCTTGGTGCCGCGCAGAACCAGCCATGAGTCAAACGGTGAAAGAATAGCACCCGCGCCATTTTGAATGAAGGCAATCCAACTGGCGTCGTCTTCGTTATTCAGCAGTACCGCGCCGCCAATGCCGTCTGAGTGTCCGTTAAGAAACTTGGTGGTTGAATGCACCACGATGTCGACCCCGAATTCCAGCGGCCTCTGCAGGTAAGGCGACATAAAGGTGTTGTCGCAAACCACCCGCGCGCCCGCCGCATGGGCGACATCTGAGACTGCTTTGAGGTCGGTGACGATCATAACCGGATTCGTCGGTGTCTCGACGAACACCATTTTCGTGTTTTCCTTGATCGCGGCCTCGACGTTGGAAACTTCCGAAGTGTCTACAAACTCGAACTCAATCCCATAATTTGCCAGCACCCGTTTGAACAGGCGATTGGTGCCGCCGTACGTATTGTCGGAAACGATCACATGGTCGCCGGCTTTGACCAAACGCATGGTCGCGTCTATCGCTGCCATGCCGGAGGCAAACGCGTACCCGAATTGCGCGCCTTCCAGGGCCGCCAGATTGCGTTCCAGCGCCAAACGCGTCGGATTTCCCGTTCGCGCGTATTCGAATCCCTTGTGCTTGCCCAGGCCCTCCTGAGCATAGGTTGACGTTTGATAGATGGGAACGGTGACAGCACCCGTGGCCGAATCCGGTTCTTGACCGGCATGAATTGCAGTAGTAGCAAAACCCATAAAAGAAACCCAGGAGTCCTTAACTCAGAATGCAAGAGGGCTGATCCGAAAGAACGGATAGTAGCGTGTGCATGATTTTAGTGTCAATTCACTAGAGGCTTGCTAATCTGGTTGGAGGCCGGTTAGTGTGTTTTCAAAAGCATTTTGCTGCTGGAAAGAAACCGCTTTTCAAACTGCTGAGGCGATGATCCGGCATCGTTAAGCAGCCAGCGAGAGACACTTGCATCTGGCGCCGACACGAACTGAATAGCCGGCCCATCCTTCGATTAAGGTTTCCGTCACTGGCAGAATCGAGTATTATCTGGGACGAATTAAATCCGTTTAATAAACATTGGGTAGGGATTGGGACCGTTTTGGCGATCTGTCCTAAACGGGCCCCTGATTTCCAGAGAACACAACCGCAATGGCCGACCAACACCAACCCGATGAGATCTCTCCTGACGAGCGACGCCAGTTCGACCGTGCCCGTTTAATCGTGGACGTCCATTTCGACGGTGCCGACTCGACCGGGGTCGCGGGGACCACGGATATCAGTCTTGGTGGTCTGTATCTGAGTACTCACCTGAACATCCCGGAAGGCTCGACGTTGACGCTGCGAATTCCGTTCGGCGCCGAGCACGTGATCGTCAAAGGAGACGTGGTTTATAGCAATCCCGGCCACGGCGTCGGGGTGAGATTTCACCGGCTGTCGGAAGACGACCGAATCATAATGCAACGCGAGCTGCCGCAACCTTGACCGAATAAGCTTGGAGGCGGGATCGCCCATGCCCCGGCAAGTCCGGCGTCTAAACGATAATGATTTATTCAAGGCGAGCTAAGGGCGCCAATTCGTAGAGCAATCTATGTTCGAACAATTCACCCTCGGTATCGAAGAAGAGTTTCAGATCGTCGATCCAGAGACGCGCGAGTTGCGATCGCATGTGTCTGAGTTCCTCGAAGAAGGCAAGATGATTCTCGGCGAGCAGATCAAGCCCGAGATGATCCAGTCGATGATTGAAGTCGGCACCGGCATTTGCCACAACATTCAAGAGGCTCGGGCCGACATTTCGAACCTGCGCGGCATCATTGCAACGTTGGCTGAGAAGAACGGGCTGAAAATCGTGGCCGCATCGACCCACCCCATCTCGCGCTGGCAGGATCAGAAAATATTCGACGACGAGCGCTATGAACTGCTGGTGCAGGAACTGCAAACGGTCGCGCGTTCGCTTTTGATTTTTGGTCTGCACGTGCACGTCGGCATTCCGGATCGCGACCGACAGATCCATATCATGAATGCGTCTCGCTATTTTCTGCCACACATTCTAGCTCTCACTACATCATCGCCGTTCTGGATGGGCCACAACACGGGCTTAAAATCCTACCGTTCCGAAGTCTTTAAGCAGTTCCCACGTTCTGACATTCCCGATCACTTTGATTCCTACCAGGGGTTTCAAACCTACGTTGAACTACTGGTGAAAACCGGTTGCATGAACGACGGCAAAAAGATTTGGTGGGACTGCCGCCCGCATCCGTTCTTTCCGACGCTTGAGTTTCGCATTTGCGACATCCCCACGCGCGTGGACGACACCGTTGCGATCGCTGCGCTGTTTCAGGCCATCGTGGCCAAGCTGACTAGACTGCTGGATAAGAATCTGGGCTTCCGTCTGTACCGGCGAATGCTGATTCAGGAGAACAAGTGGCGTGCGGTGCGTTGGGGCCTGGAAGGCAAGATGATCGATTTCGGCAAACAGAAAGAAGTCCCGACCCGCGACCTGGTGCTGGAGCTGCTGGATTTTGTCGATGATGTGCTCGACGACCTGGGTTCACGCAAGGAGGTCGAGCACATCCACACCATCCTCCAGCGCGGCACCTCGGCCGAAGAGCAACTGCGCGTCTACAACGAAACCAATGACCTGAAAGCGGTGGTCGACCGGCTGATGGAACTGACCATGGAAAATGTGCCGCGGGATGTGGATATGAGCATTGGGAAGTTTGCGACAGCGGAATCGACGATCGCGAAGTGAGATATAAAGGATCTGCGGTCGGCCGACCTCTTAAAGCTCGAGAATCTCGTTAATTACTTGGGCTTACAGCGCCTTTCCGCCAGATAGAACTGCCACAACATCCGCGCCGCAACAGACCTATATGGACGCCAGGCTGCGGCGATCTTTGCGAGATCAGGAAAGGTCGGACGAGTCTTCATCCGGCGTAGTCTTCCCAAAGCCGTTGCCAGTGCAATATCTCCATCGGGCCAGATGTCCGGTCGCCTGAGGGCCATCAACAGATAGATGTTTGCGGTCCATGGGCCGACGCCTTTGATGCGTACCAACGCGGCATGCGCGTCTTCGTCGTTCAGCTTCGCAAGCTTATCGAGAGTGCCGTGGGTGAAGGCCTCAGCGATCTGAACACAGTAGTGCGCTTTCTGCCGGGTGACACCAAGAGAACGAAGCGAAGACTCGCCTGCCTTGATGAATCCCAATGCATTGAAAGGTTCGATGTTTGATTTGAGACGTTCGAACATCGCGCGCGCCGAGATGAGGGAGACCTGCTGCTCTAGGATGATCCGTAAGAGAGTCGGGAAGCCCGGGCGTCTGGCCCACATAGGCGGTGGGCCATGTGTTTGATGAATCGCTGCGAGATATTGGTCGCGGTCTGCCAGCTCGGCGGCTGCCTTGGTGAGCGTCTCGCGGGTTAGTGATAATGGTCGATTGTTGATTGTCGTTTTCAGAGGTAAGCGAGGGGGAATATGCTCCGCAAGTCCAGGGCGGGAGGACCCTGGACCTTTGCAGAGGCTGGTTGTTTTAGTTACGGCGTGGCGGTGATGGTGAACCGCGAAGCCGGCACGCTGGATTTCAGATCGTAGCTGGCAATATCGAGATCAGCGAACGGTTGTCCCTGCAGCCGCGTGATGATGTGAAAAGGCAACATCATGCAATCGGCCCGGCGGTAATCGCTGCGGTTCTCTTCGATCAAAACCTGGCTGCGATAGCGGGTCGTAATCTTGTCAATCAGGAATGACTGTTTGTTAATCCAGTACCGCACGGTGTCGTCTGCATTGAATTTGACTTCAACCACATAGTCATTTCCTTCATCAGACTGGCGAGCGCTGACGAGCGAGCCTTCGATAGCGCGGTTCAGAGTGTCAAAGCCCATCATGGCCCAGTGGCGCGAGACGGCAGTTTCACGAACGCGAAACTCGTTTCCGAACATCATGCCGCCGCCCTGGGCGCCGGTAAAAACGAGATAAGTTGGTCCAGGTCCGAGGACCGCGGTGGGTGCGACATCAAGCCGCCGTCGCATCTGCTTGTCCTGATAATCGGTGATCCGCAGTTTGACCTCGGCCATGGCGCCGAGCGGATTAGCCGCCAGACCGCCAAAGGCCGCTGCGTTTACAAAGCCGCTGGCTTGCACGGTCACGTTTTGCAAGCCGGCATAATCGGCGCCGCCGTGAGCGATGCGGGTAACACTAAGGATTTCCCGGCCGCTGAAATCAGCTGCCGAATTAGGTACGGTCGCAGTCGTAATCATTAAGGCCATCGCCGCGAGGCCACAAAAAGCCAGAAGCGCAATCTTTCTTGCAGTCAGTCGTCGTAACATATTTGAACTTCCTCCCGAAAGTGTTTGAAGGTTTGTAGCACCGCACCGTTATAACAGAGTTCCGCAGTACGTCAATAGCCGAACCTGGATAAGGTTCAGCGGTTGGTCCCGGAAGCCGGACCGATTTCTTAGTGTTGGCCAGACTTAGTGAAGGTCAAATCACTAAATCAGCCATTCCCATCATTATTCGTCGATTACTGGACGTTGAGTCGTCCAACTTTTTGCGGAATCGACACCGCCGGACCTGGAGAGTTTCAGAAGTCTCCCCTAAGTCCGCAAAGAACCGCCCTGGCTTATCAGTTGGTTCGGGCGGCCAGGGCCAGTCGCAGAAAACTCTCGAACAGAATGCGGCCATCGCGAGATTCGTTGGGATGCTCCCAGCGAGTGCGACTCTTGTTCCAGTCTTCGAAGGACTTTTCCAAATGAAACTGGACGCTGTAGATCATCTGGCCGTCAGAGCGCTTGACCATCATCTGGTTGCGGCAGAGGTAAGAAGTGGCCAGAAGCTGGAAGCCGGCTGGCACTTGATCCAGCTGCAGGCCATGATTCTGCCAGACACGCAGGATTCGTCCCTCTCTGGTGTAATCCTGCCAGAGCGCGTGGTGAGGGTTGTCGATCTCCGCAAATATCGGATCGTTGGGCTCGATGATGCGCACCAGGCGGTATTGGTATTCCGTCACCCGACCATCGCGCCGAGCGCTTTGTTCCTGCAGATCGAGCGTTACCACGCGCGCGCCAAAACTCAATCCGATCATCTGGTGCCCGCCGCAGATTCCCAGCACCGGGACAGTCGTAGTCCGAATGAATTCTGCGAAGTCGGCCAGGATTTCCGGGTTGTAAAAATCAAAGTCGCGCAGCGTGCCGCTGAGCACGATGGCTTCCGGCTGGAATTCTGCCGCGGTTGCGGCGAGGTCAGAAACGTGGACTATGCGAGCGTCCGGCTCTTTTACGAGACGGTCAACGTTGCTAACGATATTCTGCATCGCCATTTCAGCAATCTTCCGCTCCTGTTTCAGGTGAGTTGCTGATTCTTTTCCCCAGGCCGCTCGCGCTACGTCTGACAAATCGCTTTCGTTGCGCAGCAGGTTGTCGACAATCAACACCCGCACGCGGTCGATCCTCTTTTCGATCCGCTCATAACGGCAAAACGTGTGCTGGTTGAATGGGAAGGGAAGCGATGACTCGACCGGCTCTCCCTGGTTTCGGTTGTCCATTTCCATCGGATGAATTTCTTGCGACATCTCTTGTTGCGAAAACCTTGGAACCCGCTAGTTTACTAACTTACCTGCGTCCCTGTTTCGTGCTCAGTTTGAATTCCGGAATCCTTGTGCCCGCACCGGCTTGAGCGATTTCATCTCGTACTTTACCAATTAAGAGGCTGCGAATGCGAGTGGCGAAAGCTTCACTGCGGCCCTCTGCCACAGTTGTTATCAGGAGCAACATCCGATGCCAGGAGCTTTCTAGCTCATCGGCCAGATGTGAAATTTTAGTAATGTCATACGGAATGGCAACCGCTGCACAACCGGCGCGAGCAAAAACTGCCAGGTAACGGGCGGTGGCCAGGTCAGGACAGAGCATTCGCTGGCTGCCAACCTTCAACTCGATCCCAAGGAGCGTGTGTTGGATTTCGGGTGCGGCCATCCTGGCCCGGGTTTTGGCTACAGCCGGAAAAGCGTATGACCGCGTGCGTAACTTCAGAATTCGATGATAGATGCCGGGCAACCACGAATCAGCCAGGGTGTGTTCAACTTCAATCACCAGATCCTCCGCCGATTGCGCGCGAACCGTTGGAGATCGGGCGCGCTTTCTTTTTGTGTTTGGCGGTTCTATTTGATTGATTGGAGTGCGAGACACCATGCTGGTAGGTTAACGGAGCAGAATTGAAATCGTCGGACGGGCCCCGAAGGCCCTGATTACCCGCTCGGGGAAAAGGCCGAGGTAGAAGACGCCGCCAATTGTAAGCACCAGGGCAATCGCTACACTCGCTGGTATCCGCGGCGAATCCCATGGAGCATTTCGCTCGCGAAAGAACATCACCACAATCAATCTGAGGTAGTAGTAAGCGGAAACGGCTGTGTTCAAGACCCCGATCACGACCAGCCAGGTGTACCCCTGACGCACCGCGGTGGTGAAGACCATGACCTTCCCCATGAATCCCGCTGTCAAAGGCATTCCTAATAAGCTCAGCAGATACAGCGAAAGGCAAAAAGCCAGAACCGGGGACAGAAAGCCGATGCCGTTATAGTCATCGACGGCGTTGTGACGATCGTTTCCACGAGCGATTAAGGTAATGATCGCAAACGCGCCCATGTTCATCACCGCGTAGGTGAGCAGATAAAAGGCCACCGAAGTCAGCGCTGCGCTACGTTGCTCAGCGTCGGGTGCCGCGCCGGCCGCCACGAATCCAACCAGCGCATACCCGGCATGCGCAATCGACGAATAGGCAAGCATCCGTTTGACGTTACTCTGAGCAATCGCCACCACGTTGCCGACCGTCATGGTTAAGGCGGCCATGATCGCCAGGGCACCCAACCAACTTTTGTGAGCATAGCCGCCGGTACTGGCAAGAGCTGTCGCCACCGGAAAACCAAAAACAAAAACTCGCATGAAAGACGCAAAGCCGGCCGCCTTTGGACCAGCCGCCATGAAGGCCGTGACTGGCGTGGGTGCGCCTTCGTAAACGTCCGGGGTCCAGACATGGAAGGGGGCCGTGGCGATCTTGAATCCGAATCCAACCAGCATCAAAGCGGCGCCCGCCAACAACAACGGCGGGTAAAGCGAATGGTTCAGCCGCCCGGCGATCATGGCAATGTTGGTCGTGCCCGGCAGTGTGTCGGTGGCTGTACCTCCATACACGAGGGCGATTCCGTAGAGCAGAAACGCGGAGGCCAGTGACCCCAGAATAAAATACTTTAGCGACGATTCGTTCGAGCGAACGTCAGTTCGCCGGAACCCGGCCATCACGTAGGTCGCAATCGACAGAATCTCCAGACCGAGAAACACGATAACCAGATCCCCAGCCGAAGCCATCAGCATCATGCCGCAGGTGGCGAACAGCAGCAGCACGTGAAACTCTCCGGCCGGCAACTGCTCAGTGTCGATCCAGGCCGATGCGATCAGGACTGTAAGCAGTGAAACGATGATAAAGATGAGAGTGAAGCTCAGCCGCAACTCATCGAGTACGATCATGCCATTGAATGCGCTGTGCGGACCTGTGAATCCAGAGCCCAGCCAGATCGTAGCCGCCCCCGCGACCAGCAGCGCTCCGATTGATAGCCCGCCGGTGAGCCATCGTTGGCCGCGGCGAGAAAAGGCATCGACCATCATTAGGATCACGCCGGCGACGCCAATGATTAGCTCCGGCGCGATCAGCGTCAGATTGATATCGGGCGTTATTGATTGGAATGCTAATACAGACATTGAGTTCTCAATTAGTGCGCCCGCAGCTACCTTAGTAATTTATTAAGCCGGACGCGCATGTCGGCCTTATACGCCTCGGCCGGAGACCGCATGCCAAACGATACCGGGATATCCACCCGGCCATCTTTGCCCATCAAAACGATCATCGGCAGGCGCACGCGCGGTGAAAACTGCGAGAACACCATTTTGGCAGTGTCTCGCAACACCGGAAAACTAACCTTTAGTTCTTTCGCGTAGCGCTTCAGAACCGCGTTCGAAACTTGATCGGGGCTTTCAATGCTGACCCAGTAAAACTTAACCGGCTTGTGGCGATACTCCATCAGAAGTTCTTCCAGCGCCCGTAGCTCCGAGCTGCACGGCGCGCACCAGGTAGCCCCAAATGAAACCAGCACCACGTTGCCGCGCAGGTCGTTCATATCATAGACGCGCCCGTCCAGACCCTGCAGCTTCATGTTGGGTGCGGCGCCCACGTCTTTGACCTGACTCGAGACAGGAGTCAGTGTGGCACTGAGAATGGCTATTGCCAACAGCGTCATCCTGAGTGGTCGAATTAAGGTTCCCTGATTCATTAGAGTAATTTTCAATGCGATTCAGATCCTTTTGGCGCAATGGCCACCTCAGGTGTGCCGCTGGCCTGAGGGCCAACCAGAACGCGTCGCGTCGCTTCGATACTGGCGCGCGTGCGATTCAAAAACGGAGCCGGATAGACGCCCATGAAAAGCATCAACAAGAGCAGGGGCAACACCAGGGCGAACTCGCGCAGGTTGATGTCCGAGAGCCCGGCGTTGGCTTCACTGGTATTGGTGCCGAACACAACGCGCTGGAGCATCCATATCATATAGACTGCCGCCCAGATAACGCCGGTCCCAGCCAGCATGGTCACAATCCACGTATGCTGAATAGCGCTGGAGGTCCACGAGCCAAGCATGATCAGAAACTCACCCACAAATCCATTCAGGAATGGCAGTCCGATCGACGACAACGAAGCGATCACAAAGAATGTTGAGAACCAGGGCATCGGTCGCACCAGCCCCCCAAAGTCACTGATCATTCTGGTGTGACGCCGCTCGTAAATCATTCCCACAAACAAAAACAAGGCGCCGGTTGAAACGCCGTGACTCAACATCTGATAGAGCGCGCCCTGCATACCCTGTTCGGTAAACGTAAATAGACCCAGGACGACAAACCCCATGTGGCTTACCGATGAATAAGCAACCAGTCGTTTTACGTCCGGCTGAACCATGGCCACGAGGGCGCCGTAAATGATTCCGATTACCGCCAGAGTGATCATAAACGGCGCCAGTTGCTTCGAAGCGTTCGGAAACAGACCGAAGTTAAAGCGCAGCAATCCGTAGGTGCCCATCTTCAGCAGGACGCCCGCCAGGATCACTGAACCGGCAGTGGGAGCTTCCGTGTGCGCGTCGGGCAGCCAGGTATGCAGCGGCCACAAAGGCACTTTGATACAAAAGGCCAAAGCAAACGCCAGGAACAACCAGAACTCTGTGCGCGGCGAAATCACCGTCATGCTGCCGCGCAAAGTTTCCACCAGCACCGTGTAATCGAACGTGCCCGTCCCGGTCGCATTCTGATGGATGAAGTAGAGAGCAATGATGCCGACCAGCATCAGCAGCGAACCAACCGCAGTGTAGATAAAGAATTTGACGGCCGCGTAAATCCGGCGCTCGCCACCCCAGACACCGATGAGGAAAAACATCGGCACCAGCGATGCCTCAAAGAAGAGATAGAACAGGAGCAGGTCGAGCGAGACAAACACGCCGATCATCGCCGACTCAAGCAGCAGCAACAGCACGTAGTAAGTAAGTTGCCGTTTGGCCACGGAGGTCCAACTTGAAAGAATCGCAATCGGCATCAAGAGGGTAGTCAGCAGCACCAACCACAGGCTGATGCCGTCAACGCCCAGGTGATAGCGCGCGCCAATCGCGCTTACCCAGGTGTAGTTCTCGGTGAAGCGAAAGGCCGCGACTCCTCCGCCGGCGCCCTGAATCAGCAGCAGCGAAACGATAAATGAAAGGGCGGTGAATCCCAGCGCAATCCAACGATGATGCGATTCGCGCGCCCCGGGCGTCAGGCTGTAGATCACTGTCGTGCCCGCGCCGATCACGGGCAACAGAATGAGTATGGTTAAGAGGTGTTGCATCAAGAGTACGACAAACTTCAGTTTGCCGGCCTTTATCGTCTTGCTCGCTCGAGTTCCAAATCCGCTCTGTGACAAACTAAAGTTTGTCGTACTTCTACTTAGTCAGAAACTGCACTACGTGCGCGCCGTTGTAAGCAAAATACGCGAGGATAATTATTGCGCCCGCCAAAATAATTGCCGCATAGACGCGGACGAAACCAATCTGCATGTAGCGAACCACCTGGCCCGCGCCCACTACTGTGCGTCCCAGTCCATGAATCAGTCCGTCAATCACGCCGATGTCGAATATCTTCCATAAGCCTTCTCGCGAAACTACCAGGATCGGCTGGATTACTGCGGCGTTATAGATTTCGTCAACGTAGTACTTGTTTTCCAGCAACCGCGGCATCTTCCTGAGCGGTTGGTTCTTGAACATGAACCAGCCAATGCTGATGCCGGTGAGGGCAATCAGGACTGAGATCAGCGTGAAGAGCCGCTCCTGGCTTAGTTCTTCAGGACCGGGGATAGCTTCGACAGGGTTTGACCCGCGCGCTCCTTCCACCGCCGGCTTACCATCGACCTCCTGCGGTGGAGGCGAGAGGAAATGTAAATCCGTGGGCGCGCCTGACTCTCCCGCATTCCCCCGCGCTTCGCTGACAACGGGTCCCAGTGTCTGCTCGAAATAATTCTCAGGATGTCCGCCAGTTAGAGAACTGAGCGCATAAGGAACACCGACCAGTCCACCAAAGGTCGACAGCAGCGCCAGCACGATCAGCGGTATCGTCATTGACAGCGGCGATTCGTGGGGCGTGTGCACGCCGTGTTCATGCTTGTGTTCGTGACCGTGGGCCACATGCTGGTCGCGAAAGCGCTCGCCGCCCCAAAACGTCATCACCATCAGACGGGTCATGTAAACGGCGGTCAGCAGGGCAGTCACCGCGCCCACAAACCACAGGACTTTGTTGAAGCCGGGTGGGACGCCCTCGACATGACCGCTCCACACCTTCCAAAGAATTTCATCCTTCGAAAAGAACCCGGCCCAGATCGGAATGCCGCAGATGGCCAGCCAACCGGCGCACATCGTCAGCCAGGTGACGGGCATGTACTTGCGCAGGCCGCCCATGCGGCGCATGTCCTGCTCGTGATGCATTCCGTGAATGACGGATCCGGATCCAAGGAAGAGTTGGGCTTTGAAGAAAGCATGCGTCATCACGTGAAAGATTGCCGCCACAAAAGCGCCCACACCGCATGCCATGAACATGTAACCAAGCTGCGAGATGGTCGAGTAGGCGAGCACCTTCTTAATATCATTTTGTGCTAAACCAATCGTGGCGGCGAACAGAGCAGTGGCCGCGCCAATAATCGCAACCACAAACATAGCGGTAGGCGCGTGCGTGAATATCACCGAGCATCGCACGACCATGTAAACACCGGCCGTAACCATCGTCGCTGCATGGATCAAAGCAGACACCGGGGTCGGTCCGGCCATGGCATCAGGCAGCCACACAAACAGAGGAATCTGCGCGCTCTTTCCGGTCGCGCCAATGAAGAGCAGAAATGCGATCGAGGTGATGCCTCCGGCGAAGACCATATGCCAGCCGAAGCCTTCGAACGGCAGGTGAGCTATGGTTGTGAGCGCGCTCGTGACGCCAGGCTTGTCAAAGAAACTGATCGATGGATGACCCGCACTCGAGGTCAGCCAGAAGAGCAGCATCAATCCCAGAATGAACCCCCAATCGCCCACCCGGTTGGCGATGAAGGCTTTCTTTGCGGCGGGCGCAGCTTCTTCCTTATCAACATAAAATCCAATCAGCAGGTACGAGCAAAGCCCGACGCCTTCCCAGCCGACAAACATCAACAGCAGGTTGTCCGCCAGCACGAGGGTCAGCATCGCGAACATAAACAGATTCAGGTACGCAAAGAAGCGGTAGTATCCCCGGTCGCGATGCATGTACCCGGTGGCAAATACGTGGATTAGGAAACCGACAAAGGTGATGAAGAGCGCATAAATTCCGCTCAGCCGATCCATCGCCAGCCCAAAGTCTGCCCGAAACGATCCCACCTCAACCCAGGTCCAGAGATGATCCATGACCGGTTGCGTGGATCGCAGAGCGCCGTCTGACTTGAACGCGAGGTAAAAAGCGACAATCGTCGAAAGGCCTACCGCGCCGCAGGCGACGATGCCGATGAATCGTTCGTTGCGCACGCGCCGACCCAGAAGCCAATTGACAAGAGCGCCGACCAGCGGCGCAAAGATGATTATGCTAAGAAGATTCGTCTGCTGCATCAGATCCGTTTGGAGTTCCGCCTTCAGGCGGAATTCCCATAGGCAAACCAAGTCCGCCTGAAGGCGGAACAACTAAAGCTTTAAAATACTCGCATCATCGACATCCAGTGATTCACGATTACGAAAGATGGTGATGATGATTCCCAAACCCACCGCGGCTTCGGCGGCGGCGACAGTCATCACGATAAAGACAAACAATTGTCCGGAGACGTCGCGAAAGAAACTCGAGAAGGCCACGAAAGTGAGATTCACCGCGTTGAGCATTAACTCAATGCACATGAACATCGAAATCACGTTGCGCTTAATCAGCACCCCAACGACGCCGATCGTGAACAGCACCGCCGAAAGCGCCAGGTACCATGAAAGTTGTGGACCCATTTATTTGTGATCAACCCCCAGCAATAGTGCTGCCTCGTCAGTCGAATGCGTTTTCACCGCGGTCAGATCGCCGACGTCGCGGCGATCCAGCAGCTCCTTGGAAAAGACTTGATCACCCGGAACTACTCCGGCGTTAGCCGGTAACAATCCACCTCGCCGTGCCAGAGTGATCGCACCCACGATGGCCATCAACAAAAGTATCGAAGTGATCTCAAACGGCAGAATGTACGTCGTGAAGAGGCCCGTTCCGATCGACCGGGTTAGGCCCACGTCTGAAATATTCTGCGTTGGAGTTTGAGGCGATGCGTTTACAAAGAAAATAATGAAGGCCGCCTCGGCAAACAGGACCGCCGCCAGACCGATGGCGACGGGCACCAGCGAGCGCAGACGCAGAGGGTTACGTTCTTCCTCCTCAACATTGAGCAGCATGATCACAAACACGACCAGAACCATGATGGCGCCGGCATACACGATTACCTGAACCGCCGCAATAAAGGGCGCTGCCAGGGTTACATATAAGCAGGCCAGTGAAATGAAAACCCCGATCAGAGAGATGGCGCTGTAGAGCGGATTCCTTTGCGCCACCATTGAGACGGCGCAACCGATTGCCATTCCGGCAAATAACATAAAAAGGATCGTGCTCATCCCCACCAACCGGTCTGCGTCTTAAGGTACTGGGCGACCAAATCAAACAGGCCCGACCATTCAATCGTGGCCGTGATTACGATGTTAATGATGGCCGCCGGCACCAGGAACTTCCAGCCAAAACTCATTAACTGATCGAAACGAAAACGCGGCAGCGTGCCGCGCAACCAGATGTAAAGAAAAAGAAAAAGGATCACCTTGCCGAGAAAATAAAAAGGGCCGAGCCACGGCAGTTGGTGGATAAAGGGACCATTCCAACCGCCCAGGAACAAAGTCGTAGCCAGCATTGAGACCGTGAACATGTTCACGTATTCAGCCAGGAAGAAGAGCGCAAATTTCATCGCGCTGTATTCCGTGTGAAAGCCGGCGACGAGTTCGGTCTCAGCTTCCGGCAGATCGAAGGGAACGCGATTGGTCTCAGCAATCGCTGCGATCAGGTAGATAAGAAATCCCAGGGGCTGAACCCAGAACATGTTCCAGCCGCTGATCCCCAGAACCCCGGACTGCTGTTCGACGATGCTCTGCAGATCGAGCGTGCCTGACTGCAGGATCACGCCAATCAATCCCAATCCGAGGGCCAGCTCGTACGAAATCATTTGCGCCGACGAACGAAGCCCGCCCATCAAGCTGTACTTATTGTTTGACGACCAACCCGCCAGGGCGATGCCATAGACGCCGACTGAGGTTACCCCGAGCACGTACAGCAGGGCGACGTCGAAGCGCGCGATCACCATCGGAATGGTCTTGTCGATGAAAGGAATATGAAGGTCGGGTCCGAAAGGGTAGACGACGATCGTCATCAAAGCAGCCACGGTTGCGATTATGGGCGCGAGGAAATAAACAAAGCGCGTGGATTTATCAGGGACGATGTCTTCTTTGAAAATGAATTTAATCAGATCGGCGAGGGGCTGCAGAAATCCGCCGGGGCCAACACGATTTGGCCCCAGGCGACCCTGGATGAACCCGAGTACCCGGCGCTCGGCGAGCACGGTATAAGCGACCATTGTCATAACCACCGTAAAGGCGACCATGATGCCGGCCATCTTAAGCCCGATTTGTGTTAGCTCTTCCATCTACTCTGGAGTGCGCTGACTCGTCAGCGCTCTGGTCAGCAGCGACTTGTCGCTGCCGCTCTGATCAAAGATGGTCGCGATAAGTCGCGACCTGGAAAGCGGCGACAAATCACCGCACTCCACAGCTCAGGCCCCGACCGGTTCACGTTTCAGCCCTTCGTCAATCGTGATCTGATAGAGCGGTGAAATCCGGAATGTCTCAGGCTTTGGATTTCCTGCAGCCAACAGATGGAACTGCGGCACCTTTTCGGTCAGAGTGCCCAACTTAAATAGCTCGTGTCCCACCGCCGGCGTTTCGCCAATCTTTTCACCGTCGTCGCTAAGCGCTTCGACTGCTTTCCTGACCTCTCCCATTTCGTTTGCCAGATCGCGCTTCGGCGCCACAGAGTGCTGCACCTGCACGGGCGAGCCTTCATCCTTGAGATCGGGATAACGCAGATTGCCATAGGCAGGAATGCGTTCTGCCAATTCGCGAAAGACAGCGCTGGCCGACATCTCAAATCCAAAATCAAAACCCAATTCGCGCGCCAGCTGCGAGACAATCAGCCAGTCCGCTTTTGACTGGTTCACCGGTTCGATTGACTTGCGCACCCGCTGCACAAAGCCATCGTTGTTGGTGTACGTGCCATCGATTTCCGCGAATGAAGCCGCCGGGAACACGACGTCCGCAAACGCAGTTGTCTCAGTTTCGAATAGTTCCTGTACTACCACAAAATCGAGCTGGCTGACCGCCTCAGCGGCTGCGCGCAAACTCTCAGCTGGAAAACTTCCGGCGACGTAGAGCGCGCGGATGGAATCACCTGTGGCGCCGAGGGTTTCGGTCAGTGCCTTCCCATGCAGTCCCATGTCGAGAGCGCCGACGCTGTTATTGAATAGCGGCAGCGGATGCAGCAGGATGCGCCGGCCTTCTCCGGCAAAGGTGTAGGGCATTTGCGCAATGATCGCTTGCGCGGCCGAGCCCAACTCACCTCCAAACATGATGACGACATCGCCCTGCGTTTCAGAGATTGTGCGCCGGGCCAGGTCGAGTTCCTGAGCGTCCACTCCCAACTTGCGCGCGGCCAGACCGTCGTCGTTACCGTTGGCGAGCGCGAGTACTGCCGCATTCTCGGTGCCCGGCCGCACATGAATGAACTGTGAAGCCTGCTCACGCAGACGAATCGGCGCTTTGTTGACGAGGATAAATTGGGCGCCGCCGTTGCGTACCGCCTGCCGGGTTTGCTTTGCGGTCAACGGTTGCAGTTCTTCCGGTTCGCCGCCAATCAAGACGATAGTTTTCGCGTGCCGGATGTCGTGATGCGTCGCGAGCGGCCCGCCCAGATTGTCGAAGAACGGCTTAATACAAAACTGGTCGGCAATCGCGAAGTTTTCAGTCTCTACCACTTCAGTCGCGAACTTCCGGAGACAATACAGAGCTTCATTCGTCAGGCGAGGACTGCCGACAACGGCCAGCGAGTTGTTGCCGTGCGCCGCGACTACTGCATCAAGCTTCTGCGCCGTCAAGCGAATCGCTTCGTCCCAGGTCGCCGGGATCAACTTGCCGCCTTTCTTGTAACGAATCAAAGGCGTGCGGATTCTCGTCTCATGATTGACGAAGGGGTGGCCGAAGCGGCCTTTGATGCAGAGGAACTCACCGTTCAAACCATTGACATAGCGATCGCGCGCCACGATCCGCATCAATTCGTCGCTGCGAGAGCCCAGTGACATCTGGCAACCATCGGAACAATAGGTGCAAGTGGAAACTGTCTGCGTCAGTTCCCAGGGCCGGGCCTGATGTCGATAAGTGCCGTCGAGCAAAGTTCCGGTCGGGCAGACTTCAATGCAGTTACCGCACTGCGAACAATTCAACCAACCACCGTACGTGCCAATCACTGTGTTGGCGCCGCGATTGCCGGCTTCGATGGCGTCCTCGCCCATCCATTCATCGCAGACACGCGTGCAACGTTTACAGAGGATGCAGCGCTGCGGATCGTTGGCGACCATGGGCGAAAGATACTTTTCGGCGCGGGCGTTTTTCTGTTCGACAAATCTCTCTTCGAGATTGCCCCAATC
>JBBRMS010000014.1:0-65940 GCA_038230715.1 Pyrinomonadales bacterium
CTGCGCACGTTCACAGTCCACAGAGACCATCTACGGATTTCACATGTCTCTCGAATGGCCTGTTCTACAGCGGCGCGATGCCGGGTACGTAATCTCACTGGACCTTGTGCGAGTGCTCGCCGATTGTACCGCCATCGTGACTCGTCAGAAATCAGAGTTGGAGTGCCATAGGTATTATGAACCCGGTCGACTGAGCCGCGCCTTCCGTGCAGCCAGGTTCCATAGCTGCGAAATGTGATTAAGTAACCGACAGGAATGTGATCGTCTCGGAACTCTCTGGAAGTTTGCATTGTCGCCGCCTACGAAGGAGTCGGGTAGGACGACATTGTAGTTTAGGCGTCAAGTACTCGCCCGCAAGATTCTTGCGAATATTGGCCGTCTCAGTTACAGAACCGAGAGCGGTAGCGACCGGATGCCAGGCGCAACTTTCGCTTCCAAAGGATACCCGACCGATTCTGTTTTAAACGTGACTTGAGTCCAGCATCCGGTCGCTACCGCTCTCGGTTCTGCAACCCTTGACCAGTTTCAAATCTCGACCGCCACCCGCGGCGGGCCGGCCTGCTCACGCGAGTGCATTGTCTCTGCATTACTGTTAATCCGCGTGGGATACTTTTCATTCCAGCAGGCGACGCAGGCTGAGGTCGGATCTATTCCGGTTGCTTCCAGCATGCCCTCGAGCGAGAGATAGCCGAGCGAGTCGGCTTCGATAAAGTCGCGGATCCCTTCAATCGAATAGTTGGCGGCAATCAGCTGGGACTTGTCGGGCGTGTCTACGCCGTAATAGCAGGGACTGATCGTTGGCGGGCAGGAAATGCGCACATGAATTTCTTTGGCGCCGGCCTCGCGCACCATGCGCACGATCTTTTTTGAGGTCGTGCCACGCACGATCGAATCGTCGATCAGGATGATCCGTTTGCCTTCGATCAAGTGACGCACGGGATTGAGTTTGATTCGCACTCCGAAACTGCGAATCGATTGCCGTGGTTCGATGAAAGTGCGGCCCACATAGTGATTGCGCACCAGGCCAAAGCGAAACGGCAGACCGCTCTCAGATGAATAACCAATCGCCGCCGGCACGCCTGAATCGGGTACCGGCACCACCAGGTCGGCGTCCGCCGGTTGCTCGATCGCCAGACGCTTGCCCATCCGATGTCGCGACAGATTGACCGACTGACCAAAGATGAGCGAGTCCGGACGGGCAAAATAAACGTGCTCAAAAATGCACATCGAATGCTGCTGGGCTAATAAGGGACGAGAGGAACGCAGGCCGTCTTCGTTGATGATAACCATTTCGCCGGGCTCAATGTCGCGCACGTACTTGGCATCGATCAGATCGAAAGCGCAGGTCTCGGAAGCGACCACCCAGGCGTCATTCAAACGACCGAGCGCGAGGGGACGAAAGCCACGCGGATCTCGAATCGCGATCAACTCAGTCGGCGTCAGAAAGAGCATCGAGAAGGCGCCTTCAGTTTGACGCAGAACCTCGGGAATGGCCTCCGTCACGCTGGCGGCGTGAGAGCGCGCCACGCCGTGCAGGATCACTTCGGTGTCCGAGGTCGAAGAAAAGATCGCACCTTCCTGCTCCAGCTTCTTTCGTTCCTCGCGGGCAAACGGCAAATTGCCGTTGTGACAGACGGCGATCTGGCCGTGTTGGCAGGTGACCAGAAACGGTTGGCATTCCCGCAGCGAAACTTCCCCAGCAGTGGAATAGCGAACGTGACCGATAGCGCTGGTTCCTGGCATGCGATCCAGCCGGGTTTGATCGAAGGCTTCCGAGACATAGCCCATCGCTCGCTCTGAAACCAGTTGACTACCGTTTGAGACGGCGATGCCACATGACTCTTGTCCCCGATGCTGCAACGCGTACAGGCCCAGATAGGTCATACGGGAGGCTTCCGTATGTCCGTAGATGCCAAAGACGCCGCATTCTTCGCGCAGCTTGTCGTCCCAAAGATTATTCACGGTGTGAGATTATCGCGCATTCGCGTGGCGTTCAACCAGGGTGACCCCGCGCATCTGGCGCGTGATGATCGGCGCGACGCACGGGCCACTCTTTGATATTCCGTCTTCGGTGATATAAATAACGCGTTCTCAGAAGGTGGTCGCGCGTTGGTATCAAACGTGAGCACAGAAAATCGGATCATTTCAGTAATCAAAATTTTCCTGGGCGCGGCGCTTCTGGTTTCGCTTTTCGCCGCCGGCTGGAACGTGTACCGCCGTTTGCCGGCTGACGGCTCGCGGCCTGAATTGTTCGACGCGAATGCTAACTCGGTAGTCACCATCGTCCTCCGCAACGACTCAGCGGCGAACTCGATTAACGCTCAAGTAGAGATCTATCCGCTCGACTATGCCTCTGCCCAGAGGGATTTTTCCGCTGTGTTAAGACCCGGAAAAAACTTCGATGACTTTCTCGCACAGCGGATAAAAGGGCTCCTACCCGTGCGCCCGCAACTCGACGCCAATGGCCGCGCGGTGGCGAAGTTGTCCGAAGGTAACTGGTGGATCAGAGCAACCACCGCCCTGACCGGGGGCGAAAGGATCGAGTGGCGATTGCCGATCAAGGTGCTGGGACGCGGCCAAACCGTCGAACTCACCCTTGAAAATGCCTACGAACGCACCAAGACTTTTTAAGGCCACTGACAATCGAATGAAGGCTCTGCGTTACGAAAATCAAAAGCTCTCAGTGAGCGAGGTCGCTCCGCCTGAGGAGGCCAGTGAGGTTCTGGTGCGCGTAACGCTGGCAGGAATCTGCAACACTGATTTAGAAATCGCGCTTGGCTATGCCGGTTTTTCAGGAACGCTCGGGCATGAGTTTGTAGGCGTGATCGAGAGCTTGCCGGAAGTCGGGTCTCTGACACTCGGACAACGGGTGGTCGGCGAGATCAATGCCGGTTGTGGCAATTGCGATCTGTGTCGCGGGGGCGATTCGCGTCACTGTGCGAAACGAACGGTGTTGGGTATCGTCGGGCGCAATGGTGCGCATGCAGAGTTCGTGCAACTGCCGATCGCGAATCTGCTGCCGGTGCCTGACACTGTCTCTGACGAGCAAGCAGTGTTCACCGAACCGCTCTCGGCTGCTTGTGGAATTCTGGAACGAGCAAGGATCAGCGAACGGACAGATGTTGCGGTAATCGGCGACGGCAAACTAGGTTTGCTCTGCGCTCAGGTGCTGGCTACTACCGGAGCTCCGGTAACACTTTTGGGCAAGCATCGAAACAAGTTGGAAATCGTTGCGCGTCGGGGCGTCGAAACTGCGACGATCGACAAAGCACAGAGTCGGGCACGCCAGTTCGACGTGGTTGTGGAAGCCTCTGGCTCAGCCACCGGTTTCAATCTTGCTCTCGAGCTGCTGCGTCCACGCGGCACCCTCGTGCTGAAATCAACTTTTCATGGCGCCACCGATTTGAACGCGGCGCGCATTGTAGTCGACGAGATCAGTGTGATCGGGTCACGCTGTGGCCGGTTCGCCCCGGCGCTTGAACTGCTAAAAGCCAATGCGGTTGACGTCACCAGCCTGATAAGCGAAGAACAATCGCTGAGCGACGGGTTGCGGGCAATGAAGCGCGCCGCGGCACCCGGGGTGCTGAAAATCCTGCTGCGGCCGTGAACGGCGGTTTTAAGGGGGATAGGTTTTGCTGGCAGGCGTTGCTGAGATCAGATCGTGATAAGTTGGCAAAAAGGCTCCGTAGGATCTGGATGTTTATCCGCAGGAGCCGGATGTTTATTAGTAACAATCGACCTAATCGCCTGGCCCATCATTTTTTGCACTCCGTTGTCTATAAACATCTTGTCCCTACCGGACTAAGACCGTTTACCAGCAAGCGGCTTTGTTGCGCCGGATCAGGGCGGCACCACTCTCGGAACTCCACCTGCAGCGACTTCTAGTTTTTCCCGCGTCCATTCGCTATACTGCCCAAACTGCGTCCCCCAAGATCGAAGAGCGTGGAACTACCCTGAGCCGAAATCCGGTCAAGAATTTGTAAGGCGGTGAATCATGTTCGATTCCTTCAAAGAAACTACTGGCGATGAAGCGACGATTCTGCGGAAACTGCGTGTGTGGATCGTAGTCATGGCCGTTGTCTGTGTGCTGGCGGGCATTGGGATCGGAGCCATCCTCGCCGGCCGGCCGGCAGTAGCTCAGGATGGTACGCAATCGGCGGCGCGCGCGCCCGAAGCACTTTCGGCTTCGTTCGTGGAAATTGCCAGCCGGGTCGAGCCGGCGGTCGTGAATATCGATACGATGCAAATCTCGGCTGAACTTACTGAAGGTGATAACGAGGACAAACCGGATAAGTCTCAGAGCAACCCTTTGTATGACATGTTCCGTCGCCAGGCGCCGCGGCCGACCCGCGGAGTAGGCAGTGGCTTTATCATCGATCCCAAGGGCTACATCATCACCAACAATCACGTGATCGATGGCGCCACGCGCATCACCATCGGCCTGCTCACCGGGGAAAGATATCGCGGCAAGGTAATCGGTATTGATAAAGAAACTGACCTGGCGGTAATCAAAATCGATGCTCCACACGATCTGCCGGTAATGAAGTTTGGTGATTCTAACGCAACCCAGGTAGGCGACTGGGTCCTGGCTATTGGTTCGCCGTTCGGCCTGGATCAGACGGTGACGGCCGGCATCATATCCAAGAAAGAACGTGACTCGCAGGCCTTCTCGAGCTTTCAACGTTTTCTGCAAACTGACGCGGCGATCAATCGCGGCAACAGCGGTGGGCCGCTGGTCAACATGCACGGCGAAGCAATCGGAGTGAACTCACAAATTGCTACCCTGACCGGCGACTACAACGGGATTGGTTTTGCCCTGCCTTCAAACGAAGCGAAGTTTGTTTGCGAACAGATCCTGGCTGGGGGAAAAGTTAAGCGTGGCTTTCTGGGCGTGACCCTGGAATCGGTAAAGGGAGAGTTTGCTCGCGTATACCGCTTGCCCGAAGTTCGGGGCGCGATCGTGGCCGACGTACCGTCTGAAGGCGGCACGCAGCCCACTCCGGCGGTCAAGGCCGGCCTGCAGACAAACGACGTCATCGTCGAGTTCAATGGCCAGCCGGTGCAGGATTCTAATGACCTGATCGCGAAAGTTGCCGGCACCGCCGTGGGACAGACGGTGACCATCACTTTTCTACGCGATATCGATGGGAAGCTCGATCGCCGCAGCGTCAGTGTGACCCTGGCCGAACGGCAGGATCTTAGTCCCCGCGACGTGGAAACTGGCAGTTCCAAAGACAAGCCTGAAAGTCCCAAGACCAGCGGCGGCAGAATCGGCTTGACCCTGGCAGAACTGACGCCACAACAGATTACCGAAAAGCATCTGACCGGCGTCAAAGGACTTTATGTGAAGGAAGTCGATCCGAATGGACTTGCGGCCGACGTCCGGCCTAATGAAATCATCGCCGGTGAAGTGGTCACGCGTGTGAACCGCGTGCCGGTTACGACCCTGGCTGATTTCCAGCGCGTGATTGAATCGCTGAAACCGGGCGATGCAATCGTACTCAACCTGTCACGGTTCGACCGATCGTCAAACCCGAACCGGATCGTCCAGCGCATCGTTCAGTTCACTTATCAGTAGAGCAGAGCAGAAGTCAGTCGGAAGTCAGAAATCAGAAGTCAGCAAACAACTTTCGACGGCAGGATCGATTTCTGACTTCTGATCACTGACTTCCGACCTCTGGTTTCTTTATGGCTCAAGCAAAAAAATCTCCAATTAAAAAATCGGCCGCTGGCGCCAACAAACGAACGCGCAGCAAAACCTATCACAACTTTATCGGTGGTCGCTGGGTCCCGAGCAAAAGCGGGCAGTGGATGGAAAACCGTAACCCGGCGGACACCCGCGACCTGATCGGACGCTTTCCACTTTCGGTCAGCGACGATGTCAGCGCCGCAGTGTCAGCAGCAGTGGCCGCCTTCGACGGCTGGCGGCGGACGCCCGCGCCCCGGCGCGCCGAATTGCTGTTTCGCGTCGGCGAGATCCTGATCAGGGACAAGGCCAAATACACCGCCGACATGACCCGCGAGATGGGCAAGGTTTTGAAAGAGGCGGGCGGCGATGTTCAGGAAGCTATCGACTGCACGTATTACGCAGCCGGCGAGGGCCGTCGCCTGCACGGCTTCACCACTCCGGCCGAGATGCCTAACAAGTTCGCCATGTGCGTCCGGCAACCAATCGGGCCCTGCGGATTGATCACGCCCTGGAATTTTCCCATGGCTATTCCATCCTGGAAGATGATTCCGGCTTTGGTCTGCGGCAACACGGTGGTGATCAAGCCGGCGGAAGACACGCCGCTCTCAACTTACAATCTGGTCCGAGCTTGTGAAGAAGCGGGCATCCCGCCCGGAGTCGTCAACCTGGTCACGGGTTACGGCGAAACGGTGGGCGCCAGCCTCACCGGCGGGCGCTCTCTGCGTTTGATCTCTTTTACGGGATCGACTGACACCGGACGCCTGGTGGCCTCGGCCTGCGCCGAACGCAACGCGATTTGCTCGCTCGAGATGGGCGGCAAGAACGCGATCATCGTCATGGATGATGCGGACGTGGACAATGCGGTCGAAGGTTCAGTGTGGGGTGCCTTCGGCACTTCGGGACAGCGCTGCACTGCCTCTTCGCGCCTGATCGTGCACAAGAAGGTCTACAAGCAATTCTCAAAGAAACTGGTGGCGAGGGCCAAAGCCCTGCGCGTCGGCAACGGAGCAGATCCAAAGGTTGAGGTCGGTCCGGTCATCAACGCCGAAGCACTGCACAAGGTCATGGGCTACATCGATATCGGCCGGCACGAAGATGGCGCCACGCTCGCCTGTGGTGGTAATCACTTAACCAAAGGCGACTATGCTCGCGGCTATTACATCGAGCCAACAGTCTTCACCGATGTAGCTCCGGACATGCGGATCGCGCAGGAAGAAATCTTTGGTCCCGTGACTTCCGTGATCCCGACAGATTCTCTGGACGAAGCGATCGAGATTGCCAACGGGGTGCGCTATGGGCTATCGGCAGCGATCTATACACAGGACGTTAACCGTGCTTTCCACGCGATGAACGAAACCTATACCGGAATCTTTTACGTTAACTCGGCTACGATCGGTGCTGAAGTCCACCTGCCGTTTGGCGGCACCAAAGCCACCGGCAACGGCCATCGCGAAGCGGGTACACAGGTGCTGGACATCTTCTCGGAATGGAAGTCGATCTACGTTGACTACAGCGGCACTCTGCAGCGGGCGCAGATTGATAATGCGATAGAGGATCTTTGAAATTTCTCAGCAGTCACCTGTCACTCTTCAGTTGCAAAATCCTCTCCGTTCCCATTAACTAACAACTGACTGTTGACTTCGGACAACTGACGACCGCCAATGGATCCATCCCGCATTAGAAATTTCTCGATCATCGCGCACATCGATCACGGCAAGTCGACTCTGGCCGATCGGCTGCTCGAATTGACCGGGGCCGTGACCGGACGCGACATGGAAGCGCAGATCCTCGACGACATGGATCTCGAGCGCGAGCGCGGCATCACGATCAAAGCGCACGCCGTGCGGCTGGATTACAAAGCGCAGGATGGCAAAGAGTACGTCCTGAATCTGATCGACACGCCCGGGCACGTCGATTTCTCGTATGAAGTTTCGCGTTCACTGTCAGCTTGTGAAGGCGCCCTCCTGATCGTCGATGCCTCGCAGGGAGTCGAGGCCCAAACCCTCGCCAACACTTATCTGGCAATCGAAAACAATCTCGAACTGATCCCGGTCATCAATAAGATCGATCTTCCCGGCGCCGAGCCTGAGAAAGCGATCGAGCAGATCGAGCACTTCATCGGCTTGGAAACGCATAACGCGATTCTCACCAGCGCCAAGACCGGCGTCGGTGTGGCGGAAGTTTTGGAGGCCATCGTCCGCGACGTGCCGCCGCCAAAAGGCGATCCAGAAGCGCCGCTCAAAGCCCTGATCTTTGATTCCTGGTACGACTCTTATCGCGGGGTGATCGTTTTGTTTCGGGTCATTGACGGCACCATTCGCCCGGGAATGAAGATTCGCTTTTACAATGCCGGCCGCGATTATCAGGTCGAGACGCTGGGCGTGAATCGTCCCGGTCCAAAACCAATCGATCATCTAAGCGTCGGTGAAGTTGGTTTCTTAACCGCTTCGATCAAGACGGTTGCCGACGTGCAGATTGGCGACACCGTTACCGAAGCCGCGCGGCCAACCAAAGAACCTTTTCCCGGCTATCAGGAAATTAAGCCGATGGTGTTCGCCGGTCTTTATCCAATCGACACCAATCAGTATGAAGAGCTGCGCGATGCGATGGACAAGCTCCGTCTTAACGACGCTTCATTTTTTTACGAGCCGGAGTCGTCTACCGCCCTCGGCTTTGGCTTTCGCTGCGGCTTTCTTGGTCTGCTGCACATGGAGATCGTGCAGGAGAGGCTCGAGCGCGAATTCAATCTCGATCTGATCACGACCGCTCCGGGCGTGCGCTACGTCGTGACCACGACCGACGGCAAAGTGACTGAGATCGACTCGCCCGCAAAGATGCCGGATCCCGGCCGCATCGTGAAAATTGAAGAGCCGGCCATCAGGGCGACGATCCTGACTCCGGAAGAACATCTGGGTGGCATCCTGGCTTTGCTGGAAGAAAAACGCGGCCAGCAGAAAGGCTTTGAATACATCACGTCCAACCGGGTGATGCTTACTTATGAACTGCCTTTGAACGAGATCGTGCTCGATTTTTACGATCGCTTGAAATCAACTTCGCGCGGCTACGCTTCGCTCGACTATCACCTGGCGGGTTATTGGGTGAGCGATCTGGTAAAGCTGGATGTACTGGTGGCCGGCGAACCGGTTGATGCTCTGTCGTTGGTCCTGCATCGCGACACCGCTGCCGCCAAGGGCCGGGCCCTGGCAACAAAAATGAAAGAGCTGATCCCACGCCAACTTTTCGAAGTTCCGATCCAGGCCGCTATCGGCGCCAAAATCATCGCGCGCGAAACAGTGAAGGCGATGGGCAAGAACGTGATCGCGAAGTGCTACGGTGGCGACATTTCACGCAAGCGCAAACTGCTCGAGAAGCAGAAGGAAGGCAAGAAGCGGATGAAGAAAGTCGGGCGAGTGGAGATTCCGCAGGAAGCTTTTCTGGCGGTGCTGAAGGTTAATGAGTAGGCCGGATCTTCGAGACAGACTACCGTGGCCGGGCCTATCTGCTTTTTAGCCGCAAAAGGCGCTTGAGGCCCAACTTGATAATAGAAATTGCCTCATCGTTACCCGAACTCCTGATCTTCTTCGGACGCGCGGATCACTTGCGATACTAATTCGTGCCAGGCTTTCATCGTCTCGTCGTTTGCGCCACTTGATTTCAGCGCTTCACTAACCGCGCCCTGTTCCTCTTTCAACTCAGGAAAGGCCAAAAGCAGCATCGCGAGATCGCGCCAATCGGTCCCAGCTTTGGGTTGCCCTCGACGCGCGTGATACGAAATTACTTTGTGCGCGATCAGCTCCGGCGGGGACATTACCAGCACTTCTTCAATTCGTTCGGCGCGTGGCAGAGACTTAGCCGGACGCAGATCAACCAGATGACGATTGCGCGGCTTATGAATCTGAAATAGCCGAAACCCTTTTCCCGCGCCAATGCACGCACCCGGACGGCTATATGAAAATGGTCGCTTAGATATGCGCGCAATTCCTCTGCCAGTTCGACAGCGCGAGTGGAAATCAGATTAATGTCCTGACTCATCCGCGCTTCGCCCACGTAGGCGTTGACGGCCTGGGCGCCGAACACAACGGCATCGTTGCGCCCGCGCAAGAAATCGAGTACGGCCTCGTGGATTGTCGCCAGGGGAACTTCTTCGCGCATGGCAAACTCCTCAAATGTAAGAGTTCCGGCGTTGAGCATCACCCCAATAATACGCTCTCATGTTCGAACTGCGAACATCATTTAGCCACCCAACCCGTAAACGGCAGGATTCTGTCCAGCTCTTCGGTGATGGATCTGAAATACAAATCGGCGCCCTGAATGTTCGGGTGAAAGGCTCCTGCGCGCAGGCAGTACACGTCATTTTTTTTTCCAGCCTGCTCACACAGGCAACCGCGTTTGCTTTGCATTTCGTCGTTCGCTATCAGATTGTTGAGGCGGCTCGTCTCGGTACACTCCAACACGGCCTCCGGACTTTTATGAACCAGTCTCCACAGAAAAGCGCTGGGCGCCGCGTAAGTGTTTTGGTCAGCGAACGGAACGGGAACGAACATGGCTCGCTCTGAAGCGTCTGGCGATCTGGATTTGTTCCCGATGACTTGCAATCCCGGATGGCTGCTGTTGAAGCTTTTGACGGCCCTGGCCAGGGCCGCATTTGAAGCCAGCGCCCAATCCCTCGATCGGTTGGCCATATGCACCAGAGACTTGCTCGGCTTATGGGCCACGACAGGTGCGCCGGATGGGTTAACAGCCTCGTCTTTAGTCTCTCGCTTCTCATCCGCTTGTTCTTTCTTACCGAGAAATAAGTATCTGATTGTCTCGGTCAGTAAATTCTCGGGCGTACTGAGTGAAACCAGCGGGAAATAACCGGGCACGAGGATCCTGGCTTTGGGAAAAGTCTTTGCGACCCGATCGAGCAGCAGCTTCATATCGTCTTCACAGTACTTCCGGGCAAAGTCGTTGATGTTGCCGGCGATAAATCCCAGCAGCTTGGGAGCGAGAATCCGCGGCGCGCCCATGTCGTTGATGCCGCCATTGAGCAGAATCAGATCGACTTCGTCGAGTGGGATCGAGTTGTCCGCATAGTACCGGCGGGCCAGATCAACCTGGCCCCAAATGGTTGGGTATTCGCTATTGACCTCGCCTGGATATTGGAGGGGCGCAACGCTGCGCGTAAATCGATTTTCGTCCTTCTGATGTTTCATGTCGGGTTGTGCGATCAGGGCGCCTGAGTGAGCCTCGACATGAATTTGTACGTCTGCCTGATCGGGACAGCGGCCGTTATTTCGTTTAGTGCAGATCCATTGGCGCACCAGGTAAGTGAATTTATGTTCGTCCGCAAGGCCCTGGCCCCACATGACTGAATCGCCCAGCACCAGCATCCGCAAAGGACGCTTGGTTTTGAACGTTTGCGGGAGTGCGCTGCTGGTCAGGCTAAACGAAGCCGGGGGGCACATTACGAACAGGAGAATGGCGCTTAATAATACGCTTCGGCCAATCCGCCGGCGATGGTTCATTCCGGATACCTCAATTAAAGAATATGGTGGGGGGCGGCGGTGAGAGTTGACGCCAGAATCATCGTCAACAACAATGGACGAATTGCGAAATCAATTTATACTCGGCGCGTTCACTGGAGTCAAAAGAGGCTGGAATTCTTCTTCTGAGTCCGGTGAGGCGTAGCTACGGGAGTGTCGGCAATGCGAAATTATCTGATCATCGCTCTTTTATTATGTGGGGCAACAACCATCCTGGCCCAGCAACCCGAGATGAAGATGGAGATGGCCCCGGCTGAAAAACCGGTCACCATCATGACTGGCCTGGGCTCCTGGCATCACCCGATTTCTACGGGCAAGCCTGAGGCGCAGCGTTTCTTTGATCAGGGACTGTCGCTCGTCTTCGCTTTCAATCACGACGAAGCGGTCCGTTCGTTCAAGCGTGCCGCCGAAATTGATCCGCAGATGGCGATGGCCTGGTGGGGTGTGGCTCTGGCCCTGGGTCCGAACATTAACCAGGACGTAGATCTGCCGCATGAAGAGGCCGCCTATGACGCGGCGCAAAAGGCGCTTGCGCTGGCAAAGGACAAGCCTGAGGTCGAGCGCGCTTATATCGAGGCCCTCGCCAAACGTTACTCGATCGCACCGGGAACGGATCTAAAAAAGCTGGCCGTTAGTTATTCGGACGCGATGGGCGAGTTGAGCCGAAAGTATCCCAACGATCTCGATGCCGTTACCCTTTACGCTGAAAGCATGATGGACCTGCGCCCCTGGAAACTCTGGAGCGCGGAGGGAAAGCCGGCCGAAGGCACCGAAGAGATCGTCGCGGGCCTCGAGTCTGTGCTGCGCCGCAATCCGAATCATCCCGGCGCGATTCACTATTACATTCACGCAGTCGAAGCTTCTCTGCGTCCCGAGCGCGCGTTGGCTTATGCGCCAAAGTTGCCACAGTTAATGCCGATGGCCGGGCACCTGGTGCATATGCCCGCGCATATTTACGAACGTGTCGGCGATTATTCGGCCGCTGCTCGCAGCAATGCCGAAGCTGCCGCCGCGGACGAAGCTTTCTTTAAGACGACGGGCACACAGGGTCTATACTCGATGTACTATGCGCACAACCTCGACTTCCTGGCGGTGGCCCACAGCATGCAAGGTCGTTATCGCGATGCGCTCGATGCCTCGAACAAGCTGGTTGACTTCGCGCGCCCGATGACCGAAGGCATGCCCATGCTTGAGCCGATCCTGTCAAAGTCCATCCTGGTCAGGGAACGCTTTCATCAGTGGGATGAAATCCTGAAGCAGCCCGAGCCCGGTGCTGCCCAAAAATCGACTTTGGCTGTCTGGCATTTTGCGCGCGGGATGGCGTTTGCCGCGCGCGGCGATATAGTCAAAGCAGGAGTTGAACAGCAGGAGTTCCTCAAAGCTGCTAAGTTGGTTCCGGCGCATTCGATGTCGTCCTTGAATCCAACCAGCAAGGTGATCGCGATTGCCGAGAATGTTCTGGGCGCCCGAATCGCCGAAGCGACGCACGACGGCGCGAAAGCCGTGGAACTTTTTAATCAGGGAATTCAGGTCGAGGACTCCCTCGCTTATGACGAACCATCACAGTGGTTCCATCCGGTCCGCGAATCGCTCGGTGGTTTCTACTTACGGAAGCGAAACTATGTCGAAGCTGAAAAAGCGTTTCGCGCTGACCTGGAAAGAAACAAACTCAGCGGCCGCTCTCTGTTTGGATTGATGGCGAGTCTGAAGGCGCAAAAGAAGAAGGGTGCGGCGGCCACGGCGCAACGCGAATTCGAAACCGCGTGGAAGAATGCCGACACCAAACTGAGCATTGCCGATCTCTAACCTACCTGTGACTGATACCAAACGAAACCGCAAACCTGTGAAGTCCGTCACCATCTATTGCGATGGTTCCAGCCTCGGCAATGGCCGCGAGGAAACACGGGCGGCGGCAGTGGCGCTGCTCGGGTTTCGTGGGCTGTGGCGGGCCTTCGGAACGTATCTGGGTAAGGCCACCAACCAGCAGGCGGAGATCGCCGCGGCTGCGCTCGGTCTGGAAGCCTTGACCGAACCGTGTGAGGTGCGTTTGTACACCGATTCGCGTTACGTGGTCGAGACGATGTCGGGCCGCTTTCGGCGCAAGGCCAATCATGAATGGTGGAAGCGCCTGGACAACGCCTCAGAGCGTCATCAGGTCGAGTGGACCTGGGAGCGTGGTCATGCCGGTCATCTAATTCAGGAAGCTGCCGATCGCGCCGCGCGCAAGATCGCGGCCCTGGGTCATGTCGAGCCCAGCGTGCTCCAGGACGCAGTAGACCGGGTGGGTGTTACTGAGGATCAACCGATCACTGAACCGGAATTATTTTGAGACCTGTATCCAGACTACGCAGATTAGAATTAATAAGGCAGCTTGGAAAAGCCAGGTCGGCGCCCTCGCCGCATCTCTCTCGGTTCTTAATCTGAGACATCTGCGGACAATCGCTCCCCCTCTCGCTTTCCGGCGGTCACAAATCTATAATCGGGCAACCAGCTAATCCAGCGATACTTCTCAAAGAGATTACGATGAATTTCAACGCAAAGAGCGCAAAGGCGTCCCGCAAAGGCACGCAAAGCTCAATTCCTTCGAGTTCTTTGCGAAAACCCTTGCGGGCTTTGCGTTTGAATCCCACTCATTGGGCGCCCCTTTTCCAAACCGTGGGGATCGCTTTAGTTCTGGCCTTTACGATCTCTTCAACGTTGGCGCAAAGCGCCGATCGCGGTTGGGAGTGGCAGAACCCGCGCCCCCAGGGCAACGCGATCAGCGCGGTTCGTTTCGCTGCGGACAAACTCCACGGCTGGGCGGTGGGTGCGGACGGCGTGATTCTCTACACCTCGGATGGCGGTTTCCGTTGGGAGAATCAACCCACACGAGTGATCACCAGTCTGAACGGACTCTATGTGTTCGACGCCAGGCGCGCGGTAGTGGTGGGCGCGCGGGGCACGGTTGCGTTTACCAAAAATGGCGGAGAGAGGTGGACCGAGACCTCTACTCCAACCAAAGATCATCTCTATTCAGTTACCTTCGCCCGCGACAGTCCCACCCATGGCTGGGCCGTGGGCACATACGGTTGCATTATCACCACCGCCGATGGGGGACGAACCTGGACGGCCCAGAAAAGTTCAACCAGCATCCATCTCTACTCAGTTTCATTTGCGAACAAGAACACCGGTTTGGCTGCCGGCGATCGCGGCACGGTGCTGCGGACCATTGATGGCGGGAAGCATTGGAAGGAAGCCGCGAACCTCGGCACGTTTCCGTTTGCCGGTGTTACTTTCATCAACTCCAGGCGCGCCATCGCAGTCGGCTTTGGCGGGCGAGTCATCGTCAGTGAAGATGCCGGACTGACCTGGACATCGATCGATGTCCTGGTGACCAACGACTTGCT
The DNA here is from genome assembly GCA_038230715.1 of Pyrinomonadales bacterium. Taxonomy (GTDB): domain Bacteria; phylum Acidobacteriota; class Blastocatellia; order Pyrinomonadales; family Pyrinomonadaceae; genus UBA11740. The sequence continues at coordinate 14,601 of JBBRMS010000014.1, forward strand.
CGCGGTCTTTTTTACCGACGAGCAGCATGGTTGGATCTCGGCAGACAATGGTCTGGTCCTGAGCACCGGAAACGGCGGTCAGCTCTGGTTGCCGGCGAGTGTGCGCACCAACCCTAAGCTGGTGACGGTTTACTTTGCCGATGAAAACACAGGTTGGACCGCGGGCACTGATGGGCTCGTCCTGCGCAGTGACGATGGCGGGCTGGGTTGGCGCCGTTTGACTGAAGGCGGACGCGACGACCTGGCGGACATTTTCTTTCTCGACAATGCGCGCGGCTGGGCCGTCGGGCAACACGGCAAGATTCTCGAGACCAGATCGGGCGGCAAGTTCTGGACAGTGCGTCCCTCGGGGACGAACCTGCGTCTGGACTCGATTACCTTCGTCAACGAAAACAGCGGCTGGACGGTCGGCGAGCACGGAACAATTCTACACACCAAAAATGGCGGTATCGTCTGGACGCGGCAGGATGCCGACACCGATCAGGAACTGCTGGGTGTTTACTTCATTTCTGAAAAGCTTGGTTGGGCCGTCGGCGCGCGGGGAAATATTTTCCGGACCGAAGACGGAGGTGAGGTTTGGCGGCAGGTGCCTTCAGTCACCAAAGCCTGGCTGGAAGACGTCCACTTCGTCGATGAAAAGCATGGCGTCGCGGTCGGTTCGGGCGGCACTATCCTGCACACGGAAGATGGAGGCGAAACCTGGAAGGATGTTTCCCATAATTTGAGAGAGTGGCTCTACGCTGTGGCTTTCTCAGACAAGGGGCGCGGATTTGCAGTCGGCGAAAAGGGAATCATCCTGCGAACTGAAGACGGCGGCCTGACTTGGAAAGATCAGGAGAGCAGCGTGAAGACGACGCTGTTCTCGGTTTCAGTGCTAACTCGCGATGACATCATGATCGCCGGTGACATGGGACGTGTGCTGGCTTCGCGAGACGGCGGCGTGACCTGGGAGACGCAACCCACTATTACCAGTTCGCCTCTCTTCGCGGTTGCGTATCGCGGCGGCGCCAATGTCTGGGTCGCGGGTCGTGGGGGAACGATCCTGCGCCGCACTGAAGCCCTCGCAACCGTAAAGATGCCTTCGCCCAAACTGCCCCCCGGCCTGCGCAGCGCCCCGAAATTAAGAGGACAGGAAAACAGCCAGCAGCTAATGCTGGACGACGGCGACATTCCCAAAGCCGTGCCGCCGGTCAGGAAACCCGTGAAGCCCTGAACTGAATTTCTCAGGTTCCCTGATTCGGCTCCACGGAAGGAATCACCCACAAAGTCACAAAGCGGCGGCAGATTAGGGTCTTGGTGTCTTTGTAACTTTGTGCTTAGGTTTTTTGTCTGAAGTTAACTCGCAAACGACTTCCAACAACCTGGCCACATCCAGTGGTTTAGTAAGATGACGAGCGAAGCCGGCGGCCACGGCGTGCTCGACGTCAGCCGGGCGGCCGTAGCCTGTGAGCGCCAGGGCGGGGACATCCTTTGCAGCCGCCACTTCTCTGATTTCACGCAGCAGTTGATAGCCATCCATCTCGGGCATCGAGATATCCGAGATCACCAGATCATAAGTGTTTTCGCTGACCAGCCGCAGCGCATCCGGGCCGCTCCCGGCCGCCGTAACTTCCGCGCCTTCGGCGGCGAGCAGCGCGCAAAGCATCTCAGTGGTTTCCCGCGAATCGTCCACTATCAGAATCGATTTGGCGTCGAGGACTCCGGTATTGACTGACTCGTCAGGAAGCGAAGGGTCGGGTTCTTCGAGGTACAAAGGGATCCAAACCTCAAAGGTCGCACCCTGGCCCGCGCCGGCCGAGGTTGCGCGCACTCGTCCATTGTGCAACTCAGCCAATTGCTTCACGAGGGCCAGGCCGATTCCCATCCCCTCATGCCTGCGCGAGCTGCTGCCGTCGGCCTGCCGAAAAATTTCAAAAACATGGGGCAGGAATTCAGGTGCGATGCCCTGGCCGTTATCTGAGACGGCCAGATGTGCCTCGTCACCAGCGCGGCTGAGAGTTACCTTGATGCGACCATGGGGCGGGGTAAACTTGACCGAGTTGTTCAGAAGATTCCAGGCAATCTGGGCCAGACGTACCGGGTCGCCTTCGACCACCAGCATCTCGCTTTCGATATCGATGTCGAGCGAAACTTCCTTGGCGTCAGATTCATTCCGCACCGTGTCGATGGCGTCGGTAATGATGGTCGAGAAAGAAACCGGTTGCTGGTTGATCGACAACTTGCCCATCTGCAACCGCGAAAGATCCAGCAGATCAGAGACCAGCCGAGCCTGAGCCAGAGCGTTGCGGCGAATTGTTTTGGCGGCTTGCAGGACCAGATCGTGTTCGCGGGCTTCGGTGCTGCGCAAAAGGATGTCTGCGTATCCGATGACTACGTTAAGCGGATTGCGCAGCTCGTGAGAAAGGGTAGCCAGGAATTCGTCTTTAAGACGGTTGGCTGTTTCGGCTTCGGCGCGGGCGTCTCGTTCAGCTTGCAGCAGTCCGGCCCGTTCCTCTTCCGCCCGCTTTTGTTCCGTGATATCTGAAGACACGCCGACCACGCCGATCAGTTCGTTCTTGTCATTGAATATTGGCGAGTCCGTCACTTGTGCCGGGAATTCCGTTCCGTCGCGACGCCGGACCATGAATTCGCCCGACCAACTACCGCCCGTCTTCATTCGCGAAAAGATTTGTTCCGCCACCTCCTCTGCTCCCCTGGCAACCACCAAATCGACAATGCTGGCTCCAATCGCCTCACCGGCCGGCCAACCGTAAAGTTGTTCGGCAAAGGCGTTCCAATAAGTAATGTTGCCCTCGAGATTTGTCGCAATCACTCCCTGCTCGACCGTATTCAACAGCCGGGCGCGAAAGCGAATTTCTTCGTCTGCGTGTTTGCGTTCCGAGATGTCTCGCAAATAAACAGCGAGCCCCGTGGCAGAAGGGTAGGCGTGAACTTCAAACCAAACCCCACCGACGATCCCGGAATCGAGCTCAAAGTGCCGGGGGGTCATCTCCTCGATCGCTTCATGAAAGTTTAGGTATAGCTGGGAATCTATGGCAGTGGGATAAAGCTCCCAGATGACCTTGCCGATCAGTTCGTCGCGAGATTTGCCAAAGAGTTTCTCGACCCGGTGATTGAGCTCCACAAAACGCCAATCGTGATCTAGGTGATAGAAAAGATCAGTGATGCTCTCCAGGATCTGGGTGATTCTCTGGTTGGACTCGCGCAGAGCTTCCAGCGTCTCGTCCCGGGCGCGATTGGCTTCGGCCAGTTCCATCTCGTAGAGCCGGGCGTTCTGCAGAGCGATTGCTGCCTGGTCCGCGAGAGCTGACAACTGCCACTCTTCAACCGAGTCGAGGGCCCGGTCGCGCACAATGGCCAGCAAGCCATTGACGGAACTCTTGGCGATCACCGGGACAGACACCAGCACTTCATCGCGGGTAACCGACAAAGTTTCGTGCAACACCTTCACGGCGTCTTCATCCATTCGCGCGGTGAATTGTTTGGCAAGTTCCGGCGCCAGGCCGTGGCCGGCGCGGATTGTCAGCATGCCGGCCTTATCGACGAGCAGCAGGACCGACGCTCTCGCCCCGACCAACTGGGCGGCGTTTTCTACGATCAGATCGAGGACTTTATCGAAGTTGAGAGAGGTGGTGATGGCGCGATTAATATCGGCCAACCGGCCCGAAGCTGTTTTCTGTGTTTCCCCCGGCTCGCTCATGATTGCAGAATTCATTCCTCGAAATCTTCGACTATCAAGCCCTGTGCGGTAATCCGAATTTCATGTTCCCGCCCATCGTGCTCACTGCCGCGGGTCTTGATAATTCGCAGCGTGCGCTTGAGCACCGGCCCGGGTAGAAATCGCAGCAACAGGACGTTATCGCTCATGTTCGAAATTTCCTCGTCACTGATGCCATGCACTTCGAAGAGATCGCTCATTTCGTAGGTAAACATACAGGTGACGTTTTCCACCGCGAACCATTGCATCAGAGCATAAATCAGATTCGAGAAACGCCGGCGGTCAATGCTGGCGCGCTGGACATCGCCGAGAGCATCAATCACTACTCGCTTGACCTTCCCACTGCGGATGCGCAAAAACAATTCGCTGGCAACCTTGTCGAGCTGCATCTCAACCGGCGATTGGTACATTAATTCGAGGCCATCATTGAGCAGTTTCTCAACCGGCAATCCGAGGTTGCGCATGACGCGGGCAAGTTGCGTCGGGTTCTCCTGGAAACCAAGATAGACTCCCGGTTCACCCTTTAACGCCCCTTCAGCGATGAACTGCAGCGCCATGATTGTTTTTCCAGCCCCGGGTGGTCCGGCCAGGAGGGTGGTACTGCCGGCTGAAAACCCCTGGGCGATCATTTCGTCGAGCCCCTTGATGCCGGTGTTTACGCGTACGGTCCGCGCGGTGTAATCGGGGGCCACTTTTGGGGTCAGCAGCCGAGGGTAAACTTGCAGGCCCTCCGCCGTAATTGAAAACGCATGCAGGCCGGGCACAGAATTCGAAGCGCGCAATTTTTCAACTCGGAGAAATCTCTCTTCGCGCACGTTCGTGGCTATCTTGACCATCTGCAGCACGACGTCGGCGATGGCAAACTCAGGCAGCTCAGTCATCATCGCGTCCGCGTATTCACCGATCAGGAAGGTGGTGCATTCATAGGTTGAGAGAGCGCTCGCCAGATCAAAGATCACGGTGCGACGTTCCGAGGGCAGAGTCATTAGCTCAGTAAGAGCTTTGAAAGAGTCAATAAAGAGCAGCCGCGGACGAAAGGTGGTTAACAACTCGGTGACGATCTCAGCAAGTTGCGAGATTCCCTGCTCCCGCACCATCAGCCCGAGATCTTCGTAATGAACTGAAACTCCGACCTGCGCTTCGTCGAAGAAACCATAATTCTGCCCGTGCATGATGAACTTCTCGAGCGGCTCAGACATGGTCGTGAGGTACAACGCGGTAGCTGCAGTGGTCGCATTGGCAAACGCAATTTGTTCGGCCAGGATCGTCTTGCCGGTGCCGGGAGCACCCATGATCACGCTGATGGTATTGGCCGGAATTCCTCCGTAAAGGACTTCATCCAATCCGGAGCATCCAGTCGCTATCTTGTCGACCATTAATCTTTTTCCCCCGCAGAGCCTGATGACATGCTAATCAAGTTCGCAACCGTTTCGATCAACCGCGATTCATCCAGCGGCTTAACCAGGAACGCGTCGGCTCCCGCATCGCGGGCCCGATCTTCAGCGTGGAGATGACTAAAGACCAGCACCCGAATATCACTGGTGGCTGGATCGGACTTGAGCGCGTGACACAGACTGAGCCCGTCCATTTTGGGGACCAGGATTTCGGTTACCAGAATGTTGGGGTGCAACTCGCGAGCCCGCTTCAGGGCCGCAACACCGTCGGCGACAAACTCGACTCCAAAGCCCCCCTGCTCAAGAAAGTATTTCTCCAGCCGTTGAACGATTGGGTTGCGTTCAACTACCAGAATTAATGCGCGGCGATTGGATGCCGGGTTTTTGCCGGTCTCAGCGGGGGACATATGATTTCTCGAAAAAGTCCGTATGGGGAACTGTGAAAATGATCTTGAGCATGAACCTTATAACAAAATAGTGGCATGATTCAAGAGACCCTGTTATAGCGAGTTGAGCTTCGCGGATACCAGTGTACAATTAGCTGCTTGTAAGCCAGGCTGCCGGCCTTGTGTGAGCGGATAGCTCGCGCTTCAGGAACAACTTATGCTCCAGGAAAAAACCAAAGAAACCGGGTTCCGCATCGAAAGCGATTCGATGGGCGAGATCAAGGTGACCGCCGATAGGTATTGGGGGGCGCAGACTGAGCGCTCTCTGCTGCACTTTAATATCGGCAACGACGTGATGCCGCGCGAGATGATTCGCGCGTTTGGCGTCCTCAAGAAAGCCGCGGCCCTGGTCAATCACGACCTCGGCAAACTCCCGGAGGACAAGCTGAAGCTTATTGTGCAGGCGTGCGATGAAGTGATTGAAGGAAAGCTCGACGAACATTTCCCTCTGCGCGTCTGGCAGACAGGCAGCGGCACCCAGACGAACATGAATGCCAACGAGGTCATCTCAAACCGGGCCATTGAAATCGCCGGCGGCGTAATGGGCAGCAAGAAACCGATTCATCCCAACGACGATGTGAACATGTCGCAGTCTTCAAACGACACCTTTCCGACCGCCATGCACATCGCCGCCGCCGAGCAGATGAATAGTCTGATGCCACGAGTGGGTGAGATAAAAACCGCCATCGACGCGAAGGCCGCCGAGTTTAAAGACGTGGTGAAGATCGGCCGCACGCACTTGCAGGACGCCACCCCTTTGACGGTGGGCCAGGAAATGTCCGGCTGGGCGAGTTTGCTCGAGCGGGACATCGATCGCATGGGGTCGACGCTGCCCGGGCTTTACGATCTGGCGATCGGCGGCACGGCTGTAGGCACCGGCCTAAACGCTCATCCGGAATTCGGTGAACGCGCGGCGAAGAGGATTGCCGGGCTGACGGGGCTGCCTTTCAAATCCCATCCCAACAAGTTCGCGGCCCTTTCAGCTCACGATGAAATTGTTTTCTGCAGCGGTGCCTTGAAAACTCTGGCCGCTTCTTTGATGAAGATCGCCAACGACATTCGCTGGCTGGCTTCGGGTCCTCGTTGTGGCCTGGGCGAGTTGGTTATTCCCGAGAACGAACCAGGTTCGTCGATCATGCCCGGCAAAGTTAATCCGACGCAGAGCGAAGCGATGACGATGGTCGCGGTGCAGGTGATGGGCAACGACGCGGCAATTGGATTCGCCGGTTCGCAGGGTAACTTTGAATTGAATGTCTTTAAGCCGGTGATGATTCACAACCTGCTGCATTCGATTCGGCTGCTGCACGACGCGAGTCATGGCTTTGTCGAATACTGCATCGCCGGCATGACCATCAATCGCGAACAGATTGATGAGTACCTGGGCGACTCTCTGATGCTGGTGACTGCTTTGAATCCGCATATCGGCTATGACAATTCGGCGAAGATTGCCAAGCACGCGCACAAGCGGGGAATCAGTCTGCGCGAGTCGGCCATCAAACTGGGATTGTTGACCGGAGAAAAGTTTGACGAACTGGTCAAGCCGGAAGAGATGACGCACCCCTAGCTGTCCACAGCTTACGCAGATGACAAAATTTAGCATCGGCTGGAAGCCGTGGTTCTGCGGCGAACCTGGCAGAATGTTCTGGGCTCGGCCTGCTTAACTCTTACGTTCTTGTTCTCTTGTGAAATCTGGGTAATCCGCGGATGAGGTCGAAATGAAACACAACCTCGTTACCATAGGTCTGCGCGCCAAAACGGGGCGCGCGATCGTAGTCGTGCTGGGCGGGTCGATTGATGCGCTGCGGGTTGTGTCCAAACTGGAACTGGGACTGACTGACCCAGAGATTCCGACCACCTCCCATCCTTATCACGAAGTAATGAACCTACCCTGGGCCGACAGTGAGCGCGCGGTACGCAAATCTGCGGCAGCGATCGCAGCGATCGCTCGCGAGGCCCTCGCGGGTCTAATCAAGAAACTGAACGGTGAGGGAATGAAGGTCTACGGAGTCGGCACAGTGGGTGCAAAAGATCGCGATCTGGCTCGCATCGGAAACTATCACATCCGCGCGCATGCGGCCGAAGGATTACTGTTTCGCCAGGTGCTGGATCTCGCCGCCGCCGCGAACGGGCTGAAGCGACGAACATTTCCGGATCGAGATTTGGAAGAGATCGCTACGACTGAACTCGGTCTCCAAAGCGCTGTCCTCAAGGACAAGCTAAACGATTTGGGGCGCCTGCTGGATGCTCCCTGGCGTGCTGACGAGAAACAAGCCGCTACGGCTGCCTGGTTAGTTCTTAATGCGGCGCAGACGCGTAGGATCAAGTAGGTCGTGTGAATTTCGTGGTTCGCTTTCGGCTGTCCGTTCTGGAACTATCCGTGAAATCACACGAGGCTACCTAACTCGACTGCAATTGGCCCAGCAGGAGATATCAAACCGCCCGCTTCCCGGCCCGTCGGGTTTGTCTAATCCGTGAAATCTGCGTAACCTGCGGACTCGTGCCTGACCTGGAAGACAAAGTTAAAGAGAACGCGGGCGGCCCTTTCTACGTCGACTCGACCTGCATCGATTGCGATGTGTGCCGCGAGACTGCTCCCAACAACTTCACCCGCTCCTTCAAACACGCCTATTCCTACGTCAGTAAACAACCCGAGGATGAAACTGAGATCGCGGCCTGCGAGGAAGCTTTGGCTTGCTGCCCGGTCGAAGCGATTGGTAATGATGGGTGAGGCGCAGTCTTCCGGCGAATTACCAATTTGGTCTCCAAAGCTTTATAATCCACGCATCGATTATTCCCCCCGTAAACTTTAATGAATTCTGAGCGGAGCTGTCGTTATGTCAGGCAAATCGCTTGAGCGTTATTTTCGTCTAAGCCAGAACTCGCGTGAGAGCCGGCCTTCGGGGCGTCTGTGGTGTCCGGCAGCGGACGTCTATCGCACCGAAGACGGCTGGATCGTGAAAGTTGATCTGGCCGGCATTCGCCCTGCGGATATTGAGATCAGGCTCGATGACCAGGTGTTGCGCATCAGCGGCTCGCGCCGCGATGGTACCTGCGGTGAAGGCGTCTCTCATTACCAGCTCGAGATAACCTACTCCCGCTTTGAAAAGATGATCCAGTTTCCCCGTTCAATTGATCATGCGACAGTCGAACGCGATTATCATGATGGTCTCCTGATCCTGCGGCTGCGCGAAGAAGCAGACGAAGCCAGGAGCCGCGCGTGCGCCGCAGGTTGAAACGCGAGCCTTAACCCCTTCGTCTTAATAACCACCGTTTCCATTTAATAAAACCCATGGCCGAAGCAGAAACAAAATCCGATCAGGAAGTCACGCCGCAGACATCAATCAAGCGCGAGGGCGTGCCCTTTGAGATTCCGGTTCTGCCGTTGCAGAACACGACGTTGTTCCCGGAGACAATGGTGCCGCTGGCCGTAGGCCGGCCCGCGTCGATGGCCGCGGTTGAAGTCGCCCTCTCCAGTGAAGAGAAACTCCTGGCTTGCATCGGTGTGCGTCCTGAAAAAGCCTCTGATGGAGACGCCGCGCCGGAAGATCTCTATGAAATAGGCACCCTGGTAATGATCAAGCGAATGGAGCGCGTCGAAGACACGCTGCACCTGATCGTCCAGGGCGCCGATCGCATCCGCGTGCTCGAATGGGTGCAACGCGAAGGCTTTCTGCGCGCTCGGGTCGAGGTCCTTCCCGACCTGGAAGTAAAGAACCATGACGAGGTCGAAGCCGCCAAGCGCAACGTGCAGCAGTTGATTCAACAGGCGCTGGCTTACCTGCCACAGGTGCCGCCGGAAGTCAGGATGATGGTGCTGGGCGCCGACGACCCGGTGCGGCTCGCATACTTCCTCGGCTCGATCCTCAGTCTGGGCGTCGATAAAGAGCAGCGCATGCTCGAAGCAAGCACGGTCGACGAGCTGATGCATCTGGCCCACGATTTTCTCGCCCACGAAGTCGAGATCATTCGCCTGCGTTCGAAGATTGCCACTGAAGCGCAGACTGAAATGGACAAGGCGCAACGCGATTATGTTTTGCGCCAGCAGATGAAGGCGATTCAGAAAGAACTGGGCGACGACGAAGGCGGCGAGCAGGCCGAAGCCGAGCAGTTGCGCGAGCGCCTGACAAAAGCCGATTTGCCCGATCACGTGCGCAAGGAAGCCGAGCGCGAACTCAGCCGGATGGAGAAGCTTCCGGCCATGGCGCCTGACTATCACGTCATTCGCACCTATCTCGATTTCATTTTGGAACTGCCCTGGAAGGTGTCGTCCGAAGATCGACTTGATCTGAACGAAGCACAGAAAGTTCTGGATGAAGATCACTACGACATTCAGGACGTCAAAGAGCGGATTCTGGAATTCCTCGCGGTGATTAAACTGCGTCCAGATGCCAAGAGCCCGATTCTTTGTTTCATCGGACCTCCCGGCGTCGGCAAGACATCACTGGGGCGGTCGATTGCGCGCGCGATGGGCCGTCACTTTGAGCGTTTGAGTCTGGGTGGCGTGCGCGACGAAGCCGAATTGCGCGGGCACCGCCGGACCTACGTCGGGGCCATGCCCGGACGCGTGATTCAATCCCTGCGGCGCGCTGGGGTAAATAATCCGGTGATGATGCTCGATGAGATCGACAAGCTCGGCGCAGACTATCGTGGCGATCCTTCGGCCGCCCTGCTGGAAATCCTGGACCCGGAACAGAACAACACTTTCACGGATCATTATCTGGATCTACCGTTCGATCTTTCGAAAGTATTCTTTATCGCCACGGCGAACCAGCTGGGACCCATTCCACCTCCGTTGCGTGACCGCATGGAGGTCATCCAATTGGCCGGTTACAGCGATCGAGAGAAGCTGCAGATCGCACGGCGTTACCTGGTGCCCCGACAGGTGCGCGAAAACGGTTTGACGCCGGAGCAGTTCGAAATCACCGACACCGCCATCACGCTCATCGCCACGCGCTACACGCGAGAGGCTGGGGTGCGGCAACTTGAACGAACCATCGGCCGGCTCGGTCGCAAAGTCGCTTTGAAAATCGCGCAGGGCGAAACCGCCAAGATTACCGTCGACGCCAGCGACATCGAGACTTTTCTCGGCGCCCAGCGGTTTTATCCGGAAGAAGCGCGCAAGGAATTGCCGGCCGGCGTAGCGACGGGCATGGCCTGGACTGAGATGGGCGGCGAGATTCTATTTATCGAAGCGTCGCTCCTGCCCGGTGGCAGTGGACTGACGATTACCGGACAGCTCGGCGAAATCATGCAGGAGTCGGCGCGCGCAGCGCGTTCGTACCTTTGGTCGCACGCTGAAGAGTTCGGCATCGGCGCGGAAATGTTCAAGGGCTATGGTGTCCACCTGCATGTTCCGGCGGGGGCGATTCCCAAGGATGGACCAAGCGCGGGCGTGACCATCACGGCCGCTCTGGCCTCGCTATACACCGGCCGTCGCGTGCGGCCTGACACGTCGATGACGGGCGAGATAACTCTCTCGGGACTGGTATTTCCCGTCGGCGGGATCAAGGAGAAAGTTTTGTCGGCGCATCGCGCCGGGATTCACCGGATCATTCTGCCGGCTCGCAACGAAGCTGATTTGAAAGACATCCCCGAAGACGTGCGGCGTGAATTGACGATCGTTCCCGTGACCCGGATCAATGAAGTGGTCGAAGCCGCGCTGGAGAAGCTGGTTGCCAATCCGCCGCCGCCGCTGCCGGTTTCGGTGGGATCTCGGGACAGACCGGAACAGAATGCTGAACCGCTGATCGCGAAAGAGCTGTAAAGCTGTTGGGGTACGACGCTACAGGATGCCGGGAGCGCGGACGTCCCGTCCGCAATTAGCAGACGCTATCTCTTACACTTAATGTTCACTGCGGACGAGACGTCCGCGCTCCCAGCTTCCAAGTGCTCTCTGTCAATAAAGACACCTCCATTCACAACCAGAAAAGATCTGCGCCACATTTTTGGAACTCAATTCCTTCTCCCGGGTTACACTTACCAGGTTATCTCTCCCGCATGTGCGACAAACTCTCGGTTTGTCGTCAATCGTGTATCTACTCAACCAATAAGATCGACAAACTAAAGTTTGTCGTATCTGAAAGGGATAATCTATGAACCCGAGTCGCTCACTAATTTTCTCATCCTTGATCATGGCCGCAGCGTTTGGTTCGGTGTGCGCGCAGAGGCAGCGTTGGGACCGCGTGCCGCCGCCGCGTGATCCGCAGTTCTACGCCACTCGCAACCAGCTCGAAGAGTTCGAGAGCCGGATGGAAACGATACTCGTCAAGGGCCGCGCCTATGTCGCGACCTTGAAGGCTCAGAACGGCTATGCGCGGGTTGAAGCCACGGAGATTCGCGACACCTTCAACTCCACCAGGGCAGCCGGCGTGGTCATCACGATCGTCGCCGACAGCGGGCCGGCGGGAGAAGTACGTTCGCTGATCGACTATGACGAGATCGACGCCCTCGTGAAGGCGTTCGATACGATTGCCAAGACGGATGACTCAGTGACCAAACTAACTCACTTTGAGGCGCGCTATCGCACTAAGGGCGACTTCGAGATTCTGGTTTTCAAGCAGGTTCAGGGTGGAGTAGCCGCTACGATTGAAGGCGGTTTTTTTGATCGCTCGCGGCTGTTGATGACCCTCGACGACTTTACCAGGATGCGTTGGATGATCGCCCAAGCGAAGGAAAAACTGGACGACCTGAAGTAGGAGGCGTTCGCGGATTACACAGTTTCCAGGATTGGCCGGCAAGTGGACCTGTCGACCCCTACACTCTCATCCGATCTAACTCTCGCAGCGTTAGCTAATCTGCGTAATCTGCGGATTCAAGAAAAGGTTAGTAGCGATGAGAAGGCATACCGATGTGAATATGAGGGCCCGTGGCCACGCCCGGAATAGCACCGCGAAAAGCCGAGAATGGAATTCCATTGCTGCGCAAATATGCCATCAGGGCCTGGCCTTCTGCGCCGTCCGGGTTCAAAGAAATGTCCATCGCGTTGCGATGATCGAGATGCCATTGATTGTGAATTGCTCCCTGGCCAAAGACCGCGATGGGCAACGGGTGTTTGAATGTTTGCTGAAAGAAACCCTCGATCCGGCCCGCCTGCGAAAGAACCCACGAACCGGCGCCCGTGTAGCGAATGAAGGACGCTGTCTTGATCAGGCTGCCTTTGCCGGCGCGCCCAAGTTTGGCGATTTCTTTTTCGCTTTCGACTTCCAGAAATACCTGGGCAATCTGCGTGTCCGCCGAAGCCATCTGCTGTTGGACACCGAGTATTTTGAGATTTGCGTCGGCCAGCGCATTTTCGCTCTGCTCGACATCGCGCTTCGAGATCAGCCCTTCGGCCAGTAACTTCCGCGATTGGCTCACCCGGTCTTCTATTTTGCGCGCGCTCTCCTGGTAAAGTTTGAGGAGTTTTTCCAGGCTCGCTTTGTACTCTTTAGTCGACTTGATGTAACTGTCGCGCAGTTTCGACAGCTCGGTTTCAGTTTCAGCGGGGACGGCCGCAGGCGCAGGTTTAGGTTTGGGCTTCGGCCTCTGTTTCTTCTGTGCATACGCTCCGCCAGTTGATGCTGCCACCAGGACGCAGAGCAGGCCGGCCGCGAAAATCGATCTTGAATTAGTTGAATACATGGATCCTTCGTGTCTCACTCAGCCCCAAATCTGATACGCCAGTGCCCGGCCAACCCAAACCAGGCCCAGTCCCAAAATGATGTGTCCGGCGACGTTGACCATCGCCAAAATGTTCTGGCCTTCACGCCAGAGGTTCATGGTTTCGTTGCCAAAGGCAGTGAAGGTGGTGAACCCGCCGAGGATGCCGATAAAAACAAAAGTGCGGGATTCCGCGGTGAAGACGCCGCGCGATTCGGCGAGTTGGGAAACAAAGCCGATGATGAAACAGCCGGTGAGATTAACGGCCAGGGTGCCGTAAGGAAAATCTGTGCGGCGGCTTAGCTGCTGCGCGTATCCGGTGGCCGCATAGCGCAGAGACGAACCAATGAAACCGCCAAGGCCTGCTAAAAATAATTTGCCCACGTGGATGACTCCTCACCAGAAAATTGGTAGGAGTCATCAGCACGCAGGCGGTTAATGGCGGACTCCATCGCCCCGATTGTGGAGCGCGCTGACTTGTCAGCGCTTTGAAAGCGGCGACCAGTCGCCGCACTCCACATTAAACAAAAGCGAAATCAAACTGCTCCTGCAGGATGCGCGGGTCGCTGTTGATATCGACTGAACCGAGATAGTCCTCGATCTCGCTGAGCACTTCGCGCTCAGAACTACGCAGCGCCTTGGCGACTTCAGGATTAATTCGCAGCATCGCCTGACGCTTGCCTGATTCGCCTTCGCGGGCCAGACGTCGCGCCTGCTCGAGAATCTCGTAACAGATGGTCTGTGCCGATTTCACGAGGCCGGCTCCCTGGCAATACAGGCAGGGCGTGCAGAGCGTGCGCTCGAGCGACTGCTTGACGCGTTTGCGCGTCATGATTACCAAACCAAAGTCGTTGAACGAAAGTACCTTGGTCGGAGACTTATCATGTCGCAGGGCGTCCTGAAGCTGAGTCATCACGCGCTGGCGATTGCGGCGTTCTTCCATGTCGATCAAATCGAGCACGATGATCCCACCCAGATCGCGGAGGCGAATCTGACGGGCAATCTCTTCCACCGCTTCCATGTTCGTTCGCGTAATGGTGTCTTCCAAACGCGTCGCGCCGCGGCCGACGAACTTGCCGGTGTTGACGTCGATCGAAACCAGGGCTTCCGTCTGGTTGATAACCAGATAACCGCCGGACCGCAGCCAGACGCGCGGCTTGATCGCTTTATCGATCTCGGCCTGGACGCCATAGGCTTCCAGGATCGGTTCATCGCGAGTGTAAAGTTTGACGCGCTTGACCAGACGCGGCTGCATCCGGTTCACGAATTCAACCACGTTCTGGTACTCGTCCTCGGTGTCGATCCTGATAGCGGTGAAGTCCTCGGATAACTGATCGCGCAGAATCCTCTGGACCAAATCCAGGTCCTTATGGACCAACGCCGGGGCCTTCGCTTTTTCCGCGTCCTGCCGCAGATCATGCCAGGTCCGTAAAAGGTACGCGGCGTCGGCATGCAGGTCGGCTTCGCTGGCGCCCACTCCGGCAGTGCGGACGATAAAGCCCCCGGCCGGTTGACCCTCTTCCACGTGAATTTTTTGAATCAGCTTGCGCAAACGGGTTCGTTCGCTGTCCGACTCGATCTTGCGCGACACGCCCAGATGTTCGACGGTCGGCATGTAAACCAGAAAGCGGCCGGGCAGAGCAATGTGCGAAGTGATACGCGCGCCCTTTTTGGCAATTGGTTCCTTGGCAATCTGCACCAGAATTTCCTGGCCCTCCTTGAGCAGGTCAGTAATAGCCGGCGTTGGGGCGCGTTCGTGACGAGCCGGGCGACGACCACCACGACCACCACCGCGCGGGGCCGGCGGTCGACGTTCCGGGCGACCCCCCGAAGCAGGCTTCGCTTCCTGGGGCTCAACGGTTTCCTCTGCTGCCGGTACCGGTTCTTCAATCGCCTCAGGCGCCTGGGTCTCTACTTCGGCCACCGCCTCAATCTCGGCGGGTTCGGCTGCTTCATCAAGACCGTTCGCAGTCTCTGCTCCATCGGCGCCTTCGCCTTCGCCTTCACCATCGCCATCGCCTTCGCCCGGTGGACGCTTGGAAGAAGCGGGCCGGCGCCGGCGTCGACCGCCGCGACGGGTGGCAAACTCTTCCAGCCCTCGGGCAGTTTTGATGCTGGCCTCGGAATCAGGAAGAATCTCTTCGGTCGCTTCCGCGGCCGCAGTTTCAACCTCCGGTTCGTCTTCGACTTTCTTAGACTTGAACAAGCGGTCGATCACGCTGGGTTTTTTCTTGCGTGTCGTAGTGG
Organism: Pyrinomonadales bacterium; assembly: GCA_038230715.1. Classification (GTDB taxonomy): domain Bacteria; phylum Acidobacteriota; class Blastocatellia; order Pyrinomonadales; family Pyrinomonadaceae; genus UBA11740. Next base: position 30,044 of record JBBRMS010000014.1, read on the forward strand.
TGCTGCGGCGGGCGGGTTTCTTTACCGCCAGGACAGGTTCGACGATGGGCGGCTCAGTGGCCTCGGGTTCGAAGGCCGGGGCGGTGGCTTCCATCGCGGAACTGGGCGACGCTTCATCATCGCTAATGCGTTCGAACGAAAGGCTGCGCGAACTTTCATCGCTGACTTCGTCTACGAAATTGCGCACGCTGGCCGCTTCCAGTTCGCGGGCGCGGGTAGGCGGCGCTCCGCTACTGTCGTCATCATCGGCGATGCGTTGAAACGATCCGGAATCATTCAGGTTCACGTCGGCCAGCAGCGAACCCACTGGTGCGCTGGGCACGTCTTCCATATCGAACTCAGCGGCGTGAACTTCGTCCAGCAGCCGTTCCTGCAACCGCGCGTCTTTGAACATCTCGCCATTCATGGCGCGTTCCTCGTCGTCGCTGATGCGTTCGAAGGACCCATCAGTGGCCACAAATGGAGTGTCGATCGGTTCGGCCGGTGTTGGGACCACGCGGCGTTCTTCCGGTCCATCACCGCGACCGGTGCGGCCGCGCCCGCGTCCACCCCGGCGACCACGGCGACGTGGTCCACCCTCTTCGGGCTCGTCCGCCCTTTCGGCGACGATGGCTGTCTCGCCTTCGACGAGCGGCACATCACGCAAAGGCTCGGCGCGTTCCTGAGCGCCCTCGATATGGTGCTCGCGTTCGACGCGGCTTTGCTCGATGTGCTCAGTCGCGGCCCTGGTGGCGGTTTCGGGATCGACCTTCTTGGATTTATCGACGACGATGCGTTCGAATTCGGCTTCTTCGTCGAAGAAGTCGGTGACGTAAAGAAACGCGTCGCGTTCCAGCCCGATGTCCACAAAAGCGGACTGCATGCCGGGCAGGACACGCATCACGCGTCCTTTATAGATGTTGCCGACGATGCCCTGGTTCTGTTCACCGCGTTCGATATAGAACTCAGTGACGCGATCGTTTTCCACGATCGCTATTTTCTTTTCTTTGCCGTTGACACTAACAATTAACTCTCTTGACATTGATATTCTTTCTGCTGCGCTGGGGTGAACTCTGCGAGCCCGTAGGCGAGACCCCCGCTGCGCACACGTTTAGTGAGCCTGGCTGCACGCGGTGAAGCGTGCGTTTCGCGGACGTCCTGGCCCGCGAGTGTTTGCTCGTTGATGGTTGGAGTTTGCCGGCAGAAGTTGCCGGCGATTGGTTCCGAGAGACGATCGAGTAGATCGAGATCCCTCGTGTGATTTTTTAGTACCACCTGCGTGGGCGGGTGGATACACGTTTGATTCAAACGAAAACTCCGTCGGAAACCGCTCGGGTCTGCTCGGTTTGAGCAGGGACCGCCAGGGAGCCTAGCGTAGCCATCTAGGACGCGCTCTGAAACCTGGTTCGCGATTTGTCAAATGCCGTCATTGTTGACGGCTGCAAAAATCCTGCTCGACTGAAACTGCATTGGAAACTATGTTTGCGATGCATTGCGACCGGGCCGAATGCCTGACCGAGGCGAGCAGGGGCAGTATAACAGAGTCGGATGAACTGTACTAACGCATTTGAGGAGCAGCGGCATTGCCAGGCACGACGAAGGAAGTGGTGACAGTTTGTGAACAGCCCCATTTCGTACTTGTCACCACTGCACTGACAGTGACTGAAGTTCCAGCGAGGCCTTTAGTATGAACGGTCGCCTGCGAAGTGCGTGAAATGATGCTCCCGGCCGAACTCGTCCAGGATACACTGGAATCGTTGCCCGGCAGCGAGGCCGCCTGGAATCCGAGGACGGGGTTCAGGGAAGCGATGGCCATGCTTCTCAGTCCGCCATCGTCGCCGCTTCGTGCTTGATCCGCAAGATCCAGGTAGCAATAGGCCTCGTCTCCAGCCGGTACGCAACGAACTTTAAGTTTTGGGCAATCAAGACTGCGACTCCATAAAAGATAGACACCTCCCACCACGACGGATACGGCCAGAACCAAAACCAAATAGGGTACCTTAGATCGCTTTTTGAGCACTGGAGATGCAAACTCCGGCAGTCGATGAGGTTGCAGCGGCAAACTTTGCGCGGTCCCAACCGGACCGGCGATGGTTGGCGGTAGGATAGCATCCGGCCTGGGCTTCGAGTCGGTCCCGCTCGGCAACACCGCGGTCGGCGGAGGCCCACTACTCTGAAGCGTGCTGACAGGTTTTTCCTTTGCCGGATCGTAAGGGGCAGACAGCAGAGCGCCATCGCTCAGACAGAAAGTGAATCCATCATCGGCATAGGTCCGATTGCAAGTGGGGCATAGCTTCATCGACTATCTCCGCTTTTACTTTGACTGACTTGGGTATTTCAATTAATGATCCGGTCGCGTAATCCTGTTCACCAACTCCCCGAACCGGGCATTCGCCCGCACCGCTTTTAGATTCGGATCATGTTCGAACAAAGGTTTGTTTTCATTTCCCAAAGCGACTGATCTTTGCAGCCATTCGAAAGCCTGATCGAGTTCGCCTTCCAGCGCATACACCGACGCCACGGCGTACGCGATATCCGGATCGACGGCCGCGGTCCGCTTCACCTGGTCGTTTAATTCGGCGCGAGCGCCTTCGTGATCGCCGAGCACACTCAGCGACATTGCCAGAAAGGGCCGCACCCCGTGCAGGTTGGGATTCTGTTCGAGCACTTCGCGCAACAGATCACGCGACGTCTCGATTTCTCCGCGATAATACATCGCAATCGCCCGGAACATTCGCAGCAGGGGATTGTTCGGCTCGACTGACGCGGCCCGGTCCAACTCACGCATTGCTTCGTCAGGCTTTCCTTTGTAGAGAAAGATCAGCGCGCGGTTATAGCTGACCACGACGAACGACGCCGGATCCAAATGCACCAGCCGATCATAACTGCGCAGCGCGCGATCATACTCGCCGTCCAGGCGGTGCAGGGTGGCTTTAACAAAATGCACCACCGCCTCGTTGGGTGCTTCCCGGCGCATCCGGTGCACCTCTTCGCGGGCCTTCTGTTTCTGGCCGCGCCAGAGGTAAACAAAGACCATCAACATGCGCGCTTCGATGATATTGCTGTCGATCTGAAGAGCTTTATTAAAAGCGGCTTCGGCTCGCTCAAAATCCTCGGCCCCACCCAGGCCTTTGAATACCCGGTTTACATGACAAGCACCCAGGCCGTCATAGGCAAGCCCGAAAGTCGGATCCAATTCCACCGCGCGGCTAAAATGTTTGATGGCCGCGTCGCAGTCCGTCGCCGCCACGCTGCGAAAGATAAAGCGGGCAAAGCGATCGCGGCCGCGCAGGTATTCTTCATAGGCTTCGGCGTTAACGGTGGCCGGTTGGGCCAGACCCGCCTGCTCGTCCGGACTCAGCTCGAGCCGCAAGCCGTCGACGATTCGTTTGGTGATCTCGTCCTGGACCGCAATGATATCGTTGGCCGAAGCATCGATGCGATCGCTCCAAATGATCTCGCCGCTCCTAATGTCCAGCAGCTGGGCGGTGACGCGAAAACGCTCCCCGACGTGAATGAAGCCCGCTGACAAAACGGCGTCGACTTGTAATTCTCGGCCCACGTCCGCCGGGTCCGCTGCCTGACCCTGATACCGCGACATCACTGACGAGGGACGAACGACCAGGCTGCGAATTCGCGCCAGTTCCGTAATCACCGCGTCAGCCAGAGAGAATTCATAGAAGGTCGAGGCAGGATTGTTGTTGAGGTTTTTGAATGGCAACACCGCCAGGCTTTTCTTTTCGCGGTCCGTGACCGTAGTCATCGATCCCTCTTGTGGATCGGTGATCTGTTTCGTCAAAGTCTGCGGGACACTGGTGTGAGTGTCGGCCATGCCGCCCAGTTTGCGCAGCCAGCGCATCGCCCGGCTGACCGGACTCGAACCGCCCAGGTGACGCGGCGTGGCAGCTTCTTCAAACTGCACGCCGGCAGCGACTTCGTGCAGGACCTTGCGTAACTCGTCGCGCAACTCGCCGATCTTCTGATAGCGACTGCGAGGTTCCTTCTGCATCGCCTTATCCAGAACCTCCTGCAGGTGTGGCGGCGTGGCTCCGGGTCGCGCCATGGCCAGCGGCTTCGGCTGATCGTAGATCACCGCATGGCGCACATCGATTGTTGACTTGCCGCGAAACGGCCAGGTGCCGGTCAACATTTCGTAAAGCAGTACCCCAGTCGAAAAGATATCCGCGCGCGCATCGACCTTTTCGCCCCGCGCCTGTTCGGGCGCGGCATAGGTGGCCGTGCCATAGGGAACTCCGATTTCGGTCAACTCAGTTTGGTGAATACCGGTCGCCGTCGCTTCGGTTTCATCCATTAGCTTAGCCAGACCAAAATCAAGAATCTTTACCTGTCCGGAATCACTGACCATGATGTTGCCGGACTTGATATCGCGATGAATGATGCCGCGCGCGTGGGCCACTGAGAGGGCGTCGGCCACCTGGATTCCGATCCGCAGGGCACTCTCGAGTTCCAGCGGCCGTCCGTTTACGAGTTGTCGCACGTTGCGTCCTTCGACGAATTGCATGGCGATAAAGTGAACGCCGCCGATCTCATCCATATCAAAGATGGTGCAGATATTCGGATGGTCGAGCGACGAAGCCAGGCGGGCTTCGCGTTCAAAGCGTTTCAGGTTAGCTTCCTTGATGGTGAGTTCGGGCGGCAGGACTTTGATGACGACGGTGCGACCGAGTTTCTGATCAATGGCTTTGTAGACCGTGCCCTGACCGCCGGCGCCGATCTTTTGAGTGATTTTATAGTTGCCTAAGGTCTGCCCAATCACGCGGGCGTTATTTAACTCCGAACCCGGCGCAACTGCAATCGAAATCGTAAACAGAGGTGAGGAAGTATGCGCGCCGCCCGGAATAATTGGAAAGATGATGTGCGCGCACCGGATGACGCGCGATTGAAAACGAACGGTGATTGATCGTGGCTCGGCGCGACCTGAGGGTCGCTTGCACCTGGCAACCTTCCCTACGCGCCTTCGCCGCGAGATCTTCCTCGCGCGCCTCTGGCGCGAAACGCGTGCGCGCTTTATCAACTCATCCTTCAACCACGAGTGCGTTGACTTTTTCGCGGCGCTCGCATAATCTGCGCGCACACTTTTTGGTGTTCAGATATTTTTCAATCCCGATTTATCCTTTGGCCAGATCAAAGAGTCTTCGGGTTTTGTATTCGTCAGTTAGCACGTCCTGGCGCTGACTGTTTTCGCAATAACTGCTCGTCTAAATAGGAGTTCGCCCCCGACTAATGCCCCGCTCGATTCGCTCGCCCCGGTTTCCTGGTTTCAGATCCTTCCGGCAATATTCGAGGGAGTGCTGTAACGTGTCTAATCGTCAGCACGATCACGAACCCTCGTCGCGCGGAGCTTCGCAGTCCGGTCGAGCCCGGCTGAGTACCCTCTTGTTCGCCTTCCTGGTGCTTAGCGTAGCGGCTTCCGCGCTGGTAGTGGTGCGCGGCCGCGCGGCCGGCGGCCGATTCCCCTGGCCCGCGAGTCTGAGCAGAAACAGCTTCCTGGGTTCGGGTTGGAACGCGACGATTACTTACGCGGGTGGCTCCGGGAATGACGTAATCCTGACTGTTCTGCCTGCGCTGAGTCCGGGAGCGATTCAGTTCAGCACCGCCGGTTATCTGGTTAGCGAGAGCGGCACGAACGCCTTGATTACTTTTAAACGCGTTGGCGGGACTCTCGGTCCGGTGTCGGCAACGTTCCAGACTTCGAATGGATCGGCGACCGCGCCGGGCGACTACACGGGGGTAAATCAATCAGTCAGTTGGGCCGACGGCGACGCGTCGGATCAGACGGTTAACGTTCCGATCATTGACGACGGCATTGCTGAAGGTTACGAAACGGTTCACCTGGCGCTCAGCAATCCACAGGGTGGGGCTACTTTGGGTGCGCCATCGTTGGCGACTCTGACAATTACCGATAACGATTCGGCGAACACAGTCATCGTCAACACTCTGGACGACCAGGATCTCGGCGCGTGTCTGGCTTCGCCGGGACATTGTTCGCTGCGCGAAGCGGTGAAGTATGCGCCGGCGGATAGTCATGTGACGTTTGCGGTTACCGGAACTATCTTCATTGTTAATGGAGAGCTCTCGGTCAATAATAACCTGAACATCGATGGTCCGGGCGCTTCCCTCGTGACGGTGGACGGCAGCAATGCTTCCAGGGTCTTTGTGTTCCTGTCGGGTTATACGGACACGGTTTCGGGTCTTACGATTGCTCATGCCAACGGGAACGGCAATGGCGGCGGCATTTCCAATACCGCGAACCTGACCGTGACCGATTGCGTGCTTTCAACCAACCACGCCGATGCGTTCGGCGGCGGCATCGTCAATTTGTCTCCCGGCACGCTGACGGTCAACAGCAGTACGCTGGTCGCTAACAGCGCTTCGCCTTCGGGCGGCGCATCGGGCGGCGGCATCGCCAGCTTTGGCGGCACGGTAACGATCAATAACAGCACGTTCTTTGGAAATACGACCCGCACCAGTGGCGCCGGAATCTGGAGCAGTAATACCACCCTGTCGATTAACAGCAGCACGTTCAACAGCAACAGCGGTGGGTTCTGCGACGGATTTGGCTGTGCGGGAACCGGTGGCGGAGTTTCCATTGCCAGCGGATCGGCGACCATCAACAACACCATCATCTCCGGCAACTCGAGCCAGGGTGGCGGACCGGATCTGAGTGGCACGGTTGATTCGGGGGACTACAACCTGATACTGGTCCCGGGCGGCAGCTTCACCACGGGCGGCGCGAATAACATCACCGGCAGCGACCCGTTACTGGGGCCGCTGCAGAATAACGGTGGAGCAACGCCGACGATGGCTCTGCCGGTAAACAGTCCGGCGATCGATCAGGGCCTGAGCGGATCGCTCACTATTGATCAGCGCGCGGGTCCGCGTCCCGTGGATCTGGCTGCGACGCCCAATGCCTCCGGCGGCGACGGGGCCGACATCGGCGCCTTTGAATACGATGTGGCCCAGGTGGGCACGACCCTGGTCGTAAACACTGCGGACGACGTCGACGACGGCCTTTGCACTGTCGGGCATTGCAGCCTGCGTGAAGCGATTAACGCGGCGAATGCGAATGTTGACGCAAACACGATCACCTTTAACATCCCGGGTGGCCCGACCCAGAACATTACCCTGCAAAGCCCACTGCCGTTAATCACCCAGAGCGTGACGATCCAGGGACCGACGGATGATAACGTCACCGTCGACGGCGCTTTCAGCTATCGCGTGTTTGATGTCACGACCGCGCCGGTGGTGAATATCTCCGACCTGACCGTCGACAACGCTCAGGGCGGAGTTGATTCGGGCGGCGGGCTCTGGAACGAGGGCACCGGGGCGGTGACCGTCCTTGGCTCGACATTCACTGGAAACGAAGGTGGATCGGCTGCGGGCAGCGGCGGCGGCGGCGCGGCCAACACGGGCGGCGGCACGTTGACCCTGACGAACTGCACTTTTCAGAATAACATCACGCGTGGCGGCAATGGCGGCGCGATCTTCAACAGCAACGGTGTCACGAACCTCCTGAACGTCACGGTCGCAGAGAATTCCGCGGTTAACTTCAGTAGTACGCCAAACGGCGGCGGGGTGGCGCAAACCGGCGGCACGATTAACGTTCAGAACACAATCATCGCGGGCAATTCATCCGAAGGACCGGGCCCGGACATTTTCGGAAGCTTCACCAGCCAGGGTCACAATTTGATCGGCGACGGCACGGACGGGACCGGCTTCGTCAATGGCACGAATGGCGATCAAGTGGGTACCACTAACGCGCCGATAAACCCCAGGCTGAATCAACTCTCAAATTACGGCGGGCCCACGCCGACCATGGAACTGCTGCCCGGTAGCCCGGCTTTGGAAGCGGGAGACAATACTGGGGCGCCGGGCACGGATCAGCGGGGAATCGTGCGGCCACAGGGTAGCACCGTCGATATCGGCGCGTTTGAATTGCAGGCCTTCGTGGTTACGAAAACCGCCGACACCGACAACACTTGTCTGCCCGGCGATTGCAGTTTGCGTGAAGCGATCAAGGCCGCAAATTCTGCTCCATACTCTCAGATGATTGCCTTTAATATCCCGCCCGGAGACGGCGGCTGCGATATCAATGGCGTCTGCACCATCAATCCCACACCTAATCCGCTGCCGGGGGTTAACGATACGGTCTTTATCGACGGCTATTCACAGCCCGGCGCGAAACCAAATGATCTGGATTTCGGTAACGGCGATAACGCGATCTTGAAGATTCAATTAAGCGGCACTGGGCTTCCCGGCGGCAGTCTCGGGATCGACCTCCACTATGGGGCGGAATGGTCAGACGTCAGGGGCCTGATCATCAACAACTTTGATGGCGCCGGGGTCTGGGTGGAGAACGACGGGCCTACCCAAATCTCGGGAAACTTTATCGGTACTAACGCCGCCGGAACGGCTGCCGCGGCGAATGGTGATGGAGTCACCATAATCTACGGCGAAGACCACCTGATCGGAGGTGACCGGCCGGCCGAACGCAACATCATCTCGGGTAACCGAACCAACGGCGTCTTCATTACCGGTGACGAGGCAAATGATAACTCCGTTGAAGGTAACTTCATCGGCACCACCAGGAACGGCGATGCAGTGTTGCCGAATGTGGTCGGGGTCTTGATAAACAGCCACTCCGAAAACAATATTGTGGGCTGTGAGGTGCCGAACGGCGACAACCTGATCTCGGGCAACACATCCGCGGGTGTGAGGATCGAGGGGTCCATCTTTAATACTGTCGAAGGCAATTTCATCGGCACCGATAAGACCGGGACGACGGGCCTTGCGAATGATACCGGAGTTTATCTGAAGGGTTCGGGTATCAATGACGTTGGCCTGCCTGACTTCGGCAACCTGATTTCCGGGAACGTGAACGCCGGCGTTCTGATCGAGAGTACGCCTTCCAGCGGTGCCTCCATTTTCAACTTTGTTGAGGGCAACCGGATTGGGACTAATCTCTCGGGCACGGGCTCCATCGCCAACAAAGTCGGCATCGTGATCCGCGATTCCTCCTCCAACACGATTGGCGGTGGCAACGTCAGCGGTGATCGTAATTACATTTCCGGAAACACCGAAGAGGGAATTCGCATCGAGGTTAGCGGCCCATCGGCCAGCAGCAATAACAATTCAATCTTTGGCAATTCCATCGGAGCAGATGTCGCCGGTACCGGCTCAATTCCAAATGGCGGCTCAGGCGTCAAGATTATCGGCGGCGTTCAGAATGAAGTCGGCTGTACCTTTACGGGCTCGGGAAATGTTATCTCTGGTAATAGCGGCGAAGGCGTCGAGCTAACCGGCGGCGCGGGAAATAATTTCGTCCAGGGCAATCTGATCGGCGTTAAAGCGGACTCCAGCGCTGGTCTGGCCAACGGCGGATCCGGCGTTGAGATCTACAGCACGATGAGTCAGCCGTCCACCGACAACGTCGTGGGTGTGTTGCCCGATTTTGGCGGCGAAGAACGAGCTCGCCGAGACAAGACAACGTCCAGGGCAGCTCAGAACGGTATTGCACCCAAGCCCGGTCCGTGCAGGGCTCTGCCGGAGCGGAACGCTCTCAAAGAATCCAAAGCTAAAGAACTTAGCCAGGCCCGTCTGGCGAGGCAAAAAACTGATGGCACTCGCGCGAATAGCGAAGCGCCCAGACGCGTCAACGGGGTCAAGCCGAAGCGACGCAGCCTGAACGCGAAGCTGGCGCGGCAGAGTCGCTTCACTGCTCTGGCAGAGGCAAGCTCTTCGGTCAAGGGTGCGACTCGCATGGGTCCGTCTTTCACTCCGCCGTCAACCGTTACTGTGAACGGCGGTAACTTGATCGCTTACAACCTGGAAGATGGCGTCAAGATCAGCAGTGCCGGCGACGTAAATAATCTGATTAGTCAGAATTCGATTTACAGTAACGGCAAGCTGGGGATTAACCTGGTCGGTCGCACAGAGTCCGCTGAGGGAGTTACAGCTAACGACTCCGGCGACGCCGACGATGGGCCCAACCGCTTACAGAACTTCCCGGTGATCACGGATGCGGCCGCGGACACGCAGACCATTTATGGCACCCTTGATTCGTCGTCCGACGACGGGCCATTCACAATCGAATTCTTTGCCAGCGATGGTTGCGACGGATCCGGGAACGGCGAAGGCAAGACTTGGATTGGCTCGACCCAGAGTGGGGTAGGTAACTTCAATTTCACCGCGTACTCCGATTCGTTCATCGCGGGGCAGACAATCACTGCGACTGCTACCGATTCGTCCGGCAACACCTCAGAGTTTTCGTCCTGCTTCATAGCTTCGGCAACCTCAGCGGGGGCTGATCTTTACATTGAAAAGACCGATTCGCCCGATCCGGTGACGGTTGGCGGTACGCTTACCTATACGATTACAGTTTTCAGCCATGGTCCGGCTGACGCGCACAACGTACAGGTGACGGACACTCTTCCAGCCAGCGTCACCTGGGTTTCCAGCACGGCATCACAGGGCGGTTGCACCGGCACAAGCACGGTCACGTGTGATCTCGGCACGGTCAGCTATGGCCAGACCCCAACCGTTACGATAGTAGTTACGGCGCCGAACACCCCGGGACCGATCACCAATTTTGCCGGCGTTTCTTCGCCTGACGACTCGTTCACTGAAAACAACAGCGCCAGCGCGGACACGCAGGTGATGGCCGCGTGCCCGACTTACTTCACGGTAAATGATAACGGTGACGCCAGCGATGTCGCCCCGGGCGACAGCATCTGCGCGACGGCCGGAGCGGTTTGCACTCTGCGGGCGGCAATCGAAGAAGCGAATGCACTGTCGAGTTGCGGAACCATCGATATCAACTTTAGCGGCGTAACCGGTCTGATTAATTTGGGAACTGCGCTGCCGTCAATCAATCACAATGTCAATATCAATGGCCCGGGCGCGAATGTGCTGACGGTGCGGCGAAGCAGCGCGTCCACTTTCCGAATCTTTACCATCAGCTCTGGCAAGACGGTCAGCATCAATGACCTGACGATCTCGAACGGTTCAGCCTCAATCGGCGGCGGTATTTACAATAATCGCGGCACTCTCGCGGTTAGGTACTGCACAGTCAGCGGGAACACTGCCAGCTCGTTTGGCGGCGGCATACATAACGGTGGGATTGGCTCCGGCAATGCAGCCCTTTCCATTCTTAACAGCACCATCAGCGGCAACAGCAGCGTGGTTGATGGCGGCGGCGTTTATTCCGATGCCGGTTCCGGGACCGCTTCGCTGACGATGATTAACAGCACAGTCAGCGGCAACACTGCCAATAATCACGTGGGCGGCGTGTATGTGATTTCGTCGACGGCGACACTCACCAACGTGACGATCACAAATAATCGCGCGGACAACGACAACGTTGGCGGCGGCGCGGCCGGAGGGTTGTCTGAGTCAAGCGGCACAGTGACTCTGCACAACACCATCGTGGCCGGAAACTTCCGTGGTGCCAGCCCGAGCACGACGCGCGACGATATCAATGGCGCAATTCAACTCGTCAGCTCTTATAACCTGATCGGCGACGGCACGGGCATGAGTGGCATCAGCGATGGGGCAAACAACAATCAGGTAGGCAGTGCCGGCTCGCCTATCAACGCTTTACTGGGCGTACTGCAGGACAATGGTGGGCCGACCTTCACCCATGGACTGCTCTACAACAGTCCGGCGGTTGATAAAGGTGACGATGCCGTTATCGGGCCTCCGCTACAACTGGGCACAGATCAGAGAGGCCTGGCACGCCAGGCGGATGGCGACCTGACGGCCGGTGCGGTCGTGGATATCGGCGCCTACGAGCGCCAATCGACTGAGAGCAGACGCGTACCTGACGGCGCAAACATTCACGTTAATTTGGTTGATGTAATTCTGGGCTTCCCGTGTGTTCCGAGCGGAAATTGCACTGGGGGCTTGACCCGTAAAGACGACGTGAGCGCGGCGGCGCCCCTCTCTCCCGCGGGTTCGCCAGCCGCATCGATCACCGTTATTGATCCTGCGGGGCAACCGGCGCCGCCTGTCGGTTATGTGATAGGCAATGCTTTCAATCCGCCGCTCCCGGCGTTTGATTTATCGACCACGGCCAGCTTTGATTCGCCCATCAATGTCTGCTTCTATCTGCCGTCAATCACCGATCCGAGTTTCTTTACCGGATTGAAGATCCTCCATCACGAAGGTTCTGCTTTAGTTGATCGGACCACAGGTCAGAACTTCGCCAGCAAGCTTGTGTGTGCCAGCGTAAATTCGCTTTCACCGTTCGTGGTGGGCCACACGGTGACGCCGACCGCTACCAACGGCAATGTCTCTGGCCAGATACTCGACCACAATGGTCATCCGGTTGAAGGCGCAGGCATCCGCATGAGCGGTACCCAAACCCGGCTCACAGTGACCGATGCCAACGGCAACTATCGCTTCGACAGCGTAGAAACCAACGGCTTCTATACGGTGGCGCCATCTCGCGCGAACTACAGCTTCAGTCCGGCGCAGCGAAGCTTCAGCGCGCTGGGCCAGCAGACCGAGGCGGCCTTTAGTGCGGCGACAAACGGCAGTGCTCTGAACCCGCTCGACACCACCGAGTACTTTGTCCGCCAGCAGTATCTGGACTTCCTCGGTCGCGAGCCTGACGAGCCTGGTCTTAACTTCTGGTACCAAAATATCGAGAGCTGTGGCGACGACGGCAGTTGCCGCGCCGCTAAACACGTCGACACTTCGGCCGCGTTTTTCCTTTCGATCGAATTCCAGCAGACCGGCTATCTGGTTTATAGAACTTACCAGGCCGCCTACGGTGATCTGCCGGGTGCGCCGGTGCCGCTCAGGCTCGACGAGTTCAAGCCGGACAGCGCCACGATTGGCAACGGCGTAGTAGTCAACAAGTTGGGATGGGAAACGCAGCTCGAGAACAACAAACAAGCCTACCTGGCAGCGTTTGTCCAGCGTCTCAGGTTTACCGGCGCGTATCCGGCAGCCATGACCCCCGCTGAATTTGTAGATCGTTTGTTTGTGAATGCCGCAGTGTCGCCCTCGACCGAAGCCCGTTCCATCGCGATCGCCGAGTTCGGGTCAGCGGCCACTTCGTCTGATGTGGCGGCGAGAGGTCGAGCCTTGCGACGCGTGGCGGAGAACTCTGTCCTGGCGCGGCAGGAGTTTAACCAGGCCTTCGTGCTGATGCAGTACTTCGGCTACCTGCGCCGCGATGCGAATGCCGGCGCGGACACAGACTTTTCCGGCTATAATTTCTGGTTGAATAAGCTGAACAGTTTCCAGGGAAACTTTGGCGACGCAGAGATGGTTAAGGCCTTCCTCCTTTCGGGTGAGTACCGCGGACGGTTTCCCCGCTGAAGTAGCTTAGTCTGCCTCACTACCGTGCATCACGAGATCTGGAATATCCTGCTAAAACAGGTTAACAACGATCCGATTCTCTGGACCATGCTCAACGCAATTCAAGAGCAGCAGGAGATCGCACAATTGAAGACACAAATCCGGAAACTGCAGAGGCTTCCCGCCGGCACCGGAAATAAAACGGCGAATTCCGTTTAGCCGTAAAAAGGCGCAAGCAGCACCAACATGCTCTTGCGCCTTTTCGGTTTGAAGGCCAGACTTCGCCAGCCCGCTTAGTCTTAACCTTCCCTGATCAGATCCAGATAGCCTTTCAATTCGAGAGCCCGCTTCTTAACTACTTCCATCCGATCATCGACCCGCATCGGAATATACATGGTGCCTTCCATCGTATCGTAGACACTGTCGATCAGCTTAAAATCCAGGTCCCGGTACTTGAGCCACTCGAGTTGGGCCAGTCTCAACGATTCCTTTTGGCCAGGCTTCAGGGCACGCATTAACTCGTTATAGTTCTTATTCAGTTCCTTGTCCCAGGCGGTATAGGCCTTATCCGTACATTCCACCATGCCCGCGGTTGAGCCGTTCTTATCGATGCAGGCTTCGAGCGCTTTGTCGATTGGGTGCTGCGGTTCTTGCGCTAGGGAAACTAAGGAAACGGTTGTTAACAGGAGAGCCGCAGTCAATGCCGATATTAGTTTTTTCATGGGTGATCCTCAAAGCATCCGGGCAGTTGCTTATTAATTAACGAACCGTCGCAGTTGCACGCTGAGCGCGAACCCGATGGCGATGAAGGTGGCCAGCACCGAAGAAAGGCCGGCGCTCATCAGCGGCAAAGGCACACCGATCACGGGCAAAAGACCCAGGGCCATGCCCACGTTGATGAAAATCTGAAAAATAAGTCCGCCGACGATGGCCATGATTACCAGCATGCCGGTGCGATCGCGTGAGCGGCGCGCATCAGTAATCAAGCGCGTCAGGAGTAACCCGTACGAAGCCAGCAACATCAGGCACCCGACGAAACCAGTCGTTTCGGCCGTCACCGCGAAAATAAAATCTGTGTGCGGCTCAGGCAGGAACTTTAGACTGCTTTGCGAGTATTCCGAACCCCGGGCCCCGACCAGGCCACCTTCGCCGACCGTAACCATCGATTGCCACGTGTGGTAACCAAAGCCGCGTCTGTCGGCGTTCTCAGGATCGAGAATTACGTTGATGCGCTCGAGCTTGTACCCATGCAGCAACCCCGTCTTAACTCCCACTGTGTATGCCAGTGGTGCGCCCGCAATCATCGCCACCAGCACTGCCGCGACTACCCACATTCGCACCGATGAAAGGAAAAGCACAATAGCCAGCAGCGGTACATATGTGATTGCCTGACCCAGATCGGGCTCCAACATAATCAAAGCCATCGGCAATCCGAGAATCACACAACCGATGATCAATTCCTTCCAGGTTAGCAGGCCGCTTCGGTGCTTGCCGAAATATTTTGCCAGCATCAGCACTACCGGAATTTTTACAAACTCAGATGGTTGGAATTGTCCCAGGGGGCCCGGCAATCTGATCCAGCAGCGCTGACCGTTGATCTTCATTCCGATCCCGGGTATCAGCACGATGATCAGCAGCGCCAGACCGACGAGATAAAGGATGGGCGCCAGTTCAACCAGGCGCCGATAATCACTGAAGGCGATCGCCAGCATGGCTACGAAAGCGATTCCCAAACCAACCAGTTGCTTCTGCCAGTAGGTCTCGGTAGGTTGTGCGTTATGAATCTCCCAGGCGCCAAAGCAGACGATCGCGATGGCCAGCACGGCGATCAGCCAGTCGAAGTCTCGCAGTTTACGTCTTTGAAGGATGGCTACCATGAAAATCAGTAAGCAGCAGGTAGTAAGCAGATAACAAAGCAGCGCCGTTAGCGAATTCTGGCGGCGATGCTGGACGCCGAGTTGTCTTTGGCGGGCCGGGTTTTGGCATAGTAGACGTCGTAAATCGCGCGCACTGACGGAGCGCCAAAGCGCGATCCCAGGCCTGCGTTCTCGATCATCGCCACGCAGGAAATCTCCGGCTTGTACGCAGGGGCATAGGAAACAAACCACGAATGATCTCTGTGCTCTGCACCCTCTTTGCCCAGGCTGACGACCTGGGCCGTGCCGGTTTTGCCCGCGATATCGAATCCCACCAACTTGATCCCAGTGGCAGTGCCGGCTTCGTTCACGACGGACCACATGGCTTTGACCACCACATCGCTTTGATCGGTTGGGATGGGAAGTATTTTCGGTTGCGGGCGATCGAATGCGCGGGCTGGTCGCGCCGGCCGATAATCAGGTCGGGAAGGGTCGTTACCCACTGCGCCAATAGCGCGCACCTCTTTTAGGAGATGGGGAATGTACATCTTCCCTTTCATACCGATGGCCGAATGAGCGCGGAGCAATGCGATCGGCGTCAACACATCTTCGCCCTGACCGAACGAGGAATACACGGTGTCGATATCTTTCCATTCAGGGTCGGTTGGGTAATTACGGGCCTTGAATTCCCGCGAGGGAGTAGTGCTAATGACTTCGTGCGGCAGATCAATGCCGGTGCGCTTGTTGAGATCGAATTCCTCGACCATGGCTTGAATGCCTTCGAGCTTCATCTTCAGACCCAGACGATAAAAATACCCGTCACAGGACTTCATAATGGCAAAGTGCAAGTTTGGTGATCCGTGATTGCCACCCATGCAACGGGTGAACTTGTTACCGATGGTGATTCCGCCGCCACAGACGAGATTGGAATCATCGATTGAAATCGCACCCTGTTGCAGTCCCGCCGTGGCCATCAGAGGTTTCCAGGTTGAGCCCGGAGGATACTTGCCCTGAATGGCGCGATCGATCAAAGGCTTGTCCGGATCATTCAGCAGAGCCTGGTATTCGGCTCGGCCTCCCTTGGTGGCAAGGCGCTGCGAGAAGAGATTCGGATCAAAAGTCGGAGCTGAAGCAAGGGCAAAGACTTCACCGTTGTTCGGATCCATGGCGATGATTACACCCCGACCCTGCGGCGACTTGCGGAGTTGGTCCTCGGCGGCCTGCTGCAAATCAAGATCGATTGTGGTCACGATGTCCTGGCCGGATTGCGGCTCGATCCGTTCGACCTCGTTCTGAATGTGACCGCGACTGTCGACGATAACTTTTCGATAGCCGTCGCGGCCGCGCAGGTATTCGTCGTAGACAGCTTCCAGTCCTTCCTGGCCGATGATGTCGCCAGGCCGGTAACCCTTTTCGCGAACGTCCGGTTTGTTGAGTTGTTCGGGACTAATCTCGCCAACATAACCAAGTACGTGGGCCAGCATGCCGTTGGCTGGATAACGCCTTTGCGGAGTTTGCTCGACGCGCAGTGCCGGCAGTTCCAGTTGATGCGCATCAACCCAGGCAATATCCGCCTGTGAAGCATCTTCCTTAATCAGGATCGATTCGAACGCGGGCTGGGACTTCACTTGCTCAAAGCGCTCGCGCAAAATCTCACCGTCAAGGTTAAGCCCATCCGAAAGCGGTTTTACTAAGGAAGCCCGATCAATGCCTTTGGTATCTTCGCGCGAGAGGATCACGCTGTAGATGGGTCTCGAATCAACCAGCATATGACCGTTGCGATCGAAGATTACGCCGCGAGGGGCTGGAATTGGCAGCAAGCGGATCCGCTGGTTCTCGGCAATTTCGGCGTAATGCGAACCGTTTATAATCTGCAGCAGATAAAGGCGGACACCCAAGAGGGCCAGTACGACCAGGATGAGAGCCTGAATCAGACGCAGGCGCACGCGAAGGTTTTGTGAGTCGTCAACAAATTTCATCGGCTTCTTCTGCGCAGGCTGCCGGTGTTGCCCCGAACCACGCGCCGTCGAATGGTGAACTGGCGCCGCTGCCTGGCCTTGCTACTAAAAAAGGATTCGTACCCGTAAAGCAAAATCGTTCCCGCCGCCGTCGTCGCGATCAGTTTATAAGACAGGGATTGAATGAACGGCATGGGCGATGACTGTCCAAGCAATCGATGCATTGCCACGTACACAACGTTGTCTATCAAGCTGGCACTGGCCAAAACGGGAATGCGGAGGATGGCTGTGTCGAGCATCACCCGCGAGGCCACAAAATAGACTGCATAGGCAGTCAGCGTTTTTGAGAACCCTCCCGCGCCGAGCAGGGCCGGGCGGCCGACCAGAAAATCGGTCAGGAGTCCCGACGCGGCACCGACGATGAGGGCCTGCAGCGGCTGACGCTGCAGCGCGAAGTACACAACGAGGATCAATGTCAGATCCACGTACCCGAGTGGTTGCCAAACCGATCGCAGCCCCGACTGCAATCCCACGGCCATGAGCAGCCAAACAACAATTATCAGTTGGCGCATGTCTGAAACAGTAAGCAGTAGGCAGTCGGTAGGAAACAGGAAATACCGGCGGACGGAAATTCAGGAGCAATCGAAACGACAATGTGGCTTTTGGATCTATTCATCAACCGTTGGCAACGATTCAAAGTTTGACTGCTTACTGACCTTTTGCATTCTGGCTAGTGCTTAGTGGTTTTCTTCTCTACGTTGGGGAGCGCCTGATCGGGTTCGGTCCGTTGGGGTGGGCGATACAATAGCACGGCGACTTCTTTCAACCGGTCGAGTCCCGCGCCAGGCCGAATACGAATAACCTGGGCCTGCGTTGCGGAGCCTGGCCTGACCTCGACTATTTGTCCCACATTGTAACCCGGCGGATAGATCGCATCCTGACCCGTGGTCGTGACCGTGTCTCCCAATTGGACCTTTTCCATTCCGGAGACATATCGCATTTCAAGCAGACCGTTTTCACCCATGCCTTTGATGGATCCGAGGGCACTGGATTCACCTAGTTGGCCAACCACAGCGCCGGCGCCGGATTTTTCATCCGTTAACAGCATCACCTGCGAACTTAAGGGGCCGGTGGAGACGATCCGGCCGACAATTCCACCTGAGGTGACGACGGGCATGTTGACCTCTACGCCCGCCCATCGGCCTTTGTCGATGGTTACGCTGTCGAACCACATTGAAGGGTCCCGGGCAATAACGCGGGCCATCACTGACTGATAACCGGTTTTTTGACTCAGCTGGAAGAGTTTTTCCAGCCGTACACCTTCAGCGGCCCGATCGCGCGTGTCGCGCAGTTCGGCTTGCATCTGATCTATTTGACGGTGCAGTTCCTGGTTCTCAGTTGATGCGCGCCTCAGTTCGCCGAAATTCCCGAACAGGCTCCCGACCCAGTTGCCGACACTCGATGTGCCCTTTTGAATTGGATAAGTGATGGTTTGGCTGATCGAACGAATCTTGCGCTGTTTGGTGGCGTCGTCGCGCGCGTCATAACTCATCAAAGCGAAATTCAGCGCCAGCAGCCCAAACAGCCACCACGGGGCGCGTTGACGAATCTCTCTTTGTGTGCGAATGGCGGCCATTGGTTCATTGCCAAGTGCCAATTACCGATTGCCAATTTGCTCCAATCCCAAATCGGCAATCGGAAATCGACAATGATTTTAGGTTCCGCTGGTCAGACTGTTGTCCCACTTAACCCGCTTGAGCAGGTCAAAGTCTGAAAGCATCTTGCCGGTCCCAAGAACAACCGAGGCCAAAGGATCTTCCGCCACCGAAACCGGCAGGCCGGTTTCGATTGAGAGCCTCTTGTCTAGGTTCTTCAAGAGTGCGCCACCGCCGGTGAGGACGATGCCGCGCTCGACAATATCAGCCGAGAGTTCCGGAGGAGTTCGTTCCAGCGCCACGCGCACCGCATTGATGATCGTGGAGATGGAATCGGCCAGCGCCTCTCGAATTTCTTCGTCGCTGATGGTGATCGTTTTCGGAATTCCCTCGATTAGATTTCGACCGCGCACTTCAAACGAAAGTTCCTCATCCAGAGGAAAGGCTGAACCCAGTTCGATCTTGATCGCTTCAGCGGTGCGTTCGCCGATAAGCAGATTATATTTTCGTTTGATGTATTGCGTGATGGCTTCGTCCATTTCGTTGCCGGCGACTCTGACCGAACGCGAATAGACGATGCCGCTCAAACTGATCACGGCGATGTCCGTGGTGCCGCCACCGATGTCCACTACCATGTTGCCGTGTGGTTCGGTAATCGGGAGGCCCGCGCCAATGGCTGCGGCCATCGCCTCTTCTACCAGATAAACTTCCGAAGCCTTGGCACGGTAGGCCGAATCTTCAACGGCGCGGCGCTCGACCTGAGTTATCTCGGAAGGAATACCGATTACGACTCGGGGGCTGACCCACGTCTTGCCATTGTGGGCCTTGCGGATAAAGTGCTGCAACATCTTTTCGGTAACTTCAAAATTCGCGATCACACCGTCTTTCATGGGACGAATCGCCACGATATTGCCGGGTGTGCGGCCCAACATCTCTTTGGCGTCGCGCCCCACGGCCTCGACGGCATTAGTCACCTTGTTTATAGCAACGATGGAAGGCTCCGAGACCACGATGCCCCGGCCCTTGGCATAGACCAGCGTATTGGCCGTGCCGAGGTCGATCGCCAGGTCACTGGAAAACAGACTAAAAATAGATTTGAAAGCCATCTGTAAAGGGTTTCCTGACTGTAATAAGAATTCGCCTGAAATCTGAGCGGTCAATCCCGGCGCTGGTTAAGAGTCGCGAGATTTCGCGAAGTCGGTTGGCAAATCCGCAAAAAACTGACTGAGCAGAACCAGACAATTAAGATACAACGATCTGCGCGGTAACGCTATCACGAAATTAGCTTCTCGCCGGGAATTCTTTGAAATTGCGCGGGCTGGACCAAAGCATCGGTCGGGTTCGCATCTTTGATCGGTTGGTCTGTGTCTGAACTGACTCGGACACAGTTTTTGTGGGCGGCCTTGGCCTGGTACATCGCCCGATCGGCAGAGGCGATTAACTGTTGCGGAGACATTGCGTGGGTCGGGAATACGGCGATACCGAAACTCGCTGTCAAAGAGAATTTCAAACGCCGCCCGCCGGTGAACCGGTACGATTCAATTTTCGAGCGAATGCGCTCGGCGACGTGAACTGCTTGATCGACTCCTGTTTCCGTAAGAATGAGCACGAATTCGTCGCCGCCGTAACGCACCACGCAATCGGTGTCGCGCACCGACGGCAGAATTACTGTGGCGACTTCCATCAGGGCGTGTGATCCGGCCAGATGTCCGTGCAGGTCGTTGATCCGTTTGAAATCGTCAAGATCGATAAACACCGCTGCGACGTTTGACTGATAGCGCCGAGCGCGTTTGATTTCATTCACCAGGAACTGGCGCAGGTAGCGCGCGTTGCGCAACCGGGTAAGATCGTCGGTTAGCGAGAGCCGTTCAGCCTCGGCGATGCGGACTGAATTCGAGAGCGCGGCGGCGATTGGAATCGCCAGCGCGACGAGCAGATCAATCTCTGCTCGAGAGAAAGATCGCGAACTCGCCCGGGTTCGCACACCCTCCAAAATTCCTACGACTCGTTCCCCGCTAATCAGCGGCAGCGCGACCATGCGGCGTCCATCTTTAACTTTGCGAATCGCCTCAATGCGGGCGGCAGCGTCGTGAGCAACCTTTGACGCCGGTTCGCCCGGCGTTTCAACCTCTACCGCCAATTCGCTCTGCCACTCTTGATCGAACTGCAGAGTTTCAGGATGCGCAAAGCTGCGACCCACTAGAGGATCCAACGTCACTGCATCGGGTCCGCTTTGCGTCACCAGGAAAATTGACCATCGATCAGCCGGCACGAGGCGTACAACTCCGGCCAGCGCCGCCAGTCCGGCTTCTTTCTGATCCGATGCCAGATGAAGCGAAGCCAGCAGCGCAAACGAACCGCGCAGGTGTGGGCTGCGAACAGATTTGGGCAGCGAGAAGGAACGACTGTCAGGAACCGGCCTGAAGCCTACCGGTAGTTTCAACTCGCCTGTGCCCACAACTTCTTCGACTTGTCTGAGCAGCGCCGGTAACTGCTGCGGGCTATCGGCCACGGCGCGAAAGCCGAGTTGCTTCAGGGTCGCCTGGTCCGGTCTCAGCGAAGAGTTACCAGGCCGCGCCGGCTCGCGCCGGCAGACCACGATCGGTAAGCGCGGCCAGAGCTGGCTGGCGCGACTGACGATCACTGATAAATCCTGGAGAGTCGACCGGGCTGGCAGTTCGTAAAGTACGGCCATCAGTTGGGTCAAATCCTCGAAGCACGCTCCAACCGTCGCCTGAGATTCCTTCAGGACGTTGAGATCATGAACTCGCGCCTCGATTCCCGCAGAACGCAGGCTTTCGAGCAGCTCAACCGTGGGCGCCGCTTTGGCGTCCTTGAGCAAAATGATCTGCTTCTTCATCCGGTGGCCCTTAATGCTCCGGTTCGTAATCCAGGTTTAGTAACGTCTCTTGAGGACTTCGCTCGTGTCGGGGCCTTGCACCGTGCTTCGTTTTGATCCGCGCTGCGCTTAGTTTGTGAGTGCTACGGTGAAACGGGTCGTGTTCCCGCGCACATCTAATGCTTCGATGGTCGCCTCGCGCGCTCCCGGGGCCGCACTGATTTGGATTTGGAAGTTGCCATCTGCGGGGGCCACTGCTTCACGGCCTGATACGCGGACGTTGGTTCCAGCAGAGGTGGTGCCGCGAATGATGAAAACGCTGCCACCGAGGTGGACCGCGGTCAGGTTAGCCATCGGAACAGAGCCACGGTTGGCTCCGGCAGTGGTAACGATAAACTTGAGCGGCTCGCTCCATTCGCTGGTCTGGCCTGAGGATGCTGTCGCGCGAATTCGCCAGAAGTATGCTCCCGGCCGCAGATCGCTGGCGCTGAACTGGGTGACCACCAGTTGATCGCGCTCCATAACTTTTCCGGCCGGAACAAAGAAAGGCGAAGTCGCCACTTCTACTCGATAAAAGGAGGGCACACCCGAGACCGGCTTTTGCCAGCGCAGCGGAACTGTCGCTGACCCGTTGTCGGCAGCGAGAATTTTTTCCAGGTCGCGCGGTTGTAGAGGTTGCGGCACGTCCAGCAGACGTTGAGGCTTGGAGAGTGTTCCCGATTGATTGACCGAGACATACTCGCCGGCCTGAAGCGAGAGGCGCTCGCCGATGCGGTTGGCGCTGTCGACCTTGCCGCTGTTAACGCGAATCTCCTCCGTACCTTCGGGATTAACGCCAAAGGTTGCCGCGGTGTCGCCGCTAACTTGGTTTTGGGTCTTGGGCGTCTCGATTACATTCGTGTTGTTTTCGCTCTGCTGCTGGGTGCGCACCAGCATCTGACCGCTATCCACCACTACGTGAACATTGGAACGCTTGCCGTCTTCGGCACTGGCGTTGTCCCGGATAATGATGGTGCTGTTGGGCCTGACTACCACGGTTGAGCCATCAGCCATGATGATGCGCGCGCGGCCGTCGGCCTGCGTCTGCACCGTATCGCCCGGATAAAGTTGAATGTCATTGCTGACCAGCACGACCTGTCGAGTCGCGGATCGAATCACGCGGACGTCGCCTTCGAAAGACATGAAGCGCGCCCCGGCCAACGGATCGGAATGCAGCGCCACGTTCCGTAGCGGGTTACCATACTTCCAAACATACAACACGGCGCCACCCACGATCAGGCACAGCACAAGCACCAGCCCCGCGACATAAATCGCGCGCTTCTGAACGACCCACCAATCCATTTCAAAGTGGCTGACTCTGGCTGCCATCGGTGTCTATTTCATTGAAGGGTAAGATGGAACGGCCCAAGGGGAGTGGCCAACGTGCGCCAACACAGATTAACACATGGGGTTAGCGAGGTTCAAGAGTCTCGTTTTATTAAGCTTTATTGTGAAAACCCAGTGGTTGTGTCTGGCCGAGGCCGAACGTAGATTGGGTTTGAGATGATCCAGGGTTGGCCTTTGACCGGAGCTGGGAGCGAATTGAGATAGGCTTCGACGCGGTAAGCGCCGGGGGCGTTGACCGGAAAATCCGCGGCGAGCCCGGATTTTTCATCAGTTACGACGCCATCTTTAAGGAGCAGGAAGCGGCTGATCAAGGGTGCGGTCGCTTTCAAAACTAATCCGTTCGAGAAATCGATCTCGTCTCCCATGGATTTTGCGGGCACGGCGCCGATGGCCGTAAAAGCGAATCCCTTCGGATCGCCGAAGATGCTAAAGGACAGGTAACAATGTCCCAGCGCAATTCCTTCGAGCAGTGATTCACTGCTGAGTGCCTTGCCCCGGGTAATCAGGACGTGCGTGCGCACGGTACGAAAACTTCGCTCGTAAGGATCGAGCTTGACGCCGAGCCATTGTTTACCCGAAGCATCATTCACGCTCACGCCGACATTAGAATGAGCATCGTTGCCCGCGATGGCTGTCAGCTTGCGATTACTCGTCGCGATGGCGCCATCCCAACGCCTCAGGTTTTCGGTAGGCCGGGCAAAGAAGTTGGCGAACATCAGCTCCGGATAACTGCCATAGGACCAGAGGCCGTCGAAGAACATTACGACCGGATTGATGGTACGGGTGTTAGTGAAGAGATTGTAGACTTCCACCCCGTCGGCCGAGCTTGTTTGCCAGTTCTGCGAGTCCGAAGGATAAGCCGCGATAGAGAGTCCCCCGCCCGATCTTTGCTTGTCGATAACTTCCTGTGTTGTTTGCGCGCCGGTCGTGGCTGCGTATGCCGGACCGGGAATCAGCAAGAGACGATCGCCACTGGCAGTCGCGACCTCGCTGCCATTCAGGAAGAGGACGCCGGCGTGGACTCCATTTAAAGTCATCGCCGCAGTATCAAAGTCCTGCTGTGGATGCTCGGTCATGATCACGAAATCAAGCCCGTTGGTTTTGGCTGCGGTGATCAGCTCGGCAAAGTTGCCGGTGCTGTGGCCACCCAGAGAGGAGTGAACATGAATCACACCCTGGTAGTCCACCAACTCACTTTCGGCCGGTGGACCAACCCTCTGTGCAGCCAGATCCTGAATCGTCTGGCGCAGTCGCCGGAGGCGGTAACGACGATAGGCAAAGGGAAGTTGTGAGAGGATTAAGAGGCCCAGGATTATGAGAAGGATTTTTCGCTTCATGAAATGAGCTTCGGGCGCCGACATCCTTGTCGAACGGTTCGCGAGCATCCTGCTCGCCTTCTTAAGCCAGCTTCAGGAACCGGCAGGATTGCCGGTGGCCCGCAGGCGGGGAAGCCCGCGCCCAGGTCACGCCTCAAAGTCGACTTTGGCCATCTTCTCGCAAATCCCGCGGCTGAATTCGACGACCTTAACGTGATCGGGATGCACGGCGTACTCGTCGAGGGCCGCCCGGTCTCGAAAGATCGCCAATAGACCGGTGTCGTAAGAGTTCGGAGCGTGGAGTATGTCGACTCCCACCGAAAAACTCTCAATGCCGGGCACGACGGCTTTCAAGGATTGCAGTCGCTCGACGTGTTCATCGCGAGTGTCCTGCGAAGTATCGGAGCGGTATTTCCACATTACCATATGAGTCAGCATAGTTATTTCCCCTGGTTTCCCTCTGGTCCTTCACACCATTCGATCGGTACCTGGTGACGGTACTCGAACAACTTGCGCAGTCGCGGCTCGATCAAAACGGGGGCCGCGAGTCGCCCCAGGATTCCGAATGGCGGAAGGTAGTCTATTTCATCTCGCAGCCTGGCTCCATCCTGGTGCGCCTCGACGATATGGCGGTGGCGCCAACTGCGGAATGGACCTTTGATCTGGATGTCTTCAAAAGCGTGCGGCGGATCATAAGCCGTATGTTCGGCAATCCAGTGCACTCGCAATCCAAACAGTCTGGTTTCGATTATCGCGCGCGAGCCAATCTCAGAAATCTGCGCCGCCTGGATGACCTTTGAACTCTCCCACGGGGGAGTCAACAGTTTCAAGGCGTCGGGCTGCTGGTGGAAAGCAAAGACCCGCTCGGGAGTTGCGTGGATCAGGCTCTCTTTAGTGAAACGCATTAAGTGTGACTCAAAGGTGCACGGATCAATCGTAGTTATTGCTGCGCACCGGTATTGCGGCTTCCCGCTCCCCAGCGCCGTAAGCCTGCGGCTTACCGTGGCTGCATTTTATTTCCTGAGGCTACGCCTCTGTTGGCCGGAAAAGGACGCATAGCCTTCATTTTTCGAGAGTACTCAACCGGCGAGGCAAACCTCACCGCACTGGAGAGCGGCAAGCCGCAAGACCGCACGATCAGTTTTCTTCCGCGCCCGACAATGATCACCTTAAAAACCGATCGAACCAGGCGAGGGTCCGCTCCAGAGCATCGACACGATGTTTTGGTTCGCGTAGGCCGTGCCCTTCGCGAGGGTAGCGCACTAGCACAGTCTCCACACCGCGCCGGCGCAGTGCCATATACATTTCTTCGGCCTGGGTGATGTGTACATCGTTGTCCTGCTCGCCGTGAATGAACATCGTCGGAGTCTGGGCCTGGCGGACGTAACGCAACGGCGACCACTGCCACAACAAATCGTAGTTGTCCCAGGGAAAGCCACCGAACTCAGCATGGATCAAGTCCTGGTACAGCGAGGTTGAATAGAAGCTGACCAGATTACTGACACTGGCGGCTGAGACCGCAGCTTTGAACCGCGGCGTCTGGGTGATGATCCAGTTCGTCATAAAGCCGCCATAACTTCCACCCGTGACACCCAAGCGGCCGGAATCGATCCATGAGTAGCGCTTGAGGGCTTCATCAACGCCCGCCATCAGGTCGCGGTAATCACCACCGCCCCATTCGTTGATCGTGCCGTCGGAAAACTTTTGTCCATAGCCGCTCGATCCGCGCGGGTTAAGGTACAGCACGCCGTAGCCGCGGGCGGCGTAGACCTGATAGGTGGCATTGAAAGCATAGCCGGACATGCCGTGCGGTCCGCCATGGATGCTGAGAATCAAAGGATACTTTCGATCTTCACGCCAACCCACCGGCTTCATTATCCAACCCTGAACCCTGGCGCCGTCGGAGCCCTTGCACCAGAACTCTTCCGGCTCGACAAACAGATGCTCTCTCTCGAAGGCATAATTATGAGCGGTCAACTCTCGGATTAATGGACCATTCGAAAACCCCAGAGCGATCAGCGACAAATCCCCGGGCGTTGTCGGAGTCGAACTGCTGACCACTGCGTGGGCGCCCAGTGAATCACCGAACACGCTGAAGCCGGACACCTGAACGCGCCCGCTGCTAATCGCCGAAGACAGCTCCGGCGGATCGTTCGGCCGCAGCATCTGAGGGAAGGCCCTTTTGACTTCGCGCCCGGAAAGATCGGCGGTGAACAGATATGTTCCTCCCTGGTCGCCTGCGGCGAAGACGATCGCTCGGCTGTCCCTCAACCAGCGCGGATTGTTAGCCCGGCGATCCAGGCTGGCGGACACGTCGCGGCGATTGCCGCCAATCGCGTCCATAACCCAAACATGTTTGTCCTCGGCCACGCTGTCGATAGTGGTGACATCGCGATGGGTCGCGGTGTAAGCGATCCATTTTCCGTCAGGGGACCAGACCGGTTCGTACTCACAACCGGGGGTGTTCGTGATCTGGCGCACCTGCCCCTGCAAATTAGTCGCGAAGACATCTGAGTTGTTGCTCGCGTCTGGATCAGATTCATGGTTCGAGAGGAAAACAATCTCATCACCCCTCGGGCTGAAGCTGAGCGCGTGATCATAGAACGGACCCGAGGTGAGCTGTCGAGGTTGCGGCTGATCTACATCTGTTATCCAGACATGTGTGCGCAGACGATCAGAAAACGCGGTGCGCGATTTGTACTGGATGCGATCAATCACACGTGGGTCGTCGTTTCGGCTCAACGCGTCGGGTGAATCACGATCGGGTTCTTCAGTTGCCGAGATGTAAGCAATCGACCGCGAGTCCGGAGACCAGGTGAACGATTCACCGGCATAGGTGATGAAGAAGTTTGTGTCGCGCACCGTGGCAATCAGCCGCGGAATTCGTCGATCGATTCCGGTTATCCAGATTCCGTGTTGTCCGTCATGAGTTGAAACAAAGGCAATGCTGCGCCCGTCGGGCGACCAACGCGCATTCGAGCCAGTCCAACCCGGCAGCAAAAGGGGACGGCCGGCGTTTCTGATCAGCTCCCAGTTTCGGCGTGGCTCAGGCTGGCGGCTGGTCGGCGGAACGTTGGCAAATCTTTCGCCAACCCTAAGCAGCCACGGCATGCTGACCGTTTGATCGCCTTCGATTTGAGAGAGGGTGTAGACGACCCAATCTCCGTTGGGAGATATCTGCGGATCGCTAACGCCCGCGACGCGGAGGATCTCCTGGGAGGTCAAGGGTCGGCGTGCCTCGGCTTGGACTGAAAAGCAGACCGAGATCCCAAGGATGCTGAGTAGTAGAGCCTGCACTAAAGTTTTTGGCATTTGGAGCATGGTCCGGTGGGGTGAATTCTAAAGGAGAAGGGCTTTTAGCGCACGCTGATTTTGCCGCGCAGTCGTTTGAAAAGGTGGATTGCGCACATCCTGTCCGTCTGAGCGCGCCGTGCGAACTAACTTTAAAACTTGAGTTTCTTCCACCTTTGAGCGGGCTGAGCCCGCTGGCGGACAGGAGGTTAGCGATCCTTCCCGACTGCACTAAGAAAGCAGACGCAGTTGTTCATTCAGCAAATCCCAAACCTGGCGCACGTGTCGTTCAGTTGTACGAATGTTTCCGATCGAGAGTCGGAGCGTGAGGTTGTCGTTCAGCTTGGTGTGCGACAGGAAGGCACGGCCGGTCGAGTTGACGCCGTGCATGATGGCTTCGTTAAGCGCATCGACACTTTCACCTTCATTCTCATCCGTCCGCGGGGACACACGGGCGCGGAAACACACCAGGGCAAATGGCACGGGCGCCATCATCTCCCAATTTGGATCGGCTTCGATCCAGGAGGCGAAGAGTTTTGCCAGACGACAATGCTCGCGAATGCGCGCGGCCAGGCCCTCCCGGCCAAAGTAGCGGATGATCATCCAAAGCTTCAGGGCCCGAAAACGTCGTCCGAGCTGCACGCCGTAATCCGATCCACTGCGAACCCGGGACTGCTCAGGCGTGCGCAGATATTCCGGCACCAGAGAAAATGCCCGGCCCAGCAGATCCATGTGGCGGCAATAGAGCACCGATAGATCAAAGGGCGTGAACAACCACTTGTGCGGATTGAGCACGAGGGAATCAGCGCGTTGACAGCCGTCGAGGACATGGCTCATCTCAGGCACGAGCGCCGCAGAGCCGCCGTAGGCCGCGTCAACGTGAAGCCACATCGCGTGCTCTTCACCAATGGGAATAATGTCAGCAATGGGATCGATGCTCGAAGTCGAGGTGGTGCCTACGGTCGCGACTATGCAGAAAGGAAGCATGCCGGCGCGTTTGTCTTCTTCAATCGCCTCCTTCAAGGCGTTGACATCCATGCGAAACTCGCTGTCGGACGGAATCTTTCGTAAAGCGCGCTGACCCAGGCCGAGCGTAATTATTCCCTTTTCGATCGAAGAGTGAGCCTGGTCAGAAGCGTAGACGCGCAGCAGCGGCAGATCCTTGCGGCCGCTCATGCCTTCTTCGCGGATACGCATCTCAACGCCTTCGCGGGCGGCGGCGATCGCGTGCATGCTGGAAACCGAAGCTGTGTCATAGATGATTCCGCTCATGCCTGCGTCGAGACCGATCATCTGGCGCAGCCAATCGAGAACGACCTCTTCCAATTCCGTTGAGGCGGGGGAGGTTCGCCAGAGCATCGACTTTACATCGAAGGCCGCGCTCAATAATTCCCCAAAAATCCCGGGCGCCGAGGTCGAGGTGGCGAAGTAAGCGAAGAACGAAGGATGACTCCAGTGCGTGAGCGCGGGAACTATGAATCGATCCACGTCAGCGAGAATCGCGGCCATCGACTCGCCTGCCGCCGGCGCCGAGGTGGGCAGTTGGGCTTTGAGATCGCCGGGTTCAATCCGGGCCAGCACCGGGAGGTCTTCGATATGCTCGAAGTAGTTGGCAATCCAGTCTATGAGTTCGTGACCGAAACGGCGGAAATCTTCGGCGGACATGTCGCCGGTTGGGGGTGCAAAAGAATTCGTCTCCTCGGGCCCAGCCATCGCTCTTGTTTTCCTTTGCGTCTTTGCGCCTTTGCGTGATTTTACAAACCATTTACCACGCGCGAGATACCATTTTGGATGAGATCTACGTTGAAGTTGACTAGCAGGCCGAGTCTTTTATCGACGATCTGCTTCGCTGTTTCGTTCTCCGTGCATGAGAGTTCAATGCCGATCTCACGGAAAAGGCGCAAAGGCCGCCGTCGCACGTCGAAAATGCCCGCGAGAGTAAGGGTTGAAGCTTAGCATTGAATGATTCGATGAGATCTCAATAATCGAAGCAAGAATCTTGCTATCAAAACCCGAGTGGCTGCAGCGGCCTGGGCTGGGTGCCTTCGAAGAACCAGCTCGCGCCCACTTTCAGACGATGATGCCAGGTCGGGAGTCTCGCTGTGTACATCGCAAACCGCGCCTGCCGCGCCAGCGGACCGCCGATGATCTGGCCGGCAGAGAGAACCGCGGCGTGCTCAGTGCCCAGGCTGAGCGCCTCGCCGAGTTCGACAAAATGTTTTGACTTGAGAGGCTTACCGTCAATGAAGGCGCGCACATTGCTTGCGCATAGACCCGACTCCTGCAGCGCTAGTTGGGCCGTGCCCGCGAGCGTGGGCACTACGTCGGCATAGAAAGCAACATCACCGAGGGCGAAAACATTTGGATAGCCACGCACCTGTAAAGTCTGTTCGACCAGAATTAATCCGCGCCGATCCTTCTCGACTTTGAGGCTCTCAGCCAGTGGGTTCATGCGTACGCCTGCCACCCAGACTACGGCCGCGGCTTCCAGTTCAGTTTGTTTGTCGTTGTGTTCCAGCGTCATGCCCTTTTCAGTTACGCGCACGACACGAGTCCCGGTGTGCACCTCGATGCGCGATTCATGCAAAGCGCCTTCGACGAACTTGCGGATCTCGTCGCCCATGCCGGGCACCAGCCGATCGGCCATTTCGATGATCAGTACGCGGGGCTCGCCCTTGAGAGCGCGGCGCTTCACCGCATCGCGCAGCAGATCGGCCATCTTGGTGGAGAGCTCGACGCCGCTGGCGCCGCCGCCGACGACGGCAAAAGTCAGCGCTCCGCGCGTGTCCTGCGGCGCAGCATCAGGTTGCACGTGATCGAGGGCGTCGGTCATTCGTCGACGCAGGCGGTTCGCATCGTTGAGCGCTCTGAAAGGCATCGAAAATTGTTCGGCCCCCTCGACTTCGGCATAGTTGGTAGTGGCGCCCGGTGAGAATACCAGGACGTCGTAAGTCAGCCGTTCCGCGCGACCGCCTACCGCGATGGTCTTTCCGTCGAGGTCAATGTCCGTTACCGCGCCCCGGACGAAGCGGATTTTTTCGTCGAGCAGTTCGCGGCAATCGGGCGCAATGTGCCAGGCTTCCACTTCACCGCTGAGGTATTCGTAGAGCATGGGCTTGAAGAGGAAGTGGTCTTCGTCGTTGACCAGAGTGATGTCACCCGCGCCGACGAGGTCGAGGGCCGTAAAGAGCCCGCCAAACCCACCGCCGATAATCAGAATTTTCGTGTTTGCTGCTGTCATAGGTTTTCAATTTGATCCAGGTGAACCGGAGCGGCAAATGTTAGCAGACAAAGTTGAGGGGCGCACGAGGGGAGGCGAAGGCAGCCTGGCGGCAGAGTAAGGGTGAAAGGGAAAAGCACAATCCCGCTCGCCATCTGTGTTCAGTGTCCACCTCAAATAAGGGCCTTTGGTTAAGCGGCGAAGAGCCAGACTGGAGTTAGTACTCCAAATGCTCATAATCCTGGGGCTCCTCGCGCTCGGGAAGCCAACTGGACACCGACGCGAACGAAGTGTTAACGTCTCCGAGTGTAATTTCAAGTTTTTGCGGTTAGCCGTTGCAGTTTAAGGGCTTACTGCGGTCTGGGAGGGCCATCTTTAGCAGTGTTAGCAAGAGAAGCGAAAGAGAAAATTGTGACCGACTACCGGGCACATGATACGGATACGGGTTCCGCCCCGGTTCAAGTCGCGCTGTTGAGTCAGCGCATCAACGAACTTACCGAGCATTTCAAGATACATAAGAAGGACCATCATTCTCGTCGGGGACTGTTGAAGATGGTCTCGCAACGACGAAGCTTGCTCGATTATTTGAAGAAAACGAATATTCAGAGCTACCACGAAGTCGTCGGTCGGCTGGGACTGCGTCGTTAGATTTCCATCGATCAATGTTGGGCGAAATATAGAACAAAAAGTAACAAGAGAATCTTCGAGTCTCTGATTTAAACAAAGCACGCGTCAGTCGAAGAGCCTGCGCCCGAGCCGAACGTGACGGCGATTTAGGGAGCCAGGCGACGCGTGCGGCCTTACAAAAACCGAAGGCGGCAAGAGCTTCACGGCCAGGCTCTGTCGCCTTCTTTTTTTTTGGAGTGCGCTGACTTGTCAGCGCTTTGGTCGGCGCGACTAGTCGCGCCTTTGAAAGCGGCGACAAGTCGCCGCACTCCACATAACCCACTACCAAAGCGCAGCGGATGAGACGCTGCGTGCCGGCCACAGTGGCCGGTGTCGCCAGAAGGAGACAAACGAAAATGACAGTTAAGAAGTATCTCAAGGAGTCGATTCGAGTTGGTGAGCGCGAGCTCAGCGTAGAAGTTGGCCGCGTGGCCAAGCAGGCCGACGGATCCTGTGTGATCCGCTACGGCGATACGATGGTTTTATGCGCCGCTGTCGGCGCGTCGACACCCCGCGAGGGCATCGACTTTTTCCCGCTCACGGTTGAATATCGCGAAGCGAATTACGCCGCTGGCCGCATTCCGGGGAACTATTTTCGCCGGGAAGGGCGGCCAACTGAAAAGGAAGTGCTGACCTGCCGGATGATCGATCGGCCGGTCCGCCCGCTATTCACTGAGGGCTATCGCAATGAAACGCAGGTGATTTGC
This sequence comes from Pyrinomonadales bacterium, assembly GCA_038230715.1. Taxonomy (GTDB): domain Bacteria; phylum Acidobacteriota; class Blastocatellia; order Pyrinomonadales; family Pyrinomonadaceae; genus UBA11740. The sequence continues at coordinate 62,243 of JBBRMS010000014.1, forward strand.
TCGGTGATTTCGGCCGACCCGGACAACAACCCGGATGTGGTGGCGATTACCGGCGCGTCCTGTGCGCTTTACCTTTCCGACATTCCCTTTACCACTCCGATCGCCGGCGCGCGCATCGGTCTTATCGACGGCCGTTACGTCGTTAACCCAACTTACGACGAGATTCGCGAATCCAAGCTGAACCTGATCGTGGCCGGCACCGAAGAAGCGATCGTGATGGTCGAAGCCGGCGCTGAGGAAGTATCCGAGGCGATCATGGTTGAAGCCCTGATGCTCGCGCACAAAGAGATCAATCGCCTCTGTCGCTGGCAGAAAGAGCTTTACAAGGCTTTGGAGATTCAGAAGCGGCCGGTCGAAGCTCCCGTGCTGAACGAAGAGATGATCGGCGAGATCGAGGGCAAATATGCCGAGCGTCTGCGGGCCGCGCTGGATACCTCTGGGACGGAAAAGCGGGTGAGTTATGCGGCAATCGATGCTTTAAAGAAAGAAGTTGTCGAAAGCTACCCGGAAGACCCGCCAGCGTCGCGCGCGATGGCCAAGAAGTCCTTCGACCATCTCAAGGAAAAGATTTTCCGCGACGACATTTTGAACCATCGTCGCCGGCCTGATGGCAGGCGCTTCTCTGAAATTCGTCCGATCACCTGCGAAGTTGGCTGGCTGCCACGCACCCACGGCTCGGCGCTGTTTACGCGGGGTGAGACGCAAGCGTTGGTAACCACGACCCTGGGTACGAAAGAAGACGAGCAGTTCATGGACGATATTGAGAAGGGCGAGGTCAAACGTAAATTCCTGCTGCATTACAACTTCCCGCACTATTCGGTCGGCGAAGTTGGCCGGTTTGGTTCGTCTTCGCGGCGCGAGATTGGCCATGGCGCGTTAGCACGTCGGGCCCTTGAGGCAGCGCTGCCTGACGACACCGTGTTTCCCTACACCATTCGCATTGTCTCGGACATCACTGAATCAAACGGTTCGTCGTCGATGGCCAGCGTGTGCGGCGGAACATTGTCGATGATGGATGCCGGCGTTCCTTTGAAAGCTCCCGTCGGTGGCGTGGCGATGGGCCTGGTGATGGAAGGGAACAAGTACGCAATCCTGACCGACATTGCAGGCGCCGAAGATCATTACGGCGACATGGATTTCAAGGTCTGCGGCACCGCGGAAGGAATTACCGCGCTGCAAATGGACATCAAGATCGCCGGCGTTAATTCACAGATCATGGCCGAAGCTCTCGAGCAGGCCCGAAAGGGACGTCTGTACATTCTCGAGGCAATGCACCAGGCAATAGCCGAACCCCGCACGGAGATGTCGTCCTTGGCGCCGAGAATCATCAAGATTAAGATTAATCCGGATAAGATTCGCGACGTCATCGGACCAGGCGGCAAGGTCATTCGCGCTTTAGTCGAAGAAACCGGCGCGAAGATCGACGTTGAAGACGATGGTACCGTTTCGATTGCCACGGCCGATAGTGCGGCCGCCGAGGCCGCAGTCGCCCGCATTCGTGGGATCACCGCGGAAGCCGAAGTTGGGGCCACCTACGTGGGCACGGTCAATCGGATTGTGGACTTCGGGGCCTTTGTAGAAATCTTCCCGGGCACTGATGGGCTGCTCCACATTTCGGAGATTGCGGATCGACGGATTCGCGACGTCCGTGACGAGTTGCGTGAAGGCCAGCAGATAATGGTCAAATGCATCGGCAAAGACGGCAACAAGATTAAGTTGTCCCGTAAAGCCGTGCTCAAGGACGAAGGTCAACAGGACGGTGGCGAAGCCCCCACGGTTGACGACGACGGTGACGACGACCAAGAGTAAGCACCAAACGAAGCGGGCGGACCGGCATAATGCCCCGCCCGCTTCTCTAAACCCATTTCTGGAATTGGGTTAAATCCTTTCCTGAAACTGGAATACCCTCCGCATTAGCTCTGTTTCCCTAACAGGTAAGACAAGCCCCCAAGGGTTTTGAAGGCTTGTACCTACGGCAAGCGGTCCCGCTGTGTCTCTAAAATTGAAGAAAGTGGCTGTTTTTGAGGCAAATCGAAGATTCAACCGCCGTTTTGAAAGTTTTGAGGAGGGAGTTCCTAACCAGATGAGGACTCGAGTATTTCGACCAATCGCGACGTTTTTTAGCTTGCTGCTGTTAGTAGCGGTTCCGGCGCAGGCTAGTCCAATCAAATTCGCAGACGTCGTGAACGTAATGGGCGACGTGCAAAACGGTGGCCAGCTCCAGCGTATTAAGCTGCGGGCAGTCGCGCAGGATCCGAGTGTAACCGGAACGGCAGCTACTGCTACCACACAATCCGCAACCGCTCCGGCTATCGCGGGTGATTCGCTGTTAGCTTCATCGTCAACGGCCCCAGTTTCAACCAGTCAGGTGCTTGCACCGACGCTGGTTTCAGGAATTGAGGTTGCGCCCCAACAGCCGCAAGGCGACGTTCAAGTGTTCGAACAGGACAACGTCGACGGCACGATTTGCGACTGCGGCGAAATCCCGCCCGTAGGCGGCGGTTTCCCCAAGTGGCCGTTCTTGGCACTTATCCCGCTGATTTGCGTCACCGGCGTTTGCTCACATCACGACAAACCGCCCAAGACACCACCCCAGACACCGACACCGCCTGTTCCTGAGCCGGCTTCGTTGTTGCTCTTCGGTTCTGGAATTGTGGCCCTGAGTGCGAGTGCGCGACGTCGCTATGCTAAGATTCGCGCCGGCAAGCAAGCAGCAGCCATGACGGAGGTGTAACGATGAAGACGAAAAAACTCATGGTTGCCATGCGCCCAAACTCTACAGTTATCAAAGCCGCGGTCGCGCTGATGATCGCTCTGACCGTTGGTATGGCTTGCACCTCGACCAACGCCTACGCCGCCAAAAAGAAGAAGGTGAAGTACGGCACAATCGAGGTCTCGACCAACCCTGGCGGATTCCCCCTGCGGATTGATGGCAAGCCGGAAGGCGACACCTCGACCACGGTTCGCGTGATCGAACTCGAGCCGGGCCGTCACAATCTGGAAATCATACTGCCCCACGGCGGTCGTTGGGTGCGCGATTTCGATGTCGAGCGAGGTCGTAAGCTCTGCCTCAATCTAAACTATCACCCGAAGACGTATACCATCACCAAGTCGCCCTGCCCCTACCCGGTCAACATCTCTGCCCCGGTAAGCGTTAACGACGGTGATCTAATCACGTTTACTTCCGATGTTGCTTACAATGGCTCGTCGCCTTTGAACTACACCTGGACGGTTTCGCCAGCCGAAGCCAGAATTGTCAGCGGCGCCGGCACGGCCACGATTACCGTGGATTCCACCGGGCTCGGCAGCCAGCGCGTGACCGCTAACCTGGTGGTTGAAGATGGTTCAGGCGATGCACTGTGTCGCCAGCGGGCGCAGGCGTCGACCGAAATCATTAACAAGAAACCACCCGAGCCCGAATGCAAGCCTTTCGATCAGTTCCAATCCGTGGCCTTTGACGATGACAAGGCACGCTTTGATAACCTGGCGATTGAATTGCAGAACGCTCCGGATTCCCAAGCCTACATCATCGTCTATGGCGGACGTAATCGTCGCGCCGGACAGGCGGATATGCTGGGCAAGCGGTCTCAGGATTATCTTGTGAATCAGCGTGGAGTCGAGGCGCGACGAATGACCATCATCAATGGTGGCTATCGTGAGACGGACTTCATCGAAATCTGGATCTGCCCACCGGGAGC
>JBBRMS010000015.1:0-61192 GCA_038230715.1 Pyrinomonadales bacterium
TCCGGAAAGCCCTGATGTCCCGCCGGGTCGACTCTTACACACTGCAGGCTGCGATTGCGGCCGTTCATGCGGAGGCGGAGTCGTCCGCTGCGACCGACTGGCGGCAGATCGTCTCGCTCTACGATCAATTAGTACGAATGCAGCCTTCGCCCGTCGTACAGCTAAATCGTGCCGTGGCCGTAGCAATGTGCGATGGTCCAGAGGCCGGTCTGACCCTTATCGACGCGGTGTTGGAACATGGCGAATTGGCAAATTATTACCTGGCGCATTCAGCCCGTGCCGATCTATACCGCAGGCTCGGCAGGACAGCCGAGGCTCGTGCCTCCTATGAGAAAGCTCTGGCGCTGACCCAACAAGAACCAGAGCGGCACTTCCTGCAGGAGCGGATTCGGCAGTTGAATTAAAAAACACTCGTCAGAAGACGATGCAGATATTGAGATGGCGAGGCGCAAAGCATTTACATAATTGTGGCTCCCCACACTGGACACTCTTCGCAACCTGTTCTACGCGCCAACGGTTGAGATGAAATAACCTTTGAACTTCTGAGGGAAGGTTCATTCGCCAGCTAAAGATCGACCGCTCAGGCACAGTCAAGAGATGCCGCGACTATTACAACAATTTAACCGGGTATGCGGTGAACTGCGAGTCCACGCTGACAAGCGTCAGATCTTCTTCAAGGCTTTGAGCCATCAGCAAGCGGTCAAACGGGTCTTTATGATGAAAGGGCAAGGCGTCCAGTGCCAGAACATGCTTCAACTCCACCGGCAAAAGGTTAAGCTCGTTGGTCTCTTGTTGGTTCTTGATCAGCTCTTTGAGCGGCAGGCTTAGTTTCAACTTTCCCAATTGAATCTTGATCTGCATTTCCCAAACGCTCGCAACACTCAGGAGTAACTCATTAGCTTCATCCTGAAGTGCGGAAAGCGCGGCGTGTGAAAGTTTTTCTGGTTGGTCTGCCCACCAGATGAAGATGTGAGTGTCGAGCAGAAGTTTCATTCCTGGCCTAGCCAAAACTCATCCGATAACGGTTCATCAAAATCTTCGCTCGTCGAGATTGTGCCTCGATTAAGACCCGCAACACGCTTCTTTTTGGAGTGAGTCACAACCGGAACCAGGCGCGCCACTGGCGTGCCGTGCTCTGTGATTATCACTTCGTCGCCAGCCACGGCCTGTGCCAGCAAATCCGGCAACTTATTTTTGGCTTCATCTACACTCACGGTTTGAGTCATAAGAATCCTCTCAGCCTTCGGAGAGTATAACACTGTGAGCGTGTCAACGAATGCGACTTTCACGGCCGCTGCTTCGGCGCTCCGTAAAGGTAATGATCAAGATTCATCGAGCCGTCGGTCGGGACGTCAGCCCAGGTGTCTGCGGGTAACGAGGCATTGATCTCGTCGACAACCTCCCAAATCGGCCTGCGATCCATGCCCGTTCCGTTAAGTTCGGAACTAGCCCCACTGGCAAGAGTATCAAGGAGTCTTAGCGCTTCCTGCAGTTTGGCCAAGGCTTTTGATCTCTCCGGTATCAACCAACACAATGGGGTGCCCCGTACTTCGCGTTTTTGGCGAAAGGCGGAACGAAAACTGGGGACATACGGAATGTTCCCCAGTTTTTCCTGAAATAAAAAAGACCCGTCACAAGCCGATGCGGATATTGAGATGACGAGAGGCAAAGCATAGTTCTAAAGCGTGGAAGAACGAAAAAATTTCTTTGATGACTTGTCGAATTCCGTCCGGCCGTTCGACTATATCGTGAAGGCAGGGCGACCGGCCCGCCCAAAGACTAAAAATAAAACCGTAACAGGAGAAAAGAAAAGTCATGCCACAGTATCTGGTTGCTAACTACCTACCCGACGACTTCGACCCGTCCGCCGTAACCGAAGCGATGATCGAGGAGATCCACGCGCTCAACCGCGAAATGATCGCTTCGGGCGCCAGGAAGTTCGCTTGCGGAATTTCCCCGGCCAGCAACGCAAAGACACTGCGGAAGCAGCCTGATGGTACGGTGCTAGTCACCGATGGGCCATACACCGAGACCAAGGAGCATATGGGCGGTTTCTGGATACTGGAAGCTGCCGACATGGACGAAGCGCTGGCCTGGGCGCGCAAGGGCGCCATCACATGCGATGCGGTGGGCGAGGTGCGCGAGCTTCTTTTCTTCCCGGACCCCGCAACGGAATAGTCTCACCCGCCGCGACTTCGGAATATGCACCGTCTTGACTATGGGATGAACGAGGGGGTGAACGAGCCAGCGCGAAGCTACACCGCTGGCTCCCACCCGGAGGGAAGAGGAGAAGAACAATGAAATACCTCTGTTTTGGCTACTACGACAAAGGCAAATTCGATGGCATGACTGAGAGCGAGCGAAACGCCATGTTCGACACGTGCTTTGAATATGACGACCATCTTCGCGCCAGCGGGCACTGGGCCGGTGGCGAAGCGCTTCAAGGGCCGGAAACCGCCCTGACCCTGTATTGGAAGAACGGCAAGGTGGCAACGACCGACGGCCCCTATGCCGAAACCAAAGAACAACTCGGCGGCATTCTCGTCCTTGAGGCGAGGGACATGAATCATGCTTTACAGCTAATCGGCCAGCATCCGGCTCTGACGTATGGCAACATTTTCGAGATTCGGCCAGCGGCGGACATGAATGAAGTCATGAAGGCAAGCGAGCAGCGACGGAGACAGAACACTGCACGCTGAACACGGCGTAGCAGAAAGAGGAGGAGACATGAGCCGAGAATCTGAGCTCACGATTGTCTCTGCGCCGATCAACTCGAAAGGAACTCAGTCATGAGAAAAATTATCGTACTTGAACACATCACCCTTGATGGCGTCATACAAGCAGGGGGCGGGCCGGACGAGGATACGAGCGACGGCTTTGCGTATGGCGGATGGGCAGCGCCCTTTGACGACGACGCGATCGGGGCGGCCGTGAAAAAGATGTTGGATATGCCGGTCGACCTGTTACTTGGGCGCAAAACTTTCGATATTTGGGCGGCGTTTTGGCCGCAACATGGCGACATTTGGCCGGGCGTCAACACGGCCACTAAATACGTCGCCTCGAACACCATGACTTCTTCCGAATGGCAACCCTCGGTGTTTTTAAACGGGGATGTTGCGAAAAAAGTCGCCGAACTCAAGCAAGGGCCGGGCCCGGATCTGCACATTTGGGGAAGCGGTAATCTGCTCCAGACCCTTATGAAGCATGATCTGGTCGATAATTTCTGGTTGATGATCTATCCGATAACTTTGGGGGAGGGGAAAAAGCTGTTTGCTGAGGGTACGATCCCGGCGGCGTTCAAGGTGACGGAAAGCATTGTCGGTTCGAGTGGCGTCATTCTCGTGAATTACGAACGTGCAGGCGCAGTTTCGACCGGAACAATCGCGCAATAATAACTTGGATCGCCGTCGATTTTCGGTCGCTCGAACGCCCATCGGATGAACGATCCAGTGCGCAAGGCCTCACAGACACCGATTCATGAAGAGGTCAGGACAATCAAATGAGAAAGCTAATCTTTGCAATCAATATTACCCTGGATGGCTGCTGCGACCACACCAAAGTAATTGGTGGGGACACAATACTTGAATATTATACCCAGCTCCTGCGAGAGGTTGACCTGCAGGTCTTTGGGCGTAAGACCTATCAATTGATGGTTCCTTATTGGCCTGAAGTCGCAAAAAACCCGCTTGAGACAAAAGCATCGATCGAATTTGCCCGGACGTTTGACTCCATCAACAAGATTGTTTTTTCACGATCATTAGACAGTGCTGAAGAGAGAAATACGCGAATTGTTCGTGGGAACCTTCACGACGAAATACTTAAACTGAAACAAAAAAGAGGCAAAAATATTTTGGTCGGCGGCGTAGATATTCCTTCAAAGCTTATCGAGCTTGGTCTAGTGGATGAATATCGTTTTGTCATTCAGCCAATCGTTGCGGGAGAAGGAAGACGCTTGTTGGAAGGTGTCAGCCTGCCGGAGAGATTGCAAATAAAACTTGTTGACACAAAGATTCTTGAATCAGGATGTGTTGCGCTTCATTACTTGAAGCCGTGACAGAAGCCTTCGACAGTTCGGCTGCTGGCTCCCACTCAGAAGATACGAACGAGGAGAAGAACAATGAAATACATCTGCCTTGGATACATCGAGCCATGAAAATTCGAAGGGATGACCGAGGACGAGCGACACGCAACGTTCGACGAATGCTTTGAGCACAACGACCATCTGCGCGCCAACGGACATCTTATTGCCCAAGTCCCTCTTCAGCCTCCGGAGACCGCGTTGACCCTGTACTGAAAAAACGGCAAAGTCGCGACGACTGATGGCCCCTATGCGGAAACCAAGGAACAGGTTGGTGGCATTCAAATCCTTGGGGCGCTAGACCTCAATCATGCCGTTCAGCTTGTCTCACAGCAACCAGGCTTTAAGCATGGACTTGGACCGATTGAAATACGGCCGGTTGTGGATTTGAGCGAAATAATAAAGGAGAGCGAGCAGCGGCGACGGCGAAAGGATACCTCGCGATGAAGGCGGCCACGAGGGAAAGCATTATCATGGCCTTGGTGCTGGTAATCAGCATCGGTTTCTTTGTGCCGCAGGCGGCGGAGCTTATGATATCGTGAGCGCGATCACAGAGATCAGCTTCGTCGTTCATGTTCAACTGAAGATCCAACGATTCTGAATGGCCCAGACACCGACAGCCGTACTCATCCTGCTGCATGTCAAATGGTTCGCGCCATTTGATGTGAACGCGCTGCCGAAGCCCATCGGCGAAGTTCTGAACGGCACGTTCATAAAATTGTTTCTTGCGTCCGTAGCCGCTGTGTTTGGTTTCTTCTGGATTGATCGCACTGTTTTTCGTCGTGGGTTGTTACTTAAGCTTGACGAAAGGCTGAGGCGGCTGGACGACCTCTCGATCCTCATTCTGCGTCTTAGTGCCGCGATCTTTTTTACTGCGCTGTGGGCGTGGCATCAGGCTTACGGTACGGCTTTCTTTATCACACCGGAACTGAGGACGACAGCTTCATTTGTTCCCTGGCTGCAATTAGCGCTGGCAGCATGCGCGCTCTGGCGTCCGACGCTGCCTTTAGTTGGCGTCGGAATCTTTGCGCTTTACGGTTTGGCGCTCCGCGACTATCAGCTCTTCCACCTGCTGGACTACATCATCTTCCTGGGCCTCGGCTACTTCTTCCTGGTCGCCAACATCAAGCGATCGAAGTGGCGCCAATCCGGATTCGTCGTGCTATATGCAGCGACGGGAATAACTCTGCTCTGGGCTGCGCTCGAGAAATTCGCATATCCCGAATGGACTTACGCGATGCTGCGTTCGCATTCCGAAATGTTGATGGGGATGCAACCTGAAACCTACATGACCCTTGCCGGTTTCATGGAATTTGGTTTGGCGTTTGTGTTACTGGGAGCTGTTTCGGTCGCAGGGCGGGTCGTAGCGGTGGCTTTGCAGATGGTCTTCATGCTGGCGATCTTCAAGTTTGGACTACTGGACGCGGTCGGGCATTTGATGATCATCGCGATCCTGTTTGTCCTCTTCGTGCGTGGCCCCACGAGCGCACGCCAAATTCTGGTTTTGCGGGAAAAATCCGTCTGGATGGAAACTTACTTTATGACCGGACTTTATTTCCTCGCCTTCGTGATGATCTTCATCGCTTACTACGCCCTGCACGCTGTCCTTCATCGGGCATGAGCCTAAGCATGAGCAAGATAATCAGTCAGCGAGGGGTCAGGCTTGCGATTTTGTGATTCTTACCTTTTCTTTGAGGAGGTGTTCGATCTATTCGTCATTATTAACTCGTTTCTAAGAACGTTTCAGTAATCGCCGCTGGCGAATCGATCATCTCGTGCCTGACAATCAATCTGTGGAGTGCGCTGACTAGTCAGCGCTTTGCGAAAGCGGCGACTAGTCGCCACTCCAAATAAGCAAAACCTGGCCGGGGGAAGGCCCACCGATTTATCGGCTGTCGGCCTTCAAGTCTTCCACAAACTCTGAAGTTAGGGCGTGGCTGATGAACTCCGCTTTCACTGCCGCATTCGCGACAATTGCGGCAATCGCATGCTAGCGCGTTACCGTGACGTCGTCAGCAGTATCCGGCTTGCCGTCGGGGCCGTTTGAGCGCAGGACGAAATTTGTCCGCGCGCCTTCGTATTGGTAAGGCTGGTGCCAGGGGTCTATGCGGATGACCCGGGCGAGGTAGCGAGGGCTGAGATTGTCGATCAGGGTAGCTTCGCTTTTTGACTCAACGTAGGCGCCGCGCTCGCGGCGGAATGATTCCAGCGCGGTGGCGATTGATTCCAACTCGGCCCTGGCCCGCGCGGTCTTCTCGGCGTTCAGAGCTTTCACCAGAGTATCGAGATCTTCCCAACGACGATCCCCGGTGCGAATTTCGGCGACGCGCCATTTGTCGTTGGCCCCCTTGACCAGACGGAAAGCAGTCTCGACCTGAGCCACCACCACCGCAGAGTTCCCGGAGACGGAAACTTCTTTGATGCGGACAGCATCTGAAGGCAGTTCAATGCCGGCCATGCGGGCAATTAGTTTGCGCGCTTCCTTTGGTGAAAGATCGCCGGCGGCACGGGTGCGACTGGCGAGAAAAATTGCCCCAGCGGACACCAAAGCAACGAGAGAAAAAATCAGCATGGTTCGCTTGGTCATGTTTGAACTCCCTTCGAAGTAGCGCACATCGCATTTTGCGCGTGTGCGCAAGATCACATCTTGCGCTACGAATCGGCGCTTAGAGTAGCAACTTCCCTCGGGTTCTTGCCAGTCAGATCAGCTTGACGCTCAATATGGTATTCGTGTGATTTCGTCGATCGTCTCCCGACGAACAGATCAATAGAAGTACGAAACACGAATGGTAAGAGAGTTTTTGATCGGAGGAGCCCGGCTGGCAACCTGTGGTACTTCAGCCTTGTTGGACGGCTTTGCCGACCAGCATCCGCAGCATTGTCTGCAACTGAACGGTGGTGAATGGCTTGGGAAGAAAGACCACGGCCCCGGCGGCGAAACTGTCGGACGAAAGTTTTGGATCCTGCTCGGCAGTCATCATCATCACCGGAATCTTGTTGAAACGATTTTCGGTTCGCATGTAACGGACCAGTTCCGGTCCGGGAATATGCGGCATAACCACGTCGAAGACCGCGGCGGTAAAATTCGCATCGTCCTGCAAAGCCTTATAAGCCTCGCGGCCGTCACGCGCGCTCACCACGGAAAAACCTTCCTTCTCGAGGATGGCACTGACCAGTCGCAGGATCGCCGGATCATCGTCGGCGACCAGAACTCGTCCTTTGGTAGAAGTTTCTGCGGTACCCAATTTTGTTTCCTAACCTTATGCTGCTTCCATTGCCCGCCCGCTTTCGCCCGCTTTCATCGAAAGCTCTGCGGCCAGTTTGATGGCGGCGACCATACTCGAATGCTCGGCGATGCCTTTGCCGGCAATATCGAATGCCGTTCCATGATCGACTGAAGTGCGGATGAAGGGCAACCCGAGGGTGATGTTGACAGCCTCGCCGAAGGAAAGGCATTTCACCGGGATCATCGCCTGATCATGATAGCACGCCACCACCACATCGAACTCCCCGCGCGAGGCGCGCAGGAAAACTGTATCGGCTGAGATTGGGCCCTGGACGTTGAAGCCATCAATCGCCCCGCAGGCTTCAATGGCCGGCAAAATTTCCGAGGCCTCTTCAACCCCAAACAATCCGCCTTCGGCCCCATGCGGATTCAGCGCGGCGACCGCAATTCGGGGCCGCTCAATTCCCCAACGCTGCAGTTCGTGGTAGGCCAGCCGAATGGTCTTCTCAAGTCGCTCACGCCTGACCAAACGAATTGCTTCAGAGAGCGGAACGTGGGTCGAGATGAGAACAATGCGCAGGTTCGCGGCGACAAAGCCCATCGCATAGTCATCGGTCCCGGTCAGGTGGGCCAGAAACTCAGTATGGCCCGGCCAACTGTAACCACCCAGAAACAGTGCCCGCTTATTGATGGGCGCGGTTGAGATCGCATCGATCTCTCCGGCGCCACACAGTTCGACCGCGGCCTCGATGTAACCGGCCGCAGCTTTTCCCGCGGCACCTGACTCGATTCCCGGCTGGACATGGCCTGAGACGTTATCAAGATGGAAGATTAAGGGGGTAGTGATCTGATCGGGAATATGCTCGTCGCGGCGAACGATCTCGTAACCACACTGCAGGTCGAGTGTGCGCGCGTTGTGCGCGAGCACCTGGGCATCGCCGATAATGATGGGTTGGCAAACTTCCAGGACCTCGTCTTCCGCCACTGCCTTCAGCACTACCTCAGGTCCAATTCCGGCCGGGTCACCCATGGTGATCCCAATTCGCGGTAGGCCCCGGCGACCTGAGTCCGAAGAACGCTGCGAAAAATTTTTCATGGATCGAAGACCGACGGTCAGAGGCTGGGAATTACCAGGCCCGCATGAATGCCCGTAGCCGGGAGAGGATTATTCTTCAACCTCTTCTTCAACCTCTTCAGCCTCTTCAACTGTGGGAGAAACTGCCTCTTCGACGTGCCCATCAGGCACTCGTTCTTCTGCTTTGAAAATGTATTTGATGTTGCGTTTAAGCACCAAAAGATTCGGCGCGCCACGACGATTAATTTTCAGTGCACCGCGATCGTACCATTCAATTGTTCCTTCGATCTCTTCACCGTCCTGCAATACCAGAACCATGGAGGTGTGCGCGTCGATCTGTTTTTTGTAATAGTAGATTTCGGCATGCGTCTCAGCCGGAGGCGGCTGGCGCTTTCTTACCTGGAGCGACGACGGAGGTTGCGGCGGCCGAGGTTGGGATCCGCCTCTGGGCGCACCTCCTCCATTAGAGCTATCGTTAGTTCGATCGCGCTGATGTGTGGCTTCGCGCCGGGCCTTCACGTCGGCCAGCGTGGTCCTGATGAGTTTGCGATTCACGGTACTTCCTCCAACAAAAATTTAGCAAGATAATTATCTGCGATCCGGCCTGTTTTGCCCCGTTAGATGTAACTGCAATAAACACTTATCCACAGGCTGCAGCCCTCCGAGGAGAGGTTTGCGCTCTTGAATCGTATGACTGAAGTTCTTCTTCAGGGAATGCGCGACATGCTACACGACCGAGGGGAAAAACGCAAAGCATAAAGCGGTGCGGGATTGAGGTAACAACAGACCAGAGCTGAGGCTCTTTTCAGCTGCTTACCGCGCACTGCTTTTTACTGCCTGACTGAGTTACTAATCCGCCTTTTTCCTGATAAACGTCGGCACATCGAGATCGTCGACTCGTTTGGAACTGCCGTGCGGAGCAGGAAATTCTTCCGGTGAACGTGGCGCGTAACGGGGCGCCGAAGTAATCGGCATTTGCGCGCCGGCTCCGACTGAAGCGGCCGCTACTTCGCGCCGAAAACCAGTCGCGATCACGGTAATCTTCATCGCATCGGCCATAGTTTCATCGATCACATGGCCGAAGATAATATTGGCGTCTTCATCCGCCTCTTCACGCACAATTGACGCGGCATCGTTAACTTCACGGAGGGTCAAATCGTGACCACCGGTGATATTAATGAGCACTCCCCGGGCGCCTTTGATCGAGGCTTCTTCCAACAGCGGTGAAGAGATTGCTTCCTGGGTGGCTTCGACGGCCCGGTTTTCACCTCGCGCGTAACCGGTTCCCATTAACGCCATGCCCATCCCCTGCATGATGGTCCGCACATCAGCAAAGTCCAGGTTGATCAAGCCGGGCACAGTGATCAAGTCACTGATTCCCTGCACTGCCTGGCGCAGCACGTCATCGGCTGCTTTGAACGCATCGGCAAACGAAGCGCCCTGGGGCACCGCGCCAAACAGACGCTCGTTCGGGATCGTAATGACCGTGTCAACGGACTCATGCAGCTCGCTCAGCCCGTGTTCAGCCTGATGCAAACGCCGTCGGCCTTCAAACAGAAATGGCTTGGTCACCACTGCCACAGTTAAGGCGCCCAGCTCAGTGGCCAGCGAGGCCACGATCGGAGCTCCGCCCGTCCCCGTGCCGCCGCCCAGACCGGTGGTTACAAAAACCATGTCCGCACCTTCGAGCACTTCGATTATTTTGTCGGTGTCTTCCAGCGCTGCCTGCCGGCCCACTTCCGGATCGGCTCCGGCTCCAAGGCCCTTGGTCAAGCGACCGCCAAGTTGAATCTTGACGGGTGCGCGCGAACGTTTCAATGCCTGCAGATCGGTATTCGCGACTACGAATTCGATGCCCTCAATGCCTGAGTCAATCATCCGATTGACAGCATTGCCACCACCACCGCCCACACCAATGACTTTTATGCGCGCTCCGGTAATGGGAGGTTCATCGTCGATGAAAATATTTATGCCTTTGCCGGGTTCGCGTACCTCAGGTGTCATGGTTTTTCCTCTCTTCCAACCGGGAAGTCTGCCACTCCCTATTTCGTTTATTTTGGGCTAGCTGAACCTTGGGCATCTATATCTTGCGGACAATATATTGTGCCATAGGCGCGCCAGCATACAACACTTGGTCAAAAAATACTACTACTAAAACGATTGCGAAACTTGGAAACAAAGTGAGTCAAGCGACCCGAGCCGCCGCGCTTGGCAGCACCCGCGCGCTGCTCGTGAGCGTGCGCTCGTTGCGAGACCAATGCGAGTCCAGCCGCCGCCGCCCAGGCCGGACTTTGCACGTCTTCGACCAGACCGCCGAAGCGATCGCGCTCGGGATAACCGATTCGTACGGGGGCCTCAAAGACCTGTTCAGCGACTTCGATCATACCGTCGAGGAGCGCGCCGCCTCCGGTCAGCACCACACCACTCGACAGTTGCCGGTTCCATCCTGAGTCCCGAATTTCATCTGAGACGTGCATCAAAACTTCTTCAGCTCGCGGCTGCAAAATGTCGCAAAGAATTTGTCGCGACAGTTGCCGCGGCGCGCGACCACCAACCGAAGGTACCTCGACCATCTCGCCGCGTTGATCGTCGCTGAGTGAGGCGCTGGACGCGCAACCCACAGTGCGCTTGATGCGTTCGGCCTCCGGTATCGGCGTCCGCAATCCAAACGCGATGTCGTTGGTGAAGTGTCCTCCGCCCAGAGGGAACACCGCCGTGTGCTGGACGGCGCCGCGTTGGTAAACGCACAAGCCGGTGGTCTCGGCGCCGATATCAACCAGGGCCGAACCGTATTCCTTGTCATCGTCGGTAAGCGTCGCTTCGGCGGCCGCAAGTTGCTCGAGGATCATGTCGGCGACAATCAATCCGGCCCGATTTACTGCGTTAATCGCGTTTTGCCGGGCCGTTACCGGGCTGGTGACGATATGAACTTTGACCGCCAAGCGGGCCCCGGTCATGCCCACCGGATCGTTTATTCCATCCTGATCGTCAACGATGAATTCCTGTGGCAAGCGGTCCACGATCTCGCGCCCGGCGGGCAGTTGAATCGCACAGGCGGAATCAATCGCGCGGCGCACATCGTCTGCGGTAATCTCCCGATCGCGGCCTGCTACCGCGACAATGGCCTGGCCGTTGAAACCCATGATGTGCGAGCCGGCCAGATTGATCGTGACTTCTTCTGCCTGCACTCCACTCATGCGCTCGGCTTCTTCCACTGCGCGCTTGATCGACTCGACCGCGGCGTCGGGATTAACGATGACGCCTTTACGCAGCCCGCGCGCTTCCGCTTCGCCGAGACCCAGAATCTCAAGCAAGCCCTCTTCTCCCCCGCCCACGACGATGCACGTCACTTTGCTTGTGCCAATGTCCAGCCCGACCGTGTGATTTGTTCGTTTTGCCATTTAGCTTTCTCTGAGTGCCTATCGCATACGAACGCGCGAAGTGTCGGCAGCCTTCCCGTCGCGGCCCACATTGGTGCGCGCCGGTTTTTGTTTTTGGTCATCAGGTGAAGTTCGACCCGGCCCAGCTGGAGCAGCCGGCTTGGCGGGATTCGACGTTGCCGGACTCGTCTCCGGATTACCGGTGTCGGCACCGGAGGCGTCCGTAGTGCCCGAGACCTTAGTGCCGGCGGTGGTACCAATCACGATTCGCCCGGTCTGCAGGTCAATATGAGTAATCGACGAGCCGTGCAGTGTCGGTCGATATTTATCGAGAGCGTCCAGAGCCTGTTTCAGTCGTTCACCCAGATCCTGTCCGCCTAGTCTGACTTCGATCTGCGAATCGTTTCCCGCAAGTTGCGCGCGGACATCGTGCAGGTCGAGCAGCGTTACCTCACTCACCCGTTCCGAAAGACCCAGGGCGCCCCATTCGCGCGCGACCTCCAGATACTTCTGCACCTTTTCAGAATTGTCCTTGCGTGCTTCCTCGGCGCCGTCCTCATTCCAGCCCCGTATGAAGAACGCAGGCACACTGTCAGTGTTCTTCATCTCACCCAGCGCCACGCCCTCTTCGTCGACCCAAAGGAAGTGACCCCCACTCGTGCGAACCACGGCGACCGGCACCCGCTCGGTCACGCGTACGCGCAGGCCATCCGGCAGGACGCGGGTTACGACCGCGCTCCGGATCCCCGGCAGACGCTGTAACTCGGTACTGATCCCAGAAAGATCGGCGCGCCAAACTCCGGTTTTCGCGATTGCCCGACGGGTAAGCACTTCGATCTCCGCGGGAGAAATGCGCGAAGTACCGGTAACGTCGACACTCCGCACCTGAAATAAGGAAGCTGAAGCAGCGACCCGGTATCCCACGAATAGGGTAAGCAGAGCCAGCAGCCCAAGGACGAACTTCAGCGCCGACGGCACATATCCAAAGAGCACCCGGGGCGAAAAGTCTCTCGCCCTGCCCGCAGTGGTTCCATCGCGACTCGCCGGGCGTTGCACAAAGCCTCGGGGTTGCGCGGTGGAGCTACGGGAACTTCGCGGACTTCGGTTGGCGATGACTTGTTCCTTCATATTATCTTCCTGGTTCAGAGCTCAAAATGAGGCGGCTCAAGCGTGAACTCAAAACTCTACTTGCGGTCCCCGGACTTTGAACTCCACAACTCAACTTCATATTCGAGATCGATGCCGTGTTCCTGCTTGACGCGTTGGCGAATCTCTTCAGCCAGGGCCATAGCGTCTTCAGCGCGCGCGTCTTCGCCGTCGGTAACGATAAAGTTTGCGTGCTTGGGCGAGACCACCGCGCCGCCACGTCGCGTTCCCTTCATTCCCAGATCGTCGATCATTTTGCCAGTCCCAATCGGGCTCGCCGGCGCATTCTTAAAAAAACATCCTGCCGATCGAGTGCCGTGCGGTTGGGTCGCCATCCTTTGGCTCTTGGCTGCTTCCATCCGTGATGCAATTTCTGCGGCATCACCCGGGTGCAGCAACAAAGTCGCTCCCAGAAGCAGCTCGCCTTCCTGAAAGGATGTGTGGCGATAGTTCCAACTGACCTCGGTGCCGGGCAGTTCGACCACGCGGCCGCCACGCGCGACCCGCACAGTCTCAACTACAGTCCCAATCTCCTGCCCGTACGCCCCGGCGTTCATCCACAAAGCGCCTCCTACCGTGCCGGGTATTCCGTTCAGTCCTTCAATCCCGGATAAGCTGCGGCGGGCTGAGTCGATACAAAGACGCGGCAGTGAATAACCAGCGCTGACTGAAACTCGTTCACCTGCAAACACCGGATCAGCTTTCAAGTCTTTCAAACTTACAATCACGTAATGATGGGCGCCGTCGTCGGCCAACACGTTGCTGCCAGAGCCCAAAGGCCGCCAGGCCACACCGGCTCGTTTCAAGTCGTGAACCAATGCCGCTGCCTGCTCCTCAGCGCCAGGCGCCAGAACCCAATCAACCGCACCGCCGACTCTTAAACTCGTCAACTCGGAAAACCGACGGCCACGTTCGGCCCGCACATTTAGCCGGGCTGCGATCTGCTCAATCGCTGCATCCCTCGCTGGTAAATCGTCTACGACTTCTTCCACTGCCCACACCATCTTTGAGTCCCGGAGGAATCCAATTTGCCGCGGTACCATAAACATCGCGCTCCTAACGGAGCGGTGCACAAAACCTAAGCTTCATTCCGCAGCAGACCCAGCAAACGATCACCCTGGCGGTTTACTGAGCCGGCGCCCAGCGTAATCACCAGATCGCCTTCCCGCACAATCTCGCGCAAAGCCTCGGCCGCGCCATCGACCGCGCCCACATATTCGGCGTTCTTATGACCGTAACTCTTGATCTTCCCAGTCAGCACTTCGGCATTGATTCCTTCGATCGGCGTTTCACTCGCGGCATAGATGTCGGTCACCAGCAGCACATCGGCATTGTTGAAAGCGCTGGCAAATTCGTCCATCAAATCAGCCGTGCGCGAGTATCGGTGCGGCTGGAACAGAACCACTATGCGGCGGTTGGGGGCGCCAATGCGGGCCGCGCTCAGGGTCGCTTTGACCTCGGTCGGATGATGCCCGTAATCGTCAACGACCGTGATGCCGGCTTCTTCGCCCTTGAATTGAAAGCGCCGATCGGCGCCGCTGAATTCTCCCAGGGCCTGGGCAATCTTTTCGAAAGGTACTTCCAACTCGAGCCCGACGGCGATGGCTGCCAGCGAGTTATAAACATTGTGTTTGCCGGGCACCCGCAAGCTGACCGGTCCCAGCACCTCGATACCACGCCAGACAGTAAAGCTGGAACCAAATGAATGATCGTAAGCGATCTCATGAGCCGATAAGTCGGCCTGTGCACTCAACCCATAAGTGATACGGCGACGCTCCACCTTCGGGATCACGGCCTGCACGTGGGGATCGTCGAGACAAAGAATCGCGGCCCCATAGAAAGGCACCTTGTTGACGAAATCGCCAAAGCACTTTCGCATGTCTTCCATGTCGTTGTAATAGTCCATGTGCTCGCGATCGATGTTGGTCACCACTGCAATCGTGGGACTCAGCATCAGAAACGAGCGATCGCTTTCATCGGCCTCGACTATCATCAACTCGCTCTTACCCAAACGGGCGTTGGCGCGATAGGTGCGCACGATGCCGCCGATCACAAACGTCGGATCCAGTCCGGCAATTCCCAGGACCGTCGCCACCATCGAAGTGGTGGTTGTCTTTCCATGCGAACCCGCCACCGCTACGGTGTACGGCTTCATTCGCATCAATTCGGCCAGCATCTCAGCCCGCGGGATGACTGGTATCGAACGGCGACGCGCTTCAAAAATCTCAGGATTATCCTCACGCACCGCAGTGGAACGCACGACCACGTGTGCGTCACCGACATTCTCCGCGGCATGTCCCTCGGTCACCTCGACGCCCAGCTCTTCCAGGTGTGCCGTCACTTCGGATTTTTTTTGATCCGAGCCAGAGACACGAAAACCCAGGTTCGCCAGAACCTCGGCGATGCCGGACATTCCTATGCCGCCGATACCTATGAAATGAACGTGTTGAAATCGTCTAAACATTTGAGCCATTTCAGCTTTCAAATCTCAAATTTGAGATCTCAGATTCCCGAACCCTCCGCCAGTCTTTCTATCAAATCAAAGGTCGCAGCGGCCGCATCTTTGCGCGCCAGCCGGCGGCTGTTTGCTTCCATCTTCGTAATTTCTTCAGGCTGGACCATCAATGATTCAATCTCTTTCGCCAGGCGCTCCCCGGTTAACTCATCCTGCATAATCATCTTCGCCGCGCCCGCCTGCTGCAGCACCTCTGCGTTGCGAGTCTGTTCCAGCTGGCCGGGAAGCGGCACCATCACAGCGGGCTTTCCCGCGGCCATCAGTTCAAAACTCGTCGTCGCTCCGGCTCGCGAAACGATCAGGTCATTTTCCGCAAAGGCGGTCACCATGTCATCGATGTACTCACGCACCTCGGCGTTCGTCCACCCCGCGGCCAAATATCCAGCTCGCACTTTTTCAAAATCCAACTTGCCCGCCTGGTGCGTGATCTGCAACCGTCCTGCAAAAGGCTTCAGGTACGATAAGGCCTGCACCATCGCATCATTTATCGCTCGCGAACCCTGCGACCCGCCGAACAGCAGTAAGCGAAACCGCTGCGGATCGCGCTCCAAAGGCGGGATATCAAAGAACTCGCTGCGAACCGGATTTCCGGTCAGCACGCCCTTCCCGCGAAAGAACGGCAGCGCGGCTGCAAAGGAAACCGCCGCGGCATCAACGAATCGTGCCAGCCTGCGATTAGTGAATCCGGGCACCGCGTTGGATTCCATCACCAGCGTGGGTACGCGCATCAAAGCGGCCATCAACAGCACCGGCCCGCTCACATATCCTCCGGCGCCAACCACGATGGCGGGATGAAAATCTTTAATCACGCGCCGCGCCGCCATAAAACTCTTTGGCAGAATCAGCAGGCCGCGCAGCCGTTGAGCCAGACTCATGTTCACCAGTCCAGCGCTTTCAATGAGCGAAAGTTCAAACCCCGCATTTGGCACCAGCCGCGTTTCCAGACCACGCGCCGTCCCCACAAATCTCACCACCGAGGAAGGATCGCGGCGCATGATTTCTTTGGCCACCGCAATGCCCGGATAGATGTGCCCGCCGGTGCCGCCGGCCGCAATTAGCACACGCATCGTTCAACCCTACCGCGCGCGCGCCACTGCCGACGCTCGCTGCCGGACTGCGCGCCGCTTTTTCGGACGCTTCTCTTCCTGCCATTCGTCGTCATATTCATCTTCCTCAAAGCCGGCCCGCTTACCCAGCGGCGCATACTGAGAAATGTTAAGCAGGATCCCAACCCCGGCCAGCGTCGGCACCAGAGAAGATCCTCCGTAAGAAATAAAGGGCAACGGAATTCCTTTCGTGGGCACCAGGGCCAGCACTACACTCATATTGAGCAGCGCCTGGGCGACGATTCCGACCACGATGCCAATGCCGAGTAACATCCCAAAGCGATCCGGCGCTCTCAGAGCTGCTCGCATTCCTCGCCACAAGAAAACCGCGAACACCGAAACGACGATTAGCGCTCCGATTAAACCCAACTCTTCACCAATTACTGCGAAGATGAAATCCGAATGCGCGAAAGGAAGAAACAGAAGCTTCTGATGCCCCTGTGCAAATCCAAGACCGTGCGGTCCCCCAGAGCCGACCGCAATCAGCGATTGCACGACCTGATACCCACTGCCCTGCTGATCCGCGAAGGGATCGATGAAGGTGGCCATCCGGCGCATGCGGAACGGGGTGAAGATCACCATCTTTGCTACAAACAGCAGTCCTGGTATCGTCGCGTAAATGACGTGACGCGGACGTACTCCCGCGGCAAAACACAGAGTCATGCTGATGATCGCCAGCATCAGGGCCGTGCCCAGGTCGGGTTCCTTCGCCACCAATCCGGCGAGCACACCGAGCGGTATCATGCAAGGCAGAAAAGTTTTCCAAAACGAATCTTCTTCACCCTGGCGTCTCGCCAGGAAGTAAGCCAGGAACATCGCGAGAGCAAGCTTGGCAATTTCTGAAGGCTGTGCCGACATGCCGCCAAACTTAATCCATCGCCGGGCCCCGTTAACCGGCGAGAAAGCAAACACCGAGACCAGCAAGAAAATAGTTACCAGCAACCCACCAAAAACGATCCAACTCCGATTCAAACGCTGGTAGTCAAAACGCATCGCCAGGAACATCGCGCCAAACCCGAGAGTCGTCCAGATACCCTGCTTAAAGACGTAGTGAAACTGGCTGTGATTCTCCGACTGCGCGATCACGGCCGAGGCGCTATAGACCATGACGACACCGAACAGCGCCAAACCCACCGTCGCCGAGAACAACCACTTATCGATTTGCAGCTTTTGCGCCATCACATTCGATCCTCTGTGCAACCGCTGTGTCCTCTCTTTGTCTCTGTGGTTAATCGATCCAGGAAAAACATTCACCACAGAGAGGCGGAGAACAAAGAGGTAGCACAGAGAAAATCCTCAGCCAATTTCAACCAGCCTCGCGACCTCTTGCTTGAATACTCTGCCGCGGTGCTCAAAACTCTCAAACATGTCAAAGCTGGCGCAGGCTGGCGCCAGCAATACCACATCGCCCGCCTCGGCCGCTTTGAAGGCCCGAGTAACTGCATCCTGCATGTCCGCTGCACGCTCAAAAGGAGCAGCCCCGTTTAGTTCAAGTTCAATGGTCGGGGCATCTTCACCGACCAGAATCATTTTGCGCACCAGTTCCTTAATCAAAGACTCCAACGGAGCGTAGGGCGCCTGCTTGCCCTTTCCTCCCAGAATCAAAATGACTTTTCCGCGATCACCCGCGAATGCTTCCAGCGCTTTCATCGTCGCGTCCACGCTGGTCGCCTTCGAGTCGTTAAAGAAACGAACCCCTTTTATTTCAGCCACTTCTTCCAGTCGGTGCTCTACCGGGCGAAAGCGCCGTACGGTTTCCCGGAGCGACTCAGGACCCGCGCCACACGCCAACCCGACCGCGAGCGCCGCCAGGACATTTTCAACGTTGTGCGTTCCCCGTAATTGCATTTCGTCCCGGGTTACCAAAACTCGTTCCCCATGCGGCGTTCGCGAAATCAAATCATTCCCGCTCAGGAACAAACCCTCTTCCAACTCACGTCTGCTGCTGAACTGCACCACGTGCGCGCGCAACCCATTCGCCCAGGAAGAAACGATCTCGTCGTCCGCGTTCAGAATTGCCACATCACCCGCAGTTTGGTTGGTAAACACTCGATGCTTGGCCGCCGCATAATCCGTCAGAGACTCGTACCGATCCATGTGGTTCGGCGTAACGTTGAGCACCGCGGCCACGGCCGGGTGAAAACCAACAATCGTCTCAAGCTGAAAACTCGAGACCTCAACCACATTCCAACCATCTTCGCGGGAAGAGTCGACCAGGGAGATCAGAGCATTGCCGATGTTGCCACCAACCTGAACATTCAACTGGGCGTCTCTTAGCATCTCTCCGATTAGACTCGTCGTCGTAGTCTTGCCATTGGTCCCGGTAATCGCGACCGTCCGTCCACGTAAGAAGCGCGAGGCCAGTTCGATTTCACCAATTACTTCCGCACCCCGGCGATCCGCATAGCGAATCGGGATGGCTTTGGTTGGGACGCCCGGGCTAATCACCACCAGGTCGATCTGATCCAGCAACCATGACGGTGGGTCGCCTTCGACCAGGCCCACGCCCATAGTTTTCAAATCAAGCGCCTCTGGCGGCCACTCCACCAACGGCTTGCGGTCGTTAAGCGCGACAATCGCCCCCCGCTGCACCAGGAAACCGGCGCTGGCAATGCCGCTGCGGGCCGCGCCGATAACCAGAACTTTTCTGCCCGCAATTTCCAAAGAACGCTATTACCTCTTGGCCGTCTGTTAACTCGAGCTCTCGCCGTTTAGAGCTACCGCCCGCCGCTTCGTCGTTCCAGAAGGCGGGCAGTAGCTCGCCTCTAAACGACTTCTTTCAGCGTAGTTTCAAGGTCGTCAGGCTCAGCAACGCAAATAAGATCGCCAGGATCACGAAGCGAAAGACAATCTTCGATTCCTTCCACCCGACCATTTCAAAATGGTGATGCAATGGCGTCATCTTAAAGACGCGCCGCCCCACGCCGCTCGTGCTCTTGGTCATCTTGAACACCGAAACCTGCAGCATCACCGACAGAGCTTCGAGCACAAACACGCCGCCAACCATCAACAGCATGAACTCCTGCTTGGTAAGTACGGCGATCGTGCCGACAGCTCCGCCTATGGCCAGACTGCCCACGTCACCCATGAAGACTTCGGCGGGTGGCGCATTGAACCAGAGGAAACCGAGGCTCGCCCCGGCCATCGCGCCGCAAAAAACCGTCAACTCGGACGCCTCCGGCCGGTGTGCCAGATCCAGATATTTCGCCCAACGCGCATCGCTGCTTAAATAAGTAAACGCTGTCAGCGCCGTCATTGCGATGAACGTCACGCTGATCGCCAGCCCGTCGAGACCGTCCGTCAGGTTGACTGCGTTTGTCGATCCCAACAAGACGATGACGATCATCACCAGATACAGGATTGGCCCAATCGTGCTGATGCCGTTGGGAATTGCAGTCTCTTTGAAGAACGGAATGCTGACGTTCCATGAATACTTGGTCGCGAAGTACCGGGTCGAGAAATACAGCGTCAGCCAAACGCCAAGAGCGATGATCAACTGGAAGATAATTTTTTGACGTCCCGTCAAACCGAGACTGCGTCGCTTGACCAGCTTGAGATAATCATCGGCGAAGCCGACTCCTCCAAAAGCGAGCGTCGCCAGGATAACAACCCAGACGTAGAAGCTCGACAGCTTGGCCCAAAGCAAAGTCGAAGTGATTACTGAAAAGATCAGCAGCAAACCGCCCATCGTCGGAGTATCGCGTTTAGCCATGTGAGCCTGCGGGCCTTCTTCGCGAATTTGCTGGCCGATGTTCCAGCGCTTCAGTGCATTGATTACTTTGCCGCCGCATAAGAGCGAGATCAGCAGACCGGTAACTGACGCATAAGCCGTGCGAAAAGTGACGTACTGAAAAACGTTAAGAGCTTTTACCAGCCACCAATCCTGGTTCGAGTGGTTAAAGATCAGCTCGTAGAAGATGTAATAGATCATCGTTTTCCAAGGAGCGCGGGCACCTGCCCGCACAGTGCGCTAACTACCGATTGCTATTGCCTCAACTGAAACTTCTCTTTCAAGGCCTTCACAATTTTATCCGTCTCCACACTGCGCGAGCCCTTAACCAGAATCAAGTCTCCCGCGCGCGCCGCTCGCATCGCCGCGGCGGCCGCGTCGTCGGAGTTTGCGAAAAATGCAGTTTCAGCGATTCCCTTTTCTCTGGCGCCCGAAATAATTTCCGTGGCCAAGCCGCGCACTCCCCACAAAACATCGATGCCGAGCTCGCTGATTTCGCGACCGGCTTGACGGTGCATCTGCGCCGCGTCCGGACCGAGTTCCATCATCTCGCCGGCGATCACAAAACGGCGCTTTACGTTTTCACTCGCTTCGGCCAGCGTTCGCACCATGCCGAGCAGCGACGCCGGATTCGAGTTGTATGAATCGTCAACTACCGTGAAGCCATCTGCAAAGTGCAGCACCTCGCCGCGCATGCGCAGAGGTTTAGCAGTCCGCAAAGCATTGGCGATCAGCTCAGGACTGACCTTTAAAGCACTCGCCACCGCTGATGCTGCCAGCGCATTCATCAGATTGTGCCGCCCCGTCATTGGCAGTTCCGCCGCAGCCTCGCCCAGCGGCGTCCGCAGCCGAAACCGGATCGAGCCGAAACGCGCCGTGTCGATCCCGGTCGCCGTTACGTCGGCCGGGTTCTGAAGGCCAAAAGTTAACACCGGTCCATCTGTTTTTGACTTCATTTCCATAACCAGATCGTCGTCTGCATTCAGCACTGCGATTCCTCCGGGTTTCAGGCCTTCAATTAATTCGGCCTTCATCGCGGCCACGGTTTCAATCGTGCCCAGGTGTTCGAGGTGCACCGGCGCTACCATCAACTCCACGCCGATGTCGGGCGGCGTGATTTGCACGAGGCGTCGGATCTCGTGTGTGGGGGAGGACATACCCATCTCAAGTACAGCCAGATCATAATCATCAGGATGGTGGCCTCTGCTTACCAGCTGCAAAACGGAGAGCGGCAGACCGAGCCCATTGTTATAATTGCGTTCACTCTTCAGGATCCGACTGCCCGTCTCGCGCAGCACGTGTGCAGTCAACTCTTTGGTGGTGGTCTTTCCGGCGCTGCCGGTAATCCCGATTACCGGACGACCCCATTCTTGATAGACCTTGCGCGCGAGTGTTTGCAGCGCGGCGATCACGTCCTCAACGATCAAGAGTCGATCGCTCAGAGCCTGCAGGCTGCCGGTGACGCTCTTGCGACGCGCAACCGCAGCGACTGCGCCGCTGGCCAGGGCCTGGGGAATAAACTCGTGCGCATCAGCGAAGGTCCCGTTGAAGCCTGCCCGTTCATAGTCCGGTTGAGACAAGGCAAAGAACAGCTCGCCCTCGCCGGCCGTGCGTGAATCGATCGAAAAGTCGTCTATTTCTTTGTCAAACAACTCAGCGCGAAGACTATCAGTCGTAGCGCTCATCAACCCTGCTGCCGTCTTAATGTCCACGTGTGCTCATCTTCGATTCATGTTCAGAGTTCAACGATTTTGGTTGCTTACTATAAATGGCAAGCTGTAGCCTGATCGGTAAACTAGTTTCCACGCCCGAAATCAACGCTCACAACTAAACCTGGATCCACCTCAGCGCCGGGCGCCGGATTTTGCCGCTGAGCGCGGCCTTCACCGCGGGCCTCCAAACGCAGGCCCAGTTGCTGACACATCCGCAGCACGTCACGCACGCTCTGCCCCCTCAGGTCTGGCATCAGCGCCGCACGCCTGGTCGCCATTGCAAAGACAACTTCTTTCGTCTGACCGCTAAAACTATTTGCGGCCACCCGCGGCAGCGTTGCTACGCGAGCCTCAGTCTGCTGTTGCTCTTGCTGGACTTGCTGAGGCGAGGGCCTGGACACTTGCGCAATCGCTTCCCGCGGCGCTTTGACCTCAATATCCGGCGAGACACTTAGGTCGGGCAGTATCTGCTCGGCAATTTCGCGAAAGACCGGCGCGGCCACGTCGCCACCGTGATAAGCGCCCTGCGGCTCATCAATCACGACAATGATCACTACCGCCGGGTTGTTCACCGGTGCAAAGCCGACAAACGAACCGATGTACTTCGTAGCAGAATACGCGTGCGTTTTCTGATCGATCTTTTGCGCCGTGCCGGTTTTGCCGGCCGCCGTATATCCTTCCAGTTGCGCCTTCCGGGCGGTGCCGTGTAGCGTCACTCCTTCGAGCATGGTGCGCAAAGCCGCCGTTGTTTCCGGTTTCAGCGCACGCCGCGTTTCCGTTTTCGCCTGGAACATCACCGTGCCATCAGGTGATCGCAATTCGCGCACGAGATGAGGCTTGACCAGCAATCCGTCGTTGGCCAGCACGCAGTAAGCCGTCGCCATCTGCAGGGGCGTCACACCGATCTCCTGACCTATAGCCAGTGATCCGATTGACGAAGGCTGCCAACGATTCAAGGAACGAAGAATGCCGGGTGACTCTCCGGTCAAGTCAACTCCCGTCCGCGAGCCAAACCCGAGCCGCTTCATATAGTCGTACATCGAGTCGTTGCCCACCAGCAGGCCCAGTTTGATCGCACCTACATTGCTGGATTGCGCCAGCGCATCGGCGATGGTCAACAATCCAAACCGTTTATGATCGTGAATCAACCGTCCGGCGACAGTGATTTGTCCCATCTGGCAATCGATCTTGTCTTCCGGCTTGACCAGACCTTTCTCGATCGCGGCTGAGTAGGCGACGATCTTAAAGGTCGAACCTGGTTCATAGATGGTCTGCAGCGCGCCGTTAACCCGCGCGTCAGCCGGCGCCTGCTGAGATTGATTCGGATTAAAGGAGGGCGCATTGGCGAGGGCCAGAATTTCCCCCGTGTGTGGATCCATCACGATTGCCGTGCCCGACTTGGCATGAGCGCGTTCGACCGCCGCACCCAGAGCCTGTTCAGTCCGGTACTGAATCGTCTGATCAATTGTCAGCACGACGGTCTGGCCGGGGTTTGGACGGACTTCGTAGCTGTCAAAGATGCGTCGTTCGGATGACCCGTCGCGCTCCAGAAAGACTTTGCCGGATTCACCGCGGATCTTCTCGTTATAGAATTGCTCGACACCGCCGAGGCCATTCTCTTCCATGCCCACAAAGCCGAGAACATGAGCGGCGAGTGAATCATTCGGGTAGTACCGCTTGGGTTCTTTGCGCGAATAGATCCCTTTGAGTTCCATCGCGTCGAGTTTTTTGGCCGCTTCGATGTCCACGCGCCGGGCAATCCAGACAAATTGCTTCTTCGCATCGATTGCGGTATCGAGCCGCTTGGCCAACTCGTCACGGTCCTGGCCCGTTATCGCCACGATTTTTTTCGCAGTGTCGTTGGCGTCGGGAACTTCTCGAGGGTCCGCGTAGAAGGATGCGGTTTCAATGCTGCGCGCGAGTTCGCGGCCCTGCCGATCAACTACCGGACCGCGGGTCGCGCTCGTCTCGATTGAACTCAGCTGTTGAGACCGGGCCTTGGCGGTGAAAATATCGTGCTGGCCGACTTGGAGTTGGACCAGCCGAGCCCCGATTATCATCATCCAGCCGACCAACCCAAGCGCCACGATTAGAGCACGACGGTGCGAATTAGCGGCCTGGGGTGCTTCGTTGGCGGTGGAACGACGCGGCATATAAGAACTCCAAACACTGCGGTTAAGGTAGCGCGTACGCGCGCCCAAATCAGATTGGTTTGCTGGTTAGTCTCATCGGGGTCTAGGTTGCCGGATCACTTTTGCCTGCGTCTGGCGCGCGGGCACCGCCCCGGCAGCGGTGATTACTTTCGGCAGATCCTTCTCGGTTGAAGTATTGGCAGCCCGCTGCAGGGGATCGATTTGGGCTGCTTGCATTGGCTGCATTCCCAGTTGACGAGCGGCCTGCTCCAGCCGGGCCGGACTCACTGCCGTGTCGTGCTGTAGTTGAAATCGGTGCTGATCCTCGACCAGCGAATTGCGAATCTTGCGCATATTCTCGGTCTCATATCCGAGCTTGAGCGCCGCAAAATGCTGCACGCCGGCATAAACGAAACCACCCGCCAGAACCAGGCCACAGACCAGGAGCATGGCTAAACGGCCGAGCATGCCGCGATCACGCTCGCGAGCGAGCGGCGCATTTCGCTGTCTCGATGGAATTCGTCTGAGCATCTCAACTCTCCAATGGGTTTTCTTTTAGTTCTGCGTCGGCGAGCTTCCGACACACTCTCAATTTGGCGCTGCGCGCCCGGGGGTTGGTGTCCATTTCCGTCTCGTCGGAGACCACCGGTCGTCGCGTCAGAATCTCCACCGTGCTCCGGGCGCCGCACATACACTGCGGTAGGCGCGGGGGGCACTGACAGCGACCCGAAAGCTTCACTAAAGTTCGCTTGATAACGCGATCCTCAAGCGAGTGAAAACTGATTACCGCAAGACGTCCTTCTGGCTCTAACAGGTCAACCGCGTCAGTCACGAAACGATCAAGGTTTTCGAGTTCGTTGTTGACCGCTATGCGCAACGCTTGAAACGTGCGCGTGGCAGGATGGATCCTCCGTTGTTTACTAAATCCGACTGCGCGTTCAACTAATGAGGCGAGGTCGCGAGTCGTTTGGACCGGTGTGCCCTGCTCCCTTTTTTCAACAATCCAGCGAGCTATGCGACGTGACCGGCGCTCTTCACCATACTCAAAAATTATCTGGGCTATCTCTACTTCGGAAAGACGACCGAGCAACTCTGCTGCAGTCTCCACCCCGCCTTGAGCGTCCATACGCATATCGAGCGGCGCGTCGTGCCGGAAACTGAACCCACGAGAAGGTGAGTCCAACTGTAATGACGAAACACCCAGGTCGGCGAGGATACCGCGCGGTTGCGTGACCTCCGCAGTCGCGAGGACCCGCGTCATATCGCGAAAGTCGGCATGCACGGCACGAAAGCGCGACCCAAACCGCGCCAAACGTTGCCTCGCCATCTCGAGCGCTTCTTCGTCACGATCGATACCCAGCACTTGCGTGTCACGAGATGCTTCCAGTATTGCTTCGCTATGCCCGCCCAGGCCTACCGTGCAATCAATAAACATCCCGCCCCGCGCCACTGCGAGCAACTCGATCGTCTCTCGAAGTAGCACAGGGCGATGGGCCGGCGCGCCCCTGCCCCCCAAAGGCTCCGCCATTCACCACCGCCCCGTGATCTCGTTCAAAGAACTGAAAGTAAGTAGTAAGCAGTAAACAGTGAGCAGGACACCGACACAGCCAACCTGACCCGAAGTTGAGCCGATCTTTTCGAAGAGTAGTCTCCTCATTTGATCATACTGCTCACTGTTTGCTGCTTACCGATTTTCAAATACCCAATCTTGCTATTGCCGTTTCGTCTTCCTCTGAATAAGGATCGGCCATCAGGCGCTGCTGGAATCTCTCCAGCTCCCAGACCTCCAGATAGGTCAAATAACCGAGCACCGCCACGTCGCCCACGACCGCCGCGCTCTTTCTCAGCAGCGGATGAATCAGAACCCGACCCTGGGTATCCATCGACGACTGCTGTCCGTAATAGTTAGTTCTGTCAAGGAACTTTCGTCTCGCCGGATCCATTGAAGGCAAAAGAGCCAGCCTTTGCTCGATCGCTTCCCACTCAGGCATCGGATAAACGCGCACGCAATCGCCGCTCAAACTGGTAAGATAAAAGGCCGAGCCATACTTCTCTTCGACATAACGGCGAAATATTGTCGGCACTTTGAGTCGGCCTTTTGAATCGATTCGAGCAGTGTAATTGCCACGCAACATTGGATCTGGTTTGGAGAAGCAATAGAGACTGCTCTGCGGTTCGCGCTGACTTTCGGTTCGATTCGTGTCGTTGAGACCAC
This sequence comes from Pyrinomonadales bacterium, assembly GCA_038230715.1. Taxonomy (GTDB): domain Bacteria; phylum Acidobacteriota; class Blastocatellia; order Pyrinomonadales; family Pyrinomonadaceae; genus UBA11740. The sequence continues at coordinate 26,316 of JBBRMS010000015.1, forward strand.
CTCACTCCACTTAGCTCCACCCGCGCATCCTACGCCCGTAATTCGGGCCTGTCAAGAGTTTTCACAGTTTTTTTTGGAGGCGATAAGGTGACTTCCCTGCTCAATGATGTATAGTCCCCGACTTCGGTGGCACGCGCATCTGGCGTGTGATTCTCACGGGGCAGGAGGCTCGTGCCACTTCAATTCATGATGACTGGAATTCCCGCTCTACTAATACTGGGAGCCCTGGCGGCCCTGGCTAATCTCGCCGGAGGGTTGCTGTTGTCGGCTTCGGGAGCTCATCGTCGCGAGACTAAGCTGCTCAAATATTTGATTGCTCTGGGCGCGGGCTTCATGCTGGCCGCGATTTTTATCGAGATGCTTCCCGAGTCAGTCAGTCTGTGGGATGTGAAGCTGATTGATTCATCCAGCGCTGAAGCGGCCGTGGTACCGATGACGCTACTGCTCGGCGGCTACCTTCTGATTCAATTGTTCGAACACACGATCGCACCGCATTTTCATTTCGGCGAAGAAACTCATCCCGAACACTTGATTAAGCCTTCGGCCGCCTACGCCGCCATGGGCGGTCTTACCATTCATACTTTCTTTGACGGCGTTTCGATCGCGGCTGCCTTCTTAACAAATTTGAAGGTTGGGCTGCTGGTATTTGTGGCGATCATGCTGCACAAGGTGCCCGAAGGATTTACTGTCGCTTCTATCATGCTGGCTTCGGGGCGTTCCGCGAAGAAGGCCGCAGCGGCTGCACTCGCGATCGGCGCCGCTACCTTCGCCGGCGTGGCAGTGGTGGCGTTGCTAAACAGCCGCTTTCAAACTTCAGTCGCCTACGCCCTGCCATTTTCAGCCGGCGTCACTCTATACGTCGCGTCGAGCGATCTGATTCCCGAAGTCAATCGATCTGAGGGGAAAAACCCGATAGTTTCGATCGTAGTTTTTGCGGGAGTCGCTTTGTTTTACCTGCTGCATCGACTTATTCCGCGGTGAGGGGTTCCAGCGCTGTAGCCTTAAGATAGTGGTAGGAATCTTAAATTTTTGTTTCGTGTGGTTTCGTGGATCGATTCTTTTTTGTTAGAAGACGATCCACGAAATTACACCAAAAATAAAAAGGCCGCTCTGGATTCAAGAGCGGCCTGGTTCGCTCCACTCTCCGATCCTGATTAAAACCCCCGCGAACTACACATCGAACAATGATCGCAGGGTTTGCCGCCCGGCTCGATCGCGCATTTCCTTTCGCTTTCGAAAAACTCCACCAGTTCCGCGACGGTGGCTTCTTCAATTCCAAAGCGTTCCTGGCTGGGATGGGCTGACACTGTGTTGAAGTCGCGAGCCCAGGGTGAATGAGTCGCCGGAACAAAGCCCTGAGACTTGGCTGAAGAACTAATCGAGCTTTCCACAGTCGCCGGCGCCCGGTTGATTGAAGGCGTGACCGGCAAAGGTGGTTCCGCGGAAACGAAGTCTATCAGCCGGGCCCTCGCGGGTTCGGCAGCGTGGCGCGGGCCCTCTACAATTTTCGATTCGATGCGATCAAGCTTGCTCTCCAGATCGTGCAGGCCTTCGCGGATAGCGGACAATTCTTCGCTGACCGGCTGGCCGTTCGATGGGCTGGTCCTCCGTGACGGTCGAGCTTCTGAAAGTTGCGGCGACGCCCCCGCCGCGCGAGATTCTGAGACTCGCCGCGCCACGCGTTCGGCTATCAACCTTGCCTGATCCTTATTGCTGCTCATGTACTCAACTTGTTTGCGGCAACGCGCTCGGCAAAACTGAGCGACTATTCATCTTTCAAAAGATCGACGTAATCGACGACCCCCACGATTGCCGAATCAATCGCGGCGCCTATTTTCCCAGTCGCCGCCGTCGAGGCCCCCCAACCTTCCTGAACAATCAGAACGGTATCGCCAACACCGGCATCGACGGAATCAAGAGCGATCACCGTATGGCCTGTGGTCTCGCCTTCAGGTGTGATTTGTTCACACAACATGATTCGCGCGTCGTCGTAGCGCGCGTTCTTCTGCGTCGCTACCACATTACCCAGAACTTTCGCGAGAATCATTCTTTCAAGACCGTGCGTCGTCAGTTGTTAGTGGTTCGTTATTTCTCGTGCAACCAAATACCGACAACTGATCACTACCCATTAAAGACATGCCCGTCAGAGTCAACGATCCCAATGATGGTGCAGTCCGTCGGAGTGTCTTCGCGTTTGAAGGGGAAGCTCGCTTCCTTACCGCGGCACCAGATAACCAACTCGCCCACCCCGGCGCCGGCCGCATCGACGGCCACGAGGGGCTTACCCTGCGGCGCGAGATCCTTGTTGAGGGATTGGACAACCAGCAGCTTGCGTCCTTCGAGGGAAGGATTCTTTACCGTCGCGACGACGGTGCCGATGACGCGAGCCAGTTGCATTCAGTTAAGTCCAGGAGCCAGGGTTCAGAGTGAAGGATGTGCCGCGAGGTAACTAACCGTTCACATCGACCGTATCGATGACCCCGACGATTGCGGCATCAATGGGCGAGTCCTTCATGTTCTGCGCCAGCCGGGCACTTGATCCGGCCACCACCAACACGCGTTCATGAAACCCTGCCCCCACGGTGTCAACGGCCACAACATAACCGCTCGTGTCCGTCCCGTCGAGATTAACCGGGCGCACAATGAGCAGCTTTTTACCTTCCAGCCGCGGATCTTTTTGCGATGCCACGACTGTGCCGACGATGCGCGCGATGATCATGCGCGGCTGTCGGCCGTGATTGGCATCGCATCATCGACACTGCCATGCGGTCGAGGAATCACGTGCACGCTCACCAGTTCGCCAACGCGGCGCGCCGCTGCGGCCCCAGCGTCAGTTGCGGCTTTCACCGCCGCCACGTCGCCACGGACAATTGCCGTGACAAAACCCGCGCCGATTTTTTCATAACCGACCAGAGTCACGTTAGCCGCTTTGACCATCGCATCGGCCGCTTCAATCATCGCCACGAGACCTTTGGTCTCGACCATTCCGAGTGCTTCCTGCATTCAATTTCTCCTGCGTTTCGGGACGTTAGTAAATCGTAGAATCAAATTCAAAGAATCATAGGCGCACATTTTGATCAGGACGAACGTACGGTATCGGCGCCATCTGAAGAAATGCCGACAGGATATCAGCCGCTTCGATTTTCTCGCGCTGGTTCGTCCGCGCAATCTTGATGGCTCTCCGCAAGAATTGTTTTGTTTCCGGCCCGATGCGGACTCCCGCTCCCTCAAACTTCGGACTCCACTCCACGGCCTCTTCGATTACTTCGTCGAACGGCCGCGATTCCGTTTCCAGATGATGGAGAGCCCGCAACCGCTTAAGATGATGCCTGAAAGTGCCGCCGTCCCCGGCATCAAGCGCAATTAGAAGATGGCCCAACGAAACATAATTCTGATTGCGGCGCCGCGATTCTTCGATCGCTCGCTCGAAGACCTTCAAACCGCTCGCGGCGAATTTGTCCTGGTAGACGAGGAGGTTGTTCATTTCTTACTCTCTTAAACGAACATGATCAGTGACGAGCGCACTTAGAATAGGCCAAGTTGGCCGGAGTTACCATTCGGCGTGCGATTTATGGTTCACTTAAGCGCGCTGCCTGGCTTAAGAGCTCCACCAACTCTTCGCGCGTCAGCGACACCTTCCCTGCCCCGTTGGAAGCCGATGAAGCATGCGAGCGCGCTGCCGGGCGATCTCCTGTCGGACAGGACAAGGTCGTCTCATGTAAGTACCCGCAAGCCTGGCAGCGCGCGCCTGAATCGAGGTAACCCGCCGCTTCACGCACATTAATCAGTTTCTCGATCGCGTCCGGCGAAAGGTTCTTCGAGCCACCGAGCATGCGCGAAAGAATCGCAATCTTTGCCGTGTGCTCGAGCGTCTCGAGCCGATCAAACGCTTGCCATAGATCCGATCCATACGCCACCGCGCCGTGATTGGCCATCAGCAAAGCGTTGTGATGCTTAACCAGCGGCTGCATGGCATCGGTCAACTCTGAGGTGGAAGGGGTGCCGTATCCAGCCAGCGGCACACAACCCAGGGTTAAGATCACTTCAGACAGAATCGGCTGATCGATTGCCAGGCCCGCTACGGCAAACGCCGTCCCGTGGGGCGGATGCGCGTGACAGACTGCCTTCACCTCGGGCCGTTCACGATAAATCAAAAGGTGCATCGCGAGCTCGCTCGACGCTCGGCGCTCATTTAATTGCCGACCTTCGATATCCGTGACCGCAATCAAATCGTCCGTCATGCGACCCTTGCAGGTCATTGTCGGCGTGGCCAGGATTCGCCCATCGTCCAGACGCACGCTCACATTGCCATCTGACGAGACGACATAGCTGCGCTCGTACATCAAATGGCAAATCGTTAGTAGGTCGCGTCTGGCGGTTTGTTCGTCCAACTATCGATCTCTCCCTCAAATTTTTCCTAAACAACAGAAACCATAGCACAGGCGTTTCAGCAACCAGCTACAGCTCTTTAGTGCCGCTGGCCTCAAGATTCTCCGCTTGAGAGTGACGTCGTTGGACGTTCGTCGATCGCGGAGGCCGCGGGCTCGCCAAAAAGTATGAGAGCGACTCGAGCGATGTAGTCAGATCAACTGTCTTCACTTTCACGCCCAGGCGCGCGGTCAACAGCGCGGGGGCAAAATTCAGCACGGCCTTTACGTCGGCGGCCATTATTTGATTCAACACTCTTTGGGCTACTCGTGCCGGCACGGCTATCACGCAAACATCGATGCCCTCTTCACGGACGACCCGGGCGATCTTTCTCGCGTCGTGAACTGGAATCCGATCAGGGCCGATGTACTGGCCGACTTTCTCCTGATCGTTATCGAACAACGCGACGACGGTAAAATTTGATTTTGAGAGGCCGTTGTAGTTTGCGAGCGCGGTCCCCAATCTGCCGGCGCCGACGATCCCGACGCGATGCGGTTTATCGAGCCCGAGAATCTTGGTCAGATGTTGCCGCAGATCGTCGATCAGGTAGCCGACTCCACGCACGCCAAACTCGCCGAAGTAACCCAGGTCTTTCCGAATCTGCGCCGAGTTCAAATTAAATTGTTCAGCCAACTCCTGCGACGAAAGGGATTTGATTCCCGCGGCCGCCAGCTCGTTAAGGCAACGCAGGTACACGCTCAGGCGATTCGTTGTCAGCTCAGATATTTTTTCTCGCTTCATACCTTGGTGGTTACGTGCAAAGTATAACTCCGCAGAGGCTTTGCCGGAAACTGTCGTGCTGGTTGGTAACTTGTGCAGCGTACCTCCAAGTGCACGAGGCCCCGGTTTGCGATTAGAAATTCGTTACGCGATAATCGGCGGCGCTCTCAAATAATGATGCGTGCAGGATGCTCGCGAAGCCGGGATGCCTGCGCTCCATGGGCGCTCCTTTTATATGATTGCTCATCTTTCCGGGACTCTGCTTTCGAAACAAGCCACTTCGGCCATCGTCGACGTGGCCGGCGTGGGATATGAAGTCGCCATTCCGCTTTCCACCTTCTATGAGTTGGGCGAGATGGGATCGCCGGTCCAACTGAGGGTCTATACTCATGTCCGCGAAGACGCAATCCAACTTTTTGGTTTCAAGACTGCCCGTGAACGCGAATTGTTTCTGCAATTGATTTCAGTCAACGGCGTCGGCCCCAGTCTGGCCATAAAGTTGTTGTCCGGGATGAGCGCCGATGAAATGATCGCATCGATTCGAACCAACAATCTCGTCCGCCTGGTGGCAATACCAGGGGTCGGCAGGAAAACAGCCGAGCGTCTGGTGGTTGATCTGCGAGAGAAAATGGCGGCGCTGTCATCGCCGGCGTTGGAAGAAGAATTCGCTGCTCAAGCGGGAACCGCAGCTATTGTCACCACCGAAGACGGCATGCGGAATGATGCCATGTCCGCTTTGGCGAACCTCGGTTATCAAAAATCGGCGGCTGAGAAAGCCGTTAAAACGGCAATGGATGACGGCGGCGAGCTCTCAGTCGAATTGATCTTGAGACGCAGCCTGCGATCATTGGCCAAGAGATAGGCTCCGTGATGCTCTGTGTCTCCGTGGTTCACCAGCCACAATTACCACAGGGGCACAGAGAGTTGACCGATTACCAACGAACATCCACAATTCAAGATCTCGATGGCAAACGCAACCAGAGCGGCCGAGGCCTTAAGCGCCATCCCAACTGACGAAGATCGTCAATACGACCTTTCGCTGCGTCCGACTCACCTCGGCGAGTACATCGGCCAAACCAAAGCTAAAGAGAATCTGCGCGTTTACATTAAGGCCGCGGTGAAGCGGCGTGAAGCCCTCGATCACGTGCTCTTGACCGGACCGCCGGGATTAGGCAAGACCACCCTGGCGCACATAATCGCCAACGAAATGGGCGCGCAACTGCGTTCGACCTCGGGTCCGGCGATCGAGAAGACTGGGGACATCGCGGCTTTGCTTACCAATCTGCAGGAAGGCGACGTGCTTTTCATCGACGAAATTCATCGCTTAATGCCGGCGCTTGAGGAAAAACTTTATCCGGCGATGGAGGATTTCAGCCTCGACCTGCTCATCGGTCAGGGACCCGGTGCTCGTTCCATCAAGCTGGAACTGCCGAAATTTACCCTCGTCGGCGCTACCACCAGGGCCGGGCTGATTACTGCCCCCTTGCGCGGCCGGTTTGGAATCGGCTTTCATCTCGACTTTTATTCACCCGCAGATCTGGAAACAATTTGCGAGCGCTCGGCCGGCATTCTCGGAGTAGAAATTGACGAGGGGGGGTCGCGAGAAATCGCCCGGCGCGCGCGCGGCACTCCGCGAATCGTGAACCGGCTGTTGCGACGGGTGCGCGATTATGCCGAAGTAGATTACGACGGGCGCATCACTCATGCCGTGGCCAACGACGCGCTGAACCGGATGGAAGTTGATACCTTCGGCCTCGATGAAATGGATCGTAAGCTGGTGCTGACGATCATCGAAAAGTTTGAGGGTGGGCCGGTGGGGGTCGGCACTTTGTCGGCTGCGATCCACGAAGAGAAAGACTCAATCGAAGAAATCATCGAACCATATTTAATACAGATAGGCTTCCTCAATCGCACGCCGCGGGGACGCATGGCAACTCAACTCGCTTATCAACACTTCGGGATAAAGGCCGGACAACAAAGGCCGAGCCTGTTTGATTCTGTCGATTCGATCGTTTAGACGCGGGCTACTGCCCGCCTTGGTAAGGGTCGAGAACGGCGGGCCGTAGCCCGCCTCTAAACAGGGATCCGGGGGAGGTCGCCTTGTCAACGTCACGATCGCAGATTAAGAGTTTCGCACCATGAGACGCTTTTCACGACAATCCTTTGGAGTCCGGAATCGTTCACCCTGGGGGCGAATGATTTCGCAGGCCGTCCATCAATTTCACGAAAACGATTTGTTTACTTCCGCGGCGGCCATGAGTTACTTCGGTTTGATGACACTGTTTCCGGCGCTCTTACTGTTACTCGCCTTGAGCAACCGAATTGCCGCCGGCAGTGAAATGTTTGCGCACGTGCTGCAGGTCTATCCCGGTTCGGGAAAGTTTCTGCGCGCGACAATTAGTTCCCTGGCCGGCATCAGTACTGGGGTGATAATCACCTGCGGCGTCGTGGTCCTGTGGGCCGGCTCCTGGGTTTTTGCAGTGGTCGAACGCGCGTTGAATCGAATCTGGGGCACGACCGCGCGCACCTTTCTCCACGGCCGAGCCCTGACCCTGGGTATGATCGGAATAGTCGGGGTACTGCTTTCCGTCTCAGTGTCGGTCACCTCTATTCTGGTGGCCTTGCAGGAGATCGCCGGACGATTATCGCCGAGACAACTGGAAAACTACCGATTGCTATCATCGGTCGGCAGCGTGTTCTGGCAGATTGTCTTCGCGTTTGTCAGCCTACTGGTCACCTTCACTCTGTTTACAATCGTCTACAAGTTCATGCCCAACACTCGCGTGCCGGTGCGCGACACGCTACCGGGCGCCTTGATTGGCAGCCTCTTGTGGGAAGCAGCGAAATACGTGTTTGCGTGGAGCTTGAATTACTTTCACTACGATCAGATTTATGGATCGGTCGGCGCGGTCGTGGCGGTGCTGACCTGGGGTTATGTCTCGAGCAACGTTTTGCTCTTTGGCGCCCAGCTAACCGGTGTCTTCCATCGCGAGCACATGGAAAAGCCTGTGACTGCGCCGGGCATCAACATTCCTTCCGCTTCGTTCTCCTGAGTGATCGGCCTTCCGTTCAGCAATTGCAGCATGCACATTTCGGATTTTGATTACGACCTGCCGCTGGAGTTGATAGCTCAGCAGCCCCTGGCAGAGCGCGCCGCTTCACGTATGTTGGTTGTCGATCGAGCCAGCCAAACCTGGTCGGACTCGCAGTTCGACGCCTTCCCGGAATCTCTGCGGGCCACGGATGCTTTAGTTCTCAACAACACGCGGGTCTTTCCCGCGCGGCTCGTGGGTGAACGGTCGCCAACCGGAGGCGCGGTCGAACTGCTGCTGATTCGTGAGATCGAGCCGAACACTTGGGAAGCGCTCGCCCGGCCGGCCCGACGACTCCGTCACGACTCGCGCATCGCGTTCGGTGGTTCAAGGCTGCAGGCGAAGGTTATCGAAGTGCTTGAAAACGGAAAGCGGCTGTTAAAGTTTGAGACAAACGAAACTCTCGATCGGGTCATCGACGATCTCGGCGAGACTCCGTTGCCTCCCTACATCAAGCGAGCCTGTGGGGGCGAGACGAGCGACAAAGATCGCTACCAGACCATTTATGCCAGCCAGAGAGGCGCGATTGCGGCGCCAACGGCCGGCCTGCATTTCACCCCACAGGTGCTCAGAGCGATAAAAGCCCAGGGCGTTTCCCTAAACGAGATCACTCTGCATGTGGGTTATGGCACGTTTGAACCGGTGCGCACCGACGTCGTCGAAGATCATCACGTCGATCCTGAATGGTCATCGATTACGGACGAGGCTGCTGACTCCATAAACAATGCTCGATCGCGCGGTGGCCGGGTTATCGCGGTGGGAACTACTACTACGCGCGCGCTCGAGGCTGCCACCGTCAACCACGTGGTTACTGCGCACGCGGGTTTCGCGAACCTCACGATCATTCCTGGTTATGATTTTCGGGTCGTTGACGCGCTGTTGACCAATTTCCATTTGCCCCGTTCGTCGCTGTTGTTGCTGGTCGCCGCATTCGCTGGCCGCGATTTGATCCTTGACGCGTATCGCCACGCAGTCAAAGAGGGCTATCGCTTTTACAGCTATGGCGACTGCATGCTCATCCTATAGATTTCTTACCGCCAAATCCTGACACTTGTAAAAGAGCGTGGGTAACAGGCTATAATCTCCGCCGGGCTCTTTGGGCTCGGCGGCGGATTTGGCAAAACAGTTATGGCAGTTCTCAAAAAATTTCGGCCTCGGTGGTGGCTTAACGGCCGGGAAGCACCGGAGAGCCCAGGGCATGCCAGCATCGCCCTGGTGCCGCCGATCAATGCGCGTTATGACCTGCGGCCGCTGACCATCTCTCAAATCGACGAGTGTTGGCGGCTGGATCAGCGTTGCTTTGTCGACGGCGAAGCCTATAGCCGCGACACCTTTGAATATCTGCTGACCGCGCCCGAATCAGTTTCGTACCGGGTCGTAACGCAAAACAGCTCCATGGCGGGATTTGTAATCGGCCTGCTGGAGCCGGACCACACCGGGCATATCACTACCATCGGGATCGCACCCGAACATCGGCGACGTCGTTTAGCCAGTTGTCTGATGGAGAGAATCGAAGATGGATTCCGACGGCGAGAGGTAAGGATTGTGCGCCTGGAAGTCCGCGCCAGTAATGCTTCCGCACAGAAGCTCTACTTCAGCCTGGGCTACTCAGTCACGCAGAGATTGCCTAAATATTATTCGAACGGGGGCGACGGGCTCCTGATGATAAAGCCGATCAGTTAATCCCACCGGCCATCCGGTCTTAACTCTTACGCAATTCGGTTAGAACCTGCTTAGCTACGGCTTTGAGCGTATCGAACACACCTACGCCAGACGAAGCAACTGCTTCAACGACGGGTTCGCCTTTTCTTTGCAACTCGGAAGTCAAATCTGGAGTGGGAATCACGTTGGGGAGATCGCGCTTATTAAGTTGTAAGACGTAGGGCAACTTCATCAGCTCGTAGCCATAAGCCCGCAGATTCTCTTCCAGATTATAAAGTGATTCGATATTGGCATCCATTCGCTCTTCCTGCGAGTCGGCAACGAACACAACCCCATCGACGCCTTTCAGAATCAGCTTGCGAGACGCTTCATAAAAAACCTGCCCCGGAACTGTATAGAGATGAAAGCGCGTTTTGAAACCGCGCACAGTTCCTAACTCAAGAGGCATAAAATCGAAGAACAGTGTGCGATCGGTTTCAGTCGCGAGACTGATCAGCTTTCCCTTTGACTGGGCGGCCGTCGAATCATAAATGTGCTGAAGATTCGTAGTCTTGCCGCAGAGTCCTGGGCCGTAGTAAACGATCTTGCAGTTTATCTCTCGCGATGCGTAGTTGATGAATGTCATAAGGGCTCGACCGGTAATTATGGGGCGCCTGCAGGACGGGTGCTGGCTAGCCTAACGGTTTGAAAACAGGCTGTCGATTTCCTCGTCAGTGATTTCCGAGAACGGAAGCGAGTTGCTCGCAGCCGCCAACTGCGATTCACGTTCAACTTCGGCAAATGCCATTGCAATTTCCTGGGCTATTTGCCGGGAACGAAGTTTGACCAGACCCAAACTAGATCGTTCGTCAAAGACCACCAGCAACAACACCCGGCCAACCACGCTGATATGGATACTCTCCCGTTCACCTTCATGCGAAAGGGTGGGAAATTCTCGCTCCCCAATCAGCTTAGCCATGCCTCCGGTGGCCGCCACGTTACCGGCCGCCAGAGATGCCAGGCTGGTGGTATCCAGGTCGCCGAGCTCGCCATGGACAGCAATCTGTTGGCCATCCTTATCGACCAGGGCCACCAGACGGGCGGCGGAGTCCATTCGCAGGCGCGCCAGTATCGCCTTTATTTGGTGGTATCGCTGTTCGCGAATCAGAATTGGACTGTTGGCCATCACAGAAAATCAAGACTAGGCTTTGAACCAGGCAGAGAGGAGGCAGGCTGGAACGGTTTACGGATGCTCCAGAACTTCAAATGGAGCCGAAAAGTTACGATATTGCCGGACGACTGCCAGGCACTTAACGAAAACTGTTGACATTGCGGCGGGTCAAAACGCGAGTCGCCAAACCTCACGAGTCACATTAACACGGTAATTGAGGACCATCAAGTGTTATCCTTTGCCAGCCCCTGGCCATCATCGTTCAACAAAACTATTGTTGAGACCTGCAAACCCTACTCTTTCGTTGAATTAGGGCGGGAGCTATGTTAAGCTCTCGCCTTGTTTTTTGCGGCGATCTTTGTGGTGAATCGTCTGTGAATCGAGGCCTTTGCGCATGAGCAGTCCCATCGCCAAGAGTGTAAAGAAGCTTGCATCGCGCTCCTCTTCGCGCCATTCAACTGCGACATCATCTCCTCGCAAACGGATGGTGGGGGGAAAGTCGACCCGTCTGAAACCGGCCACCAAACGTTCGCCGGCAGGAAAAGCACGGGCTAGAAAAGCCGCCAAGGTCGGCACTGTTAAGCCGACCCGGTCAACCAAACAGAAACCGAAGGCGCCGGTCCAGGCGGCGAAGAAACAGAGTGCAAAGACGTTGACCAAATCCACGAAGGCGACGAAGGCGACTCGGCCAAGTGCTGTCGCTCACTCAAAGGCTGTCGCTCATTCAAAGAAAGCGACTAGGCATACCCCGGCGAAGCCGGCTCTCGCCAGGACACCCGCGGCGTTTAAGAAGCCCATGCCGGCAGCTCCGGCCCCGCAACTCACCCATGACGAGGCGGCTGCCCTGCGGGCGTTTGAGGTAGCCCACAAAGAGTTCACCAACGGTCGCTTTGCCGAAGCCCGAAACCTGTTTCGGTCGCTGGTAGAGAGGTTTCCGACGGTTTCCGAGGTTACCGCTCGGTCCCGTACTTATCTGGCAGTCGCCGAGGCCCGCCTGCGGACCGAATTGGCTTTACCGCGCGATGCTGATTCCCTTTATGATCGTGGTGTGATTGAACTCAATCGCGGTGAGTACGTCGCCGCCCAGGAACTTTTTGAGCGCGCACTGCGACGCGAGCCCGAAGCAGCTCACATTCATTACGGTCTGGCAGCCAGCCGAGCTCGTCTGGGAGCGATTGATACAGCACTCAAGTCTTTACGTCGCGCTTTAGACCTCCAGCCTAAACTACGAATTCGCGCTCAACGCGATCAGGATCTCAATCCTCTGCGCAGCGATCCCGAGTTCGATCAGTTAGTCTTTGCTGCCCGCGATTAGTCCGCCCCCTTCATCGCGGCATAGGGACGCTGCCACATCGCACTACTTCTGTTTTGAAAGCATTTAGATTTCAGGTATTATTTCCCTCTTGGCAATTACCGCAGGGTCACACCGGAACAAATGCACACTCAAGACGCGAACCGCAGCCTGAAGCTGGTAGCTATCGGCGGCGGCACTGGTCTGTCGACTTTGTTGCACGGGCTGAAGCGCTTCGTCGGTGAGCGTCCTGTGGGCTTGTGGTTGGATTCCCTTTCGGCAATCGTTACTGTTTCAGATGATGGCGGCAGTTCCGGACGTCTCCGAGATGAGTTGCAGATTCTGCCTCCAGGGGACATTCGCAATTGCATGATTGCTCTGGGCGAAGATTCCACCCTTCTTTCGCGTCTGTTCCGCTACCGCTTTCGCGGTTCAGGGGATTTGGCAGGACACAGTTTTGGTAATCTATTTCTCGCGGCACTGGCAGAGGTAACCGGCGACTTTGTTGAGGCCGTACGCCTGTCCTCGGAAGTTTTAGCCAGTAAGGGTCACATATTTCCCGCAACTCTCAACGATGTGCGTTTGGTCGCCGAACTCGAGGACGGTCGAGTGGTCCATGGGGAAACCCAAATCACTGCGGCCCGATCTCCGATCAAGCGATTGCGTCTTGAGCCCGAACATTGTCTGCCGCTGCCGGCCACCATCGCCGCGATTCGCGATGCGGATGTCATTACGATCGGACCTGGGTCCTTGTATACCAGCATCATTCCAAACCTGATTGTAGCCTGGGTGGCCGACGCCATTGGGCGATCGAGTGCCACGAAAATATTCATCGCAAACCTGATGACACAGCCGGGTGAAACCGATGGCTACGACATTGAACAGCACCTGGAAGCAGTCCAGAAGTATGCACCGCAGATTCATTTCGATTATGCAGTGCTCAACAACCGGCCCATTAGCAGCCAGCAGGCCGAGACGTATAGCGCCGACGGCGCCTTCCAGGTAGGTCTTGAAGAAACGGACCTCGGCAGTCACGATTCCCAAACTGAGATCGTTTACGCCGACCTGCTCGATCAAGGCGATATGGTGCGTCACGATTCAGAGAACCTGGGCAAGATCGTGATTGAGTGTGCCGAGCGGGCACGGTCGCGGACCCTCGCCGGCATGGAAGCCTAGTCCTCACCGAAACCATAAATGACCGAACAGCCAACTCAAAACCAATCGCCAGCGCCGCTGGATATTCTTATTCTTGCTGCCGGCCTCGGCACCCGGATGAAATCCCGGATGGCCAAGGTGCTGCATAAGCTTGGTGGCCGTCCTATTATTGCGCATGTCTGTCGCACGGCGATGCTCCTGGAACCTCGCCGCACGCAGGTGATCATTGGACACCAGGCCGATGCGGTTCAGGCTGCGGTCGAAGAAGAAATGGGAAGGCACGACGCCGGCTTTGTCTTACAAACGGAGCAACGCGGTACTGGCGATGCGGTCATGGCCGCCCAGGAAGCTCTGGCCAATGCCAATTCGACCGTGCTCATTCTCTCGGGAGATGTTCCTCTCGTTCGTTTAGAAACTCTGCGCACACTCGTCGAGCAGCATCTTGGCGACAGAGCATCGTGCACGATCCTTTCGGTGCGATTGGAAAACCCCACTGGCTATGGACGGATGATCCGCGACGAAGCCGGCAGGTTCCTCAAAATCGTAGAACACAAAGATGCCACGGAAGATGAGCGGCACGTCAAAGAGATTAATGCAGGCATCTACTGTTTCGACAGCAAGAAACTGTTCCAGGCACTCGAGCAAGTGCGCCCGACCAACAGCCAGGGCGAATACTATCTCACCGATGTCCCCGGAATTCTGCGGGACCAGGGCGACCTGGTTACTATTTATCAGCATAACGACGCGCGCGAAGTTGCCGGCGTTAACACCCGTGCGGAACTGGCTGAATTCGAGAATCTGCTGCGCCGTAGCGCGGTTCGGCGCCTGATGATCGACGGTGGCGTTACTTTCATCGATCCGGCACACGCTTACATCAGCGGCGATGCGCAAGTCGGCCGCGACTGTGTTATCCATCCCGATGTGCATATCGAAGGCAAGTCAGTAATCGGCGAGGGCTGCGAGATTCAACAGGGCTCGCGGATCAAAGATTCCCGTCTGGGTGATCGAGTGACTATTAAAGATCATTGCCTCATCGCTGATTCCGAGATTGGCGATGACTGTGCCGTGGGACCTTTCGCCCACCTGCGCATGAATGCCCGCATGGAAGAGCGCTCCGTGATAGGAAACTTCGTGGAAGTAAAGAAATCAAAAATCGGTCGCGGCACAAAGTCCATGCATCTTACTTATCTTGGCGACGCTACGATTGGCGAGGACACAAACATCGGCGCCGGGACAGTGACCTGCAATTATGACGGCAAGCGCAAACATCCGACCGTGATTGGAAGCCGGGTCAGAATTGGCTCAGACACAATGCTGGTGGCGCCCGTTTGTGTGGGAGACGGCGCCGTGACGGCCGCCGGCTCTGTAGTCACCGAAGATGTTCCGCCTGATACTTTGGTTGCAGGCGTCCCCGCGAAGATTAAGAAGAGCTTGGCGGAAGAGGAGACAAAATCATGAGCCGGAAGCGGATAGAGATCTGGCCGAGCATCGCGGATTTCAACGCTGGCCCAAAGGGCCAACATGAAATAGCCGCGCGCCGTGGGGCGCGGTCGCCGGAGTCTCGAATAACCTTGAGGCCCAAAGCGACGGAACTGAAACCAAATAATCCGTCCAACAATCAATCGTGCGCTTTCGGCGCTCTTTCGGTCTGATAAACTTCTGAGCCACGCCCTTACAGGCGTGCCTATTTTCATTTCAGCCCCCTGGGGCGTGCTTACTGCTTACTTTCATTATGTGTGGAATAGTCGGATACGTAGGAAACAAACAAGTCGTACCGTTGATCATCGACGGACTGCGCAAACTCGAATACCGCGGATATGACTCAGCCGGTATCGCGGTGGTCGATGAGGGCCATCAACTTAGGATTCGCCGCGCTGAAGGAAAGCTACGCAATCTTGAAGAGGTCTTGCGCCAACAACCGCTCGACGGCACCTACGGCGTCGGCCACACCCGTTGGGCCACCCACGGGCGTCCCACCGAAGAAAATGCGCACCCACATCGCGACTGCACCGGCCGCGTAGTCGTTGTGCACAACGGAATCATTGAGAACTACCTCGAACTAAAAGACGATCTGCGCAAGAAAGATCATAACTTTGTTACCGAAACCGACACCGAAATCGTCGCCCACCTGATTGAAGAGCACCTCAAGCAGGGCAGTAATTTTGAGCAAGCGGTTCGCGAGACGGTAAGCGAACTGCGCGGCATCTTTGCCCTCTCCATGCTTTCCGCTGACGAGCCCGACACCGTCATCTCCGCCCGCTTTGGCCCACCAGTGGTAATCGGCGTTGGCGATGGTGAGTATTTCGTCGCTTCCGACATCCCAGCGATCCTCGAACACACGCGCGATGTTTTTTTTCTCGGTGACGGCGAAATTGCCATCATGACTCGCGACTCAGTCCGCGTCACGGATTTCGCTGGCACACAGGTCGAGCCGCAAATGCAGCGAATCACCTGGGATCCCATCCAGGCGGAAAAGGGCGGCTTCAAGCATTTCATGCTCAAAGAGATTTACGAGCAGCCGCGCGCTGTGCGCGAAACCGTCGAAGGCCGCATCTCGCTCGATACCGGCCGGGTCTTTCTCGACGAGATGGCGAATATCACTGAAACCGATTTCAAACGCTTCACTTCGATCAAGATTGCGGCCTGCGGCACCTCCTGGCATGCCGGGCTCGCCGGCAAGTACATGATCGAAGAACTCGCGCGTCTGGGCGTCGACGTCGACTACGCTTCTGAATTTCGTTACCGCGATCCGGTGCTGGATGAAAACACTCTGCTGCTGGTCATTTCCCAGTCAGGTGAGACTGCGGACACGATCGCGGCCCTCCGCGAAGTCAAAGAGCGCGGCGGCAAAGTTCTCTCGATCTGCAACGTGCAGGGATCGATGATCACTCGCGAAGCGGACGGCACAATTCTCACTCATGCCGGTCCGGAAATAGGGGTTGCGTCGACCAAGGCTTTCACTTCACAGATGATTGCACTTTACCTGCTCGGCCTATACCTCGGTCAATTACGCGGCACACTCACGCCTGAACAAAGCCGAGCGCACGCGCAGCAACTCGCCGAACTCCCGGTGAAGATGGAGCATCTGCTGAACGAAGCGGACGGGATCGAAGAGCTTTCAAAGGAATTTTTCCGCGTCACCGATTTTCTCTATCTCGGCCGCGGCATCAATTTCCCGGTCTCGCTCGAAGGCGCTTTGAAACTGAAAGAGATTTCCTACATTCACGCCGAAGGTTATCCGGCGGGGGAAATGAAGCACGGGCCCAACGCCCTGATCGACGAACGACTGCCGGTAATGTTTATCAACACTCGTGAGGCAGGCAATCGCGCATCCGAGCTGCGCTATGAAAAAACCCATTCGAATATTGTGGAGGTTAAGGCCCGCGAAGGCATCGTCATTTCAGTTCTGACTGAAGGCGATACGATGTCTTCAGTAGTCTCCGATCACGTGATTGAGATTCCCGCTTCCAGCGATTTGCTCACGCCCATCCTTTCGATCATTCCGCTGCAGCTGCTGGCCTATCACATAGCCGTACGTCGCGGTTGCGACGTCGACCAGCCACGAAACCTGGCAAAGTCAGTGACGGTTGAGTAAGCCGGGAACGGGGATATCCTATTGTCCGCCTGAGCGCGCCAGCGCGAACTTCTCTAAACTTTTAGGCTGCTGCGCCCGCTGGCGGCCAGGAAGTAAGCGATCCGTTAACTAAGGGCCTCAAAAAAATCCTCGCAGTGGCATCTCAGCCGATCGCTGCAACCAATTCTCCTTAGGATAATCCGCCGACGCATCGATCACATGCAGCGTATACGCCTGTCGCGAACGCGGCGAAGTGTTTTCGCGGCTGAGGTGAGGCAGCAGGCCGTGCAGAACGATCACGGTTCCCTTCTTCACTTCCAACGGCTCTAACTTCTCGTCCGGCCAAGGCGTGGCATCGATTACTTCGAAGCGAGTGCCGCCGCCATCGGCGCGCATGAACCGTGATTTCAATCCCAGCTTGTGACCACCGGGAATCGCCCACAGGCAGCCGTTTTCAATCGTTGCATCTTCCAGCGCGAACCACAGACCGGCCAAACGCAAAGGCTCTGTGTACAGAAAAGTCGCGTCGTGATGACAGTTGACTTCGCCACCAATCCTCGGTTGCTTGAAGATATACATCGACTGCAGTAACAGCGGATCCGTGATACCCAGATCGGCGACGAGCTGCCGGATTTCCGAAGCCCGGGAAAAAGAATCAAAGACCGGATCGAGATCGTGCAGGGCATGGCCGATCTTATTAATCGATCGCTCTTTGCTTTGGCGCAGCGTACCGTCCGGATTAAAGGCGTTCTCCTCGAAGAAGAAACTGATCTTGTCCCCTGACTCGAGAAAATAATCGTCGCTGGTACGGGTTTGTTCGTGAGTTGAAAAGATCGACATGATCCTACCAGGATCAAAGTCGCGCACGAGCTCGGCCGCCCGATCGCGCAGATGGTCACAGGCGTCTGTGCCTACAAAGTTTTCCAGGACCAGGAAGCCATGGTGTTCGTAGTCGGCAAGCTGTTCGGCGCTGAGTTTCATTGGTCGAGCATTTTCAGGCGTTGGGTGAGATAGATCAAGTCACGCGCCAACACATTCAATTGCCGGAAGCGCGGACGTACCATCGGCACTGAGCGCGAAGCGTGAACATGTTTGTCGGACACCAGATGAGCGTACCGCACACGCGGTGTGGAGGAGACGTCCGCGCTCCCGGTGATCGACCGAACTCCGTCCCGATCAACTTTGCGTTACGAAACGCGCACGATAAACTCCCAACACTCTTACGAGGCAGGAAAGCTTTGGCTGAGCCAATCGAAACCGGAATCATTGCCGAATCAATCGCGCATCCGACGGCGCTCGGCCGGGTGCTGAGAAACTTTGCGCCCGCTGCCGCCCTTCCAATCAGCACAACTGACTCTGCCGAGATCTCGAAGCAGTATCGCTTCTGGCAGAAACGCGTGCTGCTGACCTCGATCATTGGCTATGCCACTTTCTATTTCGTGCGCAAGAACCTTAGTATCGCGATGCCGGTGATGCAGAGCAGTCTCGGGTTCAAGAAGACCCAGCTCGGTCTGTTCCTCACTCTGCACGGATTACTCTACGGCGTTTCGAAGTTCGCCAACGGATTCTTCGGCGACCGGGCCAACGCCCGCGCCTTCATGGCCTTTGGTCTCGGCGCCTCGGCTTTGATGAATGTCTTTTTCGGCTTCAGTTCGGCAGTGGTCACACTCGGGTTAATCTGGATGGCCAACGGCTGGTTTCAGGGCATGGGCTTTCCGCCCTGTGCGCGGCTGCTGGCTCACTGGTTCCCGCCCAGGCAACTCGCCAGCAAAATGTCGATCTGGAATATTTCGCATTCCATCGGCGGCGGACTAATCGTCATTCTGTGCGGTTACCTGGTAGTGATCAATTGGCGTCTGGCTTTCTTTGTGCCCGCTGCCATCGCCTTCGCCTGCGTGGTTTTTATCTGGCTCACGCTTCCGGATACACCTTCATCAGTCGGCCTGCCGGAAGTCGACGGCACGGGCGCGCATTCAGACCAGGACGAGACGCGATCAGAGTTTAGAAGGTTCGTCGTCAAACAGGTTTTCCTGAACAAGTACATCTGGATAGTTTCGCTCGCGAACTTTTTCGTTTACATCGTCCGCTACGCCGTGCTCGATTGGGGGCCAACCATGCTCACCGAAGCCAAGCACGTCCAGATCACTCACGCCGGTTGGATGGTGGCCGCATTTGAATTCTGTGGCGCCCTAGGAGCCATGGCCGGAGGCTGGATTACCGATCGATTTCTGGGAGGTCGGGCGATCCGGGCTTGTGTGGTTTACATGGCCCTCGCCGGAGTCTCTGTGTTCTTCTTTTGGAAGGCCAATTTCCAATCGGAGTTGCTGACCACGGCGTTGCTCGGTTGTGCCGGGTTCTTTGTTTACGGACCGCAATGCCTGCTCGCGGTGGCGGCCGCAAATCTGGCCACCAAACGGGCCGCTGCTTCAGCTATCGGATTGACCAGTATCTTCGGCTACGCAAGTACAGTCCTGTCGGGCTGGGGTCTGGGTGCGCTGGTGCAGCGCTACGGTTGGGACGTAGGCTTTGAGGGCTTGATCGTCGTGACGGTGATTGGGACCTTGCTCTTCATTATGGCCTGGCCGGCAAAGGCCCATGGCTACGAGACGGCTGAATCGGGGCAATGACATGCTTTGTGCGAGCGGACCTGATTTCGGGCCCGGCGCCTTCCGGCTTTTCGTCGCGCCCTTGCGTGAACCAAAGAAACTGGAAAAGAATTTTCGCGCAGGCCCATTTGGAGGAGATAAATATGACAAAGGTTTTTCAGATGGCGTTATTCGTGGTGATCGCAATCACGACCTTGAACAACGCGGCAGGAGTGACATTCTGGGTCGCACCTCAACAGGAACCAATTGCGGGCGGCTACGCGGACAAAGCCAACGATGACCCGGAGGTTCTGGCGGCAGTCCGTTTCGCCATCAGAAAAGAAAGCCAGAAGCTGCACACTCGCATCTCGCTGATTGCCCATCAAGCGAGCTGAAGTGCAGGTAGTTGCAGGGCTGAACAACAGGGTCTGTATGACCTTGAAGATCAAACGCAAAAGGCGAAGTGTCACAGTCGTGGTCTATCAAAATCTCAAACAACAGTATTCGCTCACCAGCTGGACCGAGGGCGTTTGCCTGGCGAAATAAGCGCACCGGATGTGCGCGATCCGGTCCGGGAATCGCTTTTCGCGAGGGGCAGGAATTTCATAGACCAACCTGTCTGCCGGGCCAGTTGCCTCCGTCCAATGCGAGTGTTATAAATACCCAGTCTTCCCGTCGCCTCGTACCACGTTAAGAGTTCTCACTTGCAACTCAAATAAATATCTCTGGAGTGAAATCATGACCATTCGCCAACGCGCTCGAGTCTGGCTGCTGATCGCAGTCTCCGCGCTGACTATCGGCCTCGCCGGTTCACTGCAAACGATCAAGGCACAGGCCTTAACGGATCCCATGCCCGTCGATCCACAAATTACGATGGGTAAGTTTCCCAACGGCTTGCGTTACTACGTTCGCGCCAACCGGAAACCCGAAAAGCGCGCGGAATTGAGACTGGTGGTCAAGGCCGGGTCGATTCTGGAAGACGATGACCAACAGGGCCTGGCCCACCTGGTCGAGCATATGGCGTTCAACGGCACGCAGCACTTTCCCAAACAGGACATCGTGTCGTTCATCGAATCGATGGGCATGCGTTTTGGCGCAGACCTCAATGCTTACACCAGTTTCGACGAGACCGTTTATATCCTCACCGTACCAACAGACAAACCTGAAAATATCGACAAGGCATTGCTGGTACTGGAGGACTGGGCCCACAACATCACTTTCGATCCGGTCGAAATCGACAAAGAGCGCGGCGTAGTGTTGGAAGAGTGGCGCCTTGGACTCGGCGCCAACGCGCGTCTGCGGGACAAGATCTTCCCAGTCCTGCTTAAGGGATCTCGCTATGCCGATCGCCTGCCCATTGGTAAGCCGGAAATTATCCAGGGGGGCAAAGCCCAGCGGCTGAAGCAGTTCTACACTGACTGGTACCGTCCTGATCTGATGGCCGTGGTCGCGGTGGGAGACTTCGACAAGGCCGCGATTGAAAAGATGATCACGACCCACTTCGCTTCGATTCCGATGGCCACCAAACCCCGGACGCGACAGACCTATGACCTGCCCGATCATCCCGAGACAAACTTTGTCAGCGCCACCGACAAGGAAATGGATCTGTCGTTCGTGGAAGTCGACACCGTGCTGCCTGCGCGTCCCGCGGGCACGGTCCGTGACTACCGGCAGAAGACGGTTGACCGTCTCTTCTCAGGCATGCTCTCGGCCCGCCTTTCGGAATTATCGCAAAAGGCGGATGCCCCGTTCACCCAGGCGTTTGCCGGCCGTGGCCCTTTTTTCGCCCGCTCAAAAGACTCGTCTTCTTTGGGCGCGCTAGTAAAAGAAGACAAGATCGAAAGCGCTTTAGAGGTGCTGCTTAACGAAGCCGAACGCGTCGCTCGCTTCGGTTTCACTGCCACCGAATTGGATCGTCAGAAACAGAGCGTGTTACGAAACTACGAAAGACTCGCTCTGGAAAAAGAGAACACGCCCTCGAATGATCGGGCGAGTGAATACATTCGTAACTTCCTCAACAACGAATCGCTGCCCAGCTCGGAGGATGAATATGCTCTGCACAAACGCTTCCTCCCAGAGGTTAGCCTCGATGAAGTCAACAAGCTTGCTCGAGAATGGTTTCCCGCTCGCAATCGCACAGTGGTGATTGAGGCTCCGGCTAAGAGCGGGTTGGTAATCCCGGACGAGTCAAAGCTGGCAGCAGTGGTCAAGAATGCTGCGACCAAAGAGCTGAAGCCATACGTGGACACGCTGGGTAACGCAGCCCTGTTGGAAACACCTCCTGCACCCGGCACGATTGCCGGCACCGTCACCAAAGAGCCGGGCATAACCGAGTGGCGACTTTCGAATGGCGTCAATGTCGTCCTCAAGCCGACCACCTTCAAAGAGGATGAGATTCTTTTTCGAGCCACCAGCCCGGGCGGAACTTCGCTGGCTAGCGACAAAGACTACATCGCGGCGAGTTCCGCCTCTCAGGTAATTGCTGCCGGTGGGGTGGGCAAGTTCAACGCGATCGATTTGCGCAAGTTCATGGCCGGTAAAGTGGCGTCGGCCACTCCCATTATTGGTGAACTCGAAGAAGGAATGAGCGGCAACAGTTCGCGTAAGGATCTGGAAACGATGTTCCAGCTCATTTATCTCAGATTCACGCAACCTCGTGCCGACCAAACTGCTTTCGCGGTCCAGGGCGCCCAGGCAAAGTCGTTTCTCGCGAACCAGGCCGCGAGCCCTGACTTTGTTTTCTTTGACACGCTTAACAACACCAGATTTCAGAACCACCTCCGTCGGCGTCTGCCGACCAGCGCGACAGTTGACCAATGGGATCTGGAAAAATCATTCGCCTTCTACAAGGATCGTTTTGCCGATGCCAGTGATTTCACTTTCGTGTTCGTCGGCAGTTTTGACTTGGACACGATCAAGCCACTGGTAGAGCGCTATCTGGGATCGCTGCCGTCGATTCGGCGCAAAGAGACATGGAAAGACGTAGGCGTGCGTCCGCCGGCAACTATCGTCGAGAAGCGAGTTGAAAAAGGCATTGAACCGAAGAGCGAGTCGGCAATCGTGTTCACCGGACCATTCCAATATAACCAGGAACAGCGCGTGGCCATCCGGGCAATGTCCGAGATACTCGGCAGAAGATTGCTCGAGACGCTGCGCGAAGAATTAGGCGGCACCTATAGCGTCAGCGCCAGCCCCAGTTATGAGTCGATACCCAATCCGACTTACGCCGTCACCATCGATTTTGGCAGTTCGCCGGATCGCAGCGAGAACCTCATCAAGCGAGTCTTTCAGGAGATTGAGTTGCTTAAGACAAACGGTCCCACGGACAAGCAGGTGAGCGACGAGAAGGAAGCGATGCTGAGGGACTACGAAACTAACAGCAAGGTGAACGGTTACCTGCTGAATCAGCTCACGGTGAAGTACCGGCTGGGTGAAGATCCTGCCGGAATCTGGCGGATTACGGATTTCTACAACAAAATCGACAAGGCCATGATTCAGCAAGCCGCCAAAACTTATCTCAACACGAACACTTACATTAAGGTGATGCTGTTTCCGGAAAAGAAGTAATGCCTTGAATGAAAGCATGGAGCGCGGACATCGCTGTCCCCCAGGGGGCGCGCAGCCCGCTCTAAACTTAGGCCGAGAGACTAGCCCCGGGAATTCAGTTTGGGCTGCGCGCTCAGGCGGACAGGTTGTCCGCGCTCGGGTTTCGGTCCGCCTCGCGGGCCATTGCGTTCTGTTTTCTTCCCAACCAGAGGCTAACGAAAAGCCACACCGCCGCGATCGGCGCCGCAACAAGCGAAACTCCCGTCAGCCCCAATCCTGACCAGGTTAGAGCGGCGGATGACCACGCTCCGATTTGATCCCCAGTGCGGTAGACGACGGTATCAATGAAATTCTTGGCTTTGTACTTGTCTTCGCGGGTGATTACTGTGAAGAGAGTCTCACGCGCCGGCCGCGCAATCGCAAAGTTCCCCGCCCGGCGCACCACCAGGAAGATCACCAGCAGCACGAGCGTCGGAGCCATACCCATCGCGGTGAATCCAACCACGCTGAGAGCCGGCAGGATCGCCAGGGTCACTCCCACCCCAAACCATTTGAGCAACCTGCCGGTAAGCAATGCCTGACAAACGATTGTCAGCACGTTCACTACCAGATCGATCTGGGCAAAGAAGGCCGTCCGGGCCGCGCGATCCGGATAGGCCCCAGCTGCAATCCCTACCTGCTGAAAGTATAGAAGCGTTGAGGTGAGCGCATACAGAAGCATGTAAGAGCTGATTCCCAGCAGGTATGGCGAACGGATGTTGTGCACTATCCCGGCCCAGACCCGCCCGCCTACCGGCGCCTCTGCCTTAGCTTCCTGCCTGACCGCAGGTCCGTCGAGGGTGCGCGGAAAGAAACGCACGCACTGCGCACTCAACTCGAGCAGGACTGCACAGACCAGCAGCAGATTGATCGTGCCGACCCTTCGCACGAGGGTCGCCGTGATCGCTGCGCCCACAATCGCGCCGAGTGTGCCACCGACACTGATGAAGCCAAAGAGACGTTTACCCTGGTCAGTGCTGAAGACATCGACCATGAACGCCCAGAACACCGAAATCACAAACAGGTTAAAGACGCTGGTCCAGATAAAGAAGGCCCGCCCAACCCAGACTTGATTACCTTTTGAGATCGTCAACAGCAGGACCAGGAAGACCAGCAGGTTGGCAATCAGGAATCGATAGACGATGGGGATGAAGCGCCGCCGCGAAAACCTGGCTACAAGCGCCGCGAACAGCGCGTTGGCGATTAACATCACGACCAGGGTGCCCGTGAACATCCACGGGAGATTTTCAATGCCGCCAGCGGCGCCAAAGTCATCACGAATCGGCCGGATGACGTAATAGCTGGAGAGGATGAGGAAGTAATAGATGAAGCCGAGCATGAGTGCCCGAACTTCTGCGGCTCGCACATCCACGGCTTTGCGTAAGAGCCGCAGAAAGGCGCTGTGTCCGGCGTCTGGCGAGACGTTGTTTTGTTCGTGGGTGTTCAAGAAATCGTTTTTCCCTGGCAACGGAGCGGCAAAGATCTGTTGCCCCTGGCGTCAGCCATGGGATCACAAAAGCTGATCAACCTCAGCCCCGAAGGGGGCGAAAAACTTCGAATTGGACTGCGATTGTTGCGCCGCGGCTGTGGCGACGTACAACTCACTCGCCATCAACTATGTCTTGGTCGCATGCCAGGCAGCCAGCACCTCAACCTCACGCTCCGGCTTGATGCCTGCGTGCAGGGTCGCTTGTCTTTCGGTGGGCTGCTTTCTAAACCACTCCAGCGTGGCCGCCGTAGTATCCGGAACCGATCTGAAGGTAAGGCCCCTGTCCAAAGCGCGCTTGACGCTAATCCTCGAGAACCCGGCTGTCTCTCCCTTGGGCGGCAGCCATACCGGCATGTCGGCCCAGGGCCTGACCTTTTGTGCAGCCAGGAATTCCGCGTCAACCCAGGTAAGCCGCGCGTCGGCCTTCGTCACCTGCTGAATGCCGGCCAGCATTTCGCCCATCGTCAAAGTTGATTTGGGACCGGTCGCGTTGAAAATTCCGGATGCGCCTTGCTCAATCATCCGAATGGTCCACTCGGCCAGGTCGCGCGCGTCGATGAACTGCGCCGGATCAGCCGGCGTACCGGGCGCCATTACTTCGCCCCCGCGAGCCATGCGCACTGGCCAGTAGGTAAAGCGATCCGATTCGTCGCCGGGGCCGACAATTAGTCCCGGGCGGATGATCAAAGTTTTACCCGGAAACCACTTTTCAGCTTCGGCTTCGGACAGCACTTTGAGCGGTCCATAGAGACCAAAGTTGGAAGCACGCAGAGTTGCCTGCGTCTCTTTCATGGCATCTGGGCCGGTATATTTTGCGAGCGGCCCGGTCTCATCCATTCCCGGTTTGCTGTTGTCCGCGTACACCGAGATCGTCGAGATGAAGACATACCGATCAACGTTCCCCTTGAGAACTTCAGCCACATCGCGGACCCAAACCGGAATGCTGGTGGGATTGTCTATGACGACGTCCCACTTCCTGCCCTTGAGGGCGTCAAGTTGTCCGTTGCGATCCCCGATCAACCGTTCGGCTTCCGCTGGCAGTTCGCCCGGATGCGTCTTGTTGCGATTGAACACAGTCACCTTGTGTCCGCGATCCAGCGCATAACGAACCTGTTGCGGGCCGGTGAAGCCGGTGCCGCCAAGGATCAGAATTTTTAGCGGCTTCACTTTTTTGCCGCCCGAAAGGGTTTCTGACAAAACGTTGCTGCCCGGTATTAATCCCAGGCCGAGACCGCCGCCCGCTGCGGCTGAAAGCTTGAGAAAGGTTCTCCTGCTGGTTGACATCAATTTCGCTCCTGAAGAGTCGGTTTTTCCGATTGCGACCAGAGTGGCCGAGTGTGTTTGTTGCTCCAGTCGTGGCTGGTTCGATCGAAAGGGATACGCGGCCGAACTTAATATGGTTTCGCTAGCACGCGCAGTGGCCCGACTAAAGTGAAGAATTATTACGGTTTTTCGGAAGCGGTTCCGAAATCACGGAACCAAAGTGAGTTACGAACCCGCCTGAGTAGGATGTTGTCGCGAATATCGGTCGACGGGAGTCACGAAACAGTTTGGAAATGGGAGGGTGCCCTGTTTTTAGATCCTCAGCCAAGTAAGAGGATCCACGAACCCACGAAACGACAGTCTCGCTTCCCTTTGGTGTGATTTCGTGGATCGTTTCGTTCAAGGGAAGTTCACAAAACAATATCAAGCCGCGTGCGGTGGTTTGTCAGCAGATAGTCGAGCAGGCATTTCAATTGTTGGGAGTTGGAGAGCCGGGTCACGTACTCATTACTGCGCACTCCCAGTTCCAGGAATGTTGCCGTATCGACTACATCCTCGTGCGCGGAAATTACGACAGGCAAATTACCCAACCTGGCGTGCTTGATAATCTGGCGCGCCGCCACCATTTGATAGAGCAGAGGCACGTTCAGATCAACCAGGAGCAGATCCGGACAGACGCACAGCGCCCGCTTGACCGCATCCTGCCCATTATCAGTTTCGACTACTCGATACCCTCTGAGCTCCAGGATCCGGGTCAACTCTGATGTCGCTTCCGGACCATCTTCGACCATCAGCACGAGCGGCGGCTCTGTCTTCGACCCTCGCGAAAGACCGCGCCTGAATTCATAATTGGGGGCCAGTGGAGACGGTGAATATTGAGACATGCAGCACACCTCCGACCGTTAAGAAAATAACGGTGACCTTGAAAACTCAAATGCGAGCGCTGCCGCGCGAGCATCTCACTCGCAAAGCCGGACTCTGCTTTCGATTTCTAACAATATTCGGAATTCATGGGGCGGCTGGAAGCCGAACAACCGTTTTCGCCACGAAACCTTAGACGATGTCTCTTTGGCGGGTCTGTGCGTTAACACACAGAAGGACACAGCTTTTTCGCGAAGATGAATTTAGAGGTGAGGTAGTTGAAGCGGGCAGTGTTGCGGTTACCAGGGGGTCGACAGCCGGAGCGCGTGTGTCCACGCCCCACAAAGCACGGCCCCCTCAAACTTATACTTCGCACCACTGGGTGGAAATCCAAACTACGCGACAGTCACGTGATTCGAAACGACGCTTTCGCATTCGTTCGGTTGGACGCTCTCGAAAATTCCGTAGCGGTGGATCTTGGCGTTCAGGGTCGTGTGCTTCACGCCGAGCAGCCGCGCCGCCCGCGACTGGTTTCCGGAAGTTCGACTCAGCGCCTGGCGAATGAGATTGGTTTCGAACTCCTGCACTCTGGCCTGCAGACTGGCGTCGCTATCAGGCCGCATGAGTTGCTCCGGCCGCAGCGATTCCAACTCTCGCAACAACATCAGCACCAGTTCTCTCAGCCCATCGATCCGGTCGCCTTCGCCGGTCGCCGCCACAGGCTTAGGCTCAGTCTCATGCCGGGACGGGTTTGGTAATTGTTCAATCGACCAGTTTAGTGTGTTGTTCATAAGCACCCCGCTGGGTAAAAAGTTAAGTGACGATTAGCTGTGTCGGAAGCCCAACCGTAAGGGAGGGCAACACTCGCGCCTTCTCCGGTTGCATAAACCCAACAGTTCCCCGACGAGCTTCTCCGATCCACAGTCTCGCGCGTCTTGCCCTCCCTCACGGTCCGGGCTTTTGGTACGCTTTGTTCCAAGCCCTACCCACGCTTGATCGAGATCGAGCCATTAACATTACTGAGTCGAATGCGCGTGCCCCCGGTACCAATCTGACCGTTTAGGTCGTGGCCCACGAACTCTCCATCGTTCACCTTCAGACCAAAGTCGTTGGTGATGCGGCCGTGAATCGTACTGGCCTTCACCTGGGCATTTGCATTCCCCGGTATGGTCAAAGTGATGCTGCCGTTGACTGAACTAAGCGCGGTGGGCTTGGCATCGTCGAGACGCATAATGGTCGCTTCGACACCGCCATTGACGGTTGAGAGCTTCACCCCTCCGCTCAAGCCGCGCGCCTTCACACTGCCATTGACACAGGCTGCCTCAACGTCACCTTCAACGCCTTCAATATCGAGCGATCCATTCACCAGTTCGACTGAATCAAGTCGCGCCCGGCGCGGCACCGTCAAGGTGTAGTCAACGCTGGCGGAACGGTGACGGCGGGTCTCTTTATCGCCGCGTGACCAATTCGAATCGGGGTACTCGGTCTTGATTCGAACACTGTCCGCCGTGTTGTTGACTTCAATCTTCATTTCAGCCAGAGCTTCCCTGCTCGAAGCCCGCTTTACCGCGTCGACCTTGACCTCGTTCTGGTCCCAGACGGCAATGCGGACACTGCCGTTGATGTTCGCGACACTGACACGGCCTGTCGCGTTCAGCGGATAGGTCTGATGAAACTCTTCAGATACTTCGTCGCTGTTACCCTGCGGGTCATCAGCGATCACCGAAGCGTGCGCAAAGGGTGACCCGGCGTGGTAATCGGCCCGCACCCCCCTGCCGCGATCGCTTGCGATGGTTAGAAGTGCGGCCGCCAGGACCAGGATTGCGAGTATGCTTCTCTTCATTGATGTGTTCCCTTCCAAAATGTTCTTGCGGAGCCTTGGGGCTAATGCCTAACCGATTCGTTTGAGATGGATACTGCCGTTGACGGTCTTCAAATTAATTTCCCTGCCGCCGCCTCCAATGGTTCCACTCAGATGTTTGCGACTGGTCGACTCGAGCATGGTGAGCGGGAAATCAGACGCAATTTCTCCATTCAGAGTAGTCGCTTCCACCTTGCTGCTGGTCGCGGCTGGAAGATCCAGATTGATCGTGCCGTTCACAGTTTTGAAATCGATCGAGCCAGGCCAGTTTGCATCTCTGAGCCGAGCCGTAATGTCGCCGTTCACCGTCGAGGCTTGCGCATAACCATTGGTGGAAATATTGATGCTGCCGTTAACGGTAGTGGATTCGATGTTGCCACCTAGTTCGAGGGCGCTGATTTCACCGTTCACTGTGCGGCCAAGCAAGTTGACTCCCGCGGGCACGCGAACCTTGAATGCAACTTTGACGTCGTTATTGCGAACATTCATGTGGCCCTTGCTGCGGCCCGGCTCGCAGGTATTCGGCGAACTCGGATCGTCGCTCTGGTATACGGCACAGATGGTCACGCCGCCCGGATGTTCGACTACTTTGATTTCGACCTGCGACGGATCGCTGCGTTTGGCGCTCTTGGCTGCGGTCACTTCCAATTCGTCGCCGCTCGCGGGTTCGGCGCTGATATCGCCATTGATGTTTTTGATCTCAATTGACTTGCCCTGGGCCAAGCGCCCGGTCCACCTGAACTGATCTGAACTCTGCAGTGGCGCAGGGAGCTCGATGCGCAGGGAGTCAGTCGTGGCAGGACTCTTCGCATAAATTGGGGGCGCAGGGGGTACGCGAGTGAATTGGTTCCGTTGCTTGACGCCGGTGGCGAAGCTCGTGATCGCCGCCAGAACCAGTACCACTCCGGCCTTGTGCCAGGTCTTGAATCGTTGATTGGTTTCAGATTTGAACATGCCGTCTCCTTTTGATTTCGCCGCCCGGCGGCCCTATCTTGCTGACGCCGGCTCCCGAGGTGTCTCTGTCGTTCTTATGTTTAGAACACCAGCGGGCGAGATTTTGTGGCAAGAAAAGTTGAGGTAAGGTCTTCGGGAGCCGCACCCGGACTACCGCAGATCTGCCGCCTGATGTGCAGTAAGGCTCTGCCTTACCGGTTCACAAGATTTAGTTTTGAACCTCGTTCGAGGAAAACGTCAAAGGGTTCCATCGGAAGGCAGAGCCTTACCGCACATCAGGCGGCAAAGCCGCAAACATCGGATTCAACCGGGAAGATTATTTAGAAACCGACGTTCACTTCCTCTGCAAGTAAACCGCGCCGCTGAAGGACGAAATATTTATGAGCGCGTCGCCGGTTCCATAGATCGCGTTGATGTGCTTCAAGCCGTAGTGAACTCCGTTCGGCAAATCGGGCACGCCGTGTCTCCTTCTCGGAGGCGTGGGCGGCTGCGGAGGCGCTTCGTTTGACCGCTCTTTGTCAGGAGTGATCTTGAGCGGAAAATCTGAAGTGAAGTCCGCATTTTGGGATAGCCTGGCATCTAATCGAAACGATGAGTTGGCCGGCAAGGTTAAGTGAATGTCGCCCGAGATGGTCCTAAGCTCATACTTAACACCAGCAGCCAACGCCCCGTTAATGTTTAGATCGCCGCCAATTGAGCCGGCTCTGACTTTGACGTACCCGGATTTTTCGAGCGTGACTTCGCCCCCTACGGTGTTGGCTTCAAAAGCTTCACCCGTTGCACCGGGACCAACTCCCGTCGCTTGGATGTTCCCGCCCAGCGAGTGTAGCCGGGCTGGGCCGATCGAGTTCCTGAGCGAGAGGTTACCACTGAGCGTGTCCGCTTCCGTCGAACGCTTGATCCCTTCCAGACTGATGTCGCCGTTCATGGTCTTAGCTTGCACCGCTGCCACATCGACGACCTGAATATCCCCGTCGCGAATCTGAATTCTCACGCTCGCGCCGCGCGGCACATCAAGCTCAATATCTGCGTCAGCCATGCACGAACCAAACTGATGACGCTGGTTATTGGCAGCCAGCACAGTGATTTCCTGGGCTGAGTCTGAGCCGCTGGGAGCTGATTTCCTGAATTCAATTTCCGAAACGTCACTCGTGCGGGCACGGATCTGATTACGCTCCCAACCGTGGATCTTGATATCGCCCGACGCCACACACACCGAGATCGAAACGTTCGGATCCGCGTCGACGACGCGCTCGATTAATGGTCCGGCAGCCTTCTTGTCGTGTTTTTCCGGACGCGCCTCGGCGCCGGCCCAACCGACCATCAGTAAGATAAGGATAAAGACTTTGGAATACTTCATTGGCGTCTATTTTTGTTGCGGGTTAAAAGCCCGGGTGTCAGCCACCTGGGTCAAGAGATCCACTTTGCTTTGATAAGCCGACAACACGAACTTAGCCGTGTCCTGATCGTTAGGGTTCTTCTGCGCCGCGCCTCGGGTATTAGCGATCGCCTGGTTAACGACTGCCAGGTTGTGTTCGTATTCGACCTGAACTGCCGGGCGCATCCTCTGGTGATCGGATTTGATCGTAGCATCCAGGGCCGCGATCGCCTTGAGGTAATCCTGTTCGCCGGGGATGAAGTTAATTCTTTCATCACGTCTCACATGGCGCGGGGGACTCTTCTTTGGCCTACCGTCGGCTAACACAACCTCGTCAGGTTTTTCGAACGGTGACGGGAGGGGCGCGGAATCCGTAGCCGGCTTCGGCGTTACACTTTCGGGTTTCGGACGGATTGCAATTTCAACTCCGCGCGAAACCTCGCCAAGCTTCAAGTAAATAACACTCAGCGCAATAGCCGCGATCAGGAGGGCTGCCACGGCTGCATAGCTAAAGGCCCGCTGCGGCGTGACCCCAAACAGATCGGTAAACGTTTGCAGCCAGGAGCGTTCGGAAGAACCCCGTGCATGAATCGGATTTGGTTGCAGTTGGCCAATGGCGTCGTCGATCCGGCTGCGCAAACGGTTGGTCGGTACGTTCACTTCAAACTCGGGTGCCAGCGCCGCGGTAAGCAAAGCCACTTCGCTTTCCATTTCGCGCGCTGCGTCTCCGCAAGGTTTACACGATCGCAAATGCAGGGCTGCTTCTTGAGCTAACTCGAGCGCCAACTCACCGTCAAGATAAGCCTGGAGCATCCCTTCATCTAAACATTCCTTCATCGGCTTCCTCCGATCTTTCCATACACTCTGACAAACTCCTTGCGACCTCTGGCGACCAGGCTGCCCACGCTGGTCTCTTTCACTGATAAGGTTTCGGAAATCTCTCGATACGAAAGACCCTGTTGCTTTAGCAGCAGGCAACTTCGCATAGGCTCCTTTATCTTATCCAACGTCCGACGGGCATGGTCCAAACTCAGCCGGCGCTCGTAGTCCTCTCCCGGAGCTGTCCAGCCCGCGTCATTCGCGTTCTGTTCATAGGCAGTATCGCGGGCGATCGAGCGGTTCTGACCCCGGATAGCGTTCCGCGCCAGGTTTATGGTGACGCGCAACAGCCACGGACGTAAAAGCTCGCCGTCCGGAACCGCACCGGAGTTTTTGTAAAGCCTGAGAAACACTTCCTGGGTCACATCCTCAGCCAGAGCAGAATCGCGCAGCACAGCGCACGCCGTCCGAAAAACGGCGCGGTGATAGAGCGTAAATGCCTCGTCGAAACTGACCGAAGCTGCCGCGGTCGCGATTTGGTGTGGCGTGGAGTCGATCAAGGCTTGTGCTTGTTCGCTCATACTTTCCAATAGTAGGAACACCGCCTGGGGCTAATTTGTGACAACTTTAATCCCGAAATCGAAACTCTCTTATGATTGAGACTGATTTTAGAGGGTCCAATCATGGCCCTAAACCGTCAGAAGGCATTCTAGTCTGGAATGACCCGAGGCCTGAAGGGCCGATATGAAATAGCCACGACCGGAAGGTCGTGGACCAGGATCATCAAAACGGAGAGAGCGACGCAGGTGGCGCGCAAGAATTGACGTGGGGAGATTATGCCGGCCCTTCGGGCCTCGGAGCCGCTGGCTGTGGGCCAGCCACGCCCTTACGGGTGTGGCTATTTCATTTCGGCCCTTCGAGGTTAGTTATCGACTAACCGGTTTCCGCCCTCAAACTCTTTCAGTTCCCAAACCGAACCCTGTATTCGGACGAAGTGATAAAAGCCTCAACCATCTGGGCCTGAACAAAATTGCCGTTGAATTGGTTCAGCTTGCTGAGCCAAAAGTCAAAACCGGTAAAGTCTGTGTCCGGCGATTCGGTAGGATTTCGGCGCAGGTATCCGAAGTATTCCATCAGGACAAATGCGCGGTTGAATTGCGTCGCCTGGAAATCATCGTCTTCGGCGACCTTCCGCAGCACCGTCGCGCGCGTCTCAGTCCCACCCTGCAGGCCGTTTACCAGCGCGTCGCGCTCAATCACAGAGAGCGCGCCCCCCGTGTTCGTGTTCAGCGCATCGACAAACTGGGCCGCGGTGATCGACGACGGATACCGAAGTTTGAATTCCGGCCGTTCGACAAATTCCAGGGCCGCCAGCTGCTTGTTCGTGTCGAGCTGGGCCTGCCAGTTACCCTGGCCGACAATCACGCCGCTGCCGATTTCCGGCGTATCATGGAAAAACTCACGGTAGCTGGGAAACCCCCGAGGACGCGCAGTGTTGTCCGGGTATGAAGCTTTAAAAAGCCGGTAAACAAAGAAGCCGGTCTCCTGAAACTCGATCGACAGGTAGAATGCGCCGGAGACATTGATTCGCTTGAGCGCGCGGCACTGTGTGTCGGTACTGCAGTTCTCAATCTGACTTATCCAGAAATTCAATCCCGAAGTGTCCGGTTCACGTCCGAAGAAATCCGAGTAGTGCTGGCGCACAAAGAAACTACTAGTGTCGATCGGATTTATGCCCGCTACCGTGCCGTCGTTATCGGTGATGCCGATGGTCATGGAACTCAACACGCCCAACCCGACTCCGCCCGTGGGGCTACCCAACCTCACGGTGAGGCTTTGCACTCCGTCAAGGTATGAATCGTCGGTGATGTTTATGCGAAAGCTCTTACGGTTTTCTCCGACAACAAATCTCAAAGTGCCGAGGGTCGTCGTATAGTCAGAACGATCAGTGGCTCGGCCAGCCTGCCGGGTAGGTTGATTGCTGACGGTGGCATACTGAACCGTTGCCGGAGTCGCCGTGCTACCCGTTCGAGTTACAAAAACCTCGACGCTTCCCTGCCCCTCCAGCGCATCAATATGGCTGGCTTCAAACTGAATCGAGTTGGCGAGTACGGGTGGCGTGCACGCTGCATTTACAGAAAACTCATTACGCGGCTGGGGGCCCGCGCTGTTGAAGTCGGCCGCGTTGTTATCGGTGTCACCGCACCCTCCGAACTTTCTTACCAGGCCCACATTGGCTGGCGATGGCGCGGCAACCGGCGCAGAGCCTTCCGCACAATTCGCTGGCCCGTACGCAACAAAATCTTCCAGCGCAGGGTCCTGACCAACCGGGCACCCTAGCGGGCCCAGGCTCCTGGATAGTGTCAAGGCGATCTTTCCCGAAGTGCTGCCGAGATTAATTGTTGAATCGCTGAACTCAGGCGAGATGATCGAAAAGGAGCCGTTGTTGCCGCTGCTTCCAAGTTGGAAGAGGATGTATTCACCGGGCACAATCGGGATGCTCGATGAAGAAACGAAACTTACAGTCACATCAGCCGTGGCCCCCGGCCCGGTGGTGGAAATCACCAGGGAGTAGTCGGCGAGGTTGACGTTGTTTGTGCCTCGATTGAAGAACTCGATGAAGTCATTACGCAGGGCCGCGCCGGGCTCTCCACCACGCATGTACACCTGACTAATGACGAGGTCAGTCGAGCCGGAAACGGTCTGGGCGCTCGCCCTTTCTACCGGGTATGTGAATGCGCCCAGGAGCAACCCCGTTACTACTAACGCCGACCAGCGTCGACGGTGAATAGCATTTAGTTCTTTATTAAGATTCATTTCGTGTCTCGCGGGGGATCAAAACGGGTAAAGGACACCAGGGCAAGTGTGGCTGACGTTCTCCCTGAAAACAGTACCAGAATAAAATAGAAAAGATCCGGGCAATTATGACAGGATGGGAAGGACATAATTGCCATGAAGAGATCGAAGTTCACAGAATCGCAGATCGTGTTTGCGCTGCAGCAGGCGGAGA
>JBBRMS010000016.1:0-60780 GCA_038230715.1 Pyrinomonadales bacterium
GTTTTCAAATAACAGATCGTCTGTTGTCGTGCATGAAAGTCAACGCCGATATATATTGTGTCCATAGCGCCTCCTTTCAGTCTCCGTCAAAGAGAGCCTTGAGTTTACTCAAGGCGGGAGGCGCTTCATAACATCAGTACCGGGAGCGATAGCGACCGGGTCGCGGCTTAATTGTCTCGCGGTTAGGTTCTCTTGAGAATACTTGGCAACGTTGGTCCTACCCGGTCGCTATCGCTTCCGGTACTGACTTCATGGCGCAGTTGATCCGTACTCCCGGATCCAATTCGCCACCGTCTTCACCCATCCTGGTTCGGCATTCAACGCTGGAACTAAGAACAGTTCTTCGCCTCCGGCTTCGATAAACGTTCGCCGGCCGCGAATGCCCATTTCTTCCACTGTCTCCAGGCAGTCCGCCACAAATGACGGACACGAAACGAGGACTCGCTTAACACCCTTCCGGGCCAACTCTCCCAGCACAACTTCAGTCGTCGGGCCGATCCATTTGGCGCGGCCAAGCCGGGATTGAAACGACACCGTGTAATCCTCGTCGTTCAGATCAAGTTCTGAGGCAATCCCTCTGGCAGTGAAGAAACACTGGGCCCGATAGCAATTCCGATTAACGTCCACGATCGTTTTGCAACAGTCTGATTTGACCAGGCAGTGTTGGTGCGACTCATCCAGCTTCTTCAGATGACGTTCGGGCAAACTGTGAAAGCTGAACACCACGTGATCGCCCGGGTGCTGTTCGTGGGTGTCCTGCAACCGGCGAGCGAACGCCGCAGTCAACTCCGGACGATCATAAAAAGGCGGAAAGAATGAAAGACGATCAGCCAACCCCAGTTGTTTGGCCACCCGTTTCGTTTCAACCACGGCCGTCTCGTAACTCGATTCCGCATACTGCGGATAAAGCGGCAGAACAAGAACGTCCGAGACATCCGCCGACTTGAGTTTAGCAAGCGCGGATGAGATCGAAGGATTGCCGTAGCGCATCGCAAACTCAACTAAGTAACGGTCGTCGCTCGCCAGTTCCAACGCCACCTGCTCGGCGAGATCGCGCGTGTAAACCAGCAAGGGCGAGCCTCCCGGCAATTGGACTTTTTGATAGGCTTTCGCGGATTGCCCTTTGCGACGCGGAACGATCACCACATTGACCAGAAACCAGCGCAGTGGCGCGGGCACGTCAATCACAAAGCCGTCCATCAGGAACTGGCGCAGATAAGGTCCCACCGCTTCAGGCGTGGGTGCGTCCGGTGTTCCGAGATTGATCAGCAATACACCTGTGCGTTTCATAAAGAGTCCTTGAACTTCCCCGCAACAAACGAAGCCCGTTCGAGTAATTTGGCCAGACCAATGCGGCCCAGATAATTCCCCACCAGATCCACATGCGGCGGCGGCGGCGGCAATTGTGTCAGTATCTTTTCCAATTCGATCGAGTAATGCGGCAAAGCTTCCGGCCATCTGGTTAGGTGAATTCCAATTGCTTCACGTCTCTCGCCATAAAGCCTCTGCCGTTCGTTCTCGATCAATTCAATCACCTGCGGATCAGTTAAGTGAATGATATCAGGATCGAGAGCGCCGCCAAAAATCCAGGTCTCGGAATGCGCCGGGCCACGCCCCTCAAAAATATACTCATTGAACAGAACACCGCGCGCGCGCCAGCCCTCGCTGCGCGGGAACAGACAACCAAAGCCCTCCAGTTTCGCCGCCGCGGGTTCGTATTGGCAGGTCACAGTCACGACCGGCATCATTTCAATCTGACCCAGGCCGGCACTGAGTTCCGGAGCCACGGCGGCCAGACAATCCGCTGCTGCAGGAGCCGACGTACAGACTATCGCGTGGTCACCCGGCTCGATCTTCAGGTCACGATTGAAAACGAATTCCACCCCGGACTTTTCGAGATGCTGGCGCAGACCGTCGACTAGTTGTTGCATGCCCTTCAGCGGCGCGACCGTGCCGTGCAACCTCGCTTTCATCGGCCGGCTGGTTGCGAGATGAGCAGGCAAGACTGCTTTGCCGAAGATCAGGCTGGCGCTCATCTTCTCCGGATCGCCCGCATAAATCCCTCCCAATGCCGGCGCCAGCAAATAATCCGTGGCTGCATCACCAAGTACGCGCCGGCCCCAGGCATTGATCGTTTCGAAAGGCTGCGGGCGCAGCCTTGTGGCGCTGACAGCAACTCGGAATCCAAGCTGCAGAGCCTCGGCCGGGCTGAGTGGAAATCGTTTCGGCCTTCCGCGGAAGATGTAGCGCGCGCGCGCTTCCCGCCGCGTGGGGATGAGCGGCACTCCGATGTCTGCACAGATAGCTTCCAGCCGGACCGAATTGCGAATGCCGTTCGCGGCCGTCTCGACCGGTCCGTGTTCGGTGGCAATGGTGCGAATCAAACCTCCCGGGCGTGAAGTCTTCTCAACCACCTGAACATGGCAACCTGCCCTAACGAGATAGTAGGCAGTCGCCAATCCCGAAACACCTGCGCCGATAACTTTGACTTGCATATTAACCCTAGCGGATGACGAGGGGGGCTTAAGTTCCTATCGAAGGGCGGTTGAGAATCGAAGACCATCCACGGATCGTGCTTCTCGATCACAACGCCTGAGAGAAAATCTTCGGCCGCGCCTCCCGCTGCCTCAGGCGCTGATCGAAGAACATGCAGGCATTGCGCAGAAACGGCCGGCCGGAATCGGTCAGAATCAGTTTCCGCTCGCTCACCTGGACCAGTCCGTCACTTACCAATGAATCAAGGAAGTTCGTGGCGTCCTCGGTCTGCTCGGGCTTTAGTTCAACCTCGAACCGGGTCATGAAGGTGAGAATCTGCTCGCGCAGCCGGCGATCCTCTTCAGAGAGCAAATGACCGCGGAGGGTGGGCACCTCGCCCTGTAGCACTCGCCGTTCGTAAACCGGAAAGGCCTTCTCGTTCTGGTGAAAGCACGTCGGTGTTTCCGAGATGGCGCTGACTCCTAAACCCATCAGCACCTGTGTACGCAATTCCGTATAACCCATAAAGTTTCGATGGAGGGTCCCTTCGCGTTGCGCAGTTGCCAGTCCGTCATCCGGCAACGAAAAGTGATCCATTCCTATCTCGATGTAACCGGCGTCCGCCAGCAGGTTGCGCGCAATCTCATAGAGCGCGCGCTTCTCGCCCGCTACCGGCAAGTCTTCATCTTTGTAACTACGCTGCGCCGGTTTAATCCAGGGCACGCGCGCGAAACTGTAGACCGCAATACAGTCAGGTCTTAGCTGCACGGTCTGCTCAACTGTTTTTCTGAAACTCTCCGGCGTCTGACGCGGCAATCCGTAGATCAAATCATAGTTGACTGAGTTGTAACCCAACTCGCGCGCGTGTCGGTAATATTTTGGGTTTGCTCCAGCGGCTGTTCGCGATTGACCAGCTTTTGCACCACCGGATCGAAATCCTGCACGCCGAGGGAAATGCGGTTGAAGCCCAACGAATGCAGGGTTACCAATTGTTCGCGAGTCGTGCGGCGCGGATCAACTTCAACCGACGCCCGGAACTGATCAGAGTCAATCTGAATATCCGCCAGAATTGGCTCGAGAATTCGCTTCAGGTTATCCGGCGAGAAAAAAGTCGGAGTTCCTCCGCCCAGTTCCAACTGTCGCAGCGGCCGGCGTTGTAGTTCGGGGACCTGATCGCGGTACAGCTGCCATTCCCTGTGCAGCAGATTGATGTAGGTTTCTTCGCGTCCATGATCACGCGTGATCACTGTGTTGCATGCACAGAACGTGCAGAGCGTTTCACAGAAAGGGAGATGAAAATACAGAGACCAGCTGCTTGCCTCGTCGTCGCATGCAGTCGTGATCGCGTCCAACCACTGCTCGGGGTTCGGCGAATCGCTCCAGAAAGGAACGGTCGGGTAGCTGGTATAGCGGGGAGCCGGGACGTCGTACTTGGCAAAAAGATCCGTCACTGCATTACCTCTCTAACTGTATTCACAAAAAGTCTAACGTTATCTTCCGGGGTGCCCGGCAAAATGCCGTGGCCCAGCCCACAAATCCATCCCGGGCACGCCCGGTTTGCAAAGGGCGCGAGATAACGGATCAAGTGCTGTTTGAGATCGCGCGGTTCACTGAATAGTAAAGCCTGATCAAAGTTCCCCTGGACAAAACTGCGACCGAACAGATCAAGAGCATCTCGCATATTCCAACCGGAATCCACTCCGACTCCGGCTAACTCACCCCCAGCGAAAAGCGGATAACACAAGTGAGCAGGTTGGGTGCCTTTCGAGTAATAGCCTATGCGTGTAGCATTCTTCGCGGTCAGCGCGCGGAGTTGCGGCACGACTACAGCATTGAAAACATCGGGCGATAACTCACCAGCGGCGGTATCGAAAATCATTACGATTTCGGCGCCCCCCTCGAGTTGCAGTTCGATATTCCGCTGGAGCAGCGGCACCATCGTTTCGCAAAACCGGGGAAACAGTGACAGTAGCTTCTTCGATTGCACCAGCGAGCCCTTATGTGAACCCTCGACTGCGTAGACAAACAGCGTCCATGGCCCACCGACAAAACCGATCAAACTGCGATCGGACGGGATCAGCTGGCGGGTCGCGCGCATCGCCTCACCCTGAAACAACATACCCGGCCAGGCTTCTTCGACCGAACGCAATTGCGGCAGAGTCTGCTCATTGAGATTCCAGCCCAGCCGCGGCCCCCCGTCCGTGTACTGCAGGCCCATGCCGAGCGCCTCAAGCGGGAAAAGCAAATCACTAAAAAGAATGGCTGCGTCAAAATCAAAATCCTGCACCGGGCCAAGGGCGACTTCGGCTGCCAGCTCGGGCTG
The DNA here is from genome assembly GCA_038230715.1 of Pyrinomonadales bacterium. Lineage (GTDB taxonomy): Bacteria > Acidobacteriota > Blastocatellia > Pyrinomonadales > Pyrinomonadaceae > UBA11740. The sequence continues at coordinate 4,799 of JBBRMS010000016.1, forward strand.
CTTGCACAGCTCCATGAACGAATGCTTCTGTCGGAGAGCCTGATAGTGCTTGTGATAACGCCCGGCCTGCCGCATCAACCAGATCGGCGGAGTAGTCTGCGGACGCCGGGCGAGGGCGTTTTGAAAACGCTCATTCCCGGTTTGTTCTGTCACGACTGATAAAGTCATTTCAATTTTCTGTTCCCCGATACCTCTGGGAGTGAGGCTCCCGGGAGGGGCATGACGCTGCCAGGCGCACTAAGAGCCCTTTGTGTTCGTAGGACAGCACCTCCACAAGTAGCTTGCCCGCGCCCTCACCCAACCCTCTTTCAGAGGGAGAGGGCAAAGGCCTACTCCACGTCCCCACACCACTGATACCCCACTCCGCGCACGGACCGGATGAACGAGCTATTCGTATCACCCAGCGATTGCCGCAGCCGCACAATCATGTTGTCTATCGTGCGTTGATTCAGAAACTTGTCCTCGCCCCACAGCACATCCAGAATCTGGTTACGGCTGATAACCCCTGGGCTGCCGCTAATCAAGAGCTGCAGCAGATCAAAATCGCGCGCCGCCGGATGTTCCCGTCGTCCGTCGGGCTGCACAATCACCCGGCTCTCCAGTTCAACGACTCGACCGTTACAGGAGATTTGATGGCGCACCGGGTAACGGTCGAGCACATGCTTGACGCGCAGTAGCAGTTCCTTCAAATGAAACGGCTTGGGTACGAATTCCTCTGCACCAATCTCGAACCCTTCCAGGCGATGTTCAGCTGTGCTGAGCGCAGTCATGAACATGATCGGCACTGACGTGCTCTGCTTGATATGCCGCGCCAGTTCAAAGCCCGATCCGTCCGGTAAGCCAATGTCGAGGATGACCAAATCCCACAGACCTTCGTCCAATTTCTTCAGGGCCCGCTGTTTGGTTTCGACCCAGGCGACGTCGTACTGCTCCCGCAGCAGCCGTTCGTGCAGAGTCGCCCCCAATGATCGATCATCTTCGACCAGCAGCAGTCGCTTCATAACCGGCTTGCTCCGCGCGCATAGATTCCGCCGTCCCGGCATTCGGAAAACCTAGCTCAGCCAAAAAACCGCTCGACCCGAAATCCGCAAAACTGGCACTGCCGTTCATCCGCTTCACCAGTTGACGGACGATGTACAGACCAACACCGCTGCCGCTGCCGCGAGTATGCCTGACAAACAGCTTACCGAGTTGGTTCGGATCCCCGTGAAATCCCTGGCCGTTGTCACTGATGCGAACCATCAGACGCCCGTCATCGCCGCGATTGACTGACACGTCAACCTCGGTTGCGTGGCCGTGCGTCACCGAGTTCTGCACCAGATTTGTCAGCACGCTCTCTAAAGCGCGTGCGTCAGCAAGGATCACTCCATCGCCGGTTTGCTTGATCCGCAAGTCAGGCCAGTGATGACGCAAGGTGTCGATGCGGTCACTCAAACTGATTGGCTCGAAGAAGAACTTGCCCCGAGTCAGGTTCACCAGGAAGAGAGAATTCTCCAGTTGTAACTGCAACCGCAGAGTGTCGCTCAACAGCCGATCCAGTAGCGGGTTGGGTTCGGCCTCGCCAAAATCCTCGCGCAGGCTTTCCGCTTGCAGACGCAGACTGGCCAGAGCCGTCTTGGCATCATGCGTAAAGGCGGCAAAGAACTCTTCGACTTGCGCGTGCCGTTTCTGCTCACGTCGCGCATAGTAGAACAATGCGAGGCCACCACCGATTAAAGAAATAATCAGGATGGCGCCTTCCCAGAGGAGCATCTGGTAATGACGATGAAAGTCCGCGGCGCCTTCGAGCTTGAGGCTGTTGAGCAAATCCAGCTGGCGCAAACCAAACACCATCCACCAGCCGGCGAGGGTCACAGTGAAGACGACCCACAGTCCAACCAGGGCGATGACGATCCGATTGCGCTTGGTTCCAGTGCTCAATCTCTTTCCGTTTCCTCTGCGACGAAGAGGGAGTTCTACGAAGCTGTTTTCACAGCCGCGAGGATTACCTCTTTTGCTTTTTCCAACAACTCGTCGCTGTGCGCGAACGACATAAAACTCACTTCGAAACCGCTGGGCGCGAGATAAACGCCGCGCGCGAGTGCTCCATGAAATACTTTCGTGAACGCGGCCGCATGGTGCGGGGGAATCTGATCGATGCTCCTGATCACTCGATCGGTTTTAGCATGCAGCCAGAAGATCGAAGCAGTTCGCGCCACTTGAAACGGCGAACCCAGACGCATCAGCCCGGCATTCAACTCATCACAGAATCCGCCGGTCTTTTCTTCCAGAACCTGGTAAGCTCCGACCCGCTCAATCTTCTGCAACGTCGCCAGACCGGCGCACATTCCCACCGGGTTCGCGCTCAGCGTGCCCGCCTGATACACCGGCCCGACCGGCGCCACCAATTCCATCAGATCCTTCCGGCCGCCGTAACAAGCCACCGGGAATCCACCGCCAATCACCTTGCCATAGGTCACCAGGTCGGGCCGCATCCCGAGAACCTCGGCCATGCCACCCAACGCTACGCGAAATCCGGAAATCACTTCATCAAAGATCACGAGGGCACCATGCTCACGAGCGATCTTAACCGTCGCCTCGATAAACTCGCGCCGCTGAACCAGCAGGCCATAGTTCGCAGGCAGTGGCTCAAGAATAACAGCGGCAATGTCTTTGCCATGTTCAGCAAAAATTTTGCGCACGGCTTCTTCATCGTCGAGCGGCGCGACCAAAGTTTCCCCAGCCACGCTTTCTGACACGCCTGCGCTGGAACTCGCCGCCGCGCCGGCCAGGCCACTTCCGGCTTTGACCAACAGCGAATCGGAGTGACCGTGATAGCAGCCTTCAAACTTAAGAATCTGATTGCGTCCGGTCGCGGCTCGGGCGACTCTCAGAGCGCTCATCACCGCTTCGGTCCCGGAAGAAACGAACCTCAGCATCTCGACCCAGGGCAGCCGCGAGGTGATCCATTCAGCCAGCTCCAGTGAATAAGGTTCGCAGGCGCCAAAGCTCCAGGCGGTGGCGATTGCTTCCTGTACCGCTTCGGTAACATCCGCGTCGCGATGACCAAGCATGAGCGGACCAAAGCTCTGACAGAAGTCGATGTACTCCTGTCCATCGACCGAGGTCATCTTCCCACCCTGGGCGCTGCGAAAGAAAATTGGTGTACCGCCGACGCTTTTAAATGCGCGCACGGGGCTATGGACGCCTCCGGGCGACACCCGCAGCGCGCGTTCGAAGTATTCGCGAGAGCGCGCGTCTTTAGTTAGAGTGCTGATTGAGACTCCTTCTTTTTCCTGTTCCCTCTACTCTGGGAGGGGGGTGAGGGCGTTAGTACGGCGCTTTGTATCAGCCCTCTCCTCGATACCAGGCACTTTCAGGTTTGTAGTTCCACCTTCATGCCTCCACCTGAACGGGAAGTCCAAACCGGTCATCTGCCAATTCCTAATCGCTGTGCATAACGAGCCCCGTAGGTAATGATGTACTGCGCGCCCGCGCGCTTAAACACGTGCCACGTCTCCAGAAGCGCTTCGTCGAACTTTATCAGTCCCTGTTCGGCTAATAATGCCAGGCCCCCGAATTCGCCGCTCACTTGATAGGCCCCGACCTGAAGCCCCGTCTGCTGTTTGATTGGATCGATTAGATCCAGCGAAGTCATTCCTGGCTTGACCATCAATAGATCCGCACCCTCCGAAGCGCATCGAACACTGGCATTGATTGCCCCGGTCCGATTCCGCACGTCGAGCTGATAATGCCTCCGATCACCGAACTGCGGCGCAGAATCAGCAGCATTGCGAAATGGACCATAGAAGTTACTGGCGAACTTGGTGCTGTAACTCATTATCGGCATGAGCTCAAACCCTTTTTCATCCAAAGCAGCGCGAATCCGGCCCACCCGGCCGTCCATCATGTCACTGGGACTGATGCCGTCGGCGCCGGCTTCCGCGAAAGCAACCGCGGAATTCGCCAACTCATCGAGCGTGGCCGTCAGATTGATCCCCTTGTCATTCATTACCGCTCAAGGTCCGTGCGTAGTGTACGAGCAGAGACAGGTATCGACCCAAAGACAGAGACTGTTGCCAAACTGCCGGCGAATTTCAGAGATCGTTTCGTTAGTCAGCTTGTGACCAAAATTGCCATCCTTCTTTTCCGCTGGTACGGGAAAGAGCAGGAACTGAGTGACGCCGTCCTTGATATCCTTTTCGATCTGCTTCAAAGCCGAAGCGACAGAGTGACGCAGGTTCTCGCGCAAGCCGGCGATCGGTTCTTCCTGCGCCAATCCTTCAACCACGAAAAAAGGTTGAATCAACTGGGCACGATTGAATTCAGTCTCAGCGCAAAGGTCGCGGAGGTGTTGTGAACCTCTAAGCCGCATCAGTCGCTTCATTACAGAGACATCTCCTTCAGCCATTGCTTGTGATCGAGAAACACGTGAGGCTGGATTCCGTTTCTCTCGAGGATTCGCTGGGTGTTTCCCGGACCACAAAAGTGAGTCATCGATTTTATCTGCGGATTCAGTGACAGAGCACGCTCGAAACTCGATCCACTCTTCCAAAAGAAATAACTCTTATCTTTGAAATCAGCCTGACCATCCTTCGGCACCAGCCGGTAAGTCGCCAGCATCGGCATTGCCTTATCATACCCGTCCACATGAGTCAGCTTAAGCCACGGCAACTGCGCCCCGACCAGTTCTTCTATGTTCGGCGGCTCCTGCTCGCCTAAACTCTCGGCACAGCCGTTCACCCAGATGCCGCGCCGCGCCAGTCTCTTCCAGGTGCGCACCCCGCTGGCCCAGAGAATTTGGATTGGATCGGGAGCCCAATCTTCTGGCAAAGCATCCGCCTTGGCAATCCACAGTGCCGCTGTAAGTTCCGCCGACTTGACCGGAATTTGCTCGCGGCTAAACCAGTCGGCGTCAAACGGGCTCAGCGGCCACATCTGGTCTTTGGTTATCTTTGGCGGACGCGCTCGCACCGGACTGAGTGAGTAGTCATGAAGAGCCTCGCCACCATCGGTCAGGCCACGCAGGAAGGTAATTTCGCCGAAGGGTCTCCGCAGCACGCTGGCGCCGATTTTCTGATGACAACCGCCACCATAGCCGCGCAGAATCTCTCGCTCGCGTTCCACCGACGCGAAGGTCTCTGCACAATTCAGCGGCGCCAGGATTCCACGGACATCAGCGCGACGCCGAAGAATTTCCACAGCCAAAGCTCCCTGGGCCGGCGCGCACGGGTTCTGGCGCAGAGGCAGAACCATCCAACGGCACTGCGACAAAGCTTTCCGTAGCTCCTCGCCTGTCTCAACAAACTCGTCTTGCTTCGCTGCCAGCAAACGATCGATCGCTGCCTTGGCCACGATTAAGCCATCGACGTCCGATTCCAGCAGCTTGCGCACGCGGGTCGGCACGTTGCCGCGCACGTTCGCGAATCTGAGTTCGTCTATCTTCGCCGGCAAAGCCATCCGCAGGAATGATTCAAGATTGTAACTGCGTCGTGGCGACGAAGTGAGAATCGTCATCACTCCGGTGCGTTCAACCCGCTCGAAACGATCTGCACGTACGAGGAGAAGGTCGCGGGCGTCCGCGCGCGGCAGGGTGGCCGCAATCTCGGTCTCAGGATCTTCTTCAATCGCCAGGTCCTTCCAGGAATGCACTACCAGATCAAAGTCACCCCGCAACAGACCTTCACGAAAGTCCTGAGTGAAGACTCCCTTCTCAGGCATCTGCCACAGCGGATCGTTTTGATTTCTATCCCCAAGGGATTCGTGGAAGGAATAGTTGAGTTCGATTTGCGGGTGTGCGGTTTGAAGTGCTTCGCCGACTTGGTAGGCCTGGATACGAGCCAAATCGCTGCGACGCGACGCTATCGTCACGCGCATAAGTCTTCCCATCCGAAGGGGCGGAACTGGGCTTGATTAACCTGGCGCACGATCAACTGTTTGATGGCGCCGCGCGCTGAGTCGACCCGGCCCTCCAGTCTTTGACGTTCGCTTCTCAGCGCTTCGAAAAGTTCTGATAACTTGATTACGGGTATCGATAAATTGATCGGATCAGTTGCCGCGTCACCGCGAAGATCAAGACATTTTGAAAAGGTCGTGGATTGCGAGCGCACCCAAGCCTCGACTTCGGCTGCTCTGATGGGCGCCGCGATCACCAGTCCAGTCTCTTCCTGCTGCCAGCCTGCATCTTCGGTCGAGTACTGGTCGAGTTGCAGCTCGGGATACTCAGTCAGAAGATCTTTCGCGCGCTCCCAATTGCGATAGAACACACGCGCGCTGGTTTTACCGGCCAGCCAGGGCAGAATCTCGCGAGCGAGCTTACCTGCGCCCAGGACTGCGACCGTCGGCATGCCCTTCAGATGCTGTCTTACCAAACTGCCGTAGGACTGGCTGCCGATCCCCTGCAGGTGTTCGTGGCGAACGCGCTTGGCATCCACTAGAACGTTGGAGGTGAACTGTCGCAGGAACCAGCCCCACGGATTATTGGCAGTCTTTGCATGCGCGCAGAATTCCTTGAACTGACCCATTACGGCCGTCTCGCAGACGAGCGGTGAATTCAAACCGCAGATGACTTCGAGCAGAAATCCATATGCTTCGTGGCCGCGATAGACATCCACGCTTCCTGGATAAAGATTGCCCGTGTCGGCGGTCGCAATCAAGGCAGCGTTGTCAGTTCGATTTAGAAAAAGGATTCGTCGCAGGCAGGTCTGCCACTCGAGGCCATTAAGCACGGCGGGCATCTTTGCCCGGGCCTCGTGTCGCAGATTCAGAATGACCAGTTGGTCTATCACGCGACCATTCTATGGAAAGCCCCAATTCCTATTGTCATTGGTTTGTCATTCAAGGGAGGTTTTTTGCCCCCTAATGGGACGCGCGTCACACGAGGGGGCACTTTATTCATGGGAGCGCGGACTGTCCCCTCCGCATTGGGTGAAAGCGAGCGGACTCGGGGCATTAGCCCGACTTGTTTCAAGCCGACTTACAAGCGCGCTTGAAATCCTTCAACGTGGGGCCTTGCTGTTACTTGGCGTCAGCCGCGCAGCGGAACCCGGAATTCCCCACCCAATCATCAAGATTTGTATTCAGTGCCGTTGGATTCTGAAAGTCGTTAGTGCCACCGTACGACCCACCGATTGTTCCCTCAGTGGTCCATTCAAGCATATTGCCACCCATATCAAACGCGCCTGACGGACTTTTGTCATGAGGAAAGCTCCCAACTTTAGCCGCAGCAGATTTAGGCACATTGGCAGTAGATGTATCTGGATGCACATTCGCATAATTAGCAGACCAACTTCCCCAGGGCCATTGCCTACCATCAACTCCCAGGGCCGCTAATTGCCATTCCTGCGGAGTGGGTAAACGTTTCCTTGATGAGCTGCAGAACGCTTTCGCATCTCTTATGCTCACAAATCCCACCGGATAGTCTGGTCCCTGCGAATTTACTTCGCTGAACATCTTGCCTTCGCCCTCTTGTGCGGCCGACGTCCGATAGCCGGAAGATGCCAAAAATTTAGTAAAATCTCCTACGGTTACTTCATACCGATCAATATAGAAGCTGGCGACCTGGGCCTTTCGCTGTTGCTTGCCATTTCTAAATTCAAAAATAGCCTCAGTTACCAAGACCATTCCTTCATAAGAATCTGGCTTGGACGTTACAGTTTGAGTCCCGGCCTCAGCCTTGGGGCTCCCAGCCCTTGGACTCGCAGCGTTGGTCGGGTGGACCACCCCTTCCTTATTGGCATTCGCTCCGTTACAACTAATCAGAGCCATGGCCAGAATCTCGATTACCAACAGTCGTTTCATTTCGCTCTCCTAAGACTGTGAAATGAAAACCGCCGCCAACAGCGGAAGGAATCCACCTACTAAGTAGCCACTAAAACTGCCCGTCGCCGTTTCTTCTGCAGAAGTGCCCTGAGCTGGAATGCTTCACTCGATTTGCCACAGCTTCACCGTTCTGTCATCGGTGCTCGCCAGCGTCCTTCCATCCGGCGAGAATGCTACTGAATAGGCGGAATAACCGTGTCCAGTCAGGGTCTGCTTCAACTTGCCTGTTTGCACATCCCACAGTTTCACCGTCTTATCGGCACTCGCGCTCGCAATTGTTTTTCCATCCGGCGAGAACGCGACTGCCCAAATCACGTCAGAAGATAGCTCCGAAGTTGGCCAATGGGTCAGTTCCAAAGCACCAGTCTGCGCATCCCACAGTTTTACGCTTCTGTCGTAACTCGCGCTCGCCAGGGTCTTACCATCAGGAGAGAAGGTAACGCGCCAGACTATATCGCTATGTCCGGTTAATGTTTGCTTCAAAGCGCCTGTTTGCGCATCCCACAGCTTGATCGTCTGATCCCTACTTCCGCTCGCTAGCGTCTTCCCGTCCGGCGAGAACGCGACTGTATCTACCCAGTCGCTGTGTCCGGTCAAGGTTTGCTTCAGCGCGCCTGTCTGCGCATCCCACAGCTTGATGGTCTTATCCTTGCTTCCGCTCGCCAGAGTCTTGCCATCGGGCGAGTATGCGACCGAGTTGACCGCATCACTATGTCCGGTCAAGGTCTGTTTCACCGTACCTGCTTGCACATCCCACAGTTTCACCGTCTTGTCATCACTCGCGCTCGCAATTGTTTTTCCATCCGGCGAGAATGCGACCTGCCAGATCGAATCACCATGTCCGGTTAAGGTTTGCTTGAGCGCCCCTGTTTGTGCATCCCACAATTTAACGGTCTTGTCGCTACTACTGCTCACCAGCATCCTTCCGTCCGGCGAGAAGGCCACCGACAAGACCGCAGCCGTATGTCCGGTCAGCGTCTGCTTAGGAGTAGCCGTTGTAACCCAACGATATATGCCGAATATGCCTAACGATAAGAGAGTCCCCAGCAGGACAACGCCACCGATGCCGGCCAGCCATAATGGAACGCGCGGTTTTCTTTTCTTCCCGATGACCAGCGGCTCGATACGCTCCGTCGGTTTTTGGGTTATCGCGGGCTCGAACTTCTCGGTTTTGGCGGGGGGCGAGTAGGGAACTGTCGGTTGAGGAATCAGTTTAGGCGGGAGCGTTACCGGCTGCATGACCGGCGGTCTCTGTTCTCCCTGCCACAATTTGTGTTCAGCTTCGCGTAAATCTCGGCGCATCTCCTGCGCCGTCGCATAACGCTGGTCAGGTTCGCGCTGCAACGCCTTCATCACCAGGATCCGCAAGACTTCGGGAACAGATTCAGGCAAGGGCGGCGGTTCGTTCATCATGATCGCGGCGACCAATGACGGCGTATCAGTCTGGTCGTAGGGCAGACGCCCCGCGAGCATTTGATAGAAGATAACGCCTGCCGACCACACGTCCGTCTGTTCGTTTCGCTTGCCGTCAAAGGCTTCGGGGGCCATATAGGCAAACGTGCCGCTGACGTTCGTGCTGTACGAACCTGATTTGAGCAGGCGTGCGATGCCGAAATCGGCGAGCCGCGGCGTCTCATGTTGCAGCAGGATATTATCAGGCTTGAGGTCGCGGTGAATGATGCGTCGACCGTGCAGGTGTGAGAGTCCCGCCAGTACACCGTCTATAAGTTCGCTGGCCCTCTCAATCGATGGCGCCCGGTCGCCGTGCTGCCTGAGCCATGCAGCCAGTGATCCATCAGGCACGTACTCGCTGACGATCACGACCTGCTCATCGTAAATATCGGCCTCAATCATCGGCACGACGTTCGGATGCCCGCTCGCCTGCAACCAGATGGTCGCTTCCTGTTTGAAGGCCTCAAGATCAATGTCCTCGTCGCGGGGCAGTTTCAGAGCGAACCGCGTGGTGGCGATGGAGGATCGTCTTTCCGCTAGCCAGACAATGCCGAAAGCTCCATGCCCAATTTTGCTCACCAGCGTGTACGGCCCAAGTTTTCGCTCTGCTTCTGCCATAGATCGATGTCTACTTTACACCTCAGGCCACCTGGAACCCGGGAATCCGTCCAACCATCGCCTGACGGAACAAGTTAAGAAAGCCTGAAATAACGACGACAAGGCGGAAGAATCAATCTATGAAGATACGAATCATGTTGGGTCGGAATAATTCCGGATCCTCCTCTCTTGATTTTCCCAACGCTTAAAAAAGCCACGGGATTGAAAAATCGCGAATGCGGAATACACCCACAAGGCAACGGCGTAGCAAAATAGCAAAACTCGCAACCCAACGAGAGGTCAGCGGGGCAAGATTACTTTCGATGAATCGTACCCGCAACGATAATTAGCAGCAGGCCAGCCGCCCATAGCGGTATCACTACCAGAATGCTTCCCAATCCCCGATCGATAATTGCTTTTAATACCGGCATCCTATCCACCTGCGCTCGTCGCAATCGAGTGGCTACATCGGTCAAGCATAAGGCCGCGCCATAGGTAATCAGAATATTCCAGCTAAAAATTGCGTAGATCAGGGCGATGACAGCGCAGAGCCAGGCCGGAAGGAAGAAGAACGAGCCACCCGCGCTCCAGTGAATGGCACTTAAGAATTTATCGTTGTGTGGATCGTAACGCATAATGCGAAACGCTACATCTTCAACGAAGAGTGCGGTGCCAGCTAAGGGCATCATACTACTTACGGGTACTCCGCTTAACACCATGACCACCAATAGAATGATAAGGCTGAGAAGCATCAACGCGCCTATGGGGTTAAGGATAATCATGCGTGCCTTTATTATTAGTGGGTTGAGCTACGTTTCAAATCAAGTGAGTCTACACGCACATTCCAGATTGTCCGAAGCAGATGAAAGCCTAAAGCGCGAGGCGTTAGCGAACCTTGAGCCCAGGGGCAAGGCCTTGCGTCAACGTAGGCTTGAGTGAAGTCCACGCCGGAGGAGTTCTCAAAATCATCACGTCTCCCAAGTTCGCGAACCCTTTCAGACTTCGAGCTCGTTGGCCGATCAGTAACTTAGGGCGTTGCCCTGGGCTGAAATGGCGAACGCCTTCGGCGTCAACACCTCCGAACCACCCAACTGTGCCAATTGAGCGATAGCTTGGCTCTTCTAATTCACCGCCGCAATCTGATACTGCTCCAACTTCCCATCCGGCATCTCGTACGTCCACGCGCGAATGGTCTTCTGCGCAAACCTGATCAAATACACTCGCAGAGTCATCCCGCCTCGCAGACCCTGCGACGCCTGGGTGAAAGACTGTGTCGTTCCCAAAGGGCCGAGGCCGGCGGCGAAATCTTTCAAGGCGGCTTCGCTGAAATAGCTGTTGGCGTTGTCGGTGAAGAGCGTACGATCGACTGTTCCCTGTTGCAGGCCGACAAATATTTTCTTTGCCTGCTCGAGTTTCGCCGGTGTCTGCGGATCCGTCGTCGCAAATAACAGTTGACCAATACCAGTCGCGATTGCGCCGGAGGCGCTGGCCGCGTCCTGATTGGTGAGCACTACCACTGCAGCTCGGTCGTCAGGAAAGATTATGTTTTGCGCAGTGAAGCCTGACACCTCACCTCCGTGCGAGAGGGCCCGGTGCCCTCCCTGGGAATTCACGTCCACACCCAGTCCGTAATGCGTGCTTAACCCATTCTTCAATAAGGTGTCGGTGGCAAACTCTCGATAAGAGGCCGGCTTCAACAACTTCTGATCCATGATCGAAATGTCCCACTTCGCCAACTCCTCTGCGGGCATCGCCAACTCTCCCGCCGCAAACATCCAGCCCTTGCCTTCTTTCGGCGCCGGCCGCAGCGGTCCCAGGGCGTAACGCAGATAGCCGGTCGGATCTGTGTCACCAAGTTTTGCCTGATCGGTGTCGCTGACGGTTTTCATGCCGAGCGGCGTGAACACCTTCTCCTGTAGAAATCGCATGAGCGGCATGCGGGCGACTTTTTCAATAATCACCCCCGCGATGACATAGTTGGTATTGCTGTATTGCCACTTCGTTCCCGGATCGAAATCGAGCGGCTTGCGCGCCCAAATGTCCAGAATCTTCTGCGCGGTGGTGGACTGCAGCATCCCCGGCATCACGTAATCCTGGGGCCAGTAGTCCTGGTAACCGGAGGTGTGCGACAGCAGTTGCCGAATCGTCACTTCGTTGCCGCGCGTCAGATCCGGGACGTACTTGGCGACCTTGTCGTCGAGCGAAAGCTTTCCCTGCTCCTGCAAAAGCAGAATCGCGGCCGCCGTAAACTGTTTGCTGATCGAGCCGATGCTGTAACGCATCTGGGTCGTCGCCGGAGTTTTCGGATCGAGGCGCGCATCACCATAGGCTTTTGTGTAAACAACTCCGCCGTCTTTGACGATAGCGACCGAAGCACTCGGCACACCGGTCTTCGCCAGGGTGTCGGTCGCAACCTTGTCGATCTTCTCGATCAAATCTGGAGCAAGCTTAGTTTGCGCCTGGGCGACGCAGCCAAACAGCGCGACGATGACGAGACTACGAAGCAGAACACGAAATTGATGCACGGAATTCTCCTTAGGGTAGCGAGCAGATCAAACAACAGCGGCATTATATAGGAGCAGGCCGCAGCAACAAGTCAGGAGCCATCGAGCAGTTCCAGACTGGGCTTGGTTGCGTGATCGCCCGGGCCTCGGACGAAATTTGATAAATTTTGATTTTGCCGATCCCGGCTCGCTTTCGTACGATGCGGCAGAGCGCCGGATGAAAAGGTGGCTTTCGATGAGAACCAAAAAGACATTCCTGCTTGTACTGTTACTACTCGCTGGCAGTAAGCCCGCCAGCGCTCAGCCAAAGCCCGCGCTGGTCGCTGCACCCGATCGCAAAATTTCCACCTCGCGCGGCGCCACCGCCACGGCTTTCCAAATCAGTTCGGCGATTCTGAAACAGACCCGCTTGATTTACGTAGTGCTGCCGGAATCGTTTTCGCGCAGCGCGCCTGAGCGGCGGTATCCGGTCACGATCGTCCTCGATGGCGAAGCCACCGTGCCACCGATCGCGGCGGTGAGCGACGAACTCACCCGCAACGGACAGATTCCTGAATCGATCATTGTCGCTATCCCAAATCTCGAGGATGCCAGGTTTGAAGAGAGCGCGCGTAACCGCGTCCACGACCTGACCCCGCCCGGCCTTTCAGTTAGTGGCAGCAGTCTGCACGAAGGCGGCGATCTCTTTCTTGACTTCATCGAACAGGAGCTGGTGCCCGCCGTCGACCGACAGTTCCGCGGCAGTGCGCCCAGATCATTTATCGGCCATTCCAATGGCGGCATTCTGGCGACCTACGTGGCCGCTACCCGCCCGACATTTAGCGCCGTCATTGCCATCGATACACCTACAACTTTCGGCGACAGTTGGCTGACTAAGAAGCTAATGGCTCGAGCCGCGGAGTCACAAACACCGCTGCGCTATGTCACTTACGAAGCGCGATTTGGTTGGCGGGACGATGCATGGCAGGAGCTGGTGGCGGCGGCGCCAAAGTCCTGGAAGCTTCATCGCGAACGTCTCGCTGGGGAATCGCATGAGTCGATCGGGATGTTGGCGATGTATCTGGGTCTGCGTGAGCTTTACAGCGACTACTCGACACTCGCGGCCCCAACTGCACCCACGACCAGCATCCTGCCCTATTACCTCAAAGTCGGGGAGAGTTTGGGCGCTACGGTGATCCCGCCGCGAAAGCTCCTGCGAAGCGTGGTTGATGATCTGCTCGGTGAAGGTCGCGGCGCCGCAGCCAGAGAGGCCTACAATCTGCTGGCCGCCTCATATGGCGCGCCATCTGATAGCGCCGCCCTGTTGTCCGAGATAAACGATGTCGTCAAGCGGCCACCGCCAACCGAAACTGTTGAAGAGCTTTTGGCAACTCCTTTCCCCAGTCCTGAAGACGCGCGCCGGTTCATCGGTGAATGGGTGGGCGATGTCTGGATGGGTGAGCGCGAGCCCCACACCGGCAAGCAAACACTTCGGATTCAGATCGTGGACGGTCGGGTGACCGGCGAAACTGTGAATCGCGATGCACCCGGTGGTCCGTTCGTGCAACATTGGCAATACATGAAGATCACGCCGGCCGGGCTGACGTTTGGTTTCATGAACGGAATGCGGCCGCGTGGAGTGGTGCTGTTCGAAGGCAAGCTCGAAGGAGACACTCTCTCAGGCACGGATCGTTTCGGGGGAATTAAATTCCGCCTCCCGGATGGTTCATCGCCGCCACCACTGCATTTTTTGTATAAGCGGGTTGGGAAGTAAGGGGGCGTGCTAAACAGGATTGGAGGAGCGCGGTAAATTCCTCGACCGTCAGGCCTGCCGAGAGTTGAGACCTCCCAATCTCCAAAGCGGTCCGACCACAGCTTTCACCAGTGTACTTACGCGGTACAGACCCCGCCTGATCGCTGTCCACTTCTCAACCACTCGACCACAGCTTGCACCACAGTTCAGGGAGAATCCCATGGCCCTAGGTTTGCTCTTACGATCCCGAACTCAAAATACACAGTCCAGGAAACACGGAGGGATTATGAAGAAGGAACAATTGAACGAGCTCTTATATCAGGCGCTGGAGACCGAATTGGGAGGCGTGCAGATTTACACTACTGCGCTGCGCTGCGTGGTAAATGACGAGTTGAAAGAAGAGTGGGAAAAGTATCTGGAACAGACACAAAACCACGTGCAGATCGTCGAGGGCGTAATGACAACGATGGGTCTCGATCTCAAGGCTGAAACCCCAGGGCGAAAGGTAGTCCGGTACATCGGCGAGTCTCTGATCAAAGCGATGGAAATGACCCTCGAAGCCGGCGATCCGGAAGCGGCCCAGGTCGTAGCGGCCGAGGCAATCGTGCTCGCCGAGAGCAAGGACCATCTGAACTGGCAATTGATTGGGGAAGCTGCGGACAAGACATCGGGCAAAGTCTCGGCAGCATTGCGCGAAGCCCACGACCAGGTTGAAGACGAAGAGGACGAGCACCTCTATCACACCACTGGTTGGGCGCGTGAGCTTTGGATCGAATCGCTGGGAATGAACGCAGTCCTGCCGCCACCAGAAGAAGTGAAAGACGTAAAGACAGCTATTGGCGCCGCGCGTGCCCAACAATCCCGCACCGACATGCTCTAAGACTGTTGTTCTCTGCGCCATTACCGCCTGCCGTAGCGGGCGGTTGTTTTTTTGCAGCAATCGGTTCGTTGGCGGTAGGATAACCACCCTCCAACGCAGGCAGTCCTAACCTCAATTGGATCGGCGCAGGCAGAGGCTGTATCATCTCGCTCATGCTTAAAGTTAAAGACATGGCGCCGGCTGAAATGCAGGCACTGCTCCAACGCGGCAGCTTTGGCCATCTCGGCTGCGCGCGTGAAGGACGTCCGTACGTCTTGCCGATGAACTATGCTTATGACGGTAAGGATCTCTATTTCTTCACCACCGAAGGAATGAAGACCCAGTATATCGGGGCAAACCCGCAAGTTTGTTTACAGGTTGAGGAAGTAACTGACAGCACGCATTGGCGCAGTGTAATGGTCAACGGCAGAGCCCAGCAGATCACCGGGAATGAAGAAATGCAGCAGGCAATGAAACTGATCACCGAACGTAACCCTTCGCTCACACCTGCAATCAGTGCTACCCAAGTCGATACCTGGGGTCGGGCCGTTGATATTGCGATCTTTCGGATTACTCCAGAAATCATCGACGGTCGTCAGACTGTCTAACGCCAAACCTGCTTCCCGGAAAACTACCGCGCCGTTTAGCTGCCGGACTTTTCAGGCTCGTCGGGGCGGACCAGTCCGCCTGCATAACAAGCCCACAAAATCACATTTCCATCGGTGATAAGATGGCCATCGTTATGATCTCACGGAGAAAATTTCATCGCGCGGTTTTCTGTGCTGCGGGAATCTACAACATTGCCTGGGGCATCTACGCGGTGTGGGATCCGCAGTGGTTGTTTCGTTTCGCCGGCCTGCCACCGATGAACCACCCGCAGATCTTTGCCTGCCTGGGAATGGTTGTGGGCTTGTATGGAATTGTCTACCTCGAGGTCGCGCGCATTCCCGAGCGCGGATGGCTGCTGGCCGCAGTTGGACTTACCGGCAAGATTCTTGGACCCATCGGACTAGCTGGCTTGATTTGGAGCGGTACGTGGCCGAGCTCGACCGTGATCTTGTGCGTGACCAACGACCTGATCTGGTGGCTCCCCTTCTCGCTGTACCTGTATGACGCCTGGCCGGCCTGGATAGCTGACTTTCGTCGGTCCTAAACGCATCGGGCCCGCGACTTTCATCGCGGGCCCTATACCTTAAACCGAACTACTTCGGGTGATTACTGAATCGTGTCCGACGACCCCTTAAAGCCGTGCATGGCCTGCCTGGCCACCCACTTGAGCACGCGCTTGGTGTCATAGCAGTGGGCGAGGATGTAGTTGCAGGTCGACAGACAGTGCGTCGAACACTCCTTCTTCATCTCGTCCAACTGGGCGTGGTCGAACTTCGGATTCTCAATCGTGCCCCAGTCGTGCGTGGCCGAATACATGGGGAAGCACGGCGCCAGCGTTCCATCCGTGCGAATGATTAGCGAGTTCTGACCCGCGCGGCAATCCCAGGGCGGTACGGCTCCACGCATGAGTGTTTTCATCTCCTGCATGTGCTTGCTCTGGTTGACCATCTTGTAGCCTTCGGTATGGCGCTTGTCATCCAGATAGTCGAGCAGGTCATCGACCTTTGACCAGTCATCCGGAGTGAGATAGGTAACGTTCTCGTCCAGATGCTTGAAGTGGTCCTGTTCCATCATCGGTGTTTCGTTGATGTGATAGTCGGTGGCGATGCCGGCGTCGTGCGCGATTTCCGTCAACTCCTTAACGTCATCCATGTTGTTGCGGCAGATGTTGATATTGAACATCACGGTGTAGCCATAGTGATGTTGCCGCTTAACCAGATATTCGAAGTAAGGACGAATCGGGTCGAGTGCCTTCGGCAGAGACTTCCGATCCTTGACCGAATCAACCGCGAGATTGACGGTGGCGATGCCCGCATCACCCAGGCGATCGATCACTTCGGGTTTCATCAGGCGACCATTGGTCGGCAAGTAAACGAAGATGTCTTTCTTCGCGCTGTAGTGAACGATCTTATGAATGAACTTCGGCCGCAGCAGTGGCTCGCCGCCCATCAGCGCAAGCACGCGCGAACCAATCGAATGTAACCAGTCGATTGACCGCTTGGCTGTATCTTCGGTCATGCCTTTGACTTTGTTGTTGTAAGACCAGCAGTAATGACAATCCAGATTGCACTTCCACTCAGTGAAGAGATAAGGAATGATCGGCCGCAGGTCGTTCTTGTACCAGCGCGATTTGAAGTAGGGCGAGCCCCAGGTCTTCCAGGTGCGAATCGCGTTCAGCTTCTGGTATTCCGATTTCGTCATCGGGGTGGGGTCGGGATGAATCGGATAGGGCGGCTCTGGCAGAACTTCCAGCTCCGGTTTTACCGGAAGCGTAGTCCTCGCCTCAGCCTTGTAAAGTATTTGATGAAGCTTCTGATCCAAGCGAGAAGGGGGCGCCGAAGAAGCCGGAGCATTCTCTTGCTGTAGTGCTGGAGGTGCCATAACTGTTATTTCTCCAATAGATAATTAATTTAGAGCCCTTCGTGGCAGTAAAGCGTGCGAGCACACGAATGGGCCGGTGTCTTAAAATCAAGCGCTCATATTCGCTGATTTATGCGGTAAATGCAAGGCTTCTTTGACGGGTGGGAGGATGATGCCCGGCTTACCTTAACTTCGACTGGCGAGGTTAGTACCCGGAGCGTTAGCGACCGGGTCCTCGCGACGGCCATCTGGTCCCCAGCGGGTGAGGAGCCCGGTCGCTAACTCTGGCGGTACTGACTCCATCCTCATCGGTTTTACCATCAGTGCCGAGTACGACCCGAGTCAGTTGCCCCACCGCGGGATAAAAGTTAAGCTTTGCCGTTCGCGCGTTCGTGGAGGACCTGAAGATTTGTCGTTCCCTGCCCTGCCTTTCGTTACTGCCGGCCTAAGACCCGAATTGTTCGCTGGTATCGGCACCCAATCTGCTCGTCGCCTCCTGATCGTTACTGCCCTGAGCGTGCTGGTAATTGCCGGTTTCGCGTTCCGCGCCAACGGACTGGGCAGTGAAGGACTCAGTGAAGACGAACTCAACAAGCTGAGTGCAGTCAGCGAATATCGAACCCTGGGATTGACGTCGGCCAACGGCGAGCATCCGCTGTTGATGAAGGCCGTGTTGACCGTTAGCGTGATCGCAGCCGAGAAGTGGAACCAGACTTCGCTGGTAGCTGCGCATCCCGAACTGAATGTTCCGGTCGAGACTTCGCTGCGATTTCCCATCGCGTTGTTTGGCGCCTTTGCTTCCGTGCTGATCTTTCTGGTCGCCGCAGAGTTGTTTGGGATGGAGACCGGGTTAATCGCCTCTGCCCTGTGGGCATTCGATCCCCTGGCGATCGGTTTCAATCGCATCGCCAAGGAAGACACGTTCCTGATCTTCTTTTTCCTGCTGGCAAATTTCTTCTGGCTGCGCGGTCAGCGCGTCGCCGAGAGCCAACCTGAACGTAATCCGGAGCGTTTCTACTGGGCCACGGCGGCTGCCTTCGGCGCCATGCTGGCGTCAAAGTACGTGCCGATGCTGATTGCGATCACCGTGTCGTACAACTACGCGTTCCAGAGAATTCCGGTGACGCGCTGGGTCATCGGCAAGAAACGTTTCTTGAAGTTCTTCTTCGTGATGGGTGTTGTGTTTCTGATCTGTAATCCCACGATCCTGCTGCCGGAAACGTGGAAAGCGATGTCTAATTTTACCAGCTATCGAAACATGGGGCATGACAGCTACGAATTCTTCGGCGGACTTTACCCGCACCGGTTCCAGGACTGGTTCAGAGGCGAGCCCTGGTATTTTTATTTCGCTTTGATCGCGACCAAGATGCCGCCGCTGACCCTGATAAGTTTTGTGGTCGGTCTCGGTTTACTGCTTCGGCGCAAGAGTGGCGATGGTCGTTATTTCCTGCTGCTTTGGTTCGCGCTGTGGGGCGTGGCTTTCATGACACCGGGTGGAAAGTTCACTCGCTATCTCACCTCGGTGCTGCCGGCGATCCTGATCACGGCTGCGATTGGAGTTCAATTTGCCGCCCGCCGCCTCGGCAGACTTTGTGCCCGCGTTTTCGAAAACGAATCGTTAAAGGTCTACGCGCGTTCGGCCCTGGCTTCTTTGGTAATCATCTCGGCGTTCTGGTCAGCAGCGCGAGCCGCCCCGCATTACCGGCTATACATGAGCGTGCTGGGCGGTGGTCCGGCAAAAGCCGGAGTCTATTTTCCGCAGGATGAGTTTTACGACGCTTATATGCAGGACGCGATGATCGAGATCGCCAGGCGCGCCCGGCCCAACGCGCGGGTGGCCAGCGAACTTCCTTCCGTGGCGACGTATTACGCGAAAAGGGCCAATCGACCGGATCTGGTTTGCATCACGCTATCTGATTCAGAGGAACTCGATAAGCTCGTGATCGGAGATTTCATGATCGACGCGCGTGGCCGCACCTATCTCAACAACCAGACGAGGCTGGCGCGCCTGCGTCAGACGAGTCAGCCGGTGCTGACGATAGCGGTCGGGCCGGTTCCGGCAGCATACATTTACGTTTTGGATCAGAAGTCGCTGGCCGCTCTGCGCGGAAAGTAGTGTCTTATGTCACTCGAAAACCTTCTTGCGAAATCAATTCCCGAGCTGAAAGAGCGGTTCCTGGATCGCGCGCGTCCGGTTCCCAAAGGCCTGGTGGAGGCGCTCGAGTCCGACGAGCGTCGGGGTGCCCATTATCTCGCCAAACAAATTCGTGAGCGTTGGCGGAAGAATCGCGCCGAGGGCCAACGGCTGCACAACCTCCTGAGATTTGAAATTGATCTCTGGGACCAGGGATTCAACTTGATTGCCGGAGTCGACGAAGCCGGGATGGCCCCGCTGGCGGGACCGGTAGTTGCCGCAGCAGTGATCTTGCCACGTCATTACAAACTGCGTCGCTTGAATGATTCGAAACAGATTCTCGATATGGCGGTGCGCGAGGAGTTGGCCCAGCAGATTAAGCAGGACGCGGTAGTTTGGTGCGCGGGCCGGGCGGAAGTCGAAGAGATCGACACGCTCAATATTTATCACGCCGGTTTGCTGGCGATGCGTCGTGCCGTGGAAGGGCTGACCTCAAAACCTGACTTCATTCTGGTTGACGCCCGCCGCATTCCTCATTGCACCGCGCCGCAACGCGGGATTATCAAAGGCGACACACTCTCGGCCAGCATCGCGGCCGCTTCGATCATCGCCAAAACGACCCGCGATAACCTCATGGCTGAATTCGATTCCGTGCACCCCGGTTATAACTTCGCCACTCACAAAGGCTATCCCACGCCCGAGCATTGCCGCCTGTTGAAAGAGCTCGGGGCCGCGCCGATTCATCGCCGCAGCTTCGCCCGCGTTCGGGAAGTCCTCGGCCTCGATCCAATTCAGAACGAGTTGTTCGGCGAGAAAGCCGAGGCTGCGGCTGGATCAGGGCAATAGCAACGGTGAAGGTTACGCCTACCCCGAACGAGAAGCCTCGGCGACACTCTTCTCTGCGCCTTTGCGCAAAACTGCTTCCAACGCAACTTATTTCACGCAAAAAACGCAAAGTACGCGCAAAGGCGCGAAACAGATCCACCAGCTTGAAACTTCAAACTCGAAACGCGAAAATATCTGCATGGGTCTAGCCGAGTACAAAAAGAAACGCCGCTTCAACAAAACGCCCGAGCCGGGGCCCGAGAAGAAGACTTCCGAACTCGGCAACATCTTTGTCGTGCAAAAGCATCGCGCGACCCAATTGCATTATGACTTTCGGCTGGAGGCCGACGGCGTCCTGAAATCCTGGGCCGTGCCCAAAGGCCCGCCGATGGATCCGGAGGTGAAGCGTCTGGCTATGCAGGTCGAGGATCATCCGGTCGACTACGCTGACTTTGAAGGCGTGATCCCGGAAGGCGAGTACGGCGGCGGCACCGTGATGGTCTGGGACTATGGCGTGTATGCGCCCGAGAATACTGAGAACGTATCCCGCGCCCTGGCAAAAGGTGAACTCAAATTTACGGTCCTCGGGAAAAAGTTAAAAGGCTCCTTCGTCCTCGTGCGTACCCGCGAGCGGCAATGGCTTTTGATCAAGCACCGCGACGAGTACGCGGAGGAAGGGGACATCGCCGAAACTCAACCGTATTCAATCCTCACCAAACGGACGCTGGCAGAGATTGCCGAAGATGAAGGCGGCCAGGTGAAGAAAGCAGCCACGGGTGATCCAAAAAAGTTCCCGGCGCGCCGCGGCATCAAGCGCCGCAAGAAGAGTGCGAAGAAGAAGGTCTGGCACAGTAAGAAAGGGTCTGGGTGACTTGGGTCGTGTGCCACTCTCCAATGAGGGCTCTGCTACAGAGCTTCATTGCGTCAGCCGCGATGAGAAAGCATTGACAACCTCTTCGATCCGGCAGAATAATCGGCCTGACGATTTCAACCGCCCGCCTCGTTTGATCCAGGATGTTTCAGCGCAGTCCTGATCCCCGTCCTGGATTTCATTCACTGGTTGAACATCGGCATAGCCGCAACCCAGCCATCGCGTCAGTTCTTCGAGGTCTTTGGGTTGTACGTTCGCTCGATTTCAAACGCGCAGCCGGCGCCCCTGAAGTGAAGGTAGCTCATGAAAATACTTCTGATTCTTGCACTGTTGACGTTGCCTTTGACTCAGACGCCTCCTCCACAGACGCGGTTGGACCTCGAGGTGGTGAGCCTGATCGTGAAGGAAAAAGTCGTCAACCCGCAGGTGGATTTACTGGCCGAGTCTGACCTGCCGGACAACGTCACCAGGCCAAATCCCAACATCGGTAAGCCTACCAATCGGGCTGAGTCGGAGTCCGAGCGGCTCGAGCGGCAGACCAACCTGCGCGTTCAGAATATGCATGCGATCGAAGCTGCTGCAAAGAAAGACGGCGGGAGTGAACGTCCGGCCAAAGTTAAGCTCTACGAAGCCGAGGCGGACATCAAGAACGGTTCGGCTAAAGCCATTACGAGATTTGTGTGGGCCTATCGCGCTTCGCCGGCCCTGCAACTCACAAATGATCAGGAGTTTCTTTGCGACACCAAGTTGGCGCCAGGTGAAACCAAACGGGTCAAAGTCATCTCAGAGTATCCCAATCAGAAAGTGGTAAGAGTATCCGCCTCGGGCATCCCTGCGGTTCCGGTCAAGCCCACGGTTCAGGATGTAATCATCAACCAGATTGAATTCGCTGATGGCACGAAGTGGGAGCGAACCAATTGGAACTCGCTGATCCTGGCGACCATCGGCGCGAGGAATGTGAGTAAGGGGAAATGCGGGCCGCTATAATTTTCGTTAATCCTAATCTGAACGAATCGCACACATCCTGAGCGCGGAGCGCGAACTGAGCGGACTGCGCCCGATGGCGGACAGGATGTCCGCGAGCCGGTTAGTTTTGACGTAGAGCTAAGACACTCGCCACTGCCTTTACTACCCGATCGACATCCGACTCGGTCGTCCGCCAGTTAGTAACACTAATCCTCATCGCCCGGCGACCACGCCAGGTCGTGCCGCCGAAAAAAGCCTCTCCCGTCTTCAGGATCTCCGCGATGACTTCGTCGGTACGACGATCGTGCGCCGCTCCGGCCTCGGTGGCCGGTAGCTCGCCGCTAAACGCCGAGAATTGAGGATCGATGAAGCGCACCAGCCCCTGATTTATGGTGGGCTCCCAAAGTACTTCCGCGCCGGGCAAGGCGCCGATGCGGGTGGTCAATGAATGCGCGTGTCGGCAACAACGCTCGACCAGCTGGGCTATGCCATCGCGTCCCAGTTGACGCAGCGCCGCGTAAGCCGGAAACCCGCGAGCGCGCCGCGACCATTCGGGATTCCAATCAACCTGGTCGCGCGCGTCGGACGCATGAGTCAGATAAGAAGCGCGAATCGAAAGCGATTCCCGGTGCGCTTCCGTGTCAGCCACGAACGCGAATCCACTGTCGAAAGGAACGTTGAGCCACTTGTGTCCATCGGTGGCCCACGAGTCGGCCGCGGCAATCCCCTTCACCAGGTGACGGTGGCGCGGGCTCGCTCCTACCCATAAACCAAACGCACCGTCGACGTGGACCCAGGCACCGTAACGATGGGCTATGGGAATCAGCTTTTCGAAATCATCATAAGCACCGATGTTGATATCGCCGGCCTGGAGAAGCACGAGCGTAGGAGCGCCCGGACCTTTCTTTAACTCCTGTTCCAGCGCATCAGGAACCAGGCGACCCTGCTCATCCACCGGCAGCGCATTGACGTGCGACTCGCCAAAGCCCAGCAGTCGCACCGCTCGAGTGAACGATCCATGTCGTTCTGTGCTTGAAAGAATTCTAATAGCCGGCGCGCCAAACATCCCCTGCGCCTCAATATCCCAGCCGACCTTTTTGAGTAAAGCATGCCTGGCAGCCGCGAGACAGGTGACATGCGCCATCTGGCAACCGGTGACCAGGGCAAAGCTAGCTGGTGAAGGCAGGCCGAGAATTTCTTTTAGCCAGGCGCCCACGGTTTCTTCCACTACCGCCGCAGCCGGAGAGCACGCATACAGCGCGGAATTCTGTTGCCAGACCGAAGTCAGCCAGTCAACTCCTACTGCCGCCGGAACTGCGCCGCCGATTACCCAACCAAAGAAGCGGCCACCTGCGGAACCGAGCAAGCCGCCGTCTACATCCGCATTCAACTCCCGGATGACTTGTTCGGGCGCCAGGCCGGCACTCGCCAGCGGTTTGTGGATGCGCTCACGCAGGGTCTGGAGGTCGACGGTGGCAGCCACCGAAGTGTGTTCAAGATTCTCAAGGTGCTCAATTGCCAGGGCGAACGCGCGCTCCAGAGCCTGGCGGAATTCAGGTTCAAGTTTTGCCATGAAAGTATTTTAGAGTGTTGGGGAGAAAAGAGGCTATCCGATAGTTGATTGTGTGTGGGTAAGTTCACAGCACCCATTGATCGAAGTGAGAGCGGCTTCGACGTCTGATGTGCGGAATCGACCGGCCTTTCCGATGACGGTAATAACTTCCCTCGGCGAGGCTGTGCGCCGCTCGAGCGCGGAGGCCTAGGTTTCCGCACATCCGTCGGCAGCGCCGCCCTGAACTTGCTCGCACAATCGGACTTTCGCGTTCTGCTTTAACGGTTAATCAATTATCATCGCGATGGAGGGATCATGAATCGTCAAATCCTGGAGCTGGTTTTGTTTTTCTGTGTGGCCTTTACAGCGTCGTTTGCCGGCGCGCAGCCAGCCCAGAAAGATCCAATCCCCGAGCGAGCCCTGGCGAATGCGGTCGAGAAGGGTGATCGCGCGAAAGTCCTCGCGCTCCTTAAGGACGGCGCGCCGATCGACAAGGTTTGGATCAATGACACGCCATTGGAAGCGGCGATCTTTCAGCAGGATATTGCGATGGTCACACTGCTGCTGGACAAGGGCGCGAAGATTAATCCAGAGGATCTATCCGAGGCAGCCCATGGCGCGCAGGGTGATAAGGACAAGGCACTGGCGATTGTTAAGCTGCTGATAGCTCGTGGGGCCGACGTTCGGGCGAACGGCGCCGGGGCTCTGCGCGACGCCAGCATCGCGGACAACCTGGTCCTGGTGCGTCTGCTTTTGGCAAAGGGCGCCAACCCAAATGGTCTGGATCATGACGGCGAACGAGTGTTGATTCGAGTGGTCACCTACGATGTCCTCGACTGTATCCGTGCTTTGATCGAAGCGGGAGCTGACGTTAAAGCAACCAACCCAAACCGCGAAACCGTCTTGATGCGCGCGGCCCGCACTGACTATCGCTCTGAGACGATCGCGCGAGTCACACTCCTGAAGCTGCTGATCGATCGAGGCAGTGATGTCAAAGCTCGGGACAAGGACGGACGCACCGCGCTCCATTACGCCGTCACCCAGGTGATGAGCGAAGGAGGTGGTTTTAAATCGCGGCCCGAGGTGGTGCAGGTCCTGCTCGAAAACGGCGCTGAACTGAATGCTCAGGACAGTCGCGGCCAGACCGCTTTGATGGAAACGGTTCAGGGCTGGCGCAGCCCGGTT
Source organism: Pyrinomonadales bacterium (assembly GCA_038230715.1). Lineage (GTDB taxonomy): Bacteria > Acidobacteriota > Blastocatellia > Pyrinomonadales > Pyrinomonadaceae > UBA11740. Next base: position 29,745 of record JBBRMS010000016.1, read on the forward strand.
GAAATTTCTCGGTTGTTAATTGAGAGAGGCGCCGACCTGAACCTCGCCGATAACCAGGGTCTAACGGCTTTGATGACCGCGGCTGAACAGGGCCGGAGCGACCTGGCGCATTTGTTTCTTGAAAAAGGCGCGTCGCTGAACGCGAAGGACAAGCTGGGACTAACGGCGCTGGCTCATGCCGTTAATTCCGGTCAGAGCGAAATGGCGGAGTTGTTAATGAGCCAGGGCTCGGATCTTTCTTTGACGCCTTATAAGAGTGAAGCCGATTTGAAACGCGCGTTGCGGAACTCAAGTTTGATTAGGGCCGTGTCTTACAGCAAGCTCGACGAAGTTAAGAAGTTGTTGGCCGAGGGCGCCGATCCAAATTCGCGCACCGGCCCGCGAAATGTTCCAGCCATCGCGATCGCCTCCGGCGGGAATTCCAACCCTGAGATCGTGAAGATGCTGCTGGCTAAGGGCGCCAATGCTGATGCCGCCGATGATCAAGGGATAACGGCTCTGATGGAAGCAGCGCGCGGAAACCTGGGCGAGGTAGTGACGGTGCTGTTGGAGCATCACGCCTCGGTGAATCAGCAAAATAATGATAAGCAGTCTGCCCTGCTCTTCGCGGCCGCAGGTGGTCACACCCAAATCGCTGAGCAGCTCATGGCCAAAGGCGCCGACGTGCGGACGCGTGACAGCGAAGGCCGGACGGCTCTGCTCCTCGCCTCAACCCATTTCGCTCAGGATGATCTGCTGAAACTTCTTTTGGCCAAAGGCGCTGAAATAAATGCGACCGACAACAAGGGCTACACCGCCCTAATGCTGGCTGCTTCAGAAGGCGCCTTTCAAGTGATAGAGACTCTCCTGTCCGGAGGCTCGAATGTGAACGCCAGAAACAGGGACGGCCGGACCGCCCTGCGGCTCGCGCGCGAAAGCAGTCAGGCAAACGAAGAAAGCGGAAAGATGATCATCCGGCTGCTCCTGAAGGCGGGAGCCAGTGAGTAGATAGGGTAGGCGATCGCTATCCTGCCGCTGTCAGGGGGCGCTTCAAACAACTTCGAGGCCATCCGGCGTCACGCGGCTGTACAACTATTAGCCGCGCCCATATACTGCCGGGAGCAATTTCCATCTCTCCGCCGCTTCGAAGGCGTCGTGAACTTCAATACAAAAGGACAAACAATTCTATGCGCGTTTCCATCAATCGCAGCCTGCTGCTGCTTTTGGCCACTGCCTTGATTGGTGGGGCCATCATTGAAGGTTTGAGCAAGCCGGCTGGCGTCACGAGCCAGGCCAGTACCAACGCTGAGCCTAACCCGCTATTGGCCGGCTGGGAAGGTCCGTACGGCGGCGTGCCACCGTTCGATAAGGTGCAGCTGTCGCTTTTCAAACCCGCCCTGGAAGCGGCGATGACTGAGAATCTCGCGGAAGTAGATAAGATCGGAAAGGACTCCGCCGCGCCCACTTTTGAAAACACAATAGTGGCGATGGAGCGCGCCGGCAGCACCCTCAATCGCGTCTCGACACTCTATGGTGTTTGGTCAGGAACGATGGCTAGTCCCGAGTTCCAGGTCATTCAACGCGAGATGGCGCCGAAACTCGCGGCCTTCAATGATCAGATCAGTCAGAACGAACCGCTCTTCAAACGGATTGAAGCGGTCTACAACTCACCGGACAAGAAGAAATTGAATGCAGAGCAGCAGCGCCTGGTCTGGTTGTACTACACCAACTTTGTGCGCGCGGGCGCAAAGCTGAACCTGGCCGATAAAGCTCGCCTCTCGCAAATCAATCAACAACTGGCCGGACTCTTTACCAAATTCAGCCAGAACGTCTTGTTTGAGGAAGACCACGAATTCGTTGCGCTCAAGAATGAGGCCGATTTGGCGGGCCTGCCGCAATCCGTGCGCGACGCAGCCGCGGCTGCGGCCACGACCAAGAAACAGGAAGGCTGGTTGATCAGCAACACTCGATCGTCAGTGGATCCGTTTCTTACCTATTCCGCTCGGCGCGACCTGCGCGAAAAAGTCTGGCGCATGTTCATCATGCGCGGCGACAACGGCGACGAGCACGACAACAACTCGGCCATTACACAGATCCTGCAGTTGCGGGCTGAGCGGGCGAAGCTGCTCGGATATGCCACGCACGCTCATCTTCGTCTGGAAAACTCAATGGCCAAAACTCCCGAACGCGCCATGCAATTGATGATGGGCGTCTGGAAACCGGCGGTCGCGCGCGTGCATGAAGAAGTTGCAGACATGCAGGCCCTGGCCGATAAGGAAGGCGCGAAGATTAAGATTGAGCCCTGGGATTACCGCTACTATGCCGAGAAAGTTCGCAAGGCGAAATACGATTTGGATCAGAATGAAGTGAAGCCTTACCTGCAGCTCGAGAAGCTGCGCGAAGGAATCTTCTGGGTCGCCGGCGAGCTGTTCAATTTCAACTTCACTCCGGCGCCGAACGTGCCCGTCGCCCACCCGGACATTCGCGTCTGGGAAGTGACGGACAAGACCACGAAGAAGCACATCGGCCTGTGGTATTTCGATCCTTATGCGCGGGCAGGCAAACGATCCGGCGCCTGGATGAATGCCTATCGCGCTCAGGAACGAGTTGACGGTGAAATCACCACTATCGTTTCCAACAATGCGAACTTCGTCAAAGGAAAGCCAGGCGAACCGCTGCTGATTTCGTGGGACGACGCTTCTACTATGTTCCATGAATTCGGTCACGCGCTGCATGGCCTGAATTCGAACGTCACCTATCCTTCGCTGGCAGGAACCGCGGTCGCGCGCGATTATGTCGAGTTCCCTTCGCAATTGATGGAACACTGGCTCTCAACGCCTGAGGTGCTGAACAAGTTCGCGGTCCATTATAAAACCGGTAAACCAATCCCGCAGGAACTGGTCGACAAGATAAAACGGTCGGCGACTTTCAACGAGGGTTTTATTACGGTTGAGTACCTGGCGGCGGCCCTGCTCGACATGAAACTGCACATGGCCGGCGACAGGAAGATCGATGCGCGCGCTTTTGAAAAAGAAGCGTTGGCTGAACTGGGAATGCCGCATGAGATCGTTCTGCGTCACCGCCTGCCGCAATTCATGCACGTGTTTTCCAGCGATGGCTATTCGGCGGGTTACTATAGTTATCTCTGGGCCGACGTGATTACGGCCGACGCTTTCGGCGCATTCACCGAAGCCGGTGGCCCCTACGACAAGAAAGTTGCCGAACGTTTGCGCAAGAACATCTTCTCAATCGGCAACACAATCGATCCGGCCGAAGCGTACCGCGCCTTCCGCGGTCGCGATCCTAAAGTCGAAGCCCTGATGAAGAAACGCGGCTTTCCCACCTCGTAAGAGGAGCGAGGACCTCTTTGTCGGCGGAGCGCGGGCACACCCAATGTTCACCAAAGCCATCGTCCGTCCGCCGGCGCCAAGCTTTGCCGCAGGCCTGACCACCGCCACTCTCGGTGCGCCAGATTACGAACTAGCCCTCTCGCAGCATGAAGCTTATTGCGCGGCACTGGAGCAATGTGGGCTGACCCTGATCAGACTCGAAGCCGATCCGGACTTTCCAGATTCAACTTTTGTTGAAGACACGGCGATCGTCACTGAGCGAGGTGCGATCCTCACTCGCCCTGGAGCGCCCAGCCGCGCAGGCGAAGTCGAGAGCATGCGCAGTGTGCTCGCTAATTACTTTCCTTCTCTGCAATCAATTCGCGCTCCGGGAACGCTCGACGGCGGTGATGTTGCCGAAGCAGGCAAAAATTTCTTCATCGGCATATCCGACCGCACCAACCAATCGGGCGCGGAACAGTTGGCAGAGATATTGAGGTCAATCGGTTACACCTCGAACCTTATCGACATACGCCACCTCAGCGGAAAGCAGTTAGCACCGGGAGCGATCTCAGGCGGTCTCCTTCATCTCAAAAGCGGCATTGCATATTTGGGCGATAACCGGCTAGCAGTGATTGATTCATTGGCCGATTGCGAGGACTTCTCAGCTTACGAACTGGTGCGCGTCGAAGACAGCGAAGCCTACGCAGCCAATTGCGTCCGCATCAACCATCACCTGATACTGGCTTCGATCGGCGTAGCGTTTGAAAGAAAACTTCGCGGCCTTCGTTACCGCACAATCACACTCGAGATGAGCGAGTTTCAAAAAATGGACGGCGGGTTAAGTTGTCTGTCGCTGCGGTGGTAGTGCAGGCGGCCAGCCCACACTCGCGAACCCAACCAGTTTGACGATCCCAGCCGAAAAAGCACGCCAAGAGAGCAAGGCGACAACTACCGTGTGGTTTTATCCTGCAACTTTCGTCCTGGTCCAGCTCGCTCTGCTCGCTGCCCTGTTCCAATCAACGCACTGCGCGCGCATATTGCACCGGCCAAGCCCCTTCGGCCCCTAACGCTTTGGCTGCATGACTGGCCCAGTATGGATCGCGCAACATCTCGCGGGCCAGAAAAACCGCATCAGCATCCCCGCCCGAGATGATCTGTTCTGCCTGGTGCGGCTCGGTGATTAATCCGACTGCTCCCGTCGCCACTCCCACTTCTTTGCGAATAGCTGAGGCAAACGGGACCTGGTAACCGGGGCCAACCGGTATCTTCGCGAACGGCACTAGGCCACCGCTCGAACAATCAATCAGATCTATTCCCAAATCCTTCAACCGGCCCGAAAACTCGATCGACTGGGCCAGGTCCCAACCGCCTTCGGCCCAGTCCGTCGCCGAGATGCGCACGAACACCGGCAGCGCGGCGGGAACTTCGTCGCGGATCGTCTGCGCGATGCGCAAGGGGAAGCGCATGCGATTCGAAAGCGAGCCGCCGTACTCATCAGTCCTAATATTTGATAACGGCGAAAGGAATTCGTGCAGCAGATAACCATGGGCCATGTGAATCTCGATCACTTCAAAGCTCGCGGCCAAACTTCGCCGGGCCGCTTCGCCGAATTCAAGGGCAACCGCTTCGATGTCGTCCAACGTCATTTCACGCGGCACCCGGTAATCGTCTGTGAATGGAATCGCGCTGGGAGCGAGCGGCGTCCACCCACCCGCGGCGTCGGTTAGGCCCAGGCCGCCGTGCCAGGGAACATCCGTTGAGGCCTTGCGCCCGGCATGAGCAAGCTGAATTCCCGGCACAGCCCCTTGGGATTTAATGAAGGCGGCTATTGGTTTGAAGGCCTCGGTATGCGCGTCTGACCAGATACCTGAATCAGCTGGCGAGATCCGGCCAGCGGCAGAAACCCCGGTCGCTTCAACCATCACCAGCGCGGCGCCGCCAACGGCCCGGCTACCAAGATGCACGAGGTGCCAATCGTTCGGCATGCCGTCTCGACAGGAGTACTGGCACATGGGTGAGACAAAAACTCGATTGCGAAACTCGATCTCACGAATCTTCAATTTAGAAAAAAGTTTAGACATGACTGTTACTCTAATCTGCGATCCTCGGAGCTTCAACGTGGCATTGATTCTTCTGAGGCTGAAGTTGGGGCACCATAAGGCAGACGCCATTGGAGTCACTGCCCGTCAATAGTGCGCATCCTCAAGATTTCGTAAAAAAGGCCGGCTTCAAACGAAACCGGCCTTGCTGCAACCTTATTCGGTCGTGTCCCTACTGATTATCCACGTTGGCCTCGATTACGTTTTGGATTAGCGTGGGTACGTTGGAAAAGACGTCATAGCCGGTAATAGCTTCGACTTGATCGACGCTGACCCGATAGGTCCGCCAGTCAGAATTTATCGATCCTGAGTTTGGCATCACTATCGCAATCGTCCGCGTGGTCGTAGTCACGCGGGACACATCGTTCGTGCCGTTGGGTAACACTATGATCACTTTCCAGGTATTGGCAGGCACGGCCACATGACCGTTCGCAATAAAGTACTGCAACCCCTGACCACCGGAAATAATGTAGAGCTCATTCCCCTGCGAAACGAGAGTTCTACAATAGCTTTCCAGGCTCGCCCATGGTCCCTGGTTGTTCGCCGGGAGCTGGGGAATCATGTTGGTCATCAGGAAGGTAGCCGAGTTGGTCGCGACCGAGTTCGTGCGATCTCCTGAAGGACACATATGACCACGATCAAATCCGGAGCCCGAAAAATCAGTCGCCTGCACCTGATACCATCCCGCCGGCAAGGTTGTATCGGCACGAAAATCATCCTGTCGCGGTGTGCTGCCCAGCCATGAAGCATCCAAATGCCAGCTGACCCAATTGGCCCCTCCGTTGTCACGGCTGTAGGAAAGCGCGTACTGAGGTTTTTCCATCAGGTAATTATTCGGCTGTGCCACGTCGGTAACCGCGTTGCTCGGATTACCCATCGTCAGATGTTCACCCGGAACAGGCGTTGGCGATGGATTAGGCGTTGGAGTTGGAGTTGGAGTTGGAGTCGGTGTAGGCGTCGCTGCGGTGTAGTCACCGATCTGGATATTATCGACATTGAGTCGATTGGCACCCCCGGACACCTTCCGTATTTCAAAGCGAATTGCAACGGACTTGTTTACCGTAAAGCTGGCGGTCTGCAGCGACGTGGAACCGCTGGTAACTGTAGAGCCGGTCTGAGTCCAGGTGCTGCCACTATTCGTTGAGTACCATAACTGCCAGGTGCTGGAACCATCAGTTCCGAAAACGGCATGCTGGATCGTAACGGTGCCGGCGTTGGCCTTATTAAAGTTCATCCGCACACTGCCTACATTCCGGATTCGTGCTGAATAAGCACCCGTCTTTCGGTCGGTCGAAAGGTTGCCGGTCAGCGCGTCGTCCATGAACCATGAACCCGTACCGAGGGTTACATTGCCCGCTGCGTACGCGGTCTTTCCCCCAGCTTCAAATCCTTCGTTGAGTGGCGCCATGGTTGCGGTCGTCAACGCGACCGTCATAACCATCACTACCGAACCAAGTGCCAGCAGCATCTTCGTTACGCTTGCGAACTTTGACTTTCTCATGCGTCTTTGCCCTCTCTGGTTAAGTCGTTCGCACGCCGAACTATCGGCGGGCGCACAACGGTTAGGAAAGTTGAGTACGCAGACCTCAGTCGCGTACCTCAGGCTCAGGAAAATGTCGGGAAATTACGGTCGAACAAGTCTTCTCTTGAATCGAGAAGAAAAAAGGCGGCAGACGTGGCCATTCACTTTGGGCCACTTACTCCGGAGTGAATTTTCTCGCTGCCAGAAACCGCATAGTACTCGCAATCGAAAGATTAAGCTATGGGTATTTTTGAGGTTAGCGAGGCTACAGGTGATTCTTGCTAACCGCCCTTGCGATGCGGGTTCGCGGATAAAATAAAGCCTGGACGACGCGGAGATGAATTCCGCGCCTCCAGGCCCTGGGTAGAAACGTCAGGTTAACGTGCTTAACTCACCACTTCGGATTCACACCGAGATTGTCGAAGATAAACGCATACAGATCGGTGGTCTGCTCGAGCGTCTTGGTGGTGCTGCTGGCGCCGTGTCCTGATTTGGTGTCGATCCGAATCAGAATCGGGTTGTCGCCGGCCTGTGCCGCTTGCAGGGCTGCGGCATATTTGAAGTTATGCGCCGGCACGACCCGGTCGTCATGGTCAGCGGTCGTTATGAGGGTGGCCGGATACCTGGTTCCCGACTTGATGTTATGGATTGGCGAAATGGCATAGAGCGCTTTGAACTGGGCTTCGCTTTGCTCGCTCGAGCCGTAGTCTGAAATCCAGGCCCCGCCAATGGTGAACTTGTGAAAGCGGAGCATGTCCATTACGCCTGCCTGTTCGATCACAGCTCTGAACAGATCGGGCCGCTGGTTAGAGCAGGCGCCCACCAGCAATCCACCGTTTGAACCACCATGAATTGCCAGTTTGCTCGACGAAGTTATCCGCTGTTTGATCAGGTACTCAGCGGCGGCAATAAAGTCGTCGAACACGTTCTGCTTTTTCAGTTTGGTGCCGGCTTCGTGCCACTTCTCGCCGTACTCGCCACCGCCGCGGATGTTCGCCGATGCGTAGACCACACCCTGCTCGAGCATGGCAATGCGCAGCGCGCTAAATCCGGGACTGGTAGTGATGTTGAAGCCCCCATAACCGTAGAGCACCGTTGGATTGTTTCCATCGAGCTTGATGCCCTTCTTATTCGTAATGAACATCGGCACGCGCGTGCCGTCCTTGCTGTTGTAGAAGACCTGCCTGGTTTCATAGTTCGCCGGATTGAACCCGGGAATATCGACCGTCCGATAGACAGAAGACTTACGGCTCGCGATGTCGTACTTGTAGATGGTCGGCGGATTGTTGAACGAGGTGTAGGTATAGAAAGTAAACTTGTCGTCGGCGCGGCCGCCGAAGCCACCGGCAGAGCCCGGGCCCGGCATGGCCACTTCGTTCTCGAGTTTGCCCGTCAAGCTGTAGACGTACGCCCGGGTGGTGACGTCCTTAAGATAGGTTATAAACAACTTTCCACCCACGGTATTGGCTAGTTCCAGCGGTTCCGGTTTTTCGCCAATGACCTCAGTCCAGGTCTGCGGACGCTTTGGATCCCAGAGGACAATCTTTCCGTTGGGCGCGTCGTGGTTTGTCTGGATCAGGAATTTATCGCCCAGGTTATCCACCACGCCATAGCCATCGTCGCCAATGTCGGCCATGATCGGCGTAAAGGATTTCTCACCTTTCGAGAGATCGCGAAAGAAAAGCGAGTTACCCTTCTTGCCGGCAGACGGATCCGATTGGGTGCGAATCTCGAAACGCTGATCATCGGTTACGCTGACACGGTTAAAGCGGCCCGGATGATCATTGTCTTCAAATACCAGCTCGTCGGTGGACTGCGCAGTGCCAATCTTATGAAAATAAACTTTCTGGTACTCGTTCTTGGCTGCCATCTTCTTGCCGGCCGCCGGGGTTGGGTAACGGTTGTAATAAAAACCTTCATCGCCTCGCCATGAAGCACCGGAGAACTTGACCCACTCCAGGTGATCGGCCAGCGGCTTCTTCGTAGCCACGTCCAGAACGTAGATATCATTCCAGTCAGAACCACCTTCCGAGATCCCATAGCCCACATATTTTCCGTTCTGGGAAAGCTGAAATGAACCAAGTCGTGAAGTGCCGTCGGCAGAAAATCTATTTGGATCCAACAGCATATCAGGGGAACCATCCAGGCCTTTCTGGATGTACCAGACGCTTTGATTCTGCAGTCCATCGTTCTTGTTGAAGAAGAACCAATCACCGCGTCGGGTGGGGGCTGAAAACTTTGGATAGTTCAAGAGTTTGGTCAGGCGCTCTTTTAGTTGCGCGCGGTAAGGAATCTTGTCGAGATAACCGAACGTGACTTTGTTTTCAGCCTCGACCCAGGCGGCGACCTCCGGGGAGGTATCAGCCTCGAGCCACCGGTAGGGATCGGCCACTTTGGTGCCGAAGTAATCGTCCACGACGTCGACCCGTTTGCTCTTTGGATAAGTGAGTTGGGGGGTATCGCCGGCGTGCGCGTTGGTGACTCGGAGCAGCGGCGAGATCGAAATTGATAGCGTCAGCGCAAGCAGCAGGAATGACGCAAAAGGTAGCTGGATCTTCTTCATTTTGGATTTGGTTCCTCCGGAAAAACTCTGGAAATATCTCTGGGCGGAGATACTTTAATCGAGACCGGGTAAAACTCCAACTGACACCGGAGCGCCAAGGCTCCACAAATCCAGAGGGCTATCCATCAGAACGGGAGACGGGATTCGTGTGCAGGCGGGGCATGATAAAACGATCCACCAAAACACACGAAGGTTTTCGTTCAGTTTTCGTGTGACTTTGTGGATCGTTTTTCCAAAACACTACGAGCATAAGATCCAGCCAGGGAGGGTGTTGGAAAGCCGGGCGAGAGCTGCTTTAGTAGCGCTCGCCCGGCATCTTCTTTGCTTTCGAAAAGCCCTTGTTTTACTAACCAAAACGCTTTCGATATTCGGTAGAGGTGATGAAAGCCTTCACCATTTCTGCGTTGTTATAGTTGCCCCCAAACTGATTGAGCTTGGTCAGCCAGAACTCATAACCCGAATAGTCCGAGTCCTGAGCGTCATTCGGATTGCGCCGCAGGTATCCAAAGAACTGCATCAGCACAAAAGCCCGATTCGACTCGGCCGCAAGCAAGTCCGCATCATCAGCTATGGCTCTCACAACTTCAGCGCGGGTCTTTACAGTCGACGTCAGATCAGTCACCAATTGGTTGCGTTCAGCGGTTGAGAGCGGGTTGCCGGCATTCGTGTTCAGCGTGTCGACAAACTGCGCTGCCGTCAGCGATAGCGGCAGAGCGGTAGTGAAGCGAGCCTGCTTCGCAGGAGTCGGAGGGGGTAGAGTCTTCACCATTACGGTCGCCGCTCCACGGGCTTGATGCTTTTTCTGACAAGTTAATTGGGCGTCGCGCCCGAGGCTTTTTGCCTTTCACCCACATCCGCTGGCTCGTTGGTTCCATGACAAAGCCGGGGATGAGTGAACTCACTCATCCCCGGCTGATTAGTTTCGGGAATTTTTTAGTTGCGGCGCTTTGTGCCAACAGGCCGCGCGTCGGAGGCCGGCAATGGCTCGGCCGACAAATCGCTGCGACCCAGATCGGCCAGGGCAACCACGACCAAAAGGATGGTCACACCCAAAGTGGCAAAGATGTAAAGCAACGATGTCTGCTCCAAATAGATCAGCAGAAATATCGAAACGGCCAGCGCCAGGATCCAGAGATACGTAAAACCACGTGATCGCCTGGCTTTGTTTGATCTTATTCTTTGACTCATGCTTGTATTAGCGTTGCCTTAGCTTGCTCCAACCTTCCTTTTCGACTGCCGGTGCGACTCTTAATATAGAATCCGCTGCGGCAGAAATCCTGCGGTTCCTTTCACCGAATTCAAGAAGAAGTCCGCCAAATTTTTGGGAGCGAAGGTTCCAAGCAGCCTGACATCAATGATGTCATAAGCCTGCAAAAGAATATCCTGCGACTTACCCTTGCGGATTGCTTCATAATCGAAGCTCAAGTCTTCCGACCCGATTTTGCCTTCCTTCTGGCGGTAGATATGAATTTCCTTTACCTTGGCCTGTCGAACCGGGCCACCTGCCATTGCCAGCGCCCGCGCCAAAGTCATTCCGTCTTTCATCACGATTGGTTGCGGGGCCACCACGGCGCCGGTGATGTAAATAGGCTCACCCTCAGTCACGATCACAATATCGCCGGGGCGAATAACCGGATCCTCTTTACCCAGGCCCTTTTTGACATCACTTATTTGATAGACTTGAAGCCGTCCAATGTCCGATTCCGTCGCCGCATTCTTTGCGGTCCGGGGCGAGGTCTCAGCTTTTTCCGATGTCGAGATTTTCGCGGCTGCAGGCATTCCGACATCAGTCACAGCCGGTTTTTCCGATAGCGAAGCCGTCACTGTCTGCAGCATGTCTTCCGGGTCGGGACACAATTCAGTCTCGGTATGAATGATCTGGATGGTCCCGCTCGCGCCCAAAGTCACTCCGCCGGCATACGCTAGCAACTCGTGCAAACGCACTCTACGGTTCATCTGAATTCGCGAAGCACTGCGAACAGCACCGAACACTACGGCAGGTTGCCGGCTGCGCCGCTCGAGGATACGCACACTAACTCGTGGTTTGATCAAGTACCGCGAATAAGCTTCAGTAATGCTCTTCTGAATTTCCTTTTCGTTACGACACTTGGCGGGAATGGGATCTTCAATAAACGGAAGCGAAGAGATGTTTCCGTCCTCGTCAATTTCCACCGTGGAATTCAACTCCTGTTGGCCGAATACTCGGACATCAAGCAAGTCACCGGGTCCAACCCGATAGCGCCGAATTCCCTGATTGTCCAAGTTGCCGCCAACATCGGAGGATGAGCTCTGCGGCGTCTGAGCCCACGCTAAGACCGAAAAAACCGCGCTCAGGCCGAACACGGCCGCGAAAATGATGAGAGTTCTTTTGCTCATGACGTAAACCTCGAAAATCAATCTATTGAACGACAGGTGCCAGGCAGACGCTGAACTTGCGCAGCGAGCTATTCCCTTTTTTTTGCCCTGCGCCGGCCAAGCCCGGGGAGTCCAAACCCTGTAAATAACCAGTTGCAATGATCGCACAAAAGATGATGGATGCCAAACATTCGCAAGAACCAGGGCATCCGCCGATAGCCGAGTCGGATTCTGTCACTGCCACACCTTGGACATCTTCTTCGAAGTATCACTAGTTATACCTTTTTCTGTCGGGAAAGGGTTTCTTTGATCGTGCGCCGTCACCGGCTAGTCTCTCGGGCCATTGGCGCGATTGGAGTGGGAATCGACAATTCCTTTCCCCGTCGCGAGCCGCGCTCTTAACAACTCAATTTCTCTCGTGATTCGTTCCGCTCCCGCTTCCAGGTCATGGCCGGCGCCGTCTCGAGTAAGATAAAAAAGGGCGTCTCGATACCGATCAATTGCCCTGCGGTAATAGCCTTTGAACGCCGCCCGCTCGGCCAATTCCACCCAATGCGCAACTCGACTGGAGGTCATGAACTCGCGCACTGCGCGCACCGAAACCTTGAGTTCCTCTTCGTCCGGATAGACTGTCAAAGCCGAGTCGATACATTCCAGCGCGCGATTCGCGGCCTCAAGCTTTTCATGTAGTCGTACCCGCTGTTGCGCTTCGTGTGTAAACGCGCGCGCGGAACCACGCGCCCAGGTCAGCAGGTGATGTTTTTGTAAGGCCCGCACTCTTTCCTGACCTGCCCGTAGAGCCAGACGTCCCTCAGCCGCCAGGTTCGTCGCTTGCAAAGACTGTTCGACACCATGCAGATAATCTGTGCATAGATCATAGAGGTCACGATGAGCTTTCGGCGGCAGATCCCTCGCGTCAGCCTCGGCCGACTGCTTTTGCAAAGCTCGCAATCCTGCCGAATGCATGCGCGTCGACTGCATAACATTGCCCGGAGGCTGTTGCATTGAGCGTCCGTGATGATGCGCGGGATTCAGTCGGCGGATTCGGTTTCGTCTGACGACTGTCAACCGCGCGGCAAAAACCACCAGCATTACTACGCTGACCGACAATCCGGCTAACACCCAGGGATTGTCCTCGCCCTGCAAGGCCCACCAAAGTACAAAGAACAACGCCGCCGAGACTCCGGTAGCCGCCATCATAACGCTCGAGATTGACGGCGCCCGCACCGGGCCGCGGGGACGGGGAAAAGAAGATTCTCGGTTGAGGCGTGAACGCTTCGACCGATAAAAATCGTGTTCGTGTGATTCGATCGACAACGTTCTTCTTTTTTGAACTAATACAGGGAAAGCTTCTAACTAATACTGGCGGGATGCGACGGATCCGACCTCAATCTTCGCACCTTGTCAGCCGCAGTTTCGCTCGCGTGAATTAGGTACCGCGCGAAATTATAGTCAATCTGAGCCCGCTTATGTCAATATGTCGCGCTGAAAGTGGAACAGGCCGCGAGCTGTTCTATGCCTCAACACTGTCTAAGCAGGCAGGCGACCTGTTCTAACATGAAAGGAATCGTTGATGGAAACTGGGTTTGCAAACAAGGTCGTGCTCGTGACTGGAGCGACCTCCGGCATTGGTCGCGCCGTCGCCGTAAAATTCGCGGCCGCATCCGCCCACGTGGTCGCGCTGGGCCGGAACCAGGAGGCTCTCCGCGAGGTTGCCAGTGCGGTGAAGAGTGCCGGCGGTGAGGCGCTGACTTTGATCGCTGACGTGACGAATGGAGAGGAAGGCCAACATGCAATGGATGAAGCCGTAAACAGGTTTGGCCGCCTCGACGTGTTGGTAAACGCGGCCGGTCATATCTCAAGCGGTTCAATCGAAACCACTTCACTCGCGGCTTGGGATGCGATGATGAACGTCAATCTTCGCGCTGCCTTTCAATTGATGCAAATGGCAAGTCCACACCTGATTAAGACCAAAGGCAACATCGTCAATGTCTCAAGCGTTACCGGCCTGCGATCGTTCCCAGGTGTGCTCGCTTATTGTGTCTCTAAAGCCGCGGTGGACCAGTTGACGAGGTGTGCGGCGCTGGAGCTCGCTCCCAGGGGTGTCCGGGTGAATGCAGTTAATCCCGGGGTGGTGGTTACCGAAATTCATAAGAGAGGCGGCATGAGTGAAGCAGATTATGAAAAATTTTTGGAGCACTCAAAGACCACCCACCCGATCGGCAGGGTCGGCGACCCCAACGAAGTGGCCGAGTTGATTCTTTACCTGGCTTCAGAAAAAGCCTCCTGGATTACTGGCGGGACCTATCAAATAGACGGCGGCCGGGCACTTACCTGTGCCCGATAAATCAAGAGCATGATTCCATTGGATCGGGGACATCCTGACCCCCGTGGGCAAAGCCCGACGGAGAAGCCTCGCGATCAGGTGCTTGAATTGTTGGCTTTCGCCACGCCAAAAAACTCCGGTATGACGGCCTAACTCGAACGACGAAATCTAATGACGAAATCTAATTAAGAGCGCTTCGGACAAGATTACTTGGCCGCAAATTCGAAATGTGGATATACTGCCCGGGAATTTAGGAGTCGTTTCTCGGAGCTCCGTAGTCAATGAATAACGCGTTCACCCCCAATGCTGCTCGTCCGCCGATCCGTCCAGTCATCCGCTCGTCTGGTCACCAAAGCGCTTTCAAAATAATCCTGGCAGTGGTCGCGGCAATGGTCGCCGCCCTGCTCGGATTGATTACGCTCGTGTTGATTGGTTCCGAAACGGGACCAGTGGAATTGATCATTGGGTTAATCTGCGCCGTCCTTCCGGTACCGATCTATGTAATGCTCCTGTTGTGGATCGATCGTTACGAATCTGAGCCTCTCTGGATGCTGGCCACAGCGTTTTTCTGGGGTGCCCTCGTCGCGGTTTTCATCGCCTTCGTCTTTAATACCAGCATTCAGATCATGGCGACCGTGGCCACGCACAGTCAGAAAATCGGACAGAATGTCGGCGCTGTAATCTCGGCCCCGATCGTCGAAGAGAGCTCGAAGGCGTTTATCCTCCTGGTCCTATTCCTCTGGAAGCGAGACGAATTCGACGGCATCGTCGATGGAGTTGTTTACGCCGGCATGGTCGGGCTCGGCTTTGCCATGACCGAAAACGTTCTCTACTACGGCCGGGCACTGCAGGAAGGAGCCGACACTTTGAAATTCCTGATCGTCCTGCGCGGCATGGCTTCACCTTTCGCTCATCCACTATTCACCGGGATGACCGGCATTGGATTAGGCTGGTCGCGGCAATCCAATAACGGCTTTATCAAACTGGTGGCGCCGGTTCTGGGTTTCATGCTGGCTAT
The DNA here is from genome assembly GCA_038230715.1 of Pyrinomonadales bacterium. Taxonomy (GTDB): domain Bacteria; phylum Acidobacteriota; class Blastocatellia; order Pyrinomonadales; family Pyrinomonadaceae; genus UBA11740. The sequence continues at coordinate 44,939 of JBBRMS010000016.1, forward strand.
TTCGCTGCACGCCACCTGGAACGGATCGGCCACCTATGGCGGCGCGGCCGGGTTTTTCGCTGCTTACTTCGGCATCATGGGGCCTGCACTCATCGTCACGCTGATGGTCGTGTTCTTTGCGCTGCGCCGTGAAGGCCGCATCGTTCGCCAATTTCTTTATCCTGATATGCAAACCGGCTTTTTCGATCCGCATGAATACGAGAAGCTATGCACGATTCGTGGCCGGATGGGATTGAACTGGACCGTTTTGATGAAACAGGGTTTTTCCCCTTGGCGCATGCGCAAGCAGTGCAATCAGATGGCCAGCGAGTTGGCCTTTCATCGCAGTCGAGTGGAACGAGGTTTCGTGCGCGATCCCATTCTGGCGCAAGAGCGCGAGAATGAATACCGTTTCAGGTTGCAGGAATTGCGCCAGCGACTGGGCTATCTTCCGAAAGGTGGCAGCTAGAAAGATTTCAGGCGCGGGTGAAAACTCTCGCACCTTTTGCTTTGGTTGGCTTATACTTGGAACGTTGTTTGCCGAAGTCTGAACCCAATACACCCGATAATTGCACATTCAACTTTTACCCAGCTCGTTTGACTCCAGCGGGCGCGCCAACGCGGCGCAACGCCTGACCTGCTTTCTGATAGACGATCGCGTCTCGGTCGACGCCGGCAGCATTGGCATCGCTTCGAATGAAGTTCAGCGCCGTCAGGTCCGCGATATTATCGTGACGCATCCCCACATGGATCACATCGCCAGTCTGCCGATCTTTGTTGACGATCTGTTTGGCGAACTGGAACAACCAATCCGCATTTACGCTACTCCGGAAGTCATCGACCTGCTCAAGCGCGACGTCTTCAACGACAGCGTCTATCCGAAGTTTGATGAACTAAAGAACGAACGCGGCTCAGTGATGGAGTACGTGCCCTTTGAGATCGGCAAGAAGTTCAAGGTGGCCCATTTGACGATGACTGCGATCCCCGTGAATCACATCGTGCCCACAGTGGGCTTGATCGTCTCTGACAGCCAGGTTACGGTTGCTTTCAGTTCCGACACTGCTGAAACCGAAGACTTTTGGAAAGAGGCCAGCCGGGCGCCGCACCTCGACGCACTTTTTATTGAAGCTTCTTTCCCAAACTCAATGCGCTCGCTGGCCCAGGCCTCAAAGCACCTGACACCGGAAATGTTGAGCGACGAACTTCGCAAGCTCACCCATAATGGGATGGATATTCTCGCCGTCCATCTTAAGCCGGCGTACCGCGAAACCGTCGCGCGCGAACTGGCTGAATTGGGAATCGACAATTTAAGCGTGATGGAAATCGGGCGCGTTTATGAATGGTGAATCCTTCAGCCAAAAGGAAGCAGCCGCAAAAAAGCACAAAAGGCACAAGAACAATTCCTGCGTGGGCCTTTTGTGCTTTTTGCGGCTGGTCGTTGTTAGAATTTTTACCGGTCACCGAACCGGCTGAAATTCCTTTTGCGCGTGTTCGCCCGCAACTCCATCCAGCAGCACGCGTCCACTGGGCAACAAGGTCATCACATGAAAAGTCCGCTCCGGCGTGTGGCGCCCGGGCATCAGCTCGGCACGGAAGATGACTTCCATTCCGGGACGCGCCCAGGTGTCGACCGCCTTGTCTCGCCAGCCGCGGGGCCAACCTGCTTTGTTGCTCTTTTTCATCACTAACGCTCCAATCGCACCGAGGGCTCCAGCAGCCAATGCCACCCCACCAAGCAAACGTTTTGTGTTCTTTCGCATTTCAAGTCTCAAATCCTGACACCCAGCCTGGGCGCTAATACTCATTTGGGAATTGCAGGTCTGAAACTCGAAGACTTTAGCTGCAAGACGTGTTCCCCGGCATACTAAGAAGGCGCGACAGCCGCTTCGGTTGCCGCGGCCGGCGCGCCTGTCTGATTTACTTTCACTGCTGTACTGCCAGCTGCTAGCTCGCAGTACAGGTTCATTCTCCCGAAATCACTGACACAAAGGATCCAATCGGACATTGATCGTAGGCAAACCGCTGAGTGCTCGATCAGCATTTACTTGCGTAAAGCTGGCCCATTCCGCGGGTAACTTGTCTTCGGCAAACACCGCCTCGACCGGGCATTCGGGAACACACGCATCACAGTCGATGCAGGTTTCAGGGTGAATCACCAACATGTCGTCGTCAAGATGGAACGCCTCGACGGGACAAACCAGGGCGCAGTCCGTATAGCGACAATTTACGCAGGGTTCAGCAACGATATAGGTCATCGAGAAACACCTCCAGGTGTGATTAAGTTATTGCGTCAAACTTGGAATTAAACGGCCGGCGGGAATCCTAGCACAAACTTCAGTATCAATCGCAAGGGGCCGAATACAGGTTACCTTGAGCGCTTCCACTTCAGCACCGGCACGGCGTCGACAAAATCGTAAAAGCCCAAATCAACTTCCGCAAACATTTTACTCATCATGATTATCTGTCCGGTGTGCATCGAGAAGTGTTCGACGACGTGATAGATCGCCGACATCGCCGTGACGTCGCAGCCTTGAATGCTATGACGCGCGAGCAGTTCGTCGACGTCGAACCTTGCCAGCGTTGCGTCTGCCTCATTGAGCGTCTGCTTCAATCGGGCCAACAATTCGTCCCGCGAAATAACCTCGCGTCGGGCAAATTCGGAATCGCGATCGCGTTGGTCCGGATCGCCACCCAGGCCACACACGATCCATTGCCGTACGTTGCCGCTCAGATGCAGCAGGAGATTTCCGATGCTGTTGGATTGTGGGTTCGCGCGCCACCAGAGCTGCTCTTCAGACAGAAGTGCCAGGCACCGCTCAAGCTTGGGCAGGTAGTCGTCGGCAAAAAAGGCGCGGGAAGCCGTAATGAAAGATTCGCCGATCTCGTTCATGAAAGAATTTTTTAATCCTCGGTCGCTTCAGTCCGCTGCTTATGTTTTGCTTTCCGTTCCGCCGGCCGCGCCTTTGCGTCAGGCTTGGCGTGGGTCAAAGGATGACCCGGCGGCGCAATCGGGCGACGAATGGAATCGATGATCGATTTACTTCGCTTTCGGCTCTTCGAGTGTCAAGACTTCATGGCTCTTTTCTCCAATCGATGTCCGAGGGCGAGGCTACGACGCGATGCTATCGCCACGGGCGACGACTGTCAAACATTGAGTTGGATGGTTTGACCTCTCTCGAATTCACCGCCGCAAGCTCGGCGGCTCTCCCGCAGACTAAGGATGGCCAGACCGTAAGCCAGAGGCTTACCGCCGCGCACTTCGGCATAGTCACCAGGCTTCGCTGCAAATATCTGTCGCATTCTGAGAGGTTGCCCCCACGAATCGTGAGAGTCGCGCCAGTTACGGATCACACTCCGGCCCTTCGGTTCTTAGACCGGAGTTCCTTTTGAAAGTTGGTGATTCGAGGGGAAAGCGCTAAGGCTCGATTAAGCCTCGTTCGGCTGCTGGCGTGAGCGAATGAGAGTTTCTACAGCTTTGGCGGTTTCGACGCTTTGCTTCTGTTGGAATTCATTTACCCAGTTGGTGACGTTGTTCACCATGTCGGTGGCAGCTTTGCGCGCCGCTTCGCGAGCGGCACGGGCGGTGCCCGGCTTACGCTGGCTGCGATCTTCGCGCTTTACTATTCTTACTACTTTTTTCTCAGACATAATCTTTATCGGGAAGCAGGTTTTTTCTACGATTTGATTTAACGAAATCCCCTAGGGAAAGTTCCGTATCTATTCAACCTGATCTTCGGTTTTGGGAAAGCAACGTTTAGACGCCGCTCGACCTGTTTTGGTTGCAGAATTATCCCTCTACAAACAGTTTCTCTTCACCGGCAGCACTTGCTGCCTTGGACTGCATATCGCTTTTCCAGAGTCTCTTCTGTGCTCGGTAAGCTAGGAGGGCTAGGGCTACAGTGCCACAAACCGCGATATAGGGCAAGGTCCCTTTGAGGGGCCGGACCCCAAAACGCACCAGCAAGCCATTGATAATTATCAGCATCAGGCGCAGTTCGGTGGGGCCAAAAATGGCAAAGCTGACCTTGAATTCATCGATGGCCGCCAGCATCAGGAAGGTGTGAAACATGAACGCGCTAAAGACGCACAGCACCAGCATCATGCTGAGGATCGCTTTTTGTGGGAGCAGAAATGAATAGCCAATCAGGATCGAGCAGAGGAAGCCATAGTCAAACAGATGATCCATATAAAAGCCCCACTTGCGCAGGCCCGTGTCACGGAACTTGCCCAGCTTGCCGTCGAAGTGATCGGTGAAGTAATGCAGCACGATCATCAGGTTCGTCATCCAAAGCCAGCGCAGGTCACGTGCCGCCATATATCCAAACACCGCAATCCCGATTGACCAGAGCGGAGTCAGCAAGGTCAGGTGATAAGTCTCCAGCCACAGCGGGATACGCGGCAAGACGAATCGCGCTAACCGGCGCTCGAGGGGCACCAGCAGACCGGTGTTGGTCTTCCCTGCGCCAGCGAATTCCTGTTTGCCATAAACGCGGGCCGACCACTCGGCGACGTCCGGCTTTACCAGGACGCCAGCAGTAATTTCTCTCTGCATTTTATCCACCTCTAATTTTTTGGTCGCAATAGAAGAATCCAAAACGATGCTAAGACGAGCAAGCCTTGAGCCATAACTCGATGAAGATAAAGTTCAGCCTTTAGCCGAAAGCTTTTCTCGCCGAACAGGTGTTATGAAATCGAAATACGACAGATGGATGGTAGGGCTGACGGTAAAAGCCGTGGAGCAACGACAGTCTGAAGCCCATCGCAGTAATGCTGTGCGGAGAGCCTTCGGCTTTCCGGGCTCGCTCTTCACTTGAAGGCTGTGCCGCTCAAAAATGTCCAGGGAACGGCCTGAGGGATGATCTAACCCGGGCCGGAAAGGCGCAGCCTTTCCCACATCGGCCGTCGCTACGCGACTTAAATAAACACGACCGACTGCGAACTTGGAATATCGAAACGCTTGCGGCAGGAGCGACAGGCCAGCATATCGTCGATGCGTACCATGTAGTCGCGAGAGTTTTGAAATTGGCGCCTGTCCGTCTCGCTGGCTCCGCGTGGAGGCGCCGGCTTCTTGGTCCGCTTCAGCCAACGTATTTCGTAGTCGTTGCGCGCGCGACAGTGCGGGCAGCTAAAACTGGCGGTCTTTGATTCCTGCTTTTCGTTAAAAAAATCGCGTTCATTCATAAGCTTGTTAACTTTGCTGCCGCACCCTGCCGGCCCAGCAGTCTTTCAATAGAAGTAATCAGACGACTCGGATCAATCGATTTTCCTTTGCCCGGTTCAAAGGCATCGGCCCCGGCGGTCAGAGCCAGAGTCGGTTCACCCGTGCCCCATTCAGCCAGTATCAGGATCAAGATACCAGCTAACTTCGGCGTGTTGCGAACCCGCTTGATGAATTCAATCGCGTCCCCGGTCGGCGCGAAGTCAATTACCACCAGTTCAAAACGTTCTCCCAGCAATCCTTCCAAAGCGGTGGCACAGTCTTTCGCGATCGTAATCTCGAGTGCCCGTTGTTCGAGTGCTGCGCGCGGGAACGCCTGACCGTTACTAACAATCAGAATTCGCTGCGACTCTGACATGGGGGTGAACAACGTGCCTGATTTGACGGCGGATTCGACCGCCGCCGTTGGATAAGGGGCACAAGTGCCGCCTCTAAACGGTTCGCTAGGGTAACCCTGAAACAGGTTCCCCGTTCCTCTGCTCGCACAAATCCCTCAGATACTGAAAGCTGTAAATCCCTGTTTCGTGGCCATCGCTCCAACGAAAGTTGAGCGCGTAACGGCCCACGATGTTTAGATCGCCGATCTCGAGTTCATCAGAGATCCTTTCCGGCTGCAGTGTTCGCTGCCCTGTCCATTCATTCACGCACTGGGCGCAAGGGCATACCCGGCGCAGCGCCGCGGCGTTATAGTCGCACACGCGATCGTCGGCCCAGGTGATGCGCAATTGAGTATTGCTCTCCTGCGAAATCTCGCGCGGCTCGATTGCGTGTCGTCGTTGGGCTGCGTCAGTCATTATGTTCCTGAGCCCTCAACGATCGGGCTAATAACTCGCGAAGTCGGGCAGTAGCCCGCCTCTAAACCAACAGGGCAATTGCTTACCGCTTGCTGTTTGCTGATTCTTGCAGCGCCGACTCGATGGCTTCCGCCTTAATCTGGCCGTGCGAAGCACTCCACAAAACTTCTCTGTCACCAATGATAAAAACCTGCGGGGTTTCATGCGCCACTCCGGTGCGCGCCTCAATTTCATTCGACAGTTCCCGCGCCAGCTGCACTATCACGACCCCAACCGGATGCTCCAGCCGGGACATCTCGGCGTGCGCCCTGGCGCTGATGCCGCACGTGTTGCTGTGCTTGAAAATGATGGCCGGCGAGCCGTTTGACCGCGACAGAAAGCGGTCCAACGACTCAATATCGCGAAGTTCGACGAAGCCGTTCGATGGGGTGGAACTTGGTTCATTCATACCGGATCATCTTAGCTGACCCGGCAAGGTTCTCACAAAGGCAAAGGGCACCGGACGGATATTCCGCCAGTGACTCATCGCCGCCACTGCGAACCCTGAGGGAGCGCAGTAAATTTCAAATCCAGGGTCCGAGAATGGCACCAAAACCATTGACAACTCAGGGTTGTGGGCCTAGCCTATAGCTCATTAAAAGCTGCGCGTAGCTCATTAAAAGCTGCGCGCTGCGTGATATTCGCGCTGCGCTTCCGAGAATCCCTCCCAAGCAATTTCGGAGTTGACCTATGAAAACTGCGGCCCCGTTCGTTAAGTTCATCGCGCTTCTAATTGTTTCTGCTTTTCTCCTTAGCTCTGCGCCTTTTAGCGCGCACGCCCAAAAACGTGGCAGAGCTGAACAAAAGTCTGTGAGCCGTGCTGCCGGACTGGTTGATGAAGCTGACAAGATGGCCGAGGAAAAGAAGTGGCCCGAAGCCATTGAGACTTACAAGATTGCCATTCGCCTGGACGCCAACTATGCGCCGGCCTTTGGCGGCCTGGGTGACGCCTATCTCAACAGCGGCAACTCGGAACAGGCGCTGGCCGCGTACAGGGAGCAGGTACGTCTGGCGCCCAACGACGCCACCGCCCAATACGATCTCGGCTATTTTTATAACGCAATGGGCCGCCACGGCGAGGCCTTTGCTCCGTTGGTCAAAGCCACCAGCCTCGATCCGAATTTTGCCGAAGCCTACTACGGCATTGGTTACGCCTATCTGCGCGGCGCAGACTTTGAAAAGTCTGTGAGTTTTCTCAAGAGTGCGATCCGTCTTCAGCCCGACTATGCGGATGCCTATTACGGCCTGGGTCAGGCCTATGCGCGTCTCGGCAAGGCCGATCTGGCCAACGAGCAACTCAAAAAACTAAATACGATCGATCAGAGAATGGCCCGTAAGCTGGAAAAGGAAATGCAGACGGCATTGGCGGCCGCGGCCACCACAGCTTCAGAGCAGACCGCACAGTCAAACGTGTCCGCGCCCACGACAACTCAGCCCACTGTGCAAACGCCGGCGCCGCAGTCTAGCTCACCAGCGGTGACGCGCGCGCTGGAATCCGCATCCACGACTCAGGAGCCAGCCAAGCCGGCAACTCAATCGCCCACATCGGGTACTGAACCAACGTCGCGCCAGCTGCAGCAGCTACCACCGGCTCAGCCGCAAACTCCGGCCACAAACAGTTCGCCCTCAACTGCGACTCCACCAGAGAACGGAGTGACCGCACTGCCCGTCAGTGCAAAGCGTTGGGCACTCGTAATTGGCGTAGACAAATATCAGGACCCACAGATCAGTCCGCTCAAAGGGTCAGACAATGACGCCCGCATGATCGCCAATGCACTCGTTCGATATGCCGGCTTCCCCCAGGATCAGGTGATACTGCTTTCCACCGATCAGCCATTGGAACGCCAACCGACCCGGGTTAACATTCTGCGTCGCTTGTCGAATCTCAGCACCGCGGTTCCCAAAGACGGCTTACTGCTGGTCTCGTTCGCGGGTCACGGAATGGAGCGCGGTGGGCAGGCATTTCTACTGCCGGCCGATGCGCAAATCAGCGATCAAATTTCCTTTCTTGAAGAGACCGCGATCAGCATGAATCGCGTCAAAGAGCGGATCAAGGAGACCGGCGTGGGCCAGGTCCTCGTGCTGCTCGACGCTTGCCGCAACGATCCAGGTGGCCGCGCTGATGCGCCAAACAATCTAAGTAACGCCTACACCAATGCTTTCAATTTCGACACGCGCAATCGCGAGGTCCAGGCGTTCGCTACCGTGTATGCCACCGGCATCGGGCAACGTGCTTACGAATACACCGAAAAGAAACAGGGGTACTTCAGTTGGGCCGTAGTCGAGGGATTGAAAGGCGGAGCCGCAAACGACAAAGGCGAAGTCACTCTCTCGCAGCTGGTGAAGTACGTTCAAGAGACAGTGCCAAAGCGCCTGGCGATCGACCTCGGTTCGACCAAGCAGCAAAAACCTTTTGCAGTGATCGAAGGCTATCGCGCGGACGAACTGGTCGTCGCCATTACCAACTCCGCTTCGAACGCGAACAATAGTTCAACTCCAAATATCGCCATGGTCGATCCGGCAGCGATCGAATTGAGCTTCTGGGAAAGCATCAAGAGCAGCAACAACCCGGATGATTTCAAGGCCTATCTCGATAAATATCCCGACGGTCAGTTTGCCGCTCTGGCCAAGTCGCGAGCGAATCCGGTGCGTTCGAATCCCAGCACGGTCTCAGGCGACTCGATGGAGATGACTTACTGGAATGCGATTAAGGACAGCCGGAACCCATCGGACTTCAAAGCCTACGTCAATAAGTTTCCCAACGGGCTGTTTGTCGAAATCGCGAACGGCCGGGTAGCCATGCTGGAGAATGAAACAGCCGACAAAGAAAAAGCCAAAGCGTCCGCCGAAGCTACTGACCGGGCCCGCAACTCGCATCTCTATGACGTTCAGGATGCTTCAAAAACTCAGGGAACGCTGACGGTCACTCCGGGCACCCTCGCGTTCGAGCCGCGAAAAGCAAATGAAAAGAAGAACCTCGTCATTCAATGCTCGGAGATTAAACGGATCGAACAGGGTCAATCGGCTTATGCGCTGCCACACGTGAATCTGCTGCTTACTCCGGTCAATGGAAAAGAGAGAGAGGTCATGTTCTACACGTCAACCCCGGCGACCGGAGGATTTTTTACCCCAGTTAAGCCGGGCACTAACATCACCGCCGATGTGATCAATACAATTATCCAGGCGTGCGGCATGGCGCGCATAAACAAGTAAGGGCGATTATTCCCTCTCCAGCCTCGTAAACTGTGACGTTCAAGGATCAACCCGAGACGGTAACGCCTGGGCCGACTGCCGACGACCCCGCAAATGTGCCTGTCGATCTCTCTGCGTCGACGATCACCGCTGAGCCAGCCCACGATCGCATTCCCCTTAACGAAACTTCGCTGCCTTCTCTTCCGGGTTTGTCGGGCACCACGCTCGACGGCCGCTACTTCATCCAAAAGGAACTGGGCCAGGGCGGTGTTGGCGCGGTTTACCTGGCACAGGATCAGAAACTGCACGGCAAGCTCGTCGTGGTCAAAGTGCTGCTCGAGAAGTCTCTGCAGAATTCATGGGTGGTGCAGAAATTTCAACAGGAGAAAGAAGCTCTCGCCCGGGTCGATCATCCTGGAGTCGTGGGCGTCCTCGACACAGGTGAACTTCCCGACGGCAAGCCTTATCTGGTGATGCAATTCATCGATGGGGTGACGCTGCGTTCCCAGATCAAACCCGAAGGCATTCCGCTCGAACGCGCCGCCGATTTGATCAAGCAGATCGGCCGCGCTCTCAAAGCAGCGCACGATAAAGGCATTTTTCATCGCGACCTGAAACCGGAAAACATCATGCTGCAGAGCTTCGGCGACGGGGAAGAGCAGGTCAAGATCATCGACTTCGGCATTGCCAAACTGAAAGATTCGATTGTCGCACCCAGCACCGTCACCGGCGCGACCGCGGGAACGGTTTCTTACATGGCGCCTGAGCAATTGAGTGGACGACCAGTCTCAGCGGCGATGGACATCTATGCGATGGGGGCGATCGCGTATGAACTCGTCACCGGCCGCAAACCATTCAATCCCGAAACAGGCTTTGAGTTGCTGGAGATGCAGCGCGGCGGCGTGAGAGTGAAACCGTCGGATCTGCGGCCGAGTGTTTCTGAAGAAGCTTGCCAGGTGATTCTGCGGGCGCTTGGTTTTGATCCTAAACAGCGCTTTCAGAATGCTCGCGAGCTCGGCGACACCCTGGCCCGCACCTTGTCGGAAGAAACATACAGTCCCAGCCCCAGCGGCCCTCTGCCGATTCCGGCGACGCAGCTTGCCACTACTCCCTACGAACCGCCGCGGGACACCGCCGACCTGGCATCGAAGACGATTGCAGCGCGCTTTGAACCGGTGAAAGTTGGCACGCTGAGCGACCCAGGCTATCCGGCGGCCGCAGCCACCGAAGCGGCTAATCGAAAGCCGTGGTTAATGATAGGCGCCGGTTTAGTTCTGCTGGCTGCAATCGTGGGAGGCGCTTTTTTCGTCTGGAAACGCAGCTCACTTGCAACCGCGAAAGAGCAAACCGTCACCTACTCGCTGAACGTCCAAAAGATGCGTGACGGGAAACCGTTTCAGGACGAGTTCGAATCTTCCGGGCGGGAAATTTTCGAGAACGGTTGGAAGTTTCGCATGAACCTGGCCACACCCCACGAAGGTTATCTCTACCTACTCAACGAAGGGCCGGCCGGAACCGGGGTGACGTACAATATGCTCTTCCCGGAAACCAAAACGAATAACGGATCGCCTAAAGTCTCGGCGGATCAAAAACTCCAGACGGCTTGGATGAGATTTGACGATCACCAGGGCACCGAAAAGTTCTGGATCGTTTACTCCGCGGCGCCCGTGAAAGAACTGGAAGCCGTCACCGACAAAGTGAACGATCGCGATCAGGGCGAGATCAAAGACTCGACCCAATCCCGAGCGGTGCGCGACTTTCTGCAGCAGCACTCATCCCCGCCACCCGAAGTGACGAAGGACACGGCCAGAAAACTAACCACCGTCAAAGGCAAAGGCGATGTGCTGGTTAACGCAATTGAGCTGGAGCATCATTAAAATGTAGTGCGGGGAGCATGCCCGCACCAAGCGGCTCTGCCGCCTGATGTGTGGAAAGGGCTCCGCTTATTCCGACAATCTTATCCAGGTTTCTTTGGGGGTGCGCCTCAAAGTTTTGGGCGAAGCCAAAGGGATTCAAATGGCCCGGCCGGAAGTTCAAGATCTTCCGCCCATCAAAGGCGGCCATCATAGTCATAGGTGCGAATGATTCTTTCGCGCCGAACGGAAAATCGAGCTCCTTATGTGGAAACAAAAAAGGACGAGCGCAGGGATACTGAGCACAATTGTCGCCATCACCGGACTTTTCATAAACACGCCCGCCCAACAAGATCCCGGCCGCCAACTGGCCCAGGCCGGACTTGCGAACAGCACCTCGTCAAAGCGCATCGCCCTGGTCATCGGCAACGGCGCCTACACCAACGCTCCTCCTTTGAAGAACCCGCCCAATGACGCACGCGACATGGCCGCGACGCTCAAGGTCCTCGGCTTCTCAGTTTCCAGCGCCATCGACGCGGACCAACGCACCATGAAGAGATTGATTCGCGAATTCGGTCTACAACTCAAAGGCGGCGGTCAGGGTCTGTTCTATTATGCCGGGCATGGAGTACAGATGCGCGGCCGGAATTATCTGATCCCGGCCAACGCCGACATTACCAGTGAAACTGATGTTGAGGACCAGGCAGTTGATCTAAATCTCGTCCTCGGCTTGATGGACGAAGCCCAAAACGGTCTGAACATTGTTATCCTCGATGCCTGTCGCAATAACCCTTTTACGCGCAGTTTTCGATCGGCTGGCAGTGGTTTGGCCCAGGTCGACGCACCGACGGGAACGTTGATCGCTTACGCGACCTCACCCGGACGCGTGGCCAGCGACGGCACAGGCCGCAACGGACTCTACACCTCAGAACTCCTCAGCCAGATGCGCGTAAGCGGTATCGGCGTCGAGGAGATGTTCAAGCGAGTTCGCGCCGCCGTGCAGCGACAAACAACTGGACAACAAGTGCCGTGGGAGTCTTCATCGCTGGTCGGAAACTTCGCCTTCTCGCCCTCGAGCGTCGATGAAGCACTAACGATCGAAAAGAATGCCAAGCCAATCGATCCTATCGCTTTTGAGTTGAGTTATTGGGATACGATACAGAACAGTTCCAACGCCGACGACTTCAGATCCTATCTGGACAAATATCCTAACGGCCAGTTCGCGTCGCTGGCGAGAAACCGCATCAGCACGATCGAAGCACCGGGCCAACCGAAAGAATCAAAGCCCGCCCCAGCCAACAACAGCGCCGCGGAACTGACCTTCTGGGATTCGATTAAGAACAGTACCAACGCCGGTGACTTCCGAGCCTATCTAGAGAAGTATCCGAACGGGGAATTCGTCATCCTCGCCCGCAACCGATTGGCGCCGCTGGAAGCTGCCGAAAAAGAAAAGGCGAAAGCGGACGAAATTGCTCGCCAAACGAAAACCTTCAAAGGTCGTTACGGCCGGTGGGGTGGTGGCGCAGTTTATAGTTATCCAGGCACGCTAGTAATCAGCCACGGCACCATCAAGTTTGTCTACAACGATGTGCCCGAAAACAAAGACGCTTCCAACAACCAGACGTTCAAACCCGATGTTCTGCAGTGCTCCCAATTGGACGAGGCCAGACTTGACGGCAGTTACATACGCGAGATTAGGGATCAGTCCGGCAAGTTGCGCTTTCAGGCTGAATCCGCGAGCGAGGCGGTGAATGCGCTCAACGCCGTTCGCGTTGCCTGTAGCCCTGCACCCGCCGGAGGCAACTCAAACCCTGAAGGAGCTGCGCTGGAAGGCACAACCTGGACAGGCGATTCCGCCGGCGGTGACAAGCACTACGAATTCAGGTTTTTGCCGAATGGCGCTGTCGTTTGGCGTTTGGGGTGGAGTCGTCTGAACAACCCCACCTACCGGGGAACGTGGACCCAAACGGGAAACACAATCCGTATGCAATTCGCTGAGGGAGAAACTGTGGGCACATCTCCGGTAGAGGCCCAGATAGATGGTGACAAGATAAACGGTAGCTGGAACTTCGGGCGATCCACTATCAGATGGGACAATGGATATTACAAATTCACGCTCTCGAAGGTTCCATAACGAACATGGATTGAAATACCGGGGACGGTCGCGGCTCTGCCGCCTGATGTGCGGAAAGGCTCTGCCTTTCCGGCACCGATCCCTTCGCTTGGAGGCTACGCCTCAAAGAGTGGGGCATAGCCCCAAACTTCAATGAAGCCCAAGCCGGAAGGTCAGAGACCTTCCGCACATCAACCGGCAAGTTGCAGCTCGATTTTCGCCCTTGTTTCGTGTGATTACGCGGATCATCTTCGATGGAACATCGATGCACGAAACGACACAAAACCTGATCAATCTTTCGGAGGGATGGTATGACTCGGAGTTCTACACACTTGAAGACGATTCAATGGACCGCGATCTTAGCCTTCGGCATCCTATTTCTCTCCTCGACCAATTCCTCAGCGCTCGCTCAGGGTGAAGAGCCCAACTCGCGTCAGATCGTCCTCGATCGTTTTAACAAGGCTCGACCGGCCGAAGGATTGACCGCCGGTGCCGGCGGCGGTCGGGTGAGCGCAGGCGTGGCGGTCAAGGCGCCGATCTACCGGCGCACGGGTTCGCTAAAACTGGCTGCGGGTTCGCGGAAAACGAAACCGGCTCCGTCTGAAGAAATCGGTGTCACCGTGTGGCGGCTGCGACCTTCGCAATCAATTGACACGGGTGCGCGGGTGGTGGTGCAGGACGGCCTAAGACAGACCGAGATGACGCCGGAAAGAATTGAAGCCGACACGCCTTTGAAAATCGGCGATCGAGTACGCTTGACGATTGAGTCGCCTCGGACCGGCTATCTCTACATCGTAGATCGGGAACAGTATGCCGATGGAAGTTTCGGCGAAGCGATGTTGATTTTCCCGACGAAGGGCACACGCGGTGGTGACAATCGGGTCGCGCCGGGAATGCTGATAGACATACCCGCTCAGGAAGATCAATACAGCTACTTCACTGCCCAGCCCACCGGAGATCGCCGCGATCAGATCGCCGAAGTGCTGACGGTGATTCTCCTGACTGAGCCCTTGCCTTTACCGATTGGAGCTCAGCCTTTGAAGCTGACGAACACCCAAGTCGCTGGTTGGGAAAAAATCTGGGGCGGCACGGCCGAACGGCTGGAATTAGTCGACGGAGCCGGCCGTCAGTGGACGAAGGAAGAAAAGCTGGCCGGCGCCGCCAATGGCCGGCAACTAACCCAGGGCGGCCCACCCCCACAAACCGTCTATCGCCTCGCCCGCAAAGCCGGCGGACCTTTGCTGGTTACCGTCCCGTTGCATTACGCCAAATAGTGCACCTCATGCTGGCAGCGAGGACATCCCGTCCGCGCAACGCGCGCGGAAAGCCCGCGTGGCGTGGTGGTGGCGACCGGGTCAGTCCGCAAAGCGGACGTCAGCATAAAGCCTGGGGCGCAAGCCCGAGGATCAAAGTCACAAATGATCATTGAGCCCGCGTAACGGGGCGAGAGACTTCGACGTTGCGATCATGACTGCTGTCGTCCTCAAAAGTCAGCCGTTAGCAGTTGATTGCTTTCTCCATTTTTCTTCATCAACACCGCGGATGAGAAGCCAAAGGATCATCGCGGCGCAGCTCAGCAGGCCAAACGACGCGGTGAACATGAACAGTCGAGAGCCCAGTGGCGGGTAGATAAATGTCAGCCAGCCTATGCCGGCAATCATCGTCATTACGCCCAACCAGCGCGGCAGGAAGTTTGAACGAAAGATCAGGTAACCGTAAAGCGGCACAGAGACTCCAAAGAATGCCATCGCCATCGCGGCGCCAGAGGAATTCACTTTCAGCAGGACCAACGCGATTGACTGCACCTGTTCAGGCGTGAAGCCGTGCAAAACTGGTGGCGCGCCACCGACTGTGGGCAGCAGCACCCATAGCGGCGCTATGAAGAACACGCGCGCGAAAGTCTTGACGATGACGGCCGCGAGGTCGATGAACGCCGCGGCCAAAGCGACGGGCCGGCTGACCGGTCTCAGGAGCACGTACCAGAGTGCGGTAGTAGCGACGTTGCTCACCATCTCGATCAGAAACACGGTGAAGCCGAGTCGGAAAAGGCTTATGTGCGTCAGGATGTTGTTTGCGGTCGCAGCGGCGTCGCTGAAATTAATCAGCCGTTCGCTAACGAAGCCTTGAGCGAAAACACCGCCGAGAATTGTAAGCAGGATAAGCAGACCTATCACCCGGCCCAGAAGACGTGGATTCTTGATCATGACGTTAGGTACGGTTATGAGAGGGAAATCGTTCACGCGAAGACGAGGCTGGAGGCAGAAGGCAGGCGCAGCCTGACCCTGGTCTCTCGGATGCCAAGATCAAATCCACAAATGATCATCAAGCCCGCGAAGCGGGCGACAGCATAAAGCCTGGGGCGCGAGCCCCAGGATCAAATGCCCCCACAAATAATCATTGAGCCCGCGGAGCGGGCGATAGCCGTTACGATTACAAACACCAATCGTAATGTTTCGGCTGTCGCCCACTCCGCGGGCTCTGACAATGTTCTCTGCCGGTTCCTGGGGTTCCGCTGCGCTCCACCCCAGGCTTTATGCTGACACCCGCTCCGCGGGCTTAAACAAAATTAGCGTCAGGCACGAGTTGATTGATGGCCAGCGGCGATTACCGCAAACGTTCTTAGAGACGAATGGCGTTTCAGTTAATAATGACGA
>JBBRMS010000017.1:0-60300 GCA_038230715.1 Pyrinomonadales bacterium
GCGCGACACTTCCGCCCCACGCCGATTTATGAAGCGCTGCTGGAACAGGATGACATTCACTTGCCCCATCGAGATCGGCGAGTGTCGCATGCGCTTGAACGATTGACGATTGGTAGCGCCATGACGACTAATCCCACAACCATTTCTGCGACGGGCTCTGTGGGTGAAGCGCTGAAGCAAGTCGAGAGTCACGACTTCTCTACTTACCCGGTCGTCGATGAAGGAGGCGGCTTTCTTGGTCTCCTGACGAAATCCCGGCTGCGCCGTACTGCGGCAAGTGAAGGAGGCGCAAGCCGAAACGTGAGCGCGATCGTCGAGCATGCTTCTCACGTGCAACCTGAGTACACCCTGGTTAGAGCCGTCGTTAGGATGGAGAAGTCAGGCAGGCGTCAACTAGCCGTGGTGGACAGAAAGGCCGGAAATAAACTAATTGGTTTATTGACGATGAGCGATATTGTTCGCGCTCATGCGCATGCGGCTTTAGCAGTGGGTGATCCGGATCGAACAGTATCGCCCGGTCTCATTGGAGGAACTGATGCGTTTGAAGAGAAATGACGCAGGCAATTCCATGCTGGCCAGTCGACGACCAATAGTCCCTAAATTAGCCGTCAGACGAACTCATAGCGATGATTAGGTATTGGCTCGGACACTTACTTGGTCCTTTGCTCGTTTCCTCGATGCTAATTATCGTTCTGGCCGGCAAAAAGTGGCGAGCCAAGCGGAGGTATACGATTACGCTGGCTGCAGCCTTGGGATTAGCACTCATCGTGCGGCTGATACCTGGCTCGCCAGGTTCGTGATCGTGATGGTATCGGTGATGGTGGGGATCGCCATACGCTACTGGTAACGCGGACTGGGCCCTTCTACAAATCCATCGTGATAGGCCGAGATTCTTAATGACCGCCAGACCCGCTGGATCAATCAAAGCTATTCGGCCCCTTGGCATCACCGCGCTCAGTATTTTCTTCGCTGTCTCCACGGCAATTACATTCACCGCGGCAATTTCACTATTGTTCCCCGGTGGTTTTCTCGAACCCTTGTGGCATCTCAATCCGCGCGGTCACGCAGGTCTGGTTGCAATCGGGGTTTGGGCGGCGATTTTGTTCTTCTTCATCGGTTTCGCGTGCGCGCTGTCTTCGGTTGGTTTGTGGCGCGGCAAGCGTTCGGGTTACACCTTGTCGATCGTCATCCTCCTGGTCAATCTCACCGGCGACGTGTTCAATGTCATATCAGGGACCGAGCGCAGGGCGGCTATCGGGATACCAATCGTAATCATTATCCTGGCATATTTGATGAGTCGAAGAGTTAGACATTTCTTTCGGAGATCTGTCTACATCTGAGTAATTGTTTTGGTCGCGCAATACTCGGGCATTCTTCTGGAAAAGTTCTCAATATCATCATCATCTGTATAATTGCCCACTCAATAAGAGGGCTTTTCCAGGTTTTGCTTGCGCGTGGCGTGTCAGAGTGGGGAGAGCCAGGTCACTCCGTCAACGTTGAGCGCGGCGAGCGCAAATAATCACGATGATTGCGTCGCCGGAAGGCCCAACGTTAAGCGTTCCCACAATCGTGGGCTGATCCGGGCGCAAGCTAAAATCCGAATTCAACCCGACGTGCTCATACGCTATCACCGGTGCAGAGTTCGTGCCTGTAGGCGCCATGTTGGTGCCCATTTGAATCGGGACTTTGGCCCCAAAACTGAAACGTGAAATCTGCACAGTCGGACCTCCGGCGCTATCGAAAACCTTTAGTTGCCCGATTGATAACTGACCGAAAGTCGGTGACCCGGCAGGCATCGAAGTTGGCGGCGCCAATCTCGGCCCCCCGATCCAGGTCAGACTCAATGAGCCGTTATTTTTCACCCGATTGATCAATATTGAAGACAGGCTGTAGTTTTTGTATTGCAGAGTGGCCCGCAATTGTTTTGCCACCTGATCAAGTGAGGCCGGCAGTGGAGTGTCACCCGGTCGTTCATTCGACGCCAGAACCAGATAGAGTTCTGTATCAAAATTTTCGAAGGCCGGCAGTGCGGAACTTGATTCCTGGGCCAGCGCCGCCGGCGCCGTTACACTCAACAGCGCACCGCAGAGCGCCAGAAAGATTACACGAATTCCTTTACTAAAGATCATCACTCGATTCTCCTTTGAAGAATTAAAGTAGCGATTGCTCGCAGATAGGATGAGCAGCTCGTCCGGTTGTGACACGCTACGACCCTCTGAAAGTTCCAACAAAATGTACGGCAAACTTAGTTTGCCGTCAGCGCGTCGAGAGTTATCGTCAAGCTAAAGCTTGCCGTATCGGAGATCAATCGGCAATCTCAATTCAAATCGCGCACCCTGGCCGTTCTGCGTCTGAACCAAACGAGCGGTGCCGCCTGCTTCTTCCATGCGTTTGCGAACAATCGCCAGACCCAGACCAGTGCCTCGTTGTCTGGTGGTGAAGAAGGGTTCCCAGATCCTTTTTTGAACCGCCGCGGTGATGCCTGGGCCGCTATCCGAAACCGCAAAGACCATCTCGTTCTGGTCGAGCAGGAAATCCAAGTTCACAGCCCCGCCGGCGGGAGTGGATTGCAAAGCATTCAGCACCAGATTCGATAGGGCGTCGCGCACCGATGCCGTCTGAACTCCATTAAGTTCGAGCCCCGTTTCGGCCGTACACTTCAAGCTGATGCTCCTCTCCTCCGCCTCCATTCGAAACAGGCTGTTGACGCTCCTGACCAACTCGTCGGATCGGGATGGCGGTGCGGCTTGGGGGCGTTTGCTGGCGAAGCTGAGCAACTGCGTTAAGCTCTTGCTCAGGCGATCAGTCTCACCCACGATCAAGCTCAGATCACGAGCATGTTGACTGTTCAGACCTTGGTCTTCGCTCATCACCTGGGCGATGGACTTGATCGCTGACAGCGGGTTCTTCACTTCGTGCGCAACTGTGGCTGCCATTTGCCCCAGCGCTGCCAGCCGTTCCCCTTCAGACACCTTTCGTTCCAGGCGCAGGTTTTCTTCTGCCAGCCGGCAATCCTCGACGGCGATCGCAACCTGTCCGGCGAGCACTTCGAGCACGGCACGGACATCCGGAGTCAAAGCGCTTGGCGATGCTTCGATCAAGAGCAGACCCGCGTCTCGATCTTCGCGACGCAGAACATAGGCGATGTTGTATCGCTGATCCCCAAAGACAACGTCGTCTTCGAGCGCCGTTACCCCGGCTGCCTGTGCCCTGCTGAGGAGAGCTTCGAGCCAATGTGACTCCGCGGGATCGTTTGTAGCGGGCATCTCGTCATCGTGGGGTTGACGCAGGACGATCTTTGCCCGTCCCAGGGATAAGGCACCGGCGGTTTGTGCCTCAATGAAGGCCAGTAACTCTGGCAGACGACGGTAACGCCCCGCATGCGCGCCGACGTTGGCGACGACTTCGCGATAGAGCGCCGTCTCGCGTTCGAAGAGCGCGCGAAAACGTTTCTCGAGCCAGCCACGCAAAGGCGCCGCCAGCAGAGTCAGCGCGAGAATCAGAATCGCTTCCACTACTCCTGCCCGCAGGCCATAACGCGAGTTGGCCCAGTCGCTCATGCGCCGGATGCCGTAGAGGTAGACGGCCAGCACCATGGCGGCGAAGGTGGCCACGATCAAACTCTCTTTAATGATGAGTTCGAGGAATCGATAGCGATAGATGTAGTAAGCCAGCAGCGCGGAAGGAAGCAGCGATCCCAGGTTCGCGAAAATCTGCAGGTACTGGCCTGCCACCGTTCCCTGCCCCAGCCCAAGGCCGAGCGCCACCAGTATCAATACGCCGATCATCAGGAACGAGCCGGCGAGCGTGCGGAGGATACGTCTTTCGCTGGAGGAAGGTGCGCGTCGCGCGACCAGCAATTCAGTGATAGCTACGACTGCCAGACAGTAAACAACCCACACCGCGAAGGGGAGAACAAATTCCTTGAGCTGCGCGATCATGGGCTGGTAAGGGCCAGTCCACAGACGTGGCACGGTAACAATCAAAAAGAGACAAGGGATATACGACAGGTAAACGCGGACGCGCTCCGTTCGGGTGATACTTCGATTCCGCGCGCTTGCCCAGAGATGCAGATGAACATGAAGCAAAAGGGAGTAGCAGACGGTGATACTGATGATGGCAATTGTGTTGGCCAGACGAAGAACAACGACCCAACGATTCAGATCCAATCCCAGCAGGCTGCGCAGACTAATGAGGAGATTACTCGCATGCCAGGCAGCCATGCACCAGCCAAGGCTGAGCAGCAGACGCTGAATCGGCACCATACCGAGTCGCTGCTTGAGCAAGAGATAGCCCATCCATAAAGGCAGCACCGCGCCGAGGCTGTATCCGATTAGTTGTAAGGCTTCGAGGAGGGTCACGCCGGAAGGATATCAGCAAGAGGTGCGGGACGCCGAGAATTCTGGGTCAGAGACAACTACTCCATCTTTGGGTGCGAGACCTACAACCTATTATCTGAAATCGATCCTTGTCTCACAGGACTCAATCAGCGCCGGGTTGTTGAGCTTCCCACCGCAAGTACTCCAGAAAGCCTTCTGGATCAGTTTCGCGAAAGGCCTGTACTCTCTGCTCCCACAAAGCCAGGGCGTCCGGGCGGTCTCGAAAAGTCCCGCGCATCAAACCGTCCAATTCGTCATAGATTGCGATCCCCTTCGCGAGCAGCTCGATCATGCGAGGGTCCATTGTGGAATCCGCGTAGGTCGGATATTCGAGGATGACATCCATCTCTTTTGCGATCTTTTCGATCTCTGATAGCAAATTTTCGTTACGCATAATGAGCGAGTTCTGTTGGAGCCGGTAAACACATCAGCTCAATCCATCTCCATGGGTTTGAAGCCTGACAACCCATTTGCGACGCTTTCGTTTCACAATATGGCGAGCCGTGTCCGCCTGCCCAACAATCAGGGGCTACTGCCCGGCGCTGAGTGTAATCTCCGTCCGTCGGTTCTTTGCCCGACTGGCCACAGTTGTATTTGGCGCCACTGGATTTGCTCCACCGAGGCCGCTGGCCTGCACTCGGGTGACATCTACGCCGGCCGCAGCAAATCGCTCAGACAAAACTCTTGCGCGATCTTGTGTCAGCTGTTGCAGTACGCCCTCTTCGCCGCGGTTGTCAGTGAAGGATTCGATCGAGATTTGGTAGTCGGGATTGTTGGCCAGCAACGCACCGATTTGGTCCAGCTTGGCCGCGGCGGCTGCCACCAAATTGGCCGAACGTGGGTTCGCCCAAATCGATTCCGAGAGCACCAGCGTCATTCCCCGGGCCCCGTCCCGGACAGTGCCAAAGCGTGCCAGCGCCTGCTTCAGAGTGTTGGAGGTGGCGCGCTGATCGGCGACCCGCCTCTCATTCGTTCGCCTGGCCTCTTCCGCCTGCTTTTCACCTTCAAGTCGCGCCAGCTTTACCTTCGCATCCTCAGCGTCCGCCCGTACTCCCTGAATCTCATCACGCAGTCGCGCGACTTCAGTGCGCGCATCGCGTAGTTTCTCAGTGGCGTTCAAAGCTTCACGTTCGGCGATGTCCCGGGCATGTCGCTCGGTATCCAACTCAGATTTCAAACGCGAGACTTCCTGGTTGGCAGTTTCGGTGCTTTCTTCAGCTTTGCGCACCGCCAGATCGCGGCGTTCAATTTCTTCGCGTCGTTCGCGCGAGGCGCGGCGCACGGTGGCCATGTCCTCGGCTTTCGCTCCGCTGCTGATTGCCTGGCGCGCGAGGATGTCGATCTCTCGTTCAGGTTGGCGCATGCGGAGTGCGCTCTCAGCCTGTGCCAGATCGGCCTGAGCGGCGCGCAATTCATTCGGCGCATCGCGTTCCGCGCCCGCGTAGCGCGCAAGATTAAGCGCCTGGCGAGCACCAAGCAGCGCCACCGGAATGTCGCGAAAATCAGATTCAGCGATGAGGGGCACATTCGAATCGCGAAAGTAGTCGCTGCTGTTGCTGATGTATTGGATGGTCGACGTCTCAGTCTGAGTATCGCGGATCGCGATTGGCGACTGGTTCTCCATCACCACCATGCGGCTGGGTGAATGGACGAGGAAGTGCGGTTCGGCCGTAACGATGAGCGCGAAAGTCTGCAGCGGAGTGGTCACGTCAATCTTCGAATCAATTATTCCACTGCCGCTGCGCTTTATCTCACCAAGATTATCGACGTGTCCATCGGGCGAGATGGCCCAGAGAACATAAGTTGTGTACACACCACCGAGTTCATAAGCGCGCGGCAGGTTGTCGATGTTCAGCTCAACGCGCGTACCGCGGCGCCCCTGGCGTCTGACTTTGGCGGAACCCTTCAAGCGTGGCAGCCGAGTCGTGCCGTGAAAGGGCACCTCGATCGTTTGATCCAACGGGTAGGTAATCGCAATCGTCGTGCGGCGGGCATCATTCTGGGCGAACGATGCCACAGCGGAGAACAACAGAGCAAAAGAGGCAAGAATGACTGATGATTTAAACGTTCTACTCATACTACAAACTCCCCGCAATGTTTGAATAACAACCGGAGGGCATCTGTAATGCCGTCCGACTGATTGATGCGAAACCCACGGTCATTGTTGCCGAAGGGGCAGAAACTGGCAAGTTATCGATAGTTGGGAGAGAGGTTAGCTGCTTTCCCGGTTTTTCTCCCGGCGCCCTTTTGGGAGAAGAACCGGGGCTGAGGTCCGCGATTGGAATCTGATTTCTTACTTGTTCACTGGAGTTGGCGAGTGGAATTCAAAAGATAAGAGCATCAGCGTCTCGACGCGACCTGAAGGTCTTGAAGCTATCATACCGGGAGAAGGAAACAAGAGTTGTATTCGCTGTCGGGTCCACCTAGCTCCCAAGTGAACGCTCGTATTCTTTGGTGCGCCGGTCCTGAGCAAATTGAATGAGAAACATCGAGATCGCGATCATGAGAACGACGTGGATCATGCCACCCTTGTGCATGACGAATTTTTCGAGCGCCCAAACGACGATCAAAATTGAGCCGGCGATCCAGAGCATTATTGTTCACTCTCCCAGGAATTAAGTTTATCTCATAAGGGGCCCGGCTCGAGCGAGGCTCTTATCGAGCAGGCGCCGATCTCTTCGGAAATTCAAGAGCGCGCAAACCCGTGCGTGACGAATCACCGGCAATCAGTAGTGCTCCCGAACCGCACCGCATCATCACGATTGATCGCGGAGCGAGGGTAATTGAATGATTGGCTGCTGACCCAGGCGGTTCGCTGTCCTTCCAAATCACCGACCCGTTTCTGCCAGAAAGCACTCGCGCGAAGCTTTGGCTGCCGGCCACGACTACGTCAAGCACCCCATCAGCATCAACATCGGCAAAGGCCACCGATTGCGCGTCGCTGCCTACCATCGCTTCCCAAATCGTTTTGCCGTCTGCGCCGCTGATTGCGATCAAACGACCACGCTCGGTCATCATAATCACTTCCAGCGATCCATCTCCATCGAGGTCTTCAGCGGACAGGGTTCCGCGCGGAATATCATCCTTGATCGCGACCATTCCCAGTGGGCTCAAGTCGCCAAACCTAAATGCCGTTAAGCCCCCTCGAGTTCCGAGAAGGATCATGTCAGCGCGCCGGCCTTTTACAAACAGCGGCGGGGTAGTTGCCGGACTGCCTGCGTCGCCTGAGCGCACGACGTCGCCTGCCAGATTCCGAACTTCAATCCGGCCGGAGTCATACGCTAAGACAACCTGGCCTTGGCTCTGCCCCGACAGGACGACAGGGGCTCCTACTACCCGCCGAGACAGGTTTACCTGCGACAGTAGATTTCCATTAAGGGCGTCCAGCGCAAACAGGCGCTGCAGAGAATTGTCGATAAAGAGAATTGCCTGAGAGCGACTGTCGCTGACCACTGTTGCGCTGACCGCGGCCGCCGGAAGATTGGTCTTCCACAACTCACGGCCAGTCGAGCCTTCTATCGCCGACACGCTGGCGCCTGAGAACGCTACGGCGTTATCCAGACCTGAGCGAGTTGGGACCAAAACGACGGCTGCCTGACCAGAGACCTTTGGTTTCGAAGTGCGGCGGCCAGTGCTCCAAATGGCGATTCCGTTGCCGGCGTCAAGCGCAAAGATAACCCCTTCGCTATTCATCCCGACCAGATCAAGTCTGTCTTTGGAACGCAGGTGAGCCAGCACCGGCCGCGCGATGTCACCGACTGCGGCCCGCCAACCTCCGCGAGTGACGATCAGGTTCGGGGTCCTGTTTCTGTTTGACTCGTCGGTTGAAGGCGAAGGCGCGGGGGTCGGTCGCGTGGCTAGCCGACTGACTTCAATGACGCCGGCTGAAGAGAATTCGCCCAAGCGCCTGGTCAACGATGCGACCCGCCAGAAATAACGACCGGGGTCGAGCCCTTCGACTTTGTATTCATTTCCCGAAACAACGCGATCGAAGAGAATGTCGGCAAAGGAACGGTCAGCCGCAAGTTGCAGGCGGTAGCGAGCAACACCGGGTCGCGCTCCCCAGCGCAGATCAACTTCTGTATTCTGGGTATTGCCCGCAGCATTCTGGGCAAAGGCGGGGAAAGTGACAGCCCCAGCCGACAAGAGAATTGCGGCGGATAGGAGCGACACGCGGAAGTGGCCTGAGCAGTACATGGTCAACCACTAATAAACGACGAATTACGCAATCGTTCCTTGTTCCGGTGTCCAGGTTCGCTTTGCGCCTTCCGCTGCCCTTTCGCGGTTTGACGTTTCACGCAAAGGCGCTAAGCCAGTCTTAAGTCGCAAAGAACAAACACTGCCCTGATCCGGCCTGGTCTGCAACAATCAAGGATTCTCGTTCAGTTTGTATCCGACACCGCGAACGGTCAGCACATAGTGCGGATTCTTCGGATCTGCTTCCAGCTTCTTACGCAGCCGGTTGATATGCGGGTCGATGTTTCGCTGATAGCCTTCGTACTCAGTGCTCCAGACGCGGTCCAGCAAGTCATTGCGCGACCAGGCGCGGCCGGGCTCTGAGGCTAACAATTCCAGAATCTGAAACTCGAGCGGTGTCAGATCCACCCGCGAACCGGCGCGGGAAACTTCGTGCCGCCGCTTGTCCACTACCAGGTCGCCAATCTCTTTTCGATCTTCATCGCCGCCGTCGTTCTTAGCGTTCTGACCACGTCGTAGGAGGGCCTCGATTCGGTATTCGAGTTCGCGAGGACTGAACGGTTTAACCAGGTAATCATCGGCGCCGGCTTCAAAGCCCGCCACCTTGTCATCGAGCATGTCATGGGCCGTCAGGAAAAGCGCGGGTGTATCAATCCCTCGATCACGTAACTTTCTCAACAACTCAATGCCTGACATTTCCGGCATCGAGACGTCAAGAATGAAGCAATCGAAAGTCTCAGTGGTGACAGTCTGGAGCGCTGCCGCGGCACTCTCTTTTTCAGCCACGTCAAACCCTAAACGCCGAAAATATTCAGCCAGCAAAGTGCGCATCTCGACATCGTCATCGACGATCATTAACCGCTTGGAAAGTGTGTTTGTTGGTTGCGGATCCACAGTAATTGTCCTTGCGCTTTCGTCAGACCGAAGCGATAGTAAAGGGCCCGCCCCGGTCCAAAGCCTGCTTTAATCCAAAGTCTGAAGCCGCAGGGGTTTTGCAATAGTATGGACAGCCTTTGCCTTGACGTCAAACGATTGGGCTCAGTATATTGCGTGCTTGTTATCGTGGCTCAACATTCAATTCCCTTCCTTCCTAAACGATCCAGGCTCGAACTGAGATGCGCGACTTAAGGCGGCTGCTAAGATATCTTCTGCCTCATACTGGCACCTTCGCGATTGCCACGGTGGCGATGATTGTCGTGGCGGTGCTGGAAACTGCAACCAGCGCGCTGATCGTACCAATCTTCGACCAGGCCTTTGCGCATAGCGGCGCGCATCCGGCCGCAACGCCCTTCGGACTACAGCGATTCATTCCGTCGTCCGGTCTGGCAGCTTGGCGAATGATCGCGCTGCTGATGGTCGGATTCACCATCGTTAAGGGTATCGCCGAGTATTTTTCGACGTACCTGATGGCCTACATCGGCCAGTCGTCAATTCTGCGTTTGCGGCAGGAACTATACAGCCACCTACTTTCTCAGTCAGCTGCGTTCTTCGAACGTCATCGCACCAACTATCTCGTCTCGCGTTTGATTTCCAGCGCTGCGGCCATCGAAGCCGCAGTGACTCATACTCTGCGAGACATGTTGCGTGAAGGATTCACCTTAATTGCCTTCTTGTGCGCGTCGTTCTATGTCAGCTGGAGGCTTACACTTGGATCTCTTTTGATCGCGCCTCCGGTCGCCGGCTTGACCGTGCGCTTTGGTAGTTCCCTGCGCAAACTCGCGCGCGAGTCGTTCGAAGGCAGCAAACGCCTCACGGATACCGCGCAGGAAGCGCTGGCCAACCACAATATCGTCAAGGCCTACAGGGCCGAGGCGCGCGAACAGGGTCGCTTTACGGCAGTGGCTCAACGCGTTCTCCGAGCCAACTTGCGCTCCGCCAGTATCTCCGGAATGTCCCCGCCGATAATCGAATTGATTGGCGTGCTTTTCATCGCCGCGCTGCTCTTTTTTGCTGAGCGCGAAATTCGCCTGGGCCGGATGGATCTGGCCCAGTTCGTTCTCTTTTTGATATTGCTCTTTCGCAGTTACGATCCGATGCGCAAGCTTTCGAGACTGCAGAATTCGATGGCCACGGCTCTTGCCGCTGCGCGACACGTTTGGGAAGTTATGGACGAGCACGCAGAAATTGAGGAGAAAGCTAAAGCCATTGAACTTCGCCCGCTGGTGAATGAGATTGAAATTCGCGATGTTCATTTTGGTTATGGCGACGAGACTCGATCAGTATTGAGAGGTGTGAGTTTGACCGTGCCGGCCGGCAAATTAGTAGCCCTGGTGGGCCAGTCGGGCGGGGGCAAATCGACGCTGACAAAACTCCTGCCGCGTTTTCATGATCCAACTTCGGGTGCTGTTTTTTGGGACGGCATCGACCTGCGCGACGCGAGCGTAGTGAGCCTGCGCCGGCAGATTGCCCTCGTGACCCAGGAAACAATTCTTTTTAACGACACCGTGCGGTATAACATTTCCTACGGCCGACCGGGCGCCACCGAAGCGGAACTCCACAATGCCGCGAAGACCGCCCTGGCCCACGATTTCATCATCGAATTGCCCAATGGCTATGACACGATCATCGGCGAGCGCGGGATATTTCTTTCGGGAGGACAAAGGCAACGCCTGGCAATAGCGCGCGCGGTTCTGATCGATGCTCCGGTCTTGATCCTGGATGAAGCCACTTCGGCGCTCGATGCTGAGTCGGAACAACTGGTCCAGCGAGCGATCGGCAATCTGATTCTCGATCGCACCACGATTGTAATCGCTCACCGGTTATCGACCGTCCGTCGTGCGAACTTGATCGTAGTCATGGCGCACGGCCAAATTATCGAGCAAGGCACCCACGCAGAGTTGCTGGCCCGCGGCGGACAGTACCAAAAGCTCTATGAGTTGCAGTTCGCGGATGAAGAGGGAGAACTGGGGAGCAGTGAGCAGTGAGCAGTGAGCAGATCGACTGTGGTATGCCGATCAATAGTCTGAAAAAGGAGAATCTCTCATGCGCAAACCCCACAAGAAGCTTATGCCTGGTTGAAGAATGGATCTGGTCGAAAAGTTTTACGGCCTGACCAAGAACTTTCCCCGTGAAGAACTCTATGGTCTGAGTTCACAGATGCGTCGAGCAGTTGATCGATCTGCGATTCAGTTTCGAAACTATCTAACTGTAGCTGTAGGCTCACTCAACGAATTATCAATTTAGCTTGAAATTGCTTGCCGGATAGGTTATCTGGATGTCGCAACCTTCGATGATGTGGAATCTCAGATAGACGAATGCTTAGCCGTGACCTACGGATTGCGCAAGAGCCTTCGCTGAAATTGTCTTTAACTGCTCACTGCTTACTATTATGAAATCAATGACTGGATTTGGCCGCGGCTCAGCCAACGGCGAAGAGTTCACCGTCTCAATTGAAATCAAGACCGTGAATAATCGTTACCTCGATATTCATCTGCGGCTGAGTCAGGAGCTATCGCCGCTCGAGATGGATATCAGAAAGCGGGTCGGAGCGCGGCTGGCGCGCGGCCGAGTAGATCTCAATATTAATTTTGACCGCACCGGGGCGACGACTTATGAAGTCAATCGTCCCCTCATCGCCGGTTACGTCAGCGCGATGCGCGAGATTCAGCAGCAGTTCAATCTGGCCGGCGACATCGATGTCAGTTCGGTCGCGCGTTTGCCCGGCGCCCTGGCGCCCGCGCGCGACGGTCTTAACGAAGTGAACACCGCCGGGGTGGACCAGGCTCTGGATGAAGCGCTCGATAGTCTGGAAGTGATGCGCAAAAACGAAGGCGCCGCCTTAGCTGAAGAGATGCACCTGCGTCTAACTAACATCGAGGCCCAGGTGCCTTTGATCGAGGCCGCGGCCGCAGGCCTGGCCGATGCCTACCGGCAACGGTTGCAAAAACGAATCGGCGAACTGGTTGATCGCAGCAATCAGGCGATCGAGCTTGATCCGGGACGCCTGGCCCAGGAGGTTGCATATCTCGCCGACCGCAGCGACATCACCGAAGAGCTCACCCGTTTGAGAAGTCACGTGGAACAGTTTCGGGCAGCTATCGATGCCGAAGGCGAGGTAGGGAAACGACTGGATTTTCTGCTCCAGGAACTAAATCGCGAAGCCAATACGGTGCTGTCCAAGTCTACCGAGATCTCCATCAAGGACGCGGGTCTGGCCATCAAAGCCGAGGTTGAGAAACTGCGGGAACAAGTGCAAAATGTCGAGTGAATTAACACCCGAAGAAGATTCAAAGGCTTCTGCTGCAGAAGTCGGACGGGGCATGCTGATCGTGGTCAGCTCACCGTCGGGCGGCGGTAAAGGCACCTTGATCGATCGTGTACTCAAGACCGTTCCCGGGGTTAGTTATTCGGTTTCTTACACGACGCGTGCGCCACGCGCGACCGAGGAAAATGGGCGCGAATATTTTTTTGTTGCTCAGGCAGAATTCGAAGAAATGATCGGACGCGGCGAGTTTTTAGAGTGGGCGAACGTTTACGGTTATCTGTACGGCACGAACCAGAAGCAGGTTGAACGCGAACGAGCGGCGGGCAAGGACATCATCCTTGAAATTGACGTCCAGGGTGCGACCAGCATCCGGAAAACGATTGCCGACGCGGTCTCAATCTTTATTCTCCCGCCGTCATTTGAATTGCTTCGGCACCGACTGGTGGCGCGGGGGACGGATTCAACGGAAAGTTTACAGAGACGTTTGCGGGGCGCCCCGACCGAAGTTGAGCAGCACACGAACTTTGATTACGTGATTCTCAACGACGATATTAATCGCGCCTCGCAACACCTGGCCGCGGTGATCTACGCCGAGCGGGCGCGCCGCGAACGACAGGAACCACGGCTTAAAGCCACTCTCGCAGATTTCAAGCAGGTAAAGTTCGCATAGGATTTACCACAGAGGTCACAGAGAAAAGCAAATACGAATTAAGGGGCTCGATGAAAGGAACCCCGAACCGGGAATGATTGCGCGGTATGAACGAAGGCCGGCCAGTTGAGAAAGATCAAAGGCCCCAGGGCCGTCATGGAATCGTTTTATTTCGCAAAGGCAGTGCGGGCCGCCGTACCTCACATCCCTTTGTAATCCGGACCGCCGCCGCCTTCGGGTGTTACCCAGTTGATAATCTGGTAGGGATCCATGATGTCGCAGGTCTTGCAGTGGACGCAGTTTGAAAAATTAATCTGCAGACGTTTCTGGCCGTTGCCGGTGTCGGCCATCTCATAAACCGCAGCGGGGCAGAAACGCTGACAGGGATTGCCGTACTCTTCGGCGCAGCGAGTCGCGCAAATGTTTGTGTCGAGGACGTGCAGGTGGGCCGGTTGATCTTCGTCGTGAGCAACGGCCGCATGATAGACGTCGGTTACCTTGTTGAAGGTAGTCTTGCCGTCGAATTTGAAATCGCCGTATCGTTGGGCCACGTCGTCGCCCTGGTACCCATACTCTGAAAGTTTGCGCATGGCTTCGTGGCCTGATTCCTGCGCGTCTCGATCAAAGATTCCCCAGGCGCGACCCCCGGTGATGTATTGCAGACCGGCGTTCGCCATTCCCAACCAGCGACCATGGCGAAAGCCCGCATGAAAGTTTCGATAGCGGCGCAGCTCCGGCGCTATCCAACTTTCCTCGACCCGGCTTTCAAAGCTCTGCAGCTTCGCTGCTGAATAGTCACCGGCGACCAAAGCTTCAAAAATAGTTTCCGCGGCGAGCATGCCGCTTTTGATTGCAGAGTGTATTCCCTTTAGCCGAGCTGCGTTGAGAAACCCCGCACTGTCGCCAACAATCAGCACCCCATCGGCATAGAGACGAGGCATCGCATGCCAACCACCGGCGGCGATGGCTTTAGCGCCGTAACGAATCATCTTCCCGCCCTCGAGCAGTTTTGTCAGGAAGGGATGCGACTTAAAGCGCTGAAACTCAGCATGCGGATCGATTAAAGGATCGCGATAGTCCAGGCCGGTGACATAACCAAGATTCACCACGCGATTCTGCATTCCGTAAATCCACCCACCTCCATACGTCCATTGATCCGAAGGAAAACCGAGTGTGTGTGTGACGCGACCGGTCGAATAACGATCGTCCGGGAGTTCCCAGAGCTCTTTCACCCCAAGACTGTAAACCTGCGGCTCGCGCCCCTCATCCAGACCGAGACGCGCGACCATCTTCTTCGTCAACGAACCGCGAACACCCTCGCCGAGCACCGTGACCTTGGCTACCAAATTCACGCCTGGCTCAAAATTGGCTTTGCGCTTCCCTTCCTTGTCTATCCCCTTGTCCCCGGTGCGCACGCCGACCACGCGATCGGCTTCGTCATAGAGCATCTCGGCCCCCGGAAATTCGGGAAAGATGTTGACGCCCGCTGCTTCGCACTGCTCACCAAGCCAGGCGGTCAGGCGATTGAGCGAAACGATGTAATAGCCATGGTTCATCAGAGGCGGAGGAGTCAACGGCGAGCGAATCGCGCGTTTGTTCGTGAGGTAAAGAAAATGATCTTCCTTGACTGGGGATTCGAGGGGCGCGCCGGCTTCAACAAAATTGGGGATCAATTCAGCCAGGCCCTTCGGATCCATGACCGCGCCTGAGAGAATGTGGCCGCCTACGGTGGCGCCTTTTTCAATCACCGCGATTTGAATCTCTCCGAGTGGCTCGCCCTGTTTCGTGCCGTTGGCAACTGCTTCATTGTGTTCGTTGACGAGCCGGGTCAGATGGTAAGCCCCACTGAGGTTCGCCGGTCCGGCGCCGACAAACACAACATCCATTTCCAAACTTTCGCGTTCCATAAGCTCCTCAGTCGATCATCTCAAAACTCAAAATGAATGGTCATTCAGTTTTGCAGAAGTATATCAGAGGAGCGGAAGGTGCCAAATTACGCATCAAGATGGTCTGCTTTGCGTTCCGATGACTGGACATGGGTAGCATCACTGGTCGCTACGCTACGAGGAACACCGCGCGTCTCGTACCCGGCGTTAAAACGACTGGCTAAATCCAACGCTACGCGTCGAATACACTTGGGCAGCGCTCAATC
Source organism: Pyrinomonadales bacterium (assembly GCA_038230715.1). Classification (GTDB taxonomy): domain Bacteria; phylum Acidobacteriota; class Blastocatellia; order Pyrinomonadales; family Pyrinomonadaceae; genus UBA11740. The sequence continues at coordinate 15,582 of JBBRMS010000017.1, forward strand.
GCTCATATTGTTTCGGTTAGCCTTTTCAATTTGTTGATGAGGTCAGTACCGGGAGCGATAGCGACCGGGTCGCAGCTTAGCCACGATCCCCAGGATTGTGATGCCAGACCCGGTCGCTATCGCTCCCGTACTGACTCCATACCTCTTGGGGACGTGTGCTAACGCCCCGCGGAAGCTTTGAAGTAGAATGTCCTTGAAATCTTAAGCCATTAAATCGTTTCAAGGTCGCAAGGGGGAGAGAGTGTCCAGGACCGCCCATCCGTCGTCAGTCGCAGGACCGCAATCCAGGAAGGGCTTTAAGAAGTGGATCCTGGCAGGTTACGTCAAAGAAATCGAAGGACCCTTCGAGCGTGAGAAGGACCATCATCGTCATCATCCCTGGTACAACGTAATGTGCTTAACGGGTGTCGATTATTTTTCAACGCTCGGTTACCAGCCAGGCATCGCCTTTCTCGCGGCCGGCGCGTTGGCGCCAGTGGCTACGATAATCCTGGTGTTATTAACGCTGCTGGGCGCCCTCCCGATCTATCGTCGAGTCGCCGAAGAGAGTCCCCATGGTGAAGGTTCGATCTCAATGCTCGCGGCCCTCATGTCATGGTGGAAAGGTAAGCTGTTCATTCTGATCCTGCTGGGCTTCGTTGCCACCGACTTCATCATTACGATTACGCTCTCAGCGGCGGACGCCACCGCGCACGTCGTGGAAAACCCCGTCATTCATAATCTGCTTCGTGGCTTTAACGCGACTCCGGTAAACATTGCGATTACGCTCGCCCTGATCACGTTTCTTTCCGGCGTCTTCATTAAAGGATTTAAAGAGGCAATCGGCATTGCAGTGGTGCTGGTGGTGGCTTATCTGTTCCTAAATCTGATAGTGGTTGCCGTTGGCTTGTACCATGTGGCGCAGCACCCCACAGTGCTTTCAAATTGGCAGGCTGCATTGCTTAATCATCCACGAGTTAGTGGCAATTGGACGATGATCATCTTCGTCGGTCTTCTGGTCTTTCCGAAACTAGCGCTCGGACTATCGGGATTCGAAACCGGGGTGGCAGTGATGCCCCTGGTTAAGGGTGACGCTACGGATACAGAGGAACAACCGACCGGACGCATTCGCAACACCAAAAAGATGCTGGTCGTGGCGGCGCTCATCATGAGTGTCATGCTCGTCGCCAGCAGTTTCATTACCACCCTGCTGATCCCGGCAGAGAAGTTTCAGCCGGCGCATGACGGATTTCCCGCGGGCGAGGCATCGGGACGGGCGCTCGCTTACCTGGCGCACGAGTCGCTGGGGAACGTCTTCGGTAGTCTTTACGACTTGAGCACGATCCTAATTTTGTGGTTCGCGGGTGCGTCGGCGATGGCCGGACTGCTGAACATCGTGCCGCGCTATCTGCCGCGCTATGGAATGGCGCCGGATTGGACGCGAGCGATGCGACCTCTCGTAATTGTCTTTACGATCATTGCCTTCACCATAACTTTTATTTTCAAGGCAGACGTAAATGCGCAAGGCGGCGCTTACGCCACGGGGGTTCTGGTGCTGATGAGTTCGGCTGCAATCGCCGTGTCAGTCTCGGCCTTTCGTCGACGGCAGATGGGTTGGGGTCTGGCCTCCGCCGTAATCGCCTTGGTTTTCGCCTACACGACTGTGGTCAATGTCATCGAGCGGCCCGACGGAATCAAAATAGCTGGTTTCTTCATCGCGCTGATAATCCTGATCTCACTTCTCTCTCGGCTCGCGCGCACGACTGAACTTCGAGTTGAACGCGTGGAGATAGATGACACCGCAGAACGATTCCTGGACGATGCGGAACGCCATGGGACGCTGCGCATCATCACCAACGCGCCCGAGGAAAGCAATCCGGAAGAATATCGGCGAGAGATTGCGGAGAACCGCGAGGCTCATAATCTCTCTAGGAATGATCCAATCCTCTTCCTTGAAGTAGAAGTATGCGACGCTTCCGAGTTTGCCCACGTGATGAAAGTGGAAGGCAGGGAGATTGGTGGCTACCGCGTGCTGCACGCGGAGGGGCCGGCCGTCCCGAACGCAATCGCTGCTTTCCTGCTCTTCCTGCGAGACCGAACCGGAAAGGTTCCGCACGCCTATTTTCACTGGGGTTCAAAAAACCCGATGGCCTATCTGTTCGATTATGTAGCTTTCGGCAGGGGTGACACGGCCCCGGTTACACGCGAAGTGCTTAGACAGGCGGAGCCGAATGAGAAAAAGCGGCCCTCAATCCACGTCGGCGGTTATTAATGGTAAGGTTTCATTTCTCTTTGGGTGCAGCCGAGTATCAGGACACTAGCCAAGTGCGCCCCAACTTCTTTTGTAACATTCGATGAGGTACACTTGCGCCCTTCCAGTACGCCGCATGAAGCAATCTTTCAGAAAGTTAATCCTAATCGTGGCCGGGGCGAGCGTAGTCCTCGCGGTGGTCGCCCTTGGCGTCACCAGGAATCGCTCTCTCTTGCATCGCGAAGTGATCGCTTCCGGACGATTGGAGCGCATGCCGCCGGTGATGCTGTGGGCCTGGGAGCGGCCGGTCGACCTGCGATTCATCAATACAGAAAAAACCGGTGTCGCTTTCCTGGCGCAAACAATTCGACTCAGCGCTGGCGAGATAGCTGTCCGCCCTCGAGTACAACCGCTGAATCTGCCAGAGGCGGCGAAGGTCATGGCAGTTGTCAGAGTTGAAACTGATGCGATCAAGAAACCCACCCTCTCTTCGGGCCAACGCGAAACACTGGCAGTCGCGATCGCCGGAATGGCGAAACTCTCGAGGGTTGCGAATATTCAAATAGACTTTGACGCTACTCAATCCGAGCGGGCCTTCTATCGTGATTTGATTATTGATGTGCGGCGGAAGCTGCCTGACGCTACCGGTTTATCGATTACCGCACTCGCGTCCTGGTGTACTTACGATGATTGGCTTTCTGATCTGCCGATTGATGAGGCGGTGCCAATGTTGTTTAGGATGGCCGGCGATGCCAAAGACATCGCTCGCCGTTTGCAGAGCGGCGACGATTTCATCGCCGCCCCCTGTCGTCACAGCTACGGAATTTCCACCGACGAGCCGCGTGCGGGTCTACTGCCGGCGCGGCGTCTCTATGTTTTTAACCCTGACGCGTGGACCGAAGATGCGGTCCGCGCCATTTTGGAGCCTCGAAAATGATTCGAACAAACTCTTATAAAGCATTCATTGCTCTCGCCCTGATCATTTCCGTTTCGTTCATGCTGCCCCGGCGCACAGAAGCCTGCGGCCCGTTCTTTACCGATGCGATATTTGTATATTCAAAGCATCCTGATTTTCCCCTGGAAAAATTTGCCGCCGGTAAGATCGGCGTGCTGACCCCGAGTTGGGCGCGATCTTATCTGGTGGCGGCCTATCGAAATCTGTCGGGGAATCCCCTCAGTGAGACTGAAGCCAAAGCCATCGCCAGCGTCTGGGACGATCGACTTAATAACCGTTTCGAATCCAACGACGAGCAGTGGATAAAAAGCTGGACGGAGGTTCGCAAGAAAGTCTCGGGTGCCGCCGCCGCGCCGCCACCCATCAACGTTTATCGCAACCGTGAGAAGCCCCATGAGTACGAAAGCTTTCTCAATTGCCAGCAGGACGCGTTTCAGAATGCAGCAGCAACTTTGACCGAACGGATCAAACGCTTCGGCGCGGATAATGAAGCTACACGTGGTTGGCTGGCCGCGCAGGACAAGGTGTTTGCAAACTGTGGCCTGGGTAACGAGACTGTGGATCCAGCCAAAGCGGATCAGGATGCGTTGATTCGCGCCGATCGCGCGTACCAAATCGCCGCAGCAAATTTTTACGCCACCAGGTACGACGAGGCCACCCGGCAGTTCGATGCGATTGCCAAAGATGCGTCGTCGCCCTGGCGCGAAAAAGCCGCTTACCTGGCGGCGCGCTCGATGTTACGCAAGGGCAGCCTCGCCGATAAGGACGAGGAAGGTCGACCGGCCCTGGCGGATGCTGAAGCTCGCCTCAACGGGGTACTCAAGGACAAATCGGCGGCGGCCTCGCATCACGCGGCCACCAGACTCCTGAACATCGTGGGGCTGCGCCTGCACCCGGAAGAGAAGCTTCACCAGATTGCCCACACACTGAACCGGAAAGACGCCAGCACCGATTTCAAGCAGGATGTTTGGGACTATACGATACTGCTCGACAAGTTCCTCGGCGACGGCAGCGAAGAGAGTGGCGGTACGGAGACGGCGGCTAAGCCGAAACTTCCCGCCTCGTTGACCAGCGATGAACTCACCAGCTGGGTTGTCACATTCGAAGACGCACAACCGGCGGCGGCTGCAACTTCTCTGGATCATTGGGAAAAGAGTAAGACCCTGCCGTGGTTAGTAGCTGCAATTTCGAAAGCGAGTGGGCAAGGCCCCGGGGCCAGTGCCCTTCTGAGTGCGGCGGCCGCGGTCGATCACAACTCGCCCGCCTTCCCTTCTCTGACCTATCACAGCGTGCGGCTCTTGATGGAGAGTAACCGGCAAAACGAAGCCCGCACAATTCTTGATAAAACCCTGGGCTCGGATCGCGCCCAGTTCCCACCATCAGCTCTGAACCTGTTATTGGGCCAACGAATGATTCTGGCGCAGAATCTCGAAGAGTTTCTCCACGCCGCCCAGCGGGTACCGGCTGGTTTGAGCGATGACAATGACGGGCGTGAGATTCCTGAGGAAGACAGCAAGGATACGCCGAAGCAGCCTCTGATCTACTTTGATCGAGATGCCACGAACACATTCAACCGGGCGATGCCGGTTGCACTTATCGATGAGGCGGCCAGTAGTAAAACGCTCGTCGCAAATCTGCGGAAGGACGTGACGCAGGCCGCTTTCGTCAGGGCGGCTATCCTTGATGACAGGGCAACCGCGAATCATATTTCAGGGCTGCTGGGGGATATTTACCCGCAGCTAAAAGAATTTCTTGCTGCTTATCAAAAGGCTTCTACACCGGAAGCACGGCGCTTTGCCTCGGCTTTTATGTCGCTTAAGTTTCCCGGACTCCGGCCCTATGTGACGGCTGGGGTGGGACGCACGAGCGCCCTCGAGGAGATCGACAGCTATCGAGACAACTATTGGTGTGCTGAACCCCCAGCTTCTCTTTCAGGCCCAGCGTACCAGGACTCGGACGAGGCTAAAGCGTCAACCAAAAAGCTTCCTACACCCGAGTTTCTGAAGCCATCGCAAAGTCTGGCTGCAACTCAATATGCAGCGCTCTCGGGATTCGGGACGGGACCAAACTATCTCTGTCAGACTGCAATAGCGTGGGCAGAGAAGAATCCGGCAGACCCTCGTGCGCCTGAAGCTTTGCATCTCGCGGTGCGGTCCACCCGCTACGGTTGCACTGACGATCAAACTGGTAAGTGGTCGAAAGCTGCTTACGATATGTTGCACCGGAACTACCCGAACACGAACTGGGCTAAAGCTACCAAGTACTGGTTCAAATAATGGGGAGCCATAAGCACACCAACAACCTGGTCGGCGAGACCAGCCCATACCTGCTGCAACACGCGCACAATCCGGTGGATTGGAATCCCTGGGGTGAAGCTGCCCTCAGCCGCGCGCGCACAGAGGACAAGCCGATCCTACTCAGCATCGGTTACTCAGCATGTCACTGGTGCCATGTGATGGAACATGAGTCGTTCGAAAACGAAGAGATCGCGAGGCTAATGAACGAGAACTTTGTGAACATCAAAGTGGATCGTGAAGAGCGCCCCGATCTCGATCAGATTTACATGAACGCAGTCCAGATGATGACCGGGCACGGTGGCTGGCCCATGACTATGTTTCTCACCCCCGACGGTGTGCCCTTTTATGGAGGAACATATTTCCCTCCCAGCGATCGCCATAACATGCCGGGCTTTCCGCGCATCCTGGCCAGCGTTGCCGAAGCCTATCGTTCACAGCCCGATCAGGTGGCGAACACGGCGACGGCAATGCTGGGTGAACTGAGACGAGTTGGCCTGGCTGAGTCGTCTCAAAACAATTTGACCATCGAGCTTTGCGACAGCGCCGTGCGGCGGATCTCGGCGAACTATGACCGCACCAACGGCGGATTTGGCGGCGCCCCAAAATTCCCGCCCGCAATGAACCTCGAGTTTCTGCTCAATGCTCATAGCCGCACCGGAACTCCTGAAACCCTCGAGATGGTTGAGCACACCGCCCGTAAAATGTCGGAAGGCGGCATGTACGATCAACTAGGCGGTGGGTTTCATCGCTATTCGGTGGACGCGAAATGGCTGGTGCCACACTTCGAGAAGATGCTCTACGACAACGCCCTGCTGTCGCGAATGTATCTGCATCTCTATCAGGTCACCGGTAATGCCGACGCCCGCAGAATTGCCGAAGAGACGCTTGATTATGTCGTGCGAGAGATGACCGATGCGGAAGGCGGCTTCTATTCCAGCCAGGATGCAGACTCAGAAGGCGAGGAAGGCAAGTTCTTCGTCTGGTCACGAGCGGAAGTTCTCGAGGTGCTGGGTGAGCAGGAAGGGACTGTCTTCTGTAACTACTTCGACGTGACTCAAGCGGGAAATTTTGAAGGCCAGAACATCCTGCATGTCACGGAGTCCATGGAAGACGTGGCCGCCCGAAACAGGATCCCTGCCGGGGAGTTGCTCTCCATCCTGAAGCGGGGCCGACAGAAACTATTCGACCTTCGCGAGCAGCGTATCAAACCGGGGCGAGATGAAAAGGTCCTCACGGCTTGGAACGGCCTGATGCTCTCAAGCTTCGCGGAGGCGTCTGCGATTCTTGAGCGGCCCGACTACCGGAAAATCGCGGAGGCCAACGCCCGCTTCATCCTGAACCGGCTGGTGCAGGAGGGATTGTTGTTGCGCACCTACAAGGATGGGCAGGCGAAGTTGAATGGGTACCTTGAGGATTATGCCTGCTTGATCGACGGATTGATCTCGCTTTATGAAGCCACGGGTGAATTGAGCTGGATTCGATCTGCGCTCGAACTGGCCGAGAAAATGGTCGAACAGTTCTGGGACGAGAGCGAAGGCGGCTTTTTCTTCACCGGCAAGAGCCATGAAAGATTGATCGTGCGTTCCAAGGAGTTCATGGACAATGCCACCCCATCAGGCAATTCAATTGCGACCCTAAGCCTGCTGAGACTGGGCCTCCTGACCGGCAACGAAGACTATCGGCGGCGGGCCACGGCGGTGCTGCGGCTTTTGGCTGATCAAATTCGCAGGTACCCATCAGCCTTTGGCTTTGCTCTCAAGGCCCTGGATTTTTATCTGGCTTCACCTTTGGAAGTTGTCCTAGTAGGCGCACCCGGTCCCAAGCTCGAGACCCTTGTCCGCACCGTCTGGCAGAGATATATGCCAAACCGAATCATCGCCTTGTGTGAGAAGGATCATGATCAAGCGGAGGCTTTGATCCCTCTTTTGATCGGTCGTAATACCCTGGACACCCAACCAACCGCCTTTGTTTGTCGGGCAAACACTTGCCAGGAGCCCGCCACGAGTCCTGAGAAGCTGGCAAACCAAATATCTGCTCGCCAGGAAAACCAGACCGTCTCTACCTCGTAAACTCACTCCTCTTTCACCCAAAATGAAGAATATCATTGACTAGAATGCCTTTGGACGGGTATTCTCCTTGTGGCCAACACCGTTGGCCGTTGTGTTGTATCAGCCAACAACGGCGTATTTCCCGATTCGTTACCTCCTCCTGTACCCGGCCAAAATTCTATAGCACCACGCGGAAATTGATTAATGAGCAAACTAAACTGGAAGAGTTCCCTACTCGTTGGCGGGGTGGCCGCGATCGGAGCAGTCATCCTTCTCATCGGTCTGGTCTCCACCGTGCGCCTTCCTATAATGGGATGGCACGGTATCGCTTCGTTAGTCTTGTTGGTTTGCCTGACCCTACTCTCAGGCAGATTCACCGTACCTGTCACCAGTGTCGACGGCACCAGTCAAACCCACAAATCCGTGGCCGATGCTTTCATCTTTCTCGCCGTGATGATGTATACGACAACACCGGCGAACAGCGTGGGACCCGCCCTCATACTCGCCGGACTCGTCGGCTATATCTCCTCGGTGTCCTTCTCTGAACGCTGGCCCACTGTCTTTGCTGTAGGGGCTTCGATTATTTCCACCTTCCTGGCTTCGCTCGTTTACCGGTTCATGGTGCTCACTCTGGCCGGCGGAGCTGTCGACGGCAGTCAAACCGCGCTGGTGCTCAATATCCTCCTCTTCCCGCTCTGCGTCTTCGGTTTTGTTCAATACTCACTTAGCACCTTTGGAACGATCGCCTTCAATTCGTTCTACTCGGGCAGCCGAGTCACCGTCTCACAGGAAAGTCTGGTTTGGACCCTTATCACCCAGGTCGCCAACGTTACCTCCGCGGCGCTCTTCTATGCGGCAATTCATGGGGCCGGAGTCCCCTTCCTGTTCGTTGGCGCGCTAATCATCGTCCTGGTTCATTTACTCTACCGGTTCAATGAAAAGCGAGTGAGTGAAGTTACCCGGGCCCAGGCCGACCAGATCCGTTATGCGGAAGAGATCGCCGTCCTGCACATGAACACCATCGAGTCGCTGGCCATTGCCATCGACGCGAAGGACCAAACGACCCACGGACATGTACGACGCACTCAAATCTACGCCACTGAGATGGGCAAGCTTTTGAAAGTGAAGGATCAGGAATTAAGAGCCCTGGTCGCTGGCGCCCTGCTGCACGATATCGGAAAACTGGCAGTCCCAGAGTACATCCTCAACAAGCCCGGAAAACTGACTGAGGCAGAGTTCGCCAAGATGAAGATCCACCCCACGGTCGGTGGCGATATTCTTAAGCGCGTTAACTTTCCTTATCCGGTGGAAGACATTGTTCGTTATCACCACGAGAAGTGGGACGGCAGTGGTTATCCGAAAGGCCTCAGGGGCGAGCAGATTCCTCTGGTCGCGCGCATCATTTCAGTAGTGGATTTCTATGACGCCACCCGCTGTGACCGGCCGTATCGCAAGGGCATGAAGCGCGAAGACTCGTTGACGCTGCTGCATAAAATGTCGGGCTCGTCATTCGATCCCAAAGTGGTCGATCTGTTTTCCAAGCATGTCATCGCCTTCGATGAGCTGATCGATGCGGAAGACATTCAGGAGCAGGTGCCGTCAGAAAACCTTGACTACCTTAATTCGGCCCGGCCTGATGCCGGCCTGGCTTCCGACGTCCTCGGCTCTCCGGACGGCAGCACGGGCTTCCGCTCAATTACTCAGGCGCAGCGCGAGGTTTTTGCACTCCATGAAATTGCCCAGACTATTGGCTCTTCCTTGAACATGCACGACACCGTCACGCTGGTGTCCAACAAGTTGCGGGCAATCGTACCCTTCGACACCTGCATCATCTATGTCGTTGATGATCGTTCCGGCAAAGCCATTGCGATGCATGTCGTCGGCGACCACACCGAACTCTTCAACGCTCGCCGCATCGCCGTGGGCGACGGAATTACCGGATGGGTTATCGCCAACGCCCGGTCAATGTGTAATTCTTCGCCAGAGTTGGATCTGGTGGGTCTACCCGATGAGATTGCCCGCAGTTTCCGCGGCGTTCTGGTTTCACCTCTAATCCGCGAAGACGGCGCATTTGGCGCGATTACTCTTTATTCAAAGGGCCGCACCTCATATACGACTGAACATGTGCGCTTGCTCGAATCGGTTGCGCAACACGCTGCCTCGGCGCTCAACAACGCCATAACTTTCGAGAAGACCAAAGAGAGCGCGTTGACCGACCCGCTTACGGAGCTGCCGAATGCCCGGGGCTTCTACATGATGCTCGAGCAGCGACTCGCCGAGTGTCAGCGGATGAACCGTGAGTCTCTCTCTTTGATCAGCATGGACGTAGATGACTTCAAGAAGATCAACGATCAGTGGGGACACGCAATTGGTGATCGCCTGCTGGCCAGCATCGCCGGCGTGATACGCAAAGAGTTGCGTCAGATGGATATTCTATCGCGCTATGCCGGAGATGAATTCGTCGCAATCATGCCGATGGCTTCGCAATCGATGGCTGAGATGGTGGCCGAGCGTGTCCGTGGCGCTGTGGCTCAGCATCAGTTCTCAGTCAGAACCGGAACGACTGTGGGCGTTTCGATTAGCACGGGAATATCGTGCTTCCCTGAAAATGGCGAGACCACGGAGGAACTATTGACCGCAGCCGCGCGGAATATGCAACGCGACAAACACACCCGCAAGAACCTGATCAGTTTGTCCAGCATGCCAACCCCAGCCCGCATCGATCATTACACCTGACGCAATCTTTCACCGTATTTGTTGGCACGTCACGCTCCGGCCTGGCGTGCCTTTTTCTTCTGGGGTTTTGCCGGCTTGGCACGGCAGGATTCCGGGTTGGATTCGGCAGAAACCTGAGGGGTACAGGCACCATTTCACATCCCCTGTTCAAGAGGCGACAAGCCTTTTTCGAGCTCGCGTTTTGTATGACCGCATCTCTCGCGTATAATCCCAGCCAGTTCGCGCATGATATCGTTTCGAAGGCCAGCAGCAAGCTGGCCGATTCACATTAAGCAGGCAAGCTTTACATGAGCAGCCAAACTACTGAACGAACAGACAAATCGAATCCTTCCGCGGTGAGCGCCGCCGGAGTCCCTGACCCGCCTGCTGAGGCCCAACCCAAAGTCGTCGGGCCAAATCCGTCTATCGAAGAGGATCGCGAAACACTTCTCAAGATCTTTTATCAGATGGTTTTGATCCGGCGTTTCGAAGAGAAATGTGCTGAGTCCTACAGCCTGGGAAAGATCGGCGGCTTCTGTCATTTGTACATCGGTCAGGAAGCGGTGGGCGTGGGTTCGATCTCGGCTCTGCGCGACGACGATTATGTGATCACCAGCTATCGAGAGCACGGCCAGGCCATTGCCAAAGGGATTTCGCCAGAGGCCGTGATGGCCGAACTCTACGGCAAAGCAGGTGGTTGTTCGCACGGCAAGGGCGGTTCGATGCACCTCTTCGACAAGCGGGTTAACTTTCTCGGCGGCCATGGAATCGTCGGCGGCCAGATCCCACTGGCTACCGGGGTTGCTTTCGCCAGCAAGTACAAGGAGACCGATCAGGTCACGCTGTGTTTCTTCGGCGAGGCAGCGGTCAACCAGGGAGCATTTCACGAATCTCTGAACATGGCTCAGCTTTGGAAGCTGCCGTGCATCTACATTTGCGAAAACAACCAGTACGGGATGGGAACCTCGCTGGCGCGCGCGATGTCTCTGCAGAACATTTCTCAGAAAGCGGCTGGCTACGAAATGGAATCGGAATTCGTCGACGGGATGGACGTGCTGGCGATGCGCCGCGCGACTCAACGCGCGATCAAGCGGGCGCGGGAGAACCACCTGCCGACTCTGATAGAGGCTCGTACCTACCGGTACATGGGCCACTCGATGTCTGATCCAGGTAACTATCGTACGCGGGCGGAAATTGAGAAGTACCAGGAACGAGATCCGATCAAACTCTTCACCGCAGATTTGAAAAAGAATGGTTTTCTGACCGACAAGGACATTGCCGACATCGAAGGGCGCGTCAAAGAAGAAGTCGAGAGTTCCCTGAAGTTCGCCGAAGAAAGTCCTGAGCCGGATCCGAGCGAGTTGTATACAAACGTCTACGCGAACCCAATCGAGAATTAGATAATGGCAGTTATGACTATGCGCGATGCTTTGACTGCGGCGCTCCGTGAGGAGCTGGCCCGCGACAAAAGCGTTTTCCTAATGGGTGAAGAAGTCGCCGAATACCAGGGAGCTTATAAGGTGACCCGCGGACTGCTCCAGGAGTTTGGCCCCAAGCGGGTGATCGATACTCCGATTACTGAACTGGGATTCGCGGGGCTTGGCGTTGGGGCGGCGATGGCCGGGCTGCGGCCGATCGTCGAGTTCATGACTTTCAATTTTTCAATCCTGGCGACCGATCAGATTATCAACTCAGCCGCGAAGATGCTCTATATGTCCGCCGGCCAGTTCAAAATCCCGATCGTGTTTCGCGGGCCCGGCGGTTCTGCTTACCAGGTTTCTTCTCAGCATTCACAGGCCATCGAATCCTGGTACGCGCACTTCCCGGGACTCAAAGTCGTGATGCCCTCGACACCCGCAGATGCCAAGGGGCTCCTGAAGAGCGCCATTCGCGACGACGATCCGGTGATTTTCATCGAGCAGGAACGCATGTATGGCATGAAAGGCGAGGTGCCAGAGGACGCTGACTTTTCAATTCCGCTCGGGGTCGCCGAGATAAAACGTGAAGGCACCGACGCTACTATCGTGGCGCGATCATTGATGGTGCCGGTCGCTTTGCAGGCCGCGGAAGAGTTGGCGAAAGACGGCCTGTCATGCGAGGTGATCGATCCCCGGACGATCCGGCCGCTCGACATAAACACGATCGTTGAGTCGGTGAAGAAAACCAATCGCGTGGTGATTGCCGAAGAGTCGCATCCGTTCGCCGGGGTCGGTGCTGAGATCAGTGCCGAGATTAACGAGCGCGCTTTCGACTATCTTGACGCTCCGGTGAAACGTGTCTCGGGGGTCGACGTGCCCATGCCGTATGCTAAGAACCTGGAGCGAATGGTGGTCCCGGATGTCGCACACATCATCGCCGCCGTCCGCGCCGTTTCGTATATGTAGCCTGGGAAGCCGGTGCTGTCGAACCTGACGAAACTACAACTAACTTCAAAACAATGGCCACAAACGTCGTAATGCCGAAGCTTTCGCCCACCATGGAAGAGGGGCAGCTCTCCCGCTGGTTGAAAAAGGAAGGCGATAAGGTTTCCATGGGCGAGCCCCTCGCCGAAATTGACACCGACAAAGCGACTATGGAAATGCAGGCACTGTCGAATGGTGTGCTGCTAAAGATTCTGATCAATGAAGGTGAGAGCGCGCCGCTTGGCCAGCCCATCGCCATTGTTGGTGAGCCTGATGAAGATATTTCAGCACTGCTGAAACAAAGCGATGGCCAGGCTGCTCAGGCACCAGCGAAACTCGAGTCCTCGCCGACCAAGGCAAAAGAGTTTGAGACCCCTCCAGCGGAAACTGATGCTCCTCACCCTGCCGAAAGCGCGGCCCCCGCTCAGCAGATTGAGCCAGACAAGGCACCGGCCCGGGAAGATGGCCGGCAGTTAATTTCCCCAATTGCCGCGCGCATGGCAGCCGATGCCGGCGTGAATCTCAAGTCGTTACAAGGCAGCGGGCCGGGCGGTCGCATCGTTAAACGCGATATTGAAGCCGCCATGAAGAGCACCGCGTCGGGTGCTGCCCCGTTGCGCGGTGGGGGCGTCCTGCGATCGGGCCAGAAGGCGCAAGTGTTTGGGCCTTCCACTTATCGGGATGAGCCGCTGAGCGAAATGCGCCGCACCATCGCGCGCCGCCTGGTTACTTCGCTTGGCCCCATTCCACACTTTTTTCTTACCAGTGAGATTGACATGGATCGAGCGGCCGACATGCGTATGGCCATCAACGAGCTTTATCCTGATCTCAAGCTCAGCGTTAACGACATCATCATCAAGGTAACCGCTGCCGCTCTGATCCAGCATCCCCAGGTGAACGCTTCGTTCCAGGACAAAACCGTCCGTTACTACGAACACGCGGACATTGGAGTCGCGGTAGCCACCGAAAATGGTTTAATTACACCGATCGTGCGCGCCGCTGATCAGAAATCATTGTTGGATATCGCCGGCGAAGTGCGAGAACTCGCCGGGCGCGCGCGGAACCGGAAGCTAAAGCCCGATGAATACACGGGCGCAACTTTTTCGATCAGCAACCTGGGGATGTTTGGTATCGATGAGTTCACGGCGGTTATCAATCCGCCTGAAGGCGCCATCCTCGCCGTGGGCGCTATGATGCCTCGACCCGTAGTCCGCGACAACGATGTCGTCATACGGCAGACCATGCGGGTGACAATGTCATGCGATCATCGTGTGATTGATGGAGCCGTCGGCGCGCAATTCCTGCGTACCTTCAAACAGATCATGGAGCATCCCATGTACCTTTTCTTGAGTTAGTACTCCTGAATTAACCAGTATCTAAAAGTGGATCGGAATAACACCCGGTCCTTTTTCATATTCAAGCCTTCAGATATTTTGAGCCAGGTTGACCCTCTTGTTGCCCCCCTCTCATTCGAAACGAGCAGTCGCTCCGCACTTGGCCCTGATTGCGGTCCAGATCATGTTTGCGACCTGGCCTATCATCGGTAAAATCGCTCTTCACAGCGTGCCGTCAGTTGCGCTGGTCGGTTTTCGAGTGGCGGGGGCGGCGATTATGCTGGTGGGCATCGCCAGAATGCGCGGGACTCTCCAACCAATAAAGAGGTCGGACTGGCCTTTGCTGATCGCATCCAGTCTTTTGGGACTGGTTATGAATCAGTTGCTCTTCACCAAAGGACTCTCGCTCACTACCGCGATCAACGCAACGCTGCTGAGCACGACAATTCCTGTTTTCACGCTAGTTGTAGGAGTAGTGCTGGGTACCGATCGAGCCACTTTACGACGCCTTGTCGGCATTGCGCTGGCCGCCGCCGGGGTCCTGTATCTGATTGGGCCTGGCCGCGCAAACTTTTCCTCAACGACCCATCTGGGAGATCTGTTGATTGTGGCGAACTCGTTTTGCTATGGAACTTATATCGCGGTTTCGAAGAATCTGATGAAGCGCTACAATGCACTCAGCGTTATTGCCTGGATTTTTGTGGTGGGTTGCGTGGTAACTGTCCCTGCCGGCGCAATCAGTCTCGCGCATGTTTCAATCGCTGCCATTTCCTGGCCGGTGTGGCTGGCAATTCTATACATCATCGTTTTGCCGACTGCAGGTGCGTACTTTCTCAACGGTTGGGCGCTTGCGCGCGTACCGCCGAGCACGGTAGCCGTGTACATCTATCTGCAGCCAATATTTGCTTTCGCCTTGGCCCCGTTCATACTCGGCGAGTCGCTGACCTATCACACTGTCCTGGCTTCACTGCTGATCTTTGCCGGAGTGCTGGTCGTTACCCGTCGCAAGCGCGAGCCGGCGCTGATTACACGGGCGCGATGAAGTTAGTTTGCTGGTTTGTTCCTGAGGTAAGGTAATATTCGGAACTCGCTTAACTTAGGGTCAAAATTATGGTCTGGATTATCGTAATCACGCTGCTACTCTTCTACGTTCTTGGTCTTTTCGTATTTCATGCGACGGGACCGGTGCATGTGCTTCCGTTTGCCGCGCTGGCGTTACCCCTGGTGAATTGGTTATTGATCAGGCGAGCTCGACAAGACGGCCACGAACGATCGTAGTTTCGACCTTCATGATTAAATGGATCGCGGACATCCTGTCCGCCACCGTATGTAGCACGCTCCTTTGGTATTCTCGCTTCCCCGCTCAGGCTGTAGGCGGTCCGCAGTGGCGCTACTTTTTCAGCTGCTCCCCGCATGCACGACAGTGGCTTCGCCGGCGAGCATTCAAAGTCATGCACGAATGACAACGCACGTACATCGCCCGCGCGAAGAAATGCATGATGGCATAGCTACCGCCGAGGATCGCGATAGCTATGCCGACATTTAGCAGCGTCTCTTTCAGGATTTTTTCGTGGCCTCACTTACGGTCGGCCTGCTGTCCCGTTCAGGCCGCGAGCTTTGAACTTTTTACGTCCCGTTCGGGCACCTTTTCGACGATCAGCGCCTGATAATTCTGGCCGCGATCATAGCCCTGACGAAAGGCCCGGCTGGCAGCGTCAGCCCCATACCTTTGCTCCAGATTCGCTGCGGCGCCTTCGTTGGTTTTGCCGCGCCGGTCAGGATGCAGAGCTGCTTCGAATCCCAGACGGTATTTCGCTTCGTCAAGACTAAACTCTCCACCTGCATTCGTATAGTGCTCTCGTTCTGCGTCACGCAAACCGATCCACCACTCGTCGCGGGCGGCGTCAACCGACTCAGCGCCGGCGCGCTCCAACTCAGCACGGGCATTTTCTGCTATTTGCTCAGTATCGGCAAAGGCGACAACTACCGATCGGCCGCGGCGGAGAGCGTCTTCGTAGACATAAATTTCATCGCGCGGTATGCCTTCGGCGATCGCGGTTTCCATCGCGTTCCCAGCCGCAGCGCCCGCGGCGGCTCCGCCAGCCCCGAGCAACGCAGCCCCAATCAGACCAATCGCCAGCACGGGACCGACTCCGGGGATCAGCAATGAAGCCGCCGCTGCCCCCGCGGTCGCACCGGTGGCCGCCCCGAGAGCTCCTCCCACAGTTCCACCCAGCGCGCTACCCATTCCTGGTTGTTCTGTATCACTGGTGGGCACGCGTTCTTCGATTTCGGCCTCTGAGGTGTGCGGCGCCAAAACAGTCATCTTATCTTCCGCAATACCTAACGACCGCAGCATCGCTGCACCTCGCCTGGCGTCTGCTAATGAGTTAAAAATTCCTACAATACTTTCCATGATTCAATCCTCCTGGCTGAATCTGCTTGCTCGCGCCGTGCCACGCCACAGCTTTTTCGAAACAGCAACAGAAAAGTCACAAACGTAATTGCGGAAATTACTTTGTAACTTGATTGAGCCAGCCGAGGGCCTGTGTTAAGGTATCCTCGTTCAGGTCATAGCAATCCAGCGGATGGGAGCGAAACCGGAAAAGTGTTCGATATTGTAGAAAAAGAATGGCCAATGTCGGTTGGCGACGGCAAAGCGACTCGTAAAAAACGGCCGCGCATTCTTGCCATAACTACAGATTGCTGCACCGGATGTGCGGGCTCCCCGGCCTGTATTGAATACTGTCCCATCGACGCGTGTATGTTTTGGATTTCGGACGAGGACCACCCGCCGTTTGGCCGTATCGAAGTCGATCCTTATCTATGTATCGGGTGTCAGAAGTGTACTAGTAAGGGACCTGATGGAGCCTTTCTCGATGGTTGCCCATGGGACGCGATTGAGATGATTCCCACGGACGACTGGGAAGCAGTCCACGGAATCGTTTTACCTGATCTGCCCCCTGAGCCGCCCCCGGCTAATACCGCAGCCTAGTTCGCTCGATCCTTAATCATCCGTATTGCAACCGCACCCCGCTGACGTATCTCCGCGCTGGAGTCTGCCTGCAAGCACGCCTCAATCGCTGGGAGGTCTTCCTGGGTACCTACGTATGCGAGCCCTTGTAGAGCATCGCCGACGGTGGCTCGGTCGGGGGTTAACCATACGACTGTCTGTCCGGCTGCGACCATGTCCCCTTCTTTCACCGCTAATTGACCGATGGCGCCGTCGATCGGCGAGCGAAATTCCTGCAGAGCATTGGACGAGTCACGAATCCGCGCAATCAATCCTCCGCTGTTCAGCTTTGACTGTGAGGGCAAGAGACTCGTGACGCTGCCAGCGATCGGGGACTTCGCTTCAAACGGTTTCAGCATCGCGCGCATTTCCATCCTGCCGGAAGCATCGCCGAAACGAACCAGTTGCAGCGCTGCATTGCGTCGCACCAGTGGCTCACTATCGCCGAGCAGAGTAATCAGCGCCTGATGGAATTCGGTGGAGCTGTTGTCCTGACCCATCACCCAGGCAGTCGTTTTGCGAATCTCCCCGGTGGGATGTTTGCTGAGCGCAATTACCTGTGGGTAGAATTTCCGCACCGCCGGGTCTCCGCGTTCGATTCTCTCCTCAACTCGAGACAAAGCGTGCTGAATGTGTCTGGGGTTCTTGTCATCCGCCAGGTAGCTGGCGGTTTCTTCGTCAGACAAACCTCTTCCAAACCAGGTCCCGTACCAGGTGAGGAACGGAATAATGATGAATAAAGCTGCGACAATGATCAGAGGCAAAGATGCGCGACGAGGCTTTGGCGGCGGTGATACTCCTGCGTCGATTCTGTCCTGGTTTGGTTCCATGCCTGAGAACGCGGCCTGCGATTACTGGGAAGGATAGAGGTGATACAACATGAAGTAAACCAGGACCCCGGTTATCGAAACGTACAACCACATTGGCAGGGTCCAACGGGCAATTGCCCGGTGGCGGGCAAAATCGCCCCGCATGGCGCGGCGAACAGTGATGATTACGAATGGCACAATCAGCGCAGCCAAAAACGTGTGGGTCGTCAGAATCGTGAAGTATAGCGGTCGCACAATTCCCTGTCCGGTAAATCTGGTGGTGCCGTGATGGGCGTGATAGACGATGTAAGAAATCAGAAACACTACGGAAGCGGTGAGCGCGGCCATTTGGCAGTTGCGATGAGCCAGTACCCGTCCGCGTTTGATGAAGTAGTAACCGCTCGATAAGAGCACAAAGCTCGAAGCGTTTAGGGTTGCATTGAGATGCGGGAGAACGGAATAGAAGTCACTCATTCCTTATACAGAGGCACAGGTGCAGCAGCGGGGTATCGCCAAATGCGGTTTGGGCCGCTTATTCCTTTTCCTTGCCCGCTTTCATTTGAGAGACCATCCGGCTCACGTCTGGTGGCATTGACCGCCCTTTCGCGTCTCTCAATGCCGGGACTCGCTGACCTGGCAATGCGGCGGTAGCAGCCCCACTCGCTGGCGCTAGTTGGCCGCTGGCTCCCGCAGCGCTTCCCTTCCGCTTCTCAATTACCCGGGTAAGGACGTCAAATCCCGGCACTGCGAGAAACGAGAGGGCAAACACGAGGGGCACGACGATAAAGAACAGTCCGTCGGTGCTGATGATGCTGCCGCCCGCAATGAGGTCGTAAGCGATGAGGGCAAAAAACCCCGCGGCGGCGACGAAGCAAAGCAAAGTCAATAATGAATCTTCACGTTTCATCTTGTGTGTTGTTTTTAGAGCCCGCCACTAAATCACTAGTGTTTCTTTGCCACCTTCTGCGCCCGCTCAACCAGTTCCTGGTGTCCGCAACGTTCGCATTCCCAAAGAGGATAAACCGCAGTCGGGTCGGCTGTGTTTTGATAAACCGCGCGGTCGGAAGGAATGATCTTCCCGCCGCAGACTGGACACGATCGTCCGCGCGTGGTCCGCTTTTCAACATCAATATTGGTCAACTGGTCTTGATCGTCCACTCTATCTCCGGACTGTCTGGGCTTTCAACTCGATCTGCGATGACGATAAGCCAGCACAAAGATCGTGCAAAACATGGTAACCGGTGGCACCAGCAAAACCAGGACGCCGATGTTCAGGTTACGAGCAAACGCGCTGTTCGATCCTATCGACGCCCGGCACATCGCGCACTGGGCCATAGTCGCCTCAGACGATAACGCCCAAACAGTCACGGCTGCGACGGCCATCAATAAGGTCCGGGTTATCGATCTGAGCGTTAAATGCATTTGCAAATTCCTATGGTTTCTTTTCAGGAGATGTTGTTGCCGGAGCCGGGGAGCGTAGATCTCTTGAACGAAAGCTGTCGGGAAAGAAGACTGACAAGAGGCAGATGCAGATGACCACCGCTGGCACAATGGTAAGCACCAGGGGCAATCGTTCGAATCGCAGGTGCATAAAGTAGGCCACGATCAATGCCGCCTTGATTATCGAAGCCCCCATCAGAATCACGAGCATCAGCGAAACCCGCAGCTGTATGTAGCCGAGGAAGACCTCGAAGCCGGTCAACAACAACAACCAAAACCAGACAGAAAAGAACAGCTTGTTGCTCCCGGCAAAATGTACCTCGCCGTCCACTGCATGTTCAGTCATTTCATTTCCTCCAACCGTGCCACAAATGCTTTTCCGAAAAATGGGTTCGGCTTCAGTTCAGGCAGTGAGCCTGCTTCACTTGGTCATATCGATGGACAACAAATAGATCATCGGGAACACAAACATCCAGACCAGATCGACGAAGTGCCAGTACAAGCCGCTTATTTCCACGTCCTCATGTTTCACCTTGTTTACCCGGCCGGCCACGACCAGCAGGTAGATACAGCCGGTGGCGACGTGGAACATGTGCATGCCGGTGATGCCAAAGAACGTGGCGCCAAACAGCGGTGAGGCGCCCGGCCACTTCTCGGCCCATTCGGTCGGCAATTTGAAAGGTGACAGTCCTTCGCTCATCAAGTGCCGCCACTCGATCATGTGCAACACGATAAAGGTTACACCCAGTAAGGCAGTAGCCAGAATCCACTTGCGGGCTTTCGACGTCTCCCGGCGCGCAGATGCTGAGACCGCCATCACCATGGTCAAACTGGACGACAAGAGCACCAGGGTCATCACTGATGAGAATACGATGCTGGGATAAAACTTGAACGGCGTAGGCCAAACATTGGACGTGCGCAAATACGCATAGCCCATCAGCAGGGCGGAAAACGTAAGCGAATCGGACATGATGAAAAGCCACATGCCCAACTTTCTATGACCCACGCGATACGGCAGTCGCCCACCGCCCCAATCGCTCGCAATAGCCTGTGCTTCAGTTGCCACCGGTCACCTCCAGGAAAGTTGTTCGACAAGCTTTCGGCTTATCGCTCGATCTGGCATTACCGACAAACCGCAGTTTGTCGTACAGTTTTATTTCCAAAAGAACAAAAGAAAAAACAGCACGATCCAAAGCGCGTCCATGAAATGCCAGTAAGTCGTCGCGGCATCCGCGGCGCCAATGCGGCGCAGTTCGCCTTCGGCCGTGCTCCGCTTGCGGGTCGTTCGCATTAGCAGGTACGCCAAGCCCAGGATTCCGCCGATCAAGTGCAAGCCGTGGGTGGCGGTGAACAAATAGAAAAAAGAATTAAACGGATTGCTGGCCATGTAGACGCCCTGCCGCGCCAGTTGTCGCCAGGCAAAAAGCTGCGTACCCAAAAACCCTAGACCCAAAACCACAGTGACCGCCAGCCAGCGCGCATAGCCGTGATCATTCTGGCGCTTCAAAGATCTTCGTGAGATCTCCATCGTCGCGCTGCTCATTAAAATTAAAGCGGTGCTGAACCAGAGAACTTTTGGCATCGCAATCTGGCGCCAATCATCCGACGACGCTGAGCGTACGATGTAAGCGCTGGTCAAGGCCGTGAACAGCATGACAATGCCGGCGATTACTACCCAGGCGCCGATGCGAAAGCGCGTTCCCGGTGTGATACCGGCCGGTTGATTTGTAACGATAGCTGCGGACATCTTTTACTTTTGTCTACTTCCAAAGCCAAAGCAACAGGAACAGGCCAACCCAAAGTCCATCCATGAAATGCCAGTAGAGCGCTATGGCTTCGATCGCCGCGAACCTCTTCTCCCGGGCTAAACCCGTCAGGACCTGACCTGACCGCACTGCCAGATAGGTCACTGCACTCAATCCGCCCAGTAGATGAATACCGTGCGCGCCCGTGAACAGATAATAAAAAGAACTGTGCGGGTTACCGGCCAAGAAAGCCCCCGCCGCAAACAGTTGTTGCCAACCCTTAAACTGGCTGGCCAAAAAGCCGATCCCGAGCAGCAGAGTCAAAGATAACCAAGCCTTGTACTTCCCGCTTTGACCCAGGCTCAACTGACGCCGGGCCATCGTCATCGTCACGCTGCTTACCAGGATCAACGCGGTGCTGACCAAAAAAGCTCTCGGCATACGCACCGGCTGCCACTTCTCATCGCCCGACAGGATGATGTAAGAGCTTGCCAACGCGACGAACATCATCACAATCGACGCCATTAGGATCCAGACCGTGATGCGGTAAGAATCCTTTGGAAACTTTTTGTCGCCGCCGAACCTTCTATGCCCGTTCCCGTTCGAACCGTTCTTCCCGGGCGGTTTCGGCCAGCCGGGTCCTATACCTGGTTTCGCCGCGGTCTCAGTACTGGTGACCGTTGCCACTGTGTTCCCTGTCGCAGGTATTCCTTGTTTAGGTCGCAGCTTCCGGGTCGGTCTGCATTATGTAATCCTTGGCCGCGCCGGGAACTGAAAACTCGTATGGTCCGTGATGAACCTCAGGTATTATGCCGGCAAAGTTGTCATGCGGCGGCGGAGATGGAATGCCCCATTCCAGTGTGGTGGCCTCCCATGGATTGTCGCCTGCCTTCTTGCCCTTGAACATGCTCCAGAAGAAATTGAAGTAGAACACCAACTGAACCGCCGCCGTGATGATCGCTGCCACAGTTACAAAGAGCACCAGCCCGTGGGTATTCTTGAGGAACTCGTACTCGCCAAACTGGGCATAGCGACGCGGCATCCCGACCATGCCCATGGCGTGAAACGGTACGAAGATGGCATAGACGCCAAGGAAAGTGATCCAGAAATGAAACTTGCCCAGGTTCTCGTTCATCATGCGGCCGAACATCTTCGGAAACCAGAAATACGTCGCCGCGAACATGCCGAAGATTGACGCGACACCCATCACCAGGTGAAAGTGCGCGGTCACAAAATAAGTGTCGTGAAAGAAAAAATCCAGAGAGGTCTGGCCCAGAACCAAACCGGTGATGCCGCCGGCTACGAACAGCGACACAAAGCCAATCGCAAACAACATCGGCGTGGTGAAGCGAATCCGCGCGCCCCACAGGGTGCCCAACCAATTGAATGTCTTAATTGCCGAGGGCACGCCGATCGAAAGGGTTAGGACTGAAAACGCGATGGCTGAGTAGGGACTCATGCCGCTGATGAACATGTGATGGCCCCAAACAAAGAAGCCCAGCATGCCAATCGCAAAGATCGCAAACACCATCGCCCGGTAACCGAAGACTGGCTTGCGGGCGAACGTCGAAAGGATGTGCGACGTCGCGCCCATGCCCGGCAGAATTGCAATGTAAACTTCTGGGTGACCAAAGAACCAGAACAAGTGTTGCCACAACAGAGGCGAGCCACCAGTGTGCTGCGGGACGAGCGCGCCGCTGACGTACAGTCCACCCGGAATAAAGAAGCTGGTTCCGGCAACACGGTCGAGAAGTAAAAGGATGCCGCCACCGAGCAGGACTGGAAACGATAAGAGCGCCAGGATGGCAGTCGTGAACCAGGCCCAGCAGGTCAGAGGCATGCGCATCAGAGTCATTCCGCGCGTGCGCATGTTGAGCAGCGTGGTAATGAAATTGAGCGCTCCCAGCAATGATCCCACGCAGAAGATGGCGATGCTGATAATCCAGAGATTCACGCCAGCGCCCTGTCCCGGCCCGGCAATTTTTCCCAGCGCGCTCAATGGCGCGTAGCCGGTCCACCCGCCGATCGGCCCGACCGTGCCACTCCCAGCTGCAAAGGACTCACCCAGCTTCGAGAACCATGCGCCAACCGTCAGGTTACCCTCGGCCAGGATGGCCGTAAGCAAGACTATGAAGCCGACGAAAGTCACCCAGAACGACATCATATTGAGGTACGGAAAGGCCATATCGTCGGCGCCGATTTGGATCGGCAGGAAGTAGTTGCCGAAGCCTCCCTGGGGCGCCGTCGTGAGCACGAAGAAAACCATTATGGTTCCGTGCATGGTCACCAGAGACAGATAGAACTCCGGCGTCATGATCCCCCCGGGTGCCCCGGTGGGGAACAGAGTACCCAGGATGGGCCAATTGGTTCCCGGCCAACTCAGGTTCATGCGCATCAACACTGACATCACCAGACCGACGATCACTGCGGTCAGGGCCAGCAGGATGTACTGAATGCCGATCACTTTGTGATCGATGCTGAAGATGTATTTGCGGATGAAGCCGGTCGGCGCCGGATGCCGGTGTACTTCGTGTATTGCTTCTGCCATCGTTTTCTCCTCTAGCTGAAAAGAAGCAAATCTCTAACTCAGTACTGCGGTAATTGGTACTTGTTCAGCAGCTCGTCCTTACGGGCCTGGAACTTATCCTGGGGCAGGTTGACGAGTTCGTTGAACTCGTTTTCCGGCAGCACCAGCATGTAGGATTTCATCTTATAGTGATTCATCCCGCATAACTCGGCGCACGCCAATTCAAATTTCCCAGTTGTGTTGACGGTAAAGTGAACCGGAATGGCCATCCCGGGAACCAGGTCCTGCTTGAACCTTAACTGCGGCACAAAGAAACTGTGGGTCACGTCCTTGGAAGTCAGAATCAACTCGACTGGTCGATTTACTGGTATGACGAGCGTAGACACAACCGAATCGTCTTTCGCATTTGGATCAGCGGGATCCAGACCAACGTAATTCAAAGCCGAGTCATCAATCAAAGTTGGATCGGTGCGGCCGAACACGTTGTCCTTGCCGTGGTAATGAAAATTCCAACTGAATTGCTGAGCCACTACCCGGACCGTATAGGATCCAGCCGGTGCTGCGTGCAGGTGCAGAGAAGCCCAGACTCTCTGTCCCATCACTGCCAGGCTGATGAAGATAACCGCGGTCACCACGGTCCAGAGAACTTCCAGTCGATTGTTTCCGTGCGAGTAGGTCGCGCGGGTTGCGGCTGAGGTATCACGATACTTCCAAACCACCCACCCGAGCCCAACCTGCGCCGCGGTGAACGAAATCCCAACCACGATGATTGTGATTCCGAATTGGCGGTCGACGAGCCCGCCATGTTCAGAGATCGATTGCGGGAACCACCAATGTTTGCTGACAAACATTCCGACCGAGCCGAGGGTTATGAGCCAAATGGCAAATCCAAGGACGCGTCCCATCAGTTGTCTCCTTCAAGAAAGTCCATTTCGTCGTATACGACCTGTGAGTCCTATCGGGTCTATCAACGATTTAGAACCATCACGCCAAATAACAAAGGCAGGTATAGCACCGAAGCCAGCAGCAGCTGCCGGGCATGCTGATTAGATTTTGAAAGTGCAGCCCGAATACTGCTGGCCAGGAATAAGAGACCGAGTATCACGGCCGCCACCAGATAAACCTTCCCTGAAATTCCCAGAAAGGTCGGCAGCAGACTTACAGGTAAAAGCATTACCGCGTAGAGAATAATTTGCTGTCCCGTCACTCGGCCGTCAGGCTCGACCACCGGTAACATGCGAATGCCGGCGCGCCCGTAGTCTTCCCGGTACATCCAGGCGATTGCCAGAAAATGTGGAAACTGCCAGAGAAACAAAATTGCAAACAGGACCCAGGCGGCAATATCGACCTCGCCCCGCGCCGCAGCCCAACCCATGAGGGGCGGCATCGCACCCGGGAAAGCCCCCACAGCCGTTGAAAGCGAGGTCCGCGTCTTCAAAGGCGTGTACAGGAAAAGGTAGCCCGCGATGACGGTCAATCCCATGATTGCCGTCAGCACATTCACCGATAGCGCGAGATAGAATTCCGCAGCGATCGTTAAGGTGATGCCAAACCACAAAGCTTCGAGAGGTGCGAGGCGGCCGGAAGGCAAAGGGCGATTCTCAGTCCGACGCATCAACCCGTCAAGATCTCGCTCCATATACTGATTGAGCGTGGCAATGCCTGAAGACAGCAGCGCGATCCCAAGCATCGCGTGCGTCAAAACCGCGTAGTTGACCGCGCCCCGCGCGCCGAGAACGAAGCCGGCCGCCGACGTCAGCACGATTAGAAAGGTGATGCGCGGTTTGGTTAGTTCAATATAAGCAGCGGCGCGGGCCTTCGCGCTGGTGGGCGCGGCGGCTTCGGCGGCAGCGTTTGGATGCAGCTCTATCGCAGCAGTCTTCATAGAAAACTCAAATGAATTGTCGATGGGGGGCACTTCAAAGTTCAAGCTTCAGCTTGTTATCTAACCAGCAATCTAAAGGTTGAACTCTGTACCAACACCGCTAATCGAAAATAAAAAACAAGTGGGCTCTGATTCGGCTTATGCCGGAGCCAGAACGTACTCGCGTCGATCGACCCGCAATACTCTGAACACTCTGAGTGTCAAAACAATCGTCGTCGCAAAAACCAGCGCGCCACAGGCGACGTGGGCCACAGTCACTGCGACCATCGGGGTCAAAGGCTGTGGATCATTCGGCGAAGCCGTGCGCGTCATGTAAGCGGCCAGCCCCAGGCCCAACTGAACCAACAACAGCCCGGCCGCCATCAGCGCCGGTCTCATCAGATACTGCTCGGTCCGGTAGCGCAGCAGCACCATGGCCGCCGTCCCACCGACGATGAGCGTCACAACTATTGCGCCGCCAACATGGGCCAGCAATAATCCCGTCGGCAAGTCCTGATCCCAGGTTGCCGAGTGACGCAGCGTCGCACCCAACACCAGTTGAACCAGAATTACTGCCAGCGCCACCACGCACAAGGTCCGGAGAGAGACCCCTTCCCCGCTTTCGGCGAGGGTAGAATCCGGAGTCACCCAACTTCGCGAGGTAAAGACCGCCAGGCTAACCGTGGTGAGAAAGAACAACTGCGCCAGCGTCGCGTGCGCGGCCGAAACGGCGAGCGGCAGATTAAGCTTGACCGTTAGTCCGCCGAGTAGTCCCTGTGCCACCACTCCGCCCAGAGCAATCCATCCGAGACGCTTGACCCAGACGCGCCGTTCACGAAACTGCAGGTAAAATGCCAACACGATCGTCAGAATTCCGACCGCGGTTGCCACCAGGCGGTGGCCGTGCTCCCAGAACAGATTGCCAACCATCTTTGGAAAGACCTGACCGTTGGATAGAGGCCAATCGGACGTGGCCAGGCCGGCGTCGTGGCTGGTGACATTGGCGCCGGCAATGATGAGAAAGAACGTAGCGCACGCAACCAGCAGTGCGAAGCGATGAACACCCTTGGACATTTTGGATTTGCGATTGCCGATTGCCGATTCTCCCGTTGCCGTGATTAAAAACCAACCGGCAATTAGAAATCGGCAATCGGCAATGCCGCTAGTGCTTCATCGCCATGGGCATCGGGAATTCCATAGCCGGCAACATCTCCAGTGAGCTCGGCTGTCCCAGGGCATTGGCGCCAAACGAGAAGTCAGCCGTGGCCGCGCCCTTGGCGGGAACAGTTACTTCCATCGGCTTCTCGGTACCCTTCGCTCCGCCTTCATGCCAGGCGACCACGGTATACTTACCCGGTGGCACACCCTTGATCGTGAAGCTGCCGTCTTCCGCGCTGACCGCAAAGAACGGGTGTTTGGTCACACCGACATATGACTTCATCCAGGGATGCTGATTACACTTAACCGGCACCATGATCTCAGCGCGAGCGAGCTTATGACTCAAAGCCGCAGCGCCATTCGCCTGTGACTGGTTCCAGTCAGGATTGTTTCCCTGTGTAAAATGAATATTGTGCGTGGTGGGATCGCTGTTGGTGATGTTGATCGGCTGATTCACCATTACGCCCAGCACGTGCGGCTTGTAGTGGCAACCGTTCTGATCCAACGTCGCTGTTGCGGTCGGAGTTTCGAAGCTATAGTCGCCAATCTTGGTACCGTCGGCGAGCGTGCCGTCTTTGATGTACACGTAGGTGTTGGCCAGCTTGCCATCCTTAACTACCCACTCCTCGACCGTAAGGTTCGGACTCTTTGAGGTGCAGGCCGCGTCAGCGGAGGTGTCAATCTTCTTCGCCTCCGGCGCGGCGCCGCTGTACGAAACCTTGCCGGTGATCGTGCCTTCGTCGTTCTTCGAAACGTACTTCTTGCCGTCGCCGGTTCCATCCGTACCCGGTTCATCGGTCTTGGGGCCGCCGCATGCCGAGGCCAGCGATAACAGGCTCAGAGCCGCGATCAGACCCAGCCCCATTCTTGCGCGTTTACTAAACATAGATTTGTTAAGCTCCTTCGAAATGAAAATGACGTCTAATTTTGCGACCAAGCATACCCTAGATAGTGACGTGAGGGATAGCCTGAAAAGACCGAAATAGCGGTCGAATTGAGTTCAGGGTTCAACCTTTAGCTCGCGCATCCCAACGGACAGGCTGAAGCTTGAAGGCCCTGGGACTCAGCGCCGCCTGACTACTCGATGCGCATAGCGCAGTTGGGCCAGGGTTCTTAATCCTCGTTTGGATCGCGCATGACCAGCGATTACCTGGTCGCTGCGGCTACCTATTCTGATTTTGTTACGACCTGTCTTCTGTGGTGCTGCCGGAGCACTCGCCGCGGGCGTCTTTGGCGGCGCCGGGGTGGCAGATAAAAGTTTCCGCTGCTCGTCCGGTGTCATCAGGAACATGTAGCGCACCAGCAGCCGCGCGTGATCACCGTGATAGTTCGTCACGTCCGTAGGAGGATTGGGCAGGTTCACCACCCAGTGGTCCTGGTCCCTCTTGAACAAGCTGGAGGGCATCGCCGTACCCGGCGCGATTTGCGCAGGATCGAGCAACCAACGGAAAGTCCATTCCGGTTTCAAACGCTGCGAAGCCAAAAGGAAGTTGGGCGCGATTGCCTTGGCGTCATGCGTCGGCTCGCCCGTGATATGACACTTCAAACATGGTGTGCCCGAAACAAAAATATTGCGCGCGATCGACTTCTCCGAGTCGGTCATCGGATCCAGGGGCTCTCTGATATACGGCTCGTTCTGCGAAGAGACAGCCATAAAGAACCGCACTAACACCCGCAGTTCATTCGGCGAGAAGTTGAACGTCGGCATATGGACCTGCAGGTAAGGCCGCACGCCGTTACGGTTCGCGCCGGGTTGCGGCATCAAATTACCCGCGCTCTGATCGTTCGCGTTTCCGACCGCCGGTTTGCTTCCTGCCCCGGTCGCTGCGGGTGACGATGATGGCGATGCCTTCGGCGCCGCAGGTGCTGAGGCCGGAGCAGCCGGCTTCTCGCCTTCCTGCATTAACGAGGGATCCTTCAGGAACTTCATCAACCATTCCGGATCGACGCGAGCACCTTCGCTGGTCAGTTGCGGCGGCAGAAATTCCTTCGCGCTGGCATAGAACGGAAGCGAATAGAGCCCAGCGCCGCTGGTCATGGTTGGCTCAGCGGAATTGTTATAGACGCTGACCCGTTGGCCGGGCTGCAGCACGTGACAACCCATGCAATTGTACTTCTTGATTACCCACCAGCCGTTTTGAATGTCCTGCCGTCTTTGATCGGGCGGGTTATAGAACAAACTTGCGGGCACATTGGACCCTTCCGTTCCCAGGCTGCCGAGCAAGAGTGTCGTCAGACCGGTGCGCCATTCCTCAGTGAGATAAGGCTTCGGCATGCGCAGACGATCTTTGGAATCGAGGTACTGCGACTTGCCTTTGTCATAGATCTTCGGCTCAGTCAGCTTATGTTCAAAGAAGCCGCGGTGGTTGTACCACTCCTGTTCCTTGTCCTTCGGATGCAACTTGAGCGGGTCGCGCCCGTATTCGGCATCCTGGGTCGAGAGAGCAAAGTCCAAACGCTCGAGAGGCGTTGCCCCTTCGGTCGTCAGCTCTTTGCCAATCCGCTGCTCTTCTTCAAAGCCTCTGATTTCATGGCAGCCGGCGCAACCGTATTGCTTGATCTCGGCCTTGCCCTCCTCAGCCAACTTCGGATCGTCCATGAACGAAGTGTCGCCGCCGGACGAGGGCGATGAAAGCGAGAATAGATAGCTGGCCACGTCGCGAGCATCCTGTTCCGACAGGCGCAGGTTCGGCATCACGGTCATGTTCTGAACCTGCAGTTCGGCACCGTCGTTGGGACACTTTGAATGCAGTTCAGTGTCGAAGAGAAACGGCAGATTATGTTTCGAATAATCGTCCGGAGTCAGATCGCGATGTTCTTTCGGACAGTAGGGAGCCCAACGTTCGCGCGGGTTGTAGATCCAGCGCACGATGTAATCATAGTTTGATTTTTCGCCGACCTTCGTCAGGTTCGCGGCGAACGTGCCGCCCATCCTGGCGCCTTCCTCACCGATTGAATGACAGGCCAGACAACCGCGTGATTCAAACAGATCTTTGCCGTGTTTCGAGTCACCCTGTGTCTGGGCCGGGGCCTTGCCGTCAAAGCTCTGCTGCCACAAATAGGCTGCAACAGCCTTCAGATCTTTAGCGCCCTCTTCACCATCTTCGGTGAAGCGCCAGAACGTCGGCATCTTGGTGCCGGGCCGAAACGCCTGCGGATCCTTCAGCCAAACCGGGATCCATTCCTTGCGCAATTTCAGCCGCACGTCCTTGAGGTTCGGACCAATCTTCTTTTGATCCTGCTGCAGGTAACGTGTCTGCAGGTTGAGTTCGTCGATGCGCGCAGCCAACTGGCTGCTGGCGACCCGCAGAGAATCCGCGTGCGCCAACAGGCGCTGACCTTCGACGTCGTCGGCGGCCGTGGCGCTGGCTTCAGTGTCCAGTCTCGCCTGCCGATCATTCGCCGTGATTTGATCCTGAAGTTGCGTAATCGACTGGCGCGCGTTCGTGAGCGCATCGCCTTCGCGATCAAAAGCCTCCATCCGATGGCAACCGACGCAGCCACGCTGATAGAACAGATCCTTACCCAGGTTCAGGGTGTCCGCGCCCTGCGTGACCCGATCGTTCGCGTGACACATCTGGCAACCGGCTTCAGTGTTCTCTTTATGGAAAAGTGGATGCAGCCAGAATGGATTCTGCCCATGGGCTTTGACCACGCTGGTAGTGGCCCGGCCGTTACCGCCGTGACAGGCTGAGCAGCCAAACCTTTCCGGATTGTGAATCTGCAGAAGCTCTTTGCGCGGGTGACTAACGAAAGCGGCGGCGAGCTCATCCGGCTTCTTTCCGGGACCGCCGGGAGCCATGTCCGCAGCGTTAATCGTGAGAGGTTCGCGGGTGCCAAGATGGCAGATCTCACAACGGTCGACTATCGAAAACTGGTTGACGTTTATCTGATGGCCAAGAATCGTGTAGTCGAAAGCATTTTCATTCTTCCGGATCAGATCGTCGATGCTTTTTTTCGGTAGCAGGCTGACGTGGTTCTTCAGGTATTCGTCCCGCTTCTTAGCCAACTCGGTCGGCTCCTTGAGTAACTCGGCTTTTTCGCCGAGCACCTTCGCCTTCTCGCCGCGCAAATTATTGAATGTCTGCCCGAGTTGCTCATAGTTCATCTTCTGCGGAACGGGCTTACCGCCATCGTCCGCAGGCATATTGACCGTTACGACTTCCTTCTTCTTGT
Source organism: Pyrinomonadales bacterium (assembly GCA_038230715.1). Classification (GTDB taxonomy): domain Bacteria; phylum Acidobacteriota; class Blastocatellia; order Pyrinomonadales; family Pyrinomonadaceae; genus UBA11740. The sequence goes on from JBBRMS010000017.1 coordinate 46,295, forward strand.
CGTTGAGTTGGCTCGTGTAACGCTTGCGCCAGAAGTCGCTGGGCGCGACTTCGAGTTTGTAGGTAATGACGACGATGCGGCCGCGCTGGTTCTGAAACGGCTCGGTTACGGCATCCAGCTTCTTCTGAATTATGCCGACGTGGCGATCTCGTTCAGCGATGTCCGCTTTGACCTTATCGAGCGAGGCCTTCGCCTCTTCGTTGAGTTGTTGATATTCAGGACTTTCTTTGACCTCGGTTTCCGATTTGTCCGCCTTGGATCGGATGCTCTTGAGGTAAGCTGAATAGCGCGTGACGAATTGCTTTTGCATGCCCCGCCACGGTCGTTGGCCAAAGCCTTCGTCATAAAGCGCCCAGCCGGCCGAGGCAATCAACAGCAAAGTGCAGACGAGCAGAATCGCGCTCGTTGAACGGCTGACGATCGGATCGCGTTGCGGCTCCGCTTCTTTTTTTACCAGGGCTTCAACCGGTTCCGGTGTTTCTGCCACAGCTTATGATTCCTCAATATGCGAAAAACTCTAGTTTGTCGTTTCTTGGTAAATAAAATGGAGCAAACTGAAAGTGTGCCCCACACCCCCGTCAGACGTTGAACCACGGAGTTACCCAGACGTATTTAATCGTAAAGACGAGGCGCAGGAAAAGCTTGACGGGCATCGCCAACAACACACTGACCGCGAAAAACTGAAACGTCATGTATTGCAGGATGCTGGTGTTGGCTAGCAGTCTCAGCTCGAATGGATCGGGAATTCTGGCCCAAGCCATAAACTTCTTCGGCGAAACCAGGTAGCTGAACTTAAACCGCCCGCGTTTCATCAACCAATGGAAGAACAGACCTCCCAGCAGGAAGAAGCCACTGACGACAATGAATCCGAAGATGCCCCGAACCCACGGCAGCAGGCTCATATGGTTCACAAAATTCTCAGGCGTGACGCCGAGAATCTCGTGTAAGTCGCGGTTGCGGTCAAACACGACGGTATTATGGTCCCAGGTTTGTCCGGGCCAGAACCAGATCCAACCGGGACCGCGAATGAACGTGCCGATCACGATCAGCAGAATCCACATCAGGAAGCCCCAATTGAACATGTTGACGGCGAACCGCCTCTGTCTGAAAGTGTAATAGCCGTTCCCCAGCGGGTTCGAATCAACATAAGGAAAAACCATCAGGCCGATCATGATGACCGAAGGCATGACCACCCCTGCAATCCAGGGATCGAAGTAAACCAGCATCTCCTGGAGGCCGAGGAAGTACCACGGCGCCTTCGACGGGTTCATCGTCAGGTTTGGATTGGCGGGCTCTTCGAGCGGGGCGTTAAGAGTGATCGACCAGACATACAAAATCACCGTCACGATGACGGCCGCCAAAAACTCCACGCGCACCAGATAAGGCCAGACATGCAGCTCCCTGGCCCAGCCGGGACGCCACGGCTCAACTTTGCGATGATGGGTCTTGGCGAGCTTGGCATCGCCTTCGAGCCTCACGATCAAATGGTCGTTGGCCTTCGCCTGTTTGATTCCCAGCCAGGTAAAGAACGGGACCAGAAAGAGCATGGCGACGATCGGCACGTTGTCCGGCGCCGAGACGATCTTCCAAATCTGATGCCAGTCCTGGACTGAATAAACCCACAGACCAATCAGAACCACCGCCACGATCAGCCCGATCAGCCGGTTGCGGCGCGAATTCGGATTCGGAGTTTCGATGGTAGCTTCAGATCTCAAGTTTGCGGTTCTCTTTCACTCGGAGAATCTCTGCAATTCCGGTAACCGATTGCCCAGCTCTAGAGCTGGCTGAGCTCTCACCTGGCTCAAACTATCGCAGCGCATTTCAAATCTCAAATTTGAAATCTGAAATTGAAACTTTTACTTCTTCTTCACCGGCATCTTCATTTCAGAAGCGAGCATCACCGGTGCGGGTCCTGAAATTCCCCCGTCCTTACGAATACGCCAGAAATGCACAGCCATAAATATCGAGGCCACTAAAGGAATGCCAATGCAGTGCCAGATATATGCGCGCAACAGCGCATTGGCGTCGACGATCGATCCGCCCAGCAATCCGAACCTCACATCGTTATAAGGAGTCAGGCCCAATTGCGGCCCAAACGGTCCTTCATTGCCGACCATCGGCGAAGCGCGCGCCATGTTCGTACCCACGGTGACTGCCCAGAAACCAAGCTGATCATCTGGTAGAAGATATCCGGTAAAGGAAAGCAGCAGAGTTAGCACCAGCAGTACCACGCCCACGCACCAGTTGAACTCTCTCGGCTTTTTGTATGAACCAGTCAGCACCACCCGAAACATGTGCAGCCAGGTCGTGATCACCATCAAGTGCGCCGCCCAACGATGCATATTGCGCAGCAGCTTGCCAAAGGGCACGTCGTGCTCGAGGTGAAGAATATCGGCAAACGCCTGAATCTTCGCGGGATGGTAATAGAACATCAACAGCACGCCGGTAAAGGTAAGCACGATGAACAGATAGAACGTGATTCCGCCCATGCCCCAGGTGTACTGGTAACGCACCGCGTCGCGATTCACTTTGGCCGGATGCAGGTGGAGAAAAACGTTTGAGAGAATCGCGAGGCTGCGATTGCGGGGATCGGAACGCTCATGTGAAACGCGAAAGATCGATTTCCAAAGCTGAGTCTGCTGCGGATCCTTGTAATCCCTGGCCTCCTCGAGCGCGCGATCCTTCAGCGCTACCGCGCTCTCTTTGGCGCGCCCAACTAAACCGGCGTCACTTTTTTCACCAGTCAGTTGCTGCGTTTCTTTTTGATCCTTAGGCTCGTCCATTTTGTCTACAAAGGAATGAAGGCTCCCTCATCATTGAATTGGTTCCGCTCGCCCTTGGGCCACTGATATAGCTTCGCAACGTTGACGACTATCTGGCCTTCAGCATCCAGCTTCACTTCCGCCCGATCCATCGGCCGGGGGGCCGGACCTTCAAAGTTGATCGCCTCGCTGTCATAGCCGCTGCCGTGACAGGGACATTTGAATTTGTTTTCGCTGGCTTTCCAATCGGGTGTGCAGCCCAGATGCGTGCAGCGCGCGTAAACCACAAACAGTCGATCCGAAGTTTTGTCTACCCAAACGCGGTACTGCTGTTGATATTTAGTGTCGACACCCAGAGCGTAATCGCCGGGAAATCCAATTTTGAAAGTGCTCGACGGTTCGGTGATCGAGCGAGGCAGGAAAAACCGGATGAACATGAGAAAGCAGGTGGTGAGAAAAGCTGCGATGCTGAACCAGATAATCCGGCGTCGCTTCTTATTGACCGGAGGATCGGGCACCGACTCAACTATTACGGCCGGCGGTTTTCCGGCTGGCCTGGCAGCCGCTTTCGGCGCAGGCGGCGCCGCAGCGGTCGCCGGTGGTGCGGCGATGGCCGAACTGTCGTTGTTCAAATTGCTGTCCACTACAGAAAACCTCCGCCTTTGCCGATCGGTTTTAAAGGTTAGCGCGGCGCCCACACTTCAACGCCGGGGGTAACTTTTGAAAATTATACAGTTCCCCGCGACACAGGGATTGCCGTCTCTGTGAAAACCGATTTAGCCTTGATCACTAGAAGTGCGACCGTACCTATAAAAATTATAAACTTGCCGGTAGACGCCTTTTATACAACTTTCGCGATTGTGTTGGCAAGAGGATAGTTTACTGAACGCTTCCAATGAAGGAGAAATAGAAGTGGAGACCAGAGTCCAGGTGGTTCTATACACCAAAACGGGTTGTCATTTGTGCGAGCAGATGAAGGAAGTCATGAGTACGTCAGGCTGCGCGGAATTATTCTCACTCGCGGAAGTTGATATTGAAAGCGACGCCGAGTTGTTTGTCCGTTACCAGGACGAAATCCCCATCGTGTTCATTAATGGAGTCGAAGCTTTCAGACACAGCATGCGGCCCGATGAGTTCAGGGCCTATGTGACGTCTCTCATTGAACAAAGCCGTTAACAGACACCGCTCAATGTCTCGGTGGGAGCGCGGACGCCTCTTGAGCTTTTGAGCGCGAAGGGCGACCGAAGCGCAATAACTCTATAGCGATGAAACGTCCTCGCTCCGGCGCTGACGATAAATCGGGGACCCCAGGTTCAGTTCCCCGCTCTGCTCCTGGATTACCGCAAACAGCTTTGCTCGTTCCGTGGAATCAGTCGCTCGACGGTAATCCCCAATCAGCTCTTTTAGCGAAGCCAGTCCTTTATATAAGCCCGCGTTCTCAATTGGCGGCGTCAGATACGAAATCAACTCGGCATAGGAACGGCGTTTGGCAATCGTGCCTTCCGAGGGATTGTTCACGCTGTAGATATAGATATTGGGAAGCTCGCCGATGAGGCGATCGGGCCAGCACGAGCCCGAAAGGCCGGCCTGCTTACCCGGCATGAACTCCAAAGCACCGTGCGTTCCTACATGCACGACCGCATCAGCAGCGAAAACCTTCTCCAGATAAGAATAGAAGGCCGCGAAGCCATGATGGGGCGATCCTCCTTTGGCCATCAACAACCGCATGGGATCGTCTTCAAATCCAAAGGTAGGCTGGATCCCGATGAAAATATTCCCCATCGTGATTCCCTGAATCAGCACCTCGCCGCCCCTCGAATTGATTAGGCCAGGTGCTGGTCCCCATTCAGTTTCGATCTCGTCAACGAAGGGATTCAGTCGCCGGTACTCATCCACACCCATTCTGTAAGCAACATTCGCGGTCGTGTGGAAAGCTTCGGAGTTTCCACCGAGCAGCATCTCACGCAGCGCGTCGACACTCGCCGGCATATCCAACCGATAGCCTTCGACCTTAAGCCGGCCCAAAATATCGAAGAGACTGGCAAAGACGTCGAGGTCCGCCGCCGTGCCGATGTTTCCCTTGTTGGGTGGGAAGCAATACAGAGTCAAAGCAATCTTCAGTTGATCGCGTGGAGCGGTTTGCAGCCGATGCCAACGTCTCAATCGCCGCGCAATGCGCAGGCAGCGATCATCAAGCGGCACCGGTTCGACTCCGCGCTCCGTAATTCCGCCGAACACGAACGGTTCCGTCGCGCCGTCGATCTCCGGAATGGCGATCTGCATTCCGGTCTGGATCGGGTTGAGCCCGCTGAAGGATTCCTGCCACGATTCGACTGTCTGTGTATCGAGGCTGACCATCGATCGAAAGGGGAGGTTGAGTTCGCGCAGGAATTCAGCCGCTGCCTCGCTGTCATTCATCGCCGGACCGCCGACAAAGCTGAAGCCGGTTAACGAAACGATCTGGCTGACTCGGGATCGACTTCTCATGTCTGTCGATCGAACGCCCAAACCGGAGTCGGACCTGGAACTGTCCGATTCCAGGAAGAAGCGCCCGCACGCTTCACGATTATCCATCAAGGTCGAAATCGCAGGAATCACGCTCAGCCCTTCCGCCTCGATCGCTCGAATCAAACCGTCATAGTGCTTGCGGGCATTACTAACGATTTGCGGACGCATCAAGAGGAGGCCGATGGTTGCGCCCGGATCGAGGGATTTCTGAGACAACTTAACGCCTTGAGCTTTGCTGCGTTTCCGGTACCAGTTGGCGTAAGTGGCAAACGATTCAAACAGAGCCGGCGCATCGGGATGGTAAATGGCCACGGCAGGCATCGACTCAGGCGCAGGCACCCGGATCTTCTTAAGCCGATCATCGTCAATGTAATGCTTGAGCGAATAAAGCAACATCGACCGAATGTTGGTGGGAGTTGGTTGCAGGAAGTAACAGAACATCATGAGGTAGTTCTTCACGTCCTTTAGCGCTCCGGCCCCGGGAACAAATCGCAACACCGAGGGCAGATGATTCGTGTACTTCAGATATTGCGCTCGGCTGTGGCCGTTCCTTTTGTCGGCGCCCCCACGGGCCTGCCGGCCAATCCAGGATCCGATCGACCGGAGTAGACTGGTCGCCTGTTCTTCTTGGTCGTCGCCCGGTCTTGGGTTTTGCGCCTTCGCGTCTTTGCGTGAGCGCTTTCCGGCGAGTCGTTCAAAATCCAACTTCCCGAGCCGGGTGCGCTTCATCAACTCAGGCATGCAGTTGATGACGACCAGCGCGCGATTCCGTTCACCATGGTGATCGAGAAACGAAAGTAGCCGCGTGGCGTTCTCGCTGTCCATCACGTGAATTACAAAGAGAACATCGGCGGCGCGCAGATCAGCTTCAATCGTGCTCCATTCCTGATCGGAGAACGTGGCTCCGAAGTTGTGAGTCGCTACGCGCAGATCGAGGCCGTGCGCCTCGCGAATCTCGCGCTCAGCGGTACGTAACGGCGCCAACAGACTGGAACCTACATAGAGAACACTGATTTGCATTTCTAAGCCATCTACCAGCAGATCGCCTAAATCGGGGGCAATCTGGTTCATCATATTTGTGTATTTCGTGGATCGAATCCCCCTCCAAAATGGCAGGGCGATCCTCGAAGTAATACGAAACAAAACATACTATGCCGAAGCAGCCCCATCTACGATTGCGTCGCGTAGCTTTACCAGAATCTCCTCATCCGGATTCCAGTACCCGCGGTCGTGCGCCTCAAGCAGACGATTGATCAACGAGCGCACCGAATGAGGGTTCAGCCCCTGCAATCGATCCAACATGATTGAATCCAGGAGGAATGTTTTCGCAATGTCAGTGTAGATCCAGGGATCGACCGCGTCCGCCGTAGCGCTCCAACCGAAAGTATTCGCCACATGATTCTCAATTTCCGCCACCCCGCGGAAACCATGTTTCAGCATTCCTTCGAACCATTTCGGGTTCAGGGTCTTGGCACGCGTCTCGAGGCGAATCGTTTCTTCCAGTGATCGAATCTTCGCTTGCGGCGAAAGGGTGTCGGACAGGTAAATAGCCGGGCGCGCCTGGGCCCGCTTTTCAACGGCCTTGGAAATCCCACCGAGGTATTCGAAATAATGATCGACGTCGGTTATCCCGACTTCAAAGGAATCAATGTTCTGATAGGTCGCTTCGACGCGTGATAATGCGTCATCCATCAATTCGGGCGCCTCGCGGCCTTCGACCGTCCGTCCCTTTGAGTCGCGTGTGTAGGCAAAGCATTTCCGTGTGACAAATAGATCCCCCAACGCGTCACTCGTTTCCCACTGTGACTGCATCACCATGAAATTCACGTTCGTGCCGTAGTTGCCCGGCGCGTTTGAAAACACTCGGGTAACCGCGTCATCGAACTCGCCACCCATTCCGACCCTCTCGGCCACGTTCCTTCGCACGTAATTCATCTCCAAAGGCTCGTCGAGCGCGGCTACCCGCCGCACGGCTTTATCAAGCAGGGCCATTGTAGGTGTAAAGAGATCTCGAAAGATGCCGGAGACCGTCATCACCACGTCGATCCGCGGGCGCTTCAGCTGATCAAGTGAGATCACCTCAACATCGGTGGCACGATTCAGCGCGTCACGAACCGGACGCACCCCGAGTAAATGAAGAGCCTGTGCGACACCTTCACCCTGGGTTTTGATGTTGTCCAAACCCCAAAGCACCAGGGCCATGGCGCGCGGATACCGTCCGTGCTCTTCGAAATAGCGGGCGAGCAGAGCGTCCGCAACCGGTTGAGCACGATCGAAAGCCCGGACCGACGGAACTGAATATGGATTAACCGCATGTGTATTCCGACCGGTGGGCAACACTTGGGGGTTCTGAACAATGTCAGCGCCGGGTCCCGGCTCGATGTATTCGCCCCGCAGAGCCCGCAGCAGCGACTCGACCTCCTGGTTGGAATCGAGCTGTTGAGCGATCTTCTCCAGCAGCCTGAAGACCGGGAGAGCTTCGTCGGCACTAACCTCCGCCCTGACCCTGAGCCACTCGACCGCTACGTCCATACCGTCGCGGCAAAACCTTTGCACCGACTCCGACGCAATTGAATCGATCAATTCTCGCGTCTCACTTACCGAAGTCTCGTGAAGCAGCGCATCATAATCGTGGATTCCCAGACCTTCAGCAATCAGGGTCGGCAGCGATCGCGTACCCTGCTCCGGCCTATCGAAAGACGCCACCATCTTTAGGAGATCCGCCTTCTCTTCGAGTTCCGACGCGCGGCCAAATACGTGCAGGCCGGTGGGAATCAGCCGCTGCTCGATCTCCAAGAGCTGATCGTACAAACGCATCACCCGGGCGTCGCTATCGTATTGATCCTGGCTCATGAGGAATATCGCCTGGCGTCTCTTGCGTCTTCGCTGCGGCTAATTTCTTCCTAACACTTCGTTTTGATTTTGAACTTGCCTTCTTTTATCTGAAAACGCAGCTCTCAGCAAGACATCGTTTCCAGGAGTGGGTGAAATTGCCGATTCATCGGCGAGAATGTTTTTCACACTTCGCCGACGGAGATTCTTCTACCACCGCTTTTTGCATCAGAAATCTCACCGGCTCATGATGAAAAAAGTTTATTGTCTGTATGCAATAATTTGTATTGACATAACCAATAACTCGTACTAGAGTTCGCGGGTCTTGCAACGATTCGCGCTGCGTGAATCTTGAGAGTAGCCCAAGTCTTACCGGACCGAAGGTCTCCCCGTTCTTTTTCTGGCCGCGGTCACGCAGACGCGATCGATCATTTTTGGCCAGCCTACCAGCGAAGATCCAGGGGTTCCATAAGGGAAAAGCAATTAGGACAGTTTGCCGTTCGGCAAATTCCGCAGAAGTGTGTCTTGCACGAGGGTGCACCCCAGACTCCAAGGAGGAGAAATGGCAAAAGTTTTAAGGGTCTTGGTTTTTCTTTTGTTCGCGGCCGCCCTGGCCGTGCCTATCTGGACATCCAGAACCGTAGAAGGTCAGGCTGCTACTGAGGCTCCCGCTGGCTTTGACACTCTAACCAACAACATGGTGACCCAGGCAGTACATGATGGTGATCGGGCCACTTTCGAAGAGCGGGATGACGTAGTGAAAGGCCTTGGGCCGACTTACAACGCTCAATCCTGCGCCGAATGCCATCAGAATCCGGTGACTGGCGGAATTAGCCAGATATCGGAACTCAGAGCCGGCCACAGCGATAGCTTCGGGAATTTCGTTCCCGCAACCCTCAAGATCAACGATGATGGGGGACTGCCCGGGGTGACGATCGCCAACCGCTCGCTGATAAATCAGCGGGCAACTTGTCCCGGCGTCGTAACGGACAACGATCCGACCAACGCGGTTCCGGACGGAACCATCATCTACAATCACCCGCAAGAGAACGCTCAGGAACGCGTTCCGGGAGCGGAGACAATTCGTACCCGGCGCATGACCACCAACGTAATGGGTCTCGGTTTTGTCGAGGCGCTCTCCAACACAACAATTCAAAGCTTCCCGAATGGCCAGCCTGCGGGGATGAAAGGTCAGGTCATTACGGTGCCGGTTTTTGAAGCGCCTGGCCAATTCCGTATTGGCAGGTTCGGCTGGAAGAGTCAGTTGGCAAGTCTACTGTCTTTTTCCAGCGACGCGTATCTCAATGAGATGGGTATTACCAACCGCTTCAATCTCAGTGAGGCAACGACCTTGTGTGACGATGTACCTGACAACAAGCCTTGCGTAGGAATTACTCCGACGACCAACTGCGGCGAAGATCCTGACAATGACATTCAGGCTTTCGCTCAGTTCATGAGAGCCAGCCGAGTGCCATCGCGTGACAATGCTTTGGCGGCGACCGTTGACGCTCAGACCGGGGCTTCCCTATTTCATTCGGTTGGTTGCGATATCTGTCACATTCCAACCATGACCACGGCGCCTGCAGGCACTTTAATTAACGGGGGCGCTTTCACTGTACCTGCCGCTCTTGGCAATAAGATCATCCACCCGTACAGCGACTTTCTGCTGCACGACGTAGGCACGGGCGACGGCATTGTGCAAACGAACATTGCCGGGACCAGTACACTTGACCAATCAACGCGGAACAAACTGCGCACGGCGCCGCTCTGGGGTGTGCGTACGCGAAACGAGTTGATGCACGACGGTGAGAACTACACCCGAAACGAATCGATTCTTCGACACGCCGGTGAAGCTACCAACGTCATCAACGCCTATCGCGGTCTAAGCACAACGCAGAAGAACCAATTGGTTTCTTTCTTGAATTCGTTGTGATTGGCTACGCTTTCACACTGCCAATGGTCGGTGAGGCTGACTCAAAGTCCTAACGTCAGCCTCACCAACCAACCTCATCGATCTTCTATACCTAAACAAAAAGTTAAACTTCCCAGAGGAGGAGGCTGTTGTGTTCGGCAAACAAACGACTGCTCTAACGTGTAGCCTGATGATCGTGGCGGTGAGTTGGTTCTGCCTGGCTTGCAAAACATCGAGTGAGCCTCCCCGAACCAACGAACCCGCCCCGCACGTTGAACCCGCCGTCGCGCCGATCGCGCAACTCCTGCCGGCGCCATCGCCCACCGCAACTCCGACTCCCGTGCCAAAATCGGCTGTGCCCCCCAGCGCCACCGAGATTCAAGAAGCAGTCGCGCGAGTCTTCAAGAGCGTGGCCATCGCCGACACCGCCCGCAACTCCAGTTTCGCGGTGGGCGACTTTAATGGGGATGGCGCGGAAGACCTGGCGGTCGTAGTCAAAGCCAGTGAGGGCGCCCTCGGGAACCTCAACAGCGAGATGGCAAACTGGATCCTCGAAGACCCGCGGAAGGTGCCTCCGCCCAGCTTAAGCAACAAACCGCCGCCACATTTATCAGTGCGTGCCGAAAAGGGTGATAGCCTGCTGGCGATCATCCACGGGGTCAATCCTCAAGGCTGGCGATCCCCGGAAGCGAAACAAACATTTCTGCTTAAGAACGGGGCCGGCGCGAGACTACTGTCCCAGGGGTCAGCGGAAATAAAAGCTAGCCGACAGCAGCTTCCCCCAATCAGGGGCGACGTCCTCAACGAAACTCTGGACAACAAATCCGGCTTCATCTTCTGGACCGGAGCAAAGTATAGCTGGTGGGTGTCGACGTCCCAGTGATTACTCGAGAGGTAAAGTGCCATCGCCAACGGCCGCGTCGGAGTCTACGATGACAATCCCGCTACATCTCAGCTATGATGCGAGTCCGTTCGGACTACTTATCTTCGTTTCAGATCCGCATAGACTTCTAACGACGAGCACCAAAGATGCTGGAAGCCGTAAACCTGGGATGCACTCGTGGAGATCGCCGCCTGGTTACGGGTCTGAACTTCTCTGCCCGGCCCGGAGAGCTCATCGAACTGCGCGGCCCGAATGGGAGCGGTAAGACCAGCCTGCTCCGGATTCTCGCCGGTTTGTCGGCGCCGGCTGAGGGTGAAGTTCGTTGGCAGGGCGAGTCAATCAAATCTTTGGCTGAAGCATATTCCAGCTCGGTCGCCTATCTGGCGCATCAGAATGGAGTGAAGGATGAGTTAAGCGCGATCGAGAATCTGCGGATCTCGAGCGGTATCGCCGGTAATGCTCTAAGCAATTCAGAAGCGCAAGCGATCCTTGACATGTTGGGCTTAAGCCGCCAGCAAAGCCTGCCGGCGCGCTCCTTGTCCGCTGGACAGAGGCGACGGGTAGCGCTCGGCCGATTGCTGTCATCAAACGCCGCCCTTTGGATTCTGGACGAAGTCCTGACGTCGCTCGACGACACCGCGATAAGACTTTCCCGCCGGTTTATTGGCGACCACTTAGCGAACGGCGGGCTGGCGATAATTGCGACGCACCAGGATCTTGACCTGGCTGCGGAACGAATCCAGCGAATCGAACTTTCCAGGTGAGCGCTCAATCACTTAACACAATGTTTGGTTGGCTCGTCTGGCGAGATTTGATTCTGGCGTGGAGGCGCCGGGCTGATGTTCTGGCGACGGTTTTCTTTTTTGTGATTGTGGTGAGCCTCTTCCCTCTCGGCGTTGGACCCGAACGGGAAACGCTGAGAACGATTGCCCCCGGCGTGGTTTGGGTAGCCGCATTGCTGGCGTCAATGTTATCGCTCGGTAGAATTTTTGGAAACGATTATCAGGACGGAACGCTGGAGCAGTTACTGCTCACACCACAGTCGACCTATATGATTGTCCTGGGAAAAATATTGGCTCAGTGGCTGGTGTCTGAGGTGCCCCTGGTGGTTATTGCGCCGCTGCTTGGACTTCAGTTCGGTTTGGCGCAAAATAGTCTCGCGACAATGGTTGTGTCTCTCTTGCTGGGAACACCAGTCCTGAGTTTGATCGGGTCAATCGGCGCAGCGCTCACCCTCGGCCTGCGGGCCGCAAATGTGCTGGTGGCTTTGCTCGTATTGCCCCTTTATATCCCGGTCTTGATCTTCGGTACTGGTGCGGTCCAGGCCAGCGTCAATGGTTCGAGTCCGCGACCCTATCTGTTATTACTTGGCGCGACGCTCGTGTTAACTCTTGTATTCGCCCCCCTGGCTACGAGTGCTGCTTTGAAAATATCTGTGGAATGAAACTTGTTTCCGGACGCATTCCGACAGCCTTTGAGTACGGCAGGTAGAAAAATAGATGAGTGAACGAAGAATCAACTGGTACAAGTACGCAGCCCCTGCGAATTTCTACCCACTGGCGGGCAAGATGATACCGTGGTTCACGGGTTTGACGGCTATCCTGTTTATTGCCGGCCTGTACGTTGGGTTTTTTGTCGCACCAACAGATTTTCAACAGGGCGAAGCCTACCGGATTATTTTTATTCATGTGCCTGCTGCCTGGATGGGAATGTTTTTGTACGTAATGATGGCTCTGTACGCAGGCATAGGTTGGGCGTTCAATGCTCGCCTGGGTTCAATGATGGCGACTGCAATTGCTCCTACGGGGGCAATTTTTACTTTCATTTCGCTGGTCACTGGTTCGCTGTGGGGCCGCCCGGCCTGGGGAGTCTGGTGGGTTTGGGATGCGCGTTTGACTTCGACGCTGATCCTGATGTTTCTCTACATCGGATTTATCTCGCTGCAATCGTCGATAGACGATCCGCGCCGCGCCGATCGCGCCGGAGCAGTGCTGGCCATCGTGGGTGTGATTAATGTGCCGATCATTTATTTCTCGGTGCAGTGGTGGAACAGTCTGCATCAGGGAGCCACGATCCGGATCGCCAACAAGCCGACCATGGCGCCGAGCATGCTGGCGGCTATGTTGATTCTGTTGGCCGCATGCTGGATGTATTCGATCGCCGTGGTGCTGGTTCGGGCGCGTTGCATTATCCGCGAACGAGAACGCGAATCGCCGTGGCTGGCCGAAGCTGCTACTGACGGTTTCAGAGTTCAGTCTTTAGGGTGATGAGTAGGTTAACGGAAGTTGGTCGGGAAACAGTTTATGCTGTTTCGGATCGAAATTTATGAACTGGTCAAAATTCTTTTCGATGGGTGGTTACGCCCTTTACGTCTGGGGTTCGTACGGTGTGACGTTTATTTTGCTTGGGGCTGAGGTCCTGATGCTGCTCAAGCGCAAGCGCGATCTCGCGCGCGGCGAGCCGCCTCAAACATATTCCGCTCGCGATTCCCAACTGGAGAGTTAGTTCCAGGAGAAATAATGAAAAAGCGTCACAAGAGAATCGTCTTTATCGTCACCAGCCTGGCCGCGCTTGGCCTGGCCACCTGGCTGGTTTTGGGTGCATTCCGAAATAATCTCGTTTTCTTTTTCAGTCCCAGTCAGGTCGTGGCGAAAGAGGCGCCGGTCGGCCGCACCTTCCGGATAGGTGGCCTGGTAGCCAACGGAACTTTAAAACGCGACACCGACGGTCTCACGATTCGCTTTGTAATGACCGACACTGCTAATACTCTTCCTGTGGTCTACAAGGGGATCTTGCCCGATCTCTTCAAAGAAGGCCGCGGGTGCGTGGCCCAGGGAAAGGTTGGCACGGACGGAGTCTTCTACGCCGATCAAATAATGGCCAAGCACGACGAGAACTATATGCCGCCTGAAGCCGCTCGAGCTCTCGATCAGGCAAAGGACATGGAGAAGATTAAGAACTCGGCGAACGAAGCGGGGAGGACGCTGTCGAAATAATTTGGAGTGTGGCGAGTCGTCGCCGCTGTTTAGATGACGCGACGAGTCGCGCTTGCCCCAGCGCTGACAAGTCAGCGGACTCCATAAAACAATTACGATTCCTGAAATTGGAC
>JBBRMS010000018.1:0-58881 GCA_038230715.1 Pyrinomonadales bacterium
AACCAGAACCAGCCAAACCCGGTCACCAGCACAATCAAAGCCATTGCGGCCATAGCGAAACTGGGCCGCATGAAGAAACCCGCGCGCCTGCGTGCACCACCAGTCGTCGCCCGACCGTTGCCATCGAGAACGATCTCAATTCCACGCCAAAGCGATTCAGGCGCTTCAATCAAAGGCAGTTGGGCTGCCAGCTGGGCGCCAAACCTGACCTCTTCAAATTCACCGCGACAACGTTGGCAAGTGATCAAATGCTCGGCTACCCGCTGCGATTGTCTGGAAGACAGTTCGTCATGGCAGTAGGCCGAGGTCAAACGGGAAACATGTTTTGCGAACATCTTACCTCTCCAGGGTGGTCCAGCCTTAGTCTGCGATGCGTCACACGAATTGCAGAACGAAAGTTCACGCCCCTACAGCTCTAACTCGCCGCGCAGGTAGCTCAGCTTTTTAGCCAGCGCCTTGTGCGCGCGATTCAAACGCGAAGCCACAGTGCCTTTTGAGCAGCCCAGCACTTCGGCGATTTCTTCGTACGAAAGTCCTTCGATGTACTTGAGCATGATCGGCAAGCGCATTCGTGGTTTCAAACCGCCGATCGCGTCCCTGACTGACCCCGCGATTTCACGTCGCTCGTATCCTGTCTCAGGCGATTTGCGAAAGACTGCTTTGCTCATCACTGCAAACTCTTCAACCGGCAGAAACCGCTTCTGTTTTCTCCGCTCATCGAGGCAGGAATTAATCACCAATCGATACAACCAGGTGGTGAATTCAGAATCGCCGCGGAACTGGCCGATGCGGGTAAACAGTTTCACAAAGATCTGCTGAGTGATGTCGTCGGCGGCGGCTTCATCGCCGAGCGAGTAGCAGGCAATCGAGAACACGCGATCCTTATACGCCTCGAACAATAGGCGAAAAGCCTCCCGGTCGCCTTCCTGGCAGGCTCGGATCACGCCTGCGTTGATCGAATCTGGCGAACTATGCACTGCCTGCTCCACGTAGGTGGCCGTTTGTTCGAGCATCGCCTGTTTAGACGAGGCCGCGGTTGCTTTTCTTCCGTTCGGGCAAAAGAAAAGGCCTTGCCACCGAAATGGCAAGGCCTCGTTCACGCCGAGAAGAATTGGTGTAGCGCTCTCCTGCAGGAATTAACGCGTGACGTGAACCAGCATCTCGGTGCCGGATTCAAGCTTCAGTTCTTTGCTGCCATTGATGGCCAGCGATCCCGCGCCACCTGCGCCTCCAAGAATCAAACCGATGGCTGCGCCTTTGCCACCACCAGCGATGCCGCCGATGATTGCCCCCGCAGTCGCGCCGATGCCGCTGCGCTTGAGTGTCTGATTGCCGCGGCTCTTTGACTGCACCCCGCCCTCGTTGTCGGCGTTCCCATCGGCGCCGTAAACCTTGGTCACGTAGCCATGGAGAACACCATTCTTTTGGTCCGGCAGATCAATTGAGTCGAAGGCCAGATTCATGGTTGTCCGGCCAGTGACTTTTCCGGACTTAACGATCGAGCGAATGTGTCCGTGAACGGTAGCCTCGCTGAAACGAACTGGATCGATTACCGTCGCCGTAAACTTGTCGCCCGCGCGCGACTCCTTACTCGAAAGCGTGTCGATTAGGCGGATCTTAAGGTTGGTTGCCACGGGCACGAGCGGCGCAACGACGACGGATGGACGCGGTTCTGCGCGACGCAGACGCGGTGCTGCGCGACGCGGACGCGGTTTCCTTCTTTGCGCGTTAGCCATGAGTGGCATAGCAATCAGAATTGAAAGGACGATTAAGAATTTTGTTGTGTTATTGGTTTTCATACGACTCCTCCTGAAGCCAGGTTGGCTGTTAATAACGGACGAGGGGGTTCGAGCTTATTTCGCGGCCAGGGCCAAACGGGCCGCTTCATTTGCCTGCACGATATGCAGGTCATCTTCACCATCAAAGTGGCGTTGCCGGCGCGCAGTGCCGTCCGATTCGAAGATGTAGGTGGAGGGGGCTTCGCGCATGATGATGTCCTGCAGGCGCATCAATCCGTAGAGTAAAGCTTCGGGTCGCGGTGGGCAGCCGGGGATGTAGACATCGACCGGGATCGTTCGGTCAACGCCCTGCATGGTCGAGTACGAATCAAATGGCCCACCTGTCGACGCGCACGCTCCCATTGAGATAACCCACTTAGGTTCCGGCATCTGATCATAGACACGCCGCACGACGGGTCCCATCTTCAAAGTGACCGTTCCCGCAATGATGATCAGATCGCTCTGTCTCGGGCTGGGACGAAACACCCCAGCGCCAAACCTGTCGATATCGAAACGTCCCGCGCCGGTGGCCATCATCTCAATCGCACAGCAGGCCAGGCCGAAAGTCATCGGCCAGAGCGCGGACTTTCGTGCCCAGTTGACGACCGGCGCGCCTAAATCGAGCGCTTTGGCAGCGATCGAGTGGCGCACGAAATTCGTGATCGAATCGACCGTGGTCAGGACAAATCCTTCGTTGTGTTCAGCCATCTTGAGACTTAAATTTCAAATCTGAGATCTTCAGACTTCGAATTTCAAATTGTTTCCCATGCCAATCGGCGATCAAAACCAGGCAATACCCTAGGCCCACTCCAGCGCGCCCTTGCGCCACGCATAGTAGTAACCAACCACCAGAATTCCGATGAAGACAAACATCTCGATCAGGGCGAACAGGGTGAAAGAAAAATCCCGGCCCATAAAGATGATTGCCCAGGGAAGCAAAAAAATTGTCTCGACATCGAAAATCAGAAACAGCATCGCGACGATGTAATAGCGCACAGTGAACCGATCGTGTGCGCCCGTTTCCGGATCGATGCCGCACTCGTACGGGCGCATCTTGTCCTTTTGATACTTCCACGGCCGCAGAAAACGACCGAGAATCAACGGCATCACCGGAAACGCGACGGCAAAAACAAAGAAGACCATCACCGGCAGGTATGCCGTGCCCGGGCTTCCGACAGTATGCGCGGTAGTGGTGGCTTGGAGTAGTAGTAGCATCGCTCTCCGAGAACTACTTCCGAAATTCGAAATTACTTCTGAACACGTTGACCCGAAAATATTAAGTGCCGCATGAGATCAATGTCAATGAAGAAGTGCTGTGGAGTGGGCCGACTCGGCGGCGCTTTGCTCGTTAGAGGCTTGTCGCCGGCACGGTCGCGATAAGTCGCGGTGCCAACAAGCGGTGACAGGTTACCGCACTCCAAATTGTTTTGCTTGCTAATGAGAGGTATTGCCGGCAAGCAGCGCCACCGCATGCGACAGGACCGGCTTGATAACTGCAAAGCTCTCCCGCACGGCTTTGGGCGAGCCGGGGAGGTTGACGATTAATGTTCCCGATCGAATACCGCAGACGCCACGTGAAATTATCGCCATAGGGGTGTGCTCACGAGTCTCAAAGCGCATTGCTTCAGCGAGACCGGGAGCTTCGCGGTCGATTACCGCGCGGGTCGCTTCGGGTGTGTTGTCGCGCGGGCCGAAGCCTGTCCCGCCAGTGGTTACGATCAGGTTCACGTCGGCGCGGCTACTATAGTCGCGCAGTTTGCCGGCCAGAGGCTCCAGGTCGTCGTTGACGATCTCCTTCGCGACGATCTCGGCGCCGAGTTCGGTTAAGAGTTGGACCAGCGCTTCGCCGGACGCGTCTTCCCGCTCGCCAACTGAACAGGCGTCGCTAACTGTGATTACTACTGTGTGAATCTCGGTCATGGTCGAAGCTTTCATGTTGGCACGTGTTCTCGCGCGCTGCAATGTTCCGGAAGTCGTGGATCCCTGGCCTGCAAGAAAAATCTTGACCTCCATCTTTCATCAAAGGCATACTCCGGTCGCTTCAGCTTTTCGCGCGTAATCCCGGCGAGTCTATTTGTTCTTTAACGGTGGGTTCTTTAGGCTTATAATGTACGCCTAAACTGAAACACCTCGGGACCAGGTTCATGGTCCAAGCGCGTATTTGATCCCCCTGGTTCTTTCATATTTGGTCACAAATTTGACCGAGTCCAATTGTTTTTCCAAATCGTACAGCTCGCTGCGTCGCGACCATTTTGTTGCTGATGTCAGGGTTACCAGCCTACTCCCCGTCCTGCAAAGGCCGGGCTTACTGAGGGATACATGATGAAAAACCGAAGCGGCCGGATCAATCTGAAAGGCTACGTTCAGCCTAACACGCAAAGATATGTCGGGCGGCTCTCCCTGGCTTCTTTGGTTGGCCTCTTTTTCCTGCTGTTACTGCAACCTGCCAGCGCCAGTGCTGCAACCGTTACCGTGACTGGCACCGGCGACACAATCGCGGTAGATGCTGTGGTCACGCTCCGCGAAGCCATCACGTCGATGAACCAGGCCAGCAACGTCAACGCCGACGTGGTGGCGGTCGGGGCCTACGGCACCAACGACACAATCAACTTCAATATCGCGGGCGCGGGGGTGAAGACGATCAACGTCACGGCGACGCCGCTGCCGACGATCACGAAACCCTTGATCATCAACGGCTACACGCAGGGCGTCGCTAGCGTCAACACGCTGGCCAACGCCGACAACGCCGTGATCTTCATTGAGCTGAACGGTACCAGCGCGGGTGCGGGCAGCAACGGCTTGATCCTCGGCGCAGGCAGTGGCGGCAGCACTATCAGTGGTCTAACGATCAACCGCTTCGCCGGCAACGGCATCGTGGTCCAGAGCAACGGCAACACGATCATCGGCAACTTCGTCGGCACCAATCCCACCGGCACGACGCGGAGTCCCAATGGCACTTTCCCTAACAGCGGCTATGGCATTATGATCCAAAGCTCTTCGAATAACTTGATCGGGAGCACCAGCCTGGCCGACCGCAACGTCACGTCCGGAAACGCGCTCGACGGCATCCTGATCATCGGGACCGTCACCGCGCCGGCCACCGGGAATATCGTCCAAAACAATTTTGTTGGCGTCGCCGCCGACGGCAAGAGCAGCGTGGGCAACCGCACCGAGCCTGCCCCGGCCCCGAGCGCCGCCGAGGGCAACAACCTCTTCGGTATCGAAATCTCCGGCGGCAACAACAACACAATCGGCGGGACAGTGGCCAGCGCGCGCAACGTCGTCGGTCTGAATGGTGCCGGCATCCAGGTTAATAATGGCGGCCAGAGCAATACTATCCAGGGTAACTACGCAGGCGTGGGCGCCGACGGCGTCACCCCTGCAGGTAACCTGCTTAACGGAATTGTCGTACGCAGCTCCAACGGGTTCGGCGTCCCCCTCGGGCCGGCGCAGCCCAACGAGCCGGGCGCATCCTTCAATTTGATCGGCGGCACCACCGCCGGGGCGGGTAACCTGGTCGAGTTCAACGGCACTGGTGGCATCGCCATCTACGGCAACCCCGTGTCCGCGTCCGGCCAAGCGAATATCGGCAACGCCATCAAAGGCAATTCGGTCTTCCTAAACGGCCGCAATTACCTTGGTGCGTCGTCGTCCCCGTTGCCGCTGTTGGGCATCGATCTGACCAACGGCTTCACGTTCCCCAGGGACGATGGCTTCACCGCCAATGATTCCAAGGGGCACGGCACACCCAGCGCCCCCAATAATTTCCAGAACTTTCCGGTGTTAACTTCCGCAACGTCAAGCGGCGGCACAACCAACATCACCGGCACCCTCAACTCGGCCCCAAACTCGATGTTCCGAGTCGAATTTTTTGCCAGTGACCCCGACCCGCTGGGTCTCCCCGCGGAGGGCCAGCAGTTCCTTGGCTCTGCAAACGCTCTCACCGACGCGAACGGTAATGCGATCTTGAACAGCAGTCTCAGTGTGTCAGTGAGCAACGGCCGCATCGTGACAGCTACAGCCACCGACGCCATAGGAAATACTTCCGAGTTTTCAGTGGGAGTTGTGGTGCCGACTCAGGCCACGCCGCCGACCATTTCGATCAACGACGTCGCGGTGTTTGAAGGCAATGCGGGCTCTGCGAACGCGGTCTTTACCGTTACGTTGTCAGCAGCCAGCGTCGCGACGGTTACGGTTGATTTCACTACTGCAAATGGATCGGCGGCCGCGCCAGTCGACTACACCACCACCCCCGGAACTTTGACCTTCGCTTCAGGACAGACAAGCAAGACTATTAGCGTCCCGGTTATTGGCGACACACTGTTTGAGCCGGATGAAACCTTCTTCGTCAACCTTGCAAACCCGGTCAACGCCACCATTTCGCGCGCGCAGGGTGTAGGCACTATTCTCAATGATGATCCCGCGCCGCCACCGCCCGGCATTTCGATCAATAACGTAGCGGTAACCGAGGGCAATAGCGGTTCGATCAACGCGGTGTTTACCTTAACTCTCTCCGCGACAAGCCCGCAGACGGTCGCGGTCGATGTGTTCACTTCGAACGGGACGGCGACTGCGCCGGTTGATTACCAATCAGTCGCAGGCACGCTGACATTTTTGCCGGGAGTGACGACTGCGACACTGAGTGTCCCGGTCAACGGCGACACTACGCCGGAGGGGAACGAGACGTTCTTCGTCAACCTGACGAACGCGGTCAATGCCACCATTGCGACGCCGAAAGGCACGGGCACGATCAATGACGACGATGCGACCAGTATCTTCCAGTTCAGCAGCGCAACCGCCAGCGTGGCCGAGAACGCGAGTCCTGGCAGCGCGACGGTGACGGTAACCCGCACCGGCGATACAACCGGCGCCGCTAGCGTCAGGTTTGAGACGTCGGATGGAACGGCCAGGCAAAGAACCGATTACACCTTCGGGTCAGGTACTGTTTCGTTTGGACCGGGAGAGGTCAGCAAGGACATCAAAATCCTGATAGTCAATGATGTCTTTGTCGAAGGGGCCGAGACTTTCCAGGTTAATCTTTCGAATCCGTCCGGCAACTCTGCCATCGGGGGTCTGAGTTCAATACTGGTTACTATTACGGACGATGATATTGGACCGGCGGCGAACCCGATTAACGGCGCGGCCTTCTTTGTCCGGCAGCAGTATCTCGACTTCCTAGGGCGCGAGCCTGACGCGACGGGATTGACGTTCTGGACTGCGAATATTACGTCTTGTGGCGCTGATGCAGCATGCGTCGCGGTCAAGCGCGTTGACACTTCAGCCGCCTTCTTCCTGTCAACTGAGTTCCAGGAGACCAGCGGTAACGTTCTGCGTACTCAGCGAGTGGCTTTCGGTCGACAGTCCAACGATCAGTTCAACCGCGTGTCTTATCTTCAGTTCATGCGTGATACGCGCCAGGTTGGACAGGGTGTCGTCATCGGTCAGCCGGGAGCTGACGTACTGCTCGAAGGGAACAAGCAATTCTATGCGGAGCAGACAGTCTTATCTTCGGACTTCACACTTCGCTTCCCCCCGGCGCCTGGGCCGGTGTACGTTGACGCGCTCTTTGCATCGGCAGGCGTGACCCCGACTGCGGGGGACAGAACGGCGGCCATCAACGCTTTCGGTGCGGGCGGAACCACCGGCCGAATAAACGCACTCCGTTCGGTCGTTGATTCGAATTCCGTACGGCAGGCGGAATTTAGCCCATCGTTCGTGCTCGCCGAGTACTTCGGCTACTTACGCCGCAATCCAACGGATGCGCCGGACTTAAATGATTCCGGCTATCAGTTTTGGCTGACGAAGATGAATACGTTCAACGGCGACTTTCGCCAGGCTGATATGGTTAAGGCTTTCATCTCGTCGACCGAGTATGTGCAAAGGTTCGGACCATGATTATCCAGCGATAGTCACAGATTGATCATGGATGCGCCGGTTTCAATTGAACCGGCCCATTTCTTAGGGACCAGTTCCTTTGGGTTGGACTCGATTTGAATTACGCTAATCGGGAAGGGTCTTGCGAGGCTTGACCGGCACGAAGGTGGTCTTTCAGCCAACAGCGGTCCATCACTACCAGCAGGCCGGCGCCGAGCGCGCGTTGAGCGGCTTCGTAATCGATGACGCCTTCCTGCAGCCAGACAGCTTTTGCGCCCACCGAAATCGCCTGATCGACCGCCGCTCCGGCTTCCTCCGAACGTCTGAAGATGTCTACCAAATCTATTTTGTCGGGTACGTCGCCGAGTGACGCATATGACTTTTCGCCGAGGATCTCGGTCTCGTTTGGATTGACGGGGATGACTCGATAACCGGCGCGTTGCATGTAACCGGCGACGCCGTGCGATGGCCGACTCGAACTCGATGACAATCCGACGACGGCTATCGTGCGGCATTCGTCGAGGATGCGCTTGATTGTTTCGCTGCTATTGATTTCCATATCAAATCAACTCGCCGAAGCCACGACTGCATGCAGATCCTGCAGGGCGTACACCGCGATCTCTTTCGAACTCGCGCGCGACGTCAAAGCTTCTACCAGAGCCTGCGCTCCCGTCATCGTCGTTACGCAGGGAACGTTGTATCGCAGGGCGGCGCGGCGGATCGCTTGTTCGTCATAATGCGAAGCTCGGCCGAGCGGCGTGTTGATGATCAGAGCCACCTCGCCTTGTTTGATTTGGTCGGCCACGTTCGGACGTCCTTCATTAACTTTGAAAACGGTCGTGACGTCCAGGCCGACTTCGCGCAAACGGACCGCGGTGCCGATCGTAGCCATCAAATCAAAACCCAGCCGCTTCAGCCGGCGCGCGATTAGCACTGCCTGACCTTTGTCTCCTTCATTGACGCTGATAAAGGCCACCCCGCTTTCGGGTAGTCGGATTCCGGCGGCGGTCATGGCTTTTGCATAAGCTTCGCCAAAACTTTCACCGATGCCCATAACTTCTCCGGTCGAGTGCATTTCGGGGCTCAGCACCGGATCGACTCCGGGGAATTTGCGGAAAGGGAAGACGGGTGACTTGATATAGAAACGATCGACGGTAAGCTCGTCAGGCAAACCAAAATCTTTGAGTTTCCTTCCCGCCATGACCAGGGCCGCCACTCGGGCAAGTGGGACGCCGGTAGCTTTGGAGACAAAAGGCACCGTACGCGACGCGCGCGGATTAACTTCCAGTACATAGACGCGATCGTCTTTGATCGCGAACTGAATATTCATCAGTCCGTTTACGGTCAGGGCGCGCGCGAGTTTGCGGGTGTAATGACGCATGGTTTCGAGGTGTTCTTTCGCGATTCGCACCGGCGGCAGCACACACGAAGAGTCGCCCGAGTGAATGCCCGCCTCTTCGATGTGTTCCTGGATCCCGGCAATGATGCAGGCGGTGTCATCGGCGAGCGCGTCGACATCGAACTCGGCAGCCTGCTCGAGAAACTTGTCGATTAGAACCGGGCGGTCATGCGAGAAGTCGACGGCAGTCCGCATGTAGTCGTCGAGAGTCTCCTCGTCATAGACAATCGCCATAGCCCGCCCGCCCAGAACGTAACTGGGACGCACCAGCACCGGGTAGCCAATGCGTTCGGCAATCTCGCGCGCTTCCGCAATCGATATGGCCGTGCCGTTTTCGGGTTGGGGAATGCCGAGGTCGTTGAGCAGCGAGCCGAAACGTTTGCGATCTTCAGCCAGGTCGATAGAGTCAGGCGAGGTGCCGATGATGGGCACTCCGGCTTCGTGCAAACGCATGGCCAGGTTCAAAGGAGTCTGACCGCCGAACTGAACAATGACGCCGTTGGGTTTTTCCACGTCAACGATATTCATGACGTCTTCGAAGGTGAGCGGCTCGAAGTACAAACGATCGGAAGTGTCATAGTCGGTCGAAACCGTTTCCGGATTGCAGTTGACCATGATCGTTTGCCAGCCGGCTTCATGCAGCGCGAACGAGGCGTGACAACAACAGTAGTCGAACTCGATGCCCTGGCCGATCCGGTTCGGCCCGGAACCGAGAATCATGATCTTCTTCTGGTCGGTTGGTTGAGACTCGTCTTCTTCTTCGTAGGTCGAGTAAAGATAAGGCGTATGTGATTCGAACTCGGCCCCGCAAGTATCGACGCGCTTGTAGACCGGGATGAGGCCGAGTGTCTTGCGATAGGCGCGCACTTCATCTTCGGTGCGTTGGGTAAGATAAGCCAGACGACGATCCGAGAGTGCGGCTTCTTTGAATTCACGAAGCAGATCGAGGGGGATATTTTCCAGCTTCGGGATATTTGGTTTGGCGACACGCGAACCCCCCGCTACCGCAGTTGGCACTGACTCACACGCGGGTTCAACTGCCTCGATCTGTTCCTGAATCTCCATCACCTGCTTGAGTTGATCAAGAAACCATGGATCGATGCGCGAGAGGCGATAGATCTCATCAATCGACCAGCCGTGCTCGAGCGCATAGGTGATGTACGAGAAGCGCTGTGAATTTGGCCGCGCCAGTTTTCTTTGCAGCTCGTCATTGGAAACGTCTTCGAGGCGGAGCGGCTTTACCGCTTCCAGCGAACGCAGGCCTTTGAAGAGCGATTCTTTGAATGTGCGGCCAATGGCCATCACCTCACCGACCGACTTCATCTGGGTGCCGAGCACGTCTTCCGCGTCACGAAACTTTTCAAAATTCCACTTGGGAATCTTGGTGACGACGTAGTCGATAGTGGGTTCGAATGATGCGGGCGTCTTTTTGGTAATGTCGTTCGGAATTTCGTCGAGGGTATAGCCGACCGCGAGTTTGGCGGCGATCTTGGCGATGGGGAATCCGGTGGCCTTTGAAGCCAATGCCGAGGAACGGGACACGCGCGGGTTCATCTCGATGATGCGGATGTCGCCGTTCTCCGGGCTGACCGCGAACTGAATATTCGAGCCACCGGTTTCCACCCCGACCTTGCGAATTATCTTAATGGCCATGTCCCGGAGCGTTTGATATTCACGATCAGTCAGGGTCTGTGCCGGCGCCACGGTGATTGAATCGCCGGTATGCACGCCCATCGGATCGAAATTCTCGATCGAGCAGATGATCACGACGTTGTCGGCCAGGTCGCGCATTACTTCCAGCTCGAATTCTTTCCAGCCGAGAATCGATTCTTCGATCAGAACTTCATGGATTGGCGAAGCTGCCAGTCCGTTGCGGATAATCTCTTCGAACTCTTCGGGATTGAAGGCTGTGCCCGCGCCGGTGCCGCCGAGGGTGAATGAGGGGCGAATGATTGCGGGATAACCTGTGTCTTCGACGATGACCTGCGCCTCCGCCCAGGATTTGGCAAAGCCGCCGCGAGGCATCGGCATCCCAATCTCGTCCATCGCCTGTTTGAACAGCAGACGATCCTCGGCGACCTTGATCGCTTCCCGTTTGGCGCCGATCATTTCTACGCCGCATTCTTCCAAAACGCCCGAGTCCGCGAGGTCAATCGCGAGATTCAGAGCCGTTTGCCCACCAACGGTTGGCAGCAGCGCGTCCGGCCGTTCACGCCGGATGATGGCCGAGACTGCTTCCACTGTGAGCGGTTCGATGTATGTCCGATCGGCCATTTCCGGATCGGTCATGATAGTGGCCGGATTGGAATTCACCAGGACGACTTCATAGCCCTCCTGGCGAAGGGATTTGCATGCCTGGGTGCCGGAGTAATCGAACTCACAGGCTTGTCCGATTACGATAGGGCCGGATCCAATGATCAGAATTTTGTGTATGTCGGTGCGCTTCGGCATCTATGAAATAAGACCCACGGACGTTTGATTGATGCAGTCGAGTCGAAGCATTATACATAAGCAAGACATCGACGCAGTAGTCGGCCCCGGCATCGAACCTCGTTTCGTGCGGCCTTTATGATGATGAAACTAAATCTACGATCGATAGCTATTGCCTCCTGGGGCTGCGTGATTCTGCTGCTGGCTGGCTTAGCTTTTAGTTCGGAAGCCTTGGCCCAGACGCAGCCAGGCACAACGGCTGAGTCGGGCAAGAGCGCAGCCAGCAAGCCCTCGGAAGAGGCGCAGGGAACTCTCGATCCAATCAAAACCAAAACAGATTTATATCCTGCGAATGCCGACGCTAAGCGGGAGATCGCTGATGCGTTAACCCGGGCGGTGTCTGAGAAGAAGCGAGTGATACTCGTGTTTGGCGGCAATTGGTGCTACGACTGTCACGTGCTCGATCGCGCCCTGCACGAAGGTGCGGCGGGGAAAATTGCGCGGGAGAGTTTTCTAATCGTCCACGTTGATATCGGCGAAGGCGACAAAAACCTCGATCTGGTTAAGAAGTACAAGGTCCCGTTGGAAAAGGGTGTCCCGGCCGTGGTTGTTTTGAATGGCGCTGGGGACTTGCTCTTCAGCAGCGCGGAGGGTGAGTTTGAAGCAGCGCGTCGCATGATGAAGAAGGATTTATTGGCGTTTCTGAATTACTGGAAAGACGAAGCAAAGCGATAGCGCGAGAAATCGTGGATCGCGAACATCCGTCCGCCAGCGAGCACAGCCGGCTCGTTCTGTCGCAAGGCCTGCGTGGCAAGGCTGTGCGGGCATGATGTCTGCGATCGGTTGCCTCTGATGTCCGCATCTTGAGTAAGGTGGCGCTTTTTGCTAGTTTGGCTTTCCCCCAGGATATAACTACCCGATACAAGGAGTTCCTTTTAATGAAGAGCAGATTAATTCTTTTGGCTGCCATTATTTTCGCCATCTCGGCGGTCACAGCTATATCGTTCGCTCAGAGAAGCCGGGACACGACCGATAAACCCATCACCGGCGATTTCAAGATCACTATCAAGAACACGACCAGCGGACAAGCCAGCGAGAGCACCACGCTGATTAAGGGGAAACGCCTGCGGGCTGAGAGCAGCATGGGCATGGGCGGAGGGAACAGCGTGAGCATCACTCAATGTGATATGCGCCGGACGCTTCAGATCAATGACAGCACCAGGAAGTTTGTGGTTACTCCGATGGACTCGGATGATGATGCGACCACGGGAACTACTTCCGGCGCTTCGCGTACAGAGCCTTCGCAGCGCGGTGGTGTCGTCACGATGACCGTGAATACCGTTGACACTGGTGAGCGCAAGGAAATGTTTGGCTTCACTGCGCGGCATCTGAAGCGCACTATGATTTCCGAAACTTCGCCTGATGCCTGTTCACAAAACAAGATACGCATAGACACCGAAGGTTGGTATATCAACCTTGAGTATGGATTGAATTGCGGAACCTCGAACCGGCCTCCCCGCATGGGCCCCCCAGCCTCCGGCGGTTGCCGTGATCGTTACGACGTCAAGACCACTGGCCCCAGCAATGTTGGTTTTCCTTTGATCGAAACCATGACGATGTACGGCGACAACGGCGAGACGATGTTCACCAGAGCGCAGGAGGTTGTCGATATTTCGCGGCAGCCACTGGATGCAGCTTTATTCGACGTGCCGGCTGGATACACTGAAGTAAAAAGCCAGCAGGAATTATCTGGTGCACCCTCAATGGCGGATGTGATGGCGATGCAGCGGCAACAGTCGGGGGACAACCATTCCAGCAGCAGTGACAATTCCGTGTCGCGTCCTTCGCCTAATGTCAGTGCTGCCGCAAAGGTTCGGGTGGGGGTGGTCGAGTTCAACAACAAAACCAAATCAACCGTTTCCACCGATTCGCTGCGGCAACAATTGATCGCGATGCTTACCGGCAATGGAATCGACGCGGTGGCCCTGAACGCAAGTTCACCCGGCGAGGCCGCGATTGAAGCCAGGGCCAAAGAGTGCACCTATGTTTTGTTCACCGACGTAGCGACACTCAAGACTGCTTCGTCGGGAAAGAAGATTGGAGGATTCCTGGGTCGCGCCGCCGGGGTGGACACCGGAGGAGCAGGGAAGTCCGAAGCACGGCTGGATTTCCGTCTGATGGCAACCGGAAGTACATCGCCCACTATGCAGTCGTCTGCGTCCAGTAAGGAAGACAGTGACCAGGCAAGTGTAAGCGTGGCGATCGAAAGTGAAGCCAGGGCTATAGCAGCCGCGATTGGGAAGATGTAACTTCCTGTTAGTTGAATTAAGAGCAACATAGATCATGCAGTCAGTGACTCAACCAGAGCCCGCGATCCTCACGTCCGATCCCGACGGTGAGGGCGAGATCTCGGTCGCTGACCTCCTTAAGCAGAAGGCAGCCCTCGAAGAGCAGAATCAAAAACTCAAACAGGCCGCCGAGTACCGTTCCGCTTTTCTCGCGCGTCTGGCGCACGAACTGCGGACCCCATTGACTTCGGTCCTGGGTTTCTCTGAGATCCTCCTGACCCAGGAACAGTTGACTGAGGCGCAGCGAAGTTTCTGCGAGCGAATTCAAAACTCGGCTAACCAACTGCAGCAAAGTCTGACTCAATTATCCGATCTGTCGCGGTTGGAGGCGGGCCAGTCTGAGCTTCAGCGGGAAGAGTTCTCGCTTGAGGATTTGTTAGGGGAAGCGTGCTCGTTGCTGGCGCGACAAGCGAAGCGGCAGAGTGCCGAATTGCGTTGTGTGGGAGGATCGAGCCTCCCTTTAATCGTCTCTGATCGGGGAAGGCTGCGCCAGGTCGTATACAACTTCCTGGCGTACGCCATTACGCGCAGCCCAGGTCTGCTGGTGATGGTAACGGCGGAGAAAGACGCCGCCGGTTTTATCCTGAAGATTGAAGACGAAGGGGAAACGCCGGTTGACTGCAATGAATTCATCGAGTTGGATGTCTCTAACCGGCGCGCCGGTAACAGTGAACTGGGTTTGGCGATTGCGAGACAGAACGTGGAATTGCTCGGGGCCAGTCTCAGCTTTCAGAATCGTCAGCCGCGCGGATTGCAGGTCTTGATTCAACTTCCAAGTGTTCCGCATGATTCCGAGTGACATGAGCTTCAGACTGCGTGAGCCGGCAGCTTGCGCTACAATCCTGCGGATCGGCGCAGTATGAAAAGCTTTAGCTGGTCGAGTCGACGCCGACAAACTAAAGTTTGTCGTACTACAAATCGCTTCTTATATCTCGCGTTGAGACATGTCAAACAAAGCCAACAGCTCGCCCGCACTTTCAACTGACCTCGAGATCCGCGAAGTGTCTTCGATGAAGGAATACGATGCCTGCATCAACTTGCAGCGTGAAGTGTTTGGGCTTCCGGATCTCGAAATCTCGCCGCGGCGCCACTTAATTGTTTCCCGTCAGGCGGGTGGTTGGACCCTGGCCGCCTTTCACGAAGAGAGAATCGTCGGGTTTGTACATCATCTGGCTGCCGCGCGCGGGAGCGAGGTTTTTGGCTATTCGCACATGATGGCGGTGGCCGCCGACTGTCAGAATCTGGGCGTCGGCGCAAAACTAAAATGGGCCCAGCGAGCGCGAGCGTTGACCGAAGGTCGCGACTTTATCAAGTGGACGTTCGAGCCGTTGCGCGCGCGGAACGCGCATTTCAATTTGAATCGGTTGGGTGTGGTGATCAGGGACTTTGCGGTGAACTTTTACGGCACCGACTACGTTACAAATCCGGTTGAGAAAGACGCCGGGATCAGCGGCATGGACAGCGACCGCTTATTCGCCAGCTGGGATTTGCGCTCGCCGCGTGTGGAGGCGTTCGCCGCCGGTCGCGAGTTTCCGTTAGGTGAACCGGAGCAGGCGATCGAAATTCCGGCTGACTTCGCCGCTCTATTGAAATCAGATCCGGTCAGAGGCAAGCGGGAACAGCTGCGCGTTCGCGAGGAGTTTCTTGAGTTGCTTGGTTCCGGCCTGGTTTGCCGGGCCTTTGATCGCACTGCTGTCCGGCCTCGGTATTTGTTTTATCGGGAGTAGGGCGGCGCAGTGCAGATCCGTCTGAGAAGGTTGACCGAGTGTGCCTTGACTTGACGCCGACGATCCCTCACCCCAGCCCGCCCAGAGGTAGAGGTGAGTAGATCCAGACCCCTATGCTAACGGGAATAGGACATTGCCAAAGCGAACATCAATCGAAAAGAAGATTAAAGATCTGCGGGAAGAAATTCACCGTCATGAAGACCTCTACTATCTGCACGAGAATCCCGAGATCTCGGATCGCGAATACGATGAGTTGATCGAGAAGCTAACCCAGCTTGAAGATAAGAATCCTCAACTAATAACGCCCGATAGTCCAACCCAGCGTGTCGGCGGCAAACCCGCCGAAGGCTTTCCTGAGTTCGTTCACCGCCGGCCGATGTTGTCCCTCGACAACAGCTATAGCATTGAAGAGTTGCGTGCTTTTGACGAACGTTGCGTCAAGCTTGCGGACGGCGCGCTGCTCGAATACGTAGCTGAACTGAAGATCGATGGATTATCTCTTTCAACGCACTATCAGGATGGGTTGTTTGTGCGCGGTGTGACTCGCGGAGACGGCCAGCGGGGCGAAGATGTGACCGCTAACGTGAGGACTATTCGTAGCGTGCCTTTGAAACTTCGAACTGATGCCGGCAAGGTCGGCCACGGGATTGAAGTCCGCGGCGAAGCTTACCTGTCGCGAAGAGTATTTGAACGGATCAATGCCGAGCGCGAAGAACGGGGCGAACCGCGCTTTGCCAACCCCCGCAACGCAGCGTCGGGCGCGATTCGGCAGATTGATCCGGCCATGGTGGCGAAACGCAGACTGGATCTATTTGCTTACGATGTGCTGGCGCGCGAGCGGAAGCCATTCGCGACGCACTGGGAGGCGCTCAACTGGATGGAAGAATCCGGCTTTCGAGTTAATCCGAATCGCAGGCTTTGCAAATCGATCGCTCAGGTCATCGACTTCTGTAATCAAATGGAAGCAAAGCGCGAGGACCTGGGTTATGAAATTGACGGCGTGGTTGTGAAGGTTAATTCGACGGCTTTGCAGGACGAGTTCGGCGCAACTGGGAAAGCGCCGCGCTGGGCCATCGCCTACAAATACGCCGCCCGACAGGCAAGCACAAAAGTAAACGACATTATTTTGCAGGTGGGGCGCACGGGAGCCCTGACACCGGTGGCAGTGCTCGAGCCGGTGCAACTTGGCGGCGTGACCGTTTCGCGTTCGACGCTGCACAACGAAGATGAAATTGAACGGCTGGGTCTGCGCATTGGCGACTGGGTGTTAATTGAACGGGGTGGCGATGTCATTCCGAAAGTCATCAAAGTCGTCGAATCCAAACGCACCGGTAAAGAAAAGAAACTCAAGATGCCGACCGAGTGCCCGGTGTGCGGCGGCCGTGTGTCGCGACCTGAGGGCGAGGCTTTATCCCGTTGTGTGGCAGCTGATTGCCCGGCCCAGTTGATTGGACGCGTGTTGCACTTCTCGTCCCGGCGGGCGATGAGGGTCGAAGGGCTGGGTTCTGCTTTAGCGGAACAGTTAATTGCCAAAAAGATGATTCGCGATGTGGCTGATCTTTACCGGCTGACGCTCGCTGACCTGGCCTCCCTCGAACGGATGGCGGCAAAGTCAGCCGCGAATGTGCTCGCTCAGATCGAGGCAAGCAAGTCACGTGATCTGTGGCATTTGATCTACGGTTTGGGAATTCGTCATGTGGGTGAACGCACCGCCGGCATTCTGGCACGGCAATTCGGCTCGCTCGATCGATTGGGTCAAGCGACGGTCGAAGAACTGGATGCGGTGCACGAGATCGGCTTAACCATGGCCCAGAGTATTCGCGACTGGTTCGATGATTCGGGAAACAAAGATCTGTGCCTCAGGCTGCGCGACGGGGGCGTGCGGATTGAGAGTGAAAATCCATCAGGTATCGATCAGAAGGACAATCAAAGATTTGCGGGCAAACAGTTCGTGTTGACTGGTTCGTTGCCGGGCATAACGCGCGACGAAGCTCGCGCCCTTATCGAGGCTAGCGGCGGCCGGGTTACATCTTCGGTAAGCAAGAAGACGGATTTCGTTTTGGCCGGCGCTGAACCAGGCTCGAAACTGGACAAGGCAGTTGAGTTGGGGGTGACCTTGATAGACCAAGCTGAATTCAAAAAGATGTTAGGATAGAGCCGGAGAATAAAATGGAATCAGATAAGCAGGAAGATAAGCCGGAGAAGGCTGAGCCCAAGCTGGAATTAGTCTACACGCTGTTTTGCGATGACGTTCGTCTCGAGGTGGGGAATAAACTTTCGTACATGGGAGTGTTCCAAAATATTGTAGTGCCGCAAATTCCCGTCTGGCTGCCCAAGCTTGCTGTGGTTAACCACTGGCGCGGCGGTGGCTCGCATCTCTCCGAAGTAAGAATTCTGATGCCGGATCGGCAGCAGGCTTTAGTTGTCTCGCAACCCTCGCCGTTTGAAATTTCGCACGGATCGGCGGACAACATCAGCTTCTTTGTAAACGTGACCTTTCCGGTGACCGGACAGTATCTGGTCCAGACGCTGATCGACTCGAACCTCTTCGACGAGCGGGTGCTGACCGTCTCTGACCAACAGCTAATTGCGCCGGAGGAAGAATCCGAGGCGGTAAATTAGTTGGCGCAAGCCCGCCAGCCTGTGCCCCCGGATAGGAAGCACAGGCCGGTAACCTGTACTACAACATTTCGTAGGATTTGATTTTGTAATTCAGAGTGGTAGTGCCCAGCCCTAACATTCGCGCGGCCCGCGCCTGATTCCCGCCGGTAAGTTCCAGCGCCCGACTAATCAAACGCATCTCGAAACGGCGTACTTCGTCGAAGAAGTTGACGCCCGATCGTCCGTTGAGATTATCAACGGCGGCCGAGGATTCGGCGAGAGAGTTCTCGTGGTCCAGCGACTCTGCCTCTCGAAGCAGAGCTCCGGCCATGCTCCTGATTTTCTCCAGACGTCCTGCCGGCCCCGCTTTACGCGACGCCACACCGTGCAGGCGTCCCTTCGAGATTGATTCTACGATTGCTGCTTTTGCCGTACTCATGGATGAATGCTCCCCTGAAAGAATTCCTAATTATGCAAGACGATCCAAAACTTGATTCGTTAACCGAAGTTTCAGTTCGTCGATCTAACAGACGCGCAATCGTCGAATCGGGTTCCAAGTTTTTGTGTCTATAACTAAAAAGAAGTGTCGATTGGATGCCGAATTGCCTTTAGGGTTTGCTCGATCCATGCGTGGTGGATTTCTTGCCGAGATTGTTACGAAACCAGGCGAGCCGATAGTTTTCGTTTCAAAAATGCGACCCGGCCCAGGTGGGGGCGCAAGATGAGACTAGTGGGGTAAATTGACGCTACTTTTTTGTCTCGAGTGAAAGGATTCGAGCAATTTCATCAAGGCTGCTGGGGTTCGCGCTTAGCCTGCGAGCCATAGCTATGGATCTTTGACCCAAGGCTACATAGACGCACAAGGCTTGGGGCAAGTCGGCTTGCTTTAAGGCGGCCAGGTGCATTTCTACTGTAGCTCTGTCGCCACGCTTGAACGTCCCCGTGAGGGCCCTCGCCGGATCCTGCGTGGCGAGATTCGCCAGGGTGCTCTCGACCAGCGGTAAGAGGATTTGTCGAGCGCGACCAGGCTTCAACCCGCAGACCCCGAGCATGTCGACAGCGATATCGAACAGGGCAGTCATCTGGGGCGAGGCTGTCAGCGCGGCCGCGTGATACAAGGCCTTTTGATCAGAGTTGATTTGAAAGCTCTCGCCACCGAGTGCTCTAACCAGCGCCCGCGCGGCCCGGACCGCGGCGGTGTCGCCTTCAATGGAAAAGAATGCCCGGGTCAATAGATTTGCTCCGGCGCGCGACTCGCTGATGGAAACGAGTGGGTGCAGCGACCCGACAGCGAAGCCCGCGCGACGCATCGGTGCGAGGACCTCCGAGCCCAGGGCCCCACTGGTGTGTAAGGCAACCCGGCGACGCGGAGCCTCTTTCGGAAGCGGCTGAGACGTTACGATGTCCGACAACTGCAGCCCGATCGATTCAGTTATGTCGTCCGGCGTTGCGATTAGGACCAGTGAGCAGCGATTGAGGCGGTCAACCTGGTCAACGGTCGGCCGGGCTAACTGACTGGCGGACAGAGCAAGTGTCTCAGCTCCGAAAACCCTGGCTGCTCGTCTCACCGACGCCGGCCGTTTCGCCGTCACAACCTCTATTCTGTAACCGATTGCAGTGAGTGCCAGGCCCAGCGCCGTGCCCATGCGGCCGGCTCCGACGATCGCTACCGAGAGGGGCTTCGTCCCGTTCGGCCGTCGCGATCCAGAATTGGAGCGGCGCGAGATTCTTTGAGAAGATTTAGTGATAGGTCGCAGCACACTTGTGGCCCGGGCATCTTTCGTCCCGGATGTCGGACTCTAACACGCGGCCAATTCTCGCGCAATTACGTAGGTTTTTGGTTGGCGTTGGTCTATAATGCCATCCGAACAAGAAACCGTTCAGGTGGAAAAAATGAGCGCACGAGCTTTCAGAAATTCAGCGCAACCTCGACGGTCAAGAGAGCATCAAAGCGGAGCGTTACATGAAATTGCAGTGCCGGTGCCTCGGGTGCTGCCCGCGAAAAAAGTCAAAGCGGCCCGTTGAAGATTGCGCGGCCACCGGAAGTGAAGCCCAGCTTTGTCTCCCGGCCTCAGAAGTTGGAGGTTTAAATGAAAATTCGTTTCTCTCGCGCCGCTACCGCAATCGGACTGGGAGTAAGTCTGTGGGTTAGCAGCAACGCAGCACTGGCCGCGCTTCAGCAACCAAAAGATCAGAAGACAAGCCAAACTCAGTCGGCATCGCCGCAAACGCAAACTGGTCAACAGGGTCAGAGCCCATCTACGAAGGCTCCGGACCGGCAGGTCGCCAGCGGTAAACCTCTCTCGACAGGGGAGGATCCAACGAAGATCGGACAACGGAATATCAACAAGGGGATCTGGTCAGGAGGAATTCTCGGGGCAAAGGGAACTGAGACCGAGGTGCGTCAGGGCCGGATGCTGGCGGCGGAGGTAGATAAAGAGGCTAAGTTCATAGACGATCCGATCATTACTGAATATGTGAACCGGGTCGGTCAGAACATCGTCCTGCACTCAGACGCAAAAATTCCTTTTACTATCAAAGTAATTGACTCAGACGAAGTAAACGCTTTCGCCCTACCCGGAGGATTCTTTTACGTAAACAAGGGACTGATCCTGGCCGCTGATAATGAAGCCGAGCTGGCCGGTGTTATGGCCCATGAGATTGCTCACGTGTGTGCGCGTCATGCGATGGAAAATGAAGCCAAGATGCGCGCTCTGGATTATGGCTTGCTCGCCGGGATGATTCTCGGCGGGGGCATAATTAGCAATGTGCTATACAACGGCGGCAGCCTGATCGAAGGCATGGCCTTTCTGAAATTCAGCCGCGGCGCCGAAGAAGAAGCCGACAGGCTGGGTGTCCAGTACATGTGGGCCGCTGGTTACGATCCCAACGCGATGGCTACCATGTTCGAGAAACTGGAAGCCAAGAACAAAAAGAAACCTGGAACCATTTCGAAGCTGTTCGCGTCCCATCCGGCGCCACCAGAGCGCAGAGCTGCGGCGATCGCCCTGGCCGCGCGTTTTCCAGAACGTGAAGAGTATGTGATCAGCTCTTCCGAGTTTCAGCGAGTCAAGAACCGCATGCTGAGGTTATCGAATGCGCGGGCCTCGTCAAATGGTGCAATCGGAGGAGCCGACGATGGCACCCCAGGTCGTCCAACTCTGAAGCGGAGACAACCGACGCCGGATGATTCGACGACGACGCCTGATACTACCAAGCCGGCGCCGCCGAGTTTGAAACGTGAGCCGGCACCGCAGCCGACACCAACTCCGCAGCCGTAGTACGACAGGCTTCAGCTTGTCGCTCCTGAGACTAAAGGCAAACTAGAGTTTGCCTTACCTTAAAAGACCCTCCAGCCGAAATTGCTCGAGGGTCTTTTTTTTGTTCGTGTGATTTCGTGGATCCTTTCCCTCCGCACCCGGAAATCTCGCAGGACAAGGACACGACCCAAACAAGTGCTGGTTAACTATCTCTGGCCCTGCTCATGCGCAGGCTGCTGGTGAGTGCTATTGCTCGTGGTACCGAACTGCTGGGGCCGGGCCGGCTGTCTTCTCATTCGCCTCTTCGCGCCAAATCACACCGCGAAAGAAAGCTCGGAAATAGCCGTACATGGAAAACATCGAAGAGATCACCACGACCCAAAGCATGGCCCGACCAGCGGTGTAGAGCAACACCTGCCAATCCGCCCACGTCGTGTTGAGTGGTCCGATGAGATGGGACCAGGCGGAGCGCAGTTCCGGCACTGTCCAAAACTGAATCGCCGGAAACGGTTTGCCGAAATTTGAAACATGCGGAGCTCCGCCGGCCGAAATCGAAAGGATCAGCAAACCCACGGTGACAACCTGCGCTACCATCTTGAACTTGCCCATGCGCGATGCCGAGATGATGACTCCTTCGCTGGCGGCAATCGAACGCAGGCCAGTCACGGCGAATTCACGCCCGACAATGATCACCACGGCCCAGGCGGGGGCCAGATGGTTCTCGACCAGGGAAATCAGAGCTGCTGAAATCAGGAGCTTGTCGGCAATCGGATCCAGAAGTTTTCCGAGCTTAGAAACCTGTTGACGGCTGCGCGCAATCTTGCCGTCGAAATAATCGGTCAGCGCGGCGGCCACAAAGATTCCCACACCGAGGATGTACTGCGGCACCCCCAGCCAGTTTTCCGACACGGGAGTCAGCAACACCACGACCAGCAGCGGCACAACAAAGATTCGCGAAAGTGTCAGCGTGTTAGGTAAATTCACTCAAGAAACCCGGCTTCCGATCAAACCAAACAGACTCGCAGTCTAGGTTTGGTTGTTTTGACTGTCAAGATAAACCGGCCACTCCTTGCCCACTCTCGAACTACTGTTTAGAATATCAGGTTCTGCGTCGCGCAAAATTCTTCCCCGTGGCGACTGCGCTTTGGTTTCAACCCTTATGGCAATCGATCGCATCACTGTCCGGGGAGCCCGGCAACACAATCTCAAGAACGTCGATGTCGATATCCCACGGAACAAATTGACCGTAATTACCGGCCTTTCCGGGTCTGGAAAATCATCCCTCGCGTTCGATACGATCTATGCCGAAGGCCAGCGGCGCTATGTGGAATCGCTCTCAGCCTATGCCCGCCAGTTTCTGGATCAACTGGAGAAGCCCGACGTCGATTCGGTCGAAGGCCTTTCTCCGGCGATCTCGATCGAGCAAAAGACCGTGGCCCGCAGTCCTCGCTCAACCATCGGCACGGTCACTGAGATTTACGATTACCTGCGCCTGCTGTTTTCGTCCATCGGCCTGCCGCATTGTTACCAGTGCGGTGCGGCCATTACCCGGCAAAGCGTCGATCAGATTCTTCATGATGTGCTCTCGCTGCCGGAGGGCGAACGGGTAATGGTCCTGGCGCCGATTGTGCGAGGCCGTAAAGGTGAATTCAAAAAAGAACTGGCCAAACTCGCTTCAGATGGATTCATTCGCGCGCGCATCGATGGCGAACTCCGGTCGCTCGACGAAGAGATCCGGCTCGACAAGCGTCGCAATCACTCGATCGAAGCCGTAGTCGATCGGTTGCTGATCAAGCCCGGTATCAATGAGCGGCTCGGCGAATCAATTAAGACCGCGCTAAAACTTACCTCTGGCGCCGTGCTGGTTTCCGTGATCGACGGAGACGAGAAACTCTATTCGGAAAAGATGGCGTGCGTGATTTGCGGGATCAATGTGCCGCCACTCGAGCCGCGTTCGTTCTCGTTCAATTCGGCTTATGGCGCCTGCAAGTACTGTCATGGTCTGGGCAACGTGCTGGAGATCGATCCGGGGAAACTGGTTCACAATCAGGCCGAGGCCGCGGAGCGAATTCCTTTTCTGGGCCCGGCGGACAAGGCGGGGTCAGCTTATCTGCGCAGCGCCCTGTTGGCTATCGTCGAACACTTCAAAGCAGATCCCGCAACGCCGTTTCGGGATCTGCCGAAGGAAGTTCGCGAAGGTTTCTTTAACGGACTCTCAGCTCAACTGAAATTCAAACAGGGCTTGTATTCATACAAGGGCCCTTGGGACGGCGCACTGCAATGGTTGCGCGAACGTCTGAACAGTCCGCCCTCGGAAAAAATCCGGGTAGCTTTGGAAGAGATGGTTTCGCCCTCGGTCTGCAGGGAGTGCCATGGCCGGCGGTTGCGTGCCGATTCGCTGGCGGTTCGTATCGGCGGGCGCGGCATTGCCGACTACACCTCAATGACGATCGAGGACGCGATCAAAGCGTTCGATCAGGTCAAAGTTAGTGAACGAGAAGAAAAGATCGCCGGGTTGATCCTGCGGGAGATCCGGTCTCGGCTGCGTTTTCTCGAGACAGTGGGATTGGGATATCTGACGCTCGATCGTCCCTCCGCGACCTTGTCCGGTGGTGAAGGGCAACGAATTCGCCTCGCGACTCAGATTGGATCACAACTGCGCGGCGTGCTCTACGTTCTGGACGAACCTTCGATCGGTTTGCATCCGCGCGACAATCGCCGATTGCTCGATACGCTGTCGGCGTTACGCGACCTGGGCAACACCGTGTTGGTGGTTGAGCACGATGAAGAGACTATCCGGCGTGCCGACTATGTTGTCGATCTGGGTCCGGGCGCCGGAACTCACGGCGGCCGAGTGGTGGCGTTTGGAACACCCGACGATGTTGCGAACAATCCGGCATCGATTACCGGGCTTTACATTCGCGGTGAGCGCAATATTCCGGTGCCCACTGAACGGCGGATTGCCAACGGGAAGGCGATTACAGTTCGGGGCGCGCGTCACAACAACTTGAAAGAGTTGGATGTGTCATTTCCTTTGGGCCTGTTAACGGTGGTGACGGGGGTGTCTGGCTCTGGGAAGTCGACTCTGGTCGAGGACATCCTTTATCCGGCATTGGCCCGCAATCTTTATGATTCAGCGACGGAGCCCGGCGCGCACGAGTCCATAGAAGGATTGGAATTAATCGATAAGGTTATCGAGATCGATCAGTCGGCGATTGGCCGCACACCGAGATCGAATCCGGCCACCTACACGGGTCTGTTCACGCCGATTCGCGAACTGTATGCGATGTTGCCTGAGTCGCGCGAGCGCGGCTACAAGCCAGGCCGCTTCTCATTCAACGTCAAGGGCGGCCGTTGCGAAGCCTGCGAAGGCGAAGGCCTGAAGCGCATTGAGATGAATTTTCTGCCCGACGTCTACGTCCTCTGCGATGTCTGCCGCGGGGCTCGTTACAATCGCGAGACCCTCGCCGTCAGGTACAAAGGAAAATCGATCGCTGAGTTGCTGGACGCCACAGTGGAGGAAGCGCTGCCACTGCTGGAAAACATTCCGCAGATCAAGCCGAAGCTGCAAACCCTGCTGGATGTCGGGTTGGGTTATATCAAGCTGGGCCAGTCGGCGACGACGCTTTCCGGCGGCGAGGCACAACGCATCAAGCTGGCCAAGGAACTCTCTAAACGAGCGACCGGACGCACGATATATATTCTCGACGAACCCACGACCGGGCTTCACTTCGCGGACGTGCATAAACTGCTCGATGTGCTGCAGCGGTTAGTGAGTCTGGGTAACACCGTGATCGTGATCGAGCATAACCTCGACGTGATCAAGTGCGCGGACTTCATTATCGACCTCGGACCGGAAGGTGGCGCGCATGGCGGACGATTGGTGGCCAGCGGCACACCCGAAGAAGTCGCCGCCGTACGACGCTCGCACACCGGGCAGGTGTTGAAGCCTTTGCTGAATGGAAGCGGAAAACGAAACGGCGCGAAGAAGGCAGAGATCGGTGAACGCGCAACGCCGGTCGAAGAATCAAAGAAGGTCGCGTAACGTCAGGATGGTTTCGCCTGACCAGAACGATCCACGAAATCATCCGATCTGAACGAACAGGGCGGTATCGATTCGTGTATGTCGTGGATCGTTTTAGCTGGAGAGCACTGATTGATCGGCAACGGAAGCGCTCAAATTCAATCGAGGCTGTCACCGTCGCATGGTACAATCAACCGCACTATGAACGCTGGAGTAAACGACAAAGAGTCGTCCGATCCGCGCCTAAAAATCCCATCGTGACCGATCAAATCTCAGCCATCGTCGCCGACAGTCTTGAGGTGAAGCGCCGCTTTTT
Source organism: Pyrinomonadales bacterium (assembly GCA_038230715.1). Taxonomy (GTDB): domain Bacteria; phylum Acidobacteriota; class Blastocatellia; order Pyrinomonadales; family Pyrinomonadaceae; genus UBA11740. The sequence continues at coordinate 25,758 of JBBRMS010000018.1, forward strand.
TGAGGCGCACACCGCCGACGTCCGGCAGGCAGCGCAACTCATTGCGTACGCCCTCAAACAGAATGGCAAGCTGCTGGTGTTCGGTAATGGCGGCTCGGCGGCTGACGCTCAGCATATCGCTGGCGAACTGATCAACCGGTTCCTAAAGCAAAGGAAGGCCCTGCCCGCGATCGCCCTGACTACGGATGGCGGCGTGATTACCTGTATTGCCAACGACAGCGGCTTCGAAAATATTTTCAGCCGGCAGATCGAGGCATTGGGCGCCAAAGGTGACGTATGTCTGGCGATCTCGACTTCCGGAACTTCGCCGAACGTCTTGATTGCGTGTGAGCAGGCGCGCCTGCAGGGAGTTACAGTCATAGGTTTGTTAGGTCGCGACGGTGGCACTGTTGCCGCGCTCTGCGATCTGGCCCTGATAGTTTCCAGCGATGACACCCAGCGAATTCAGGAGACGCACAATTTGATCGGTCATATCATTTGCGAGCTGGTAGAAGACGAGTTGTTCCCGAACTAGAGCTTCGGTGTACGACAAACTTCAGTTTGTCGCCAATCTCGACACGCTAACGCTTGTCGTAAATTCATATGTCCATCTACGAAGATCTCAAACCGATTAGCCTGGATGACGTGAGCACCTATCCCCTGGATTCGCGCCAGAGCAAGGTGACGGTCACGGATTTTGCCTCTCCTGTAGCTGAGAGCTCTTCGCTCCGACACTATCTGGATTCACTGCCGAATATCCTGGCGGTGCAAACGCTCCGCGAACTGGCCACCCACATCCGCCGCGCTCGGAATCTGCACAAGCCAATCATCTGGGGAATTGGCGGACATGTAATTAAGACCGGCCTCGGACCGATAATAATCGACTTAATGGGCCGTGGTTTTGTGACCGCGATCGCCGCGAACGGATCGGTGCTGGTCCATGACAGTGAAGTGGCCATGGTTGGTTCGACCTCTGAGGATGTGGACGCGACTTTGGGCGCCGGCGGTTTTGGCGGCGCTGACGAAACAGGAAGACTGCTCAACGAGGCCGCACGTGCCGGCGCGAAGGACGGAATTGGTTTAGGTGAGTCAGCTGGGCGTGCCCTGGTTGAGCTGAAGCCGAAACACAACGAAGCTTCGCTTCTTTGCACAACATACGAGGCGCGGGTCCCGTTCACCGTTCATGTAACCATTGGCGGTGACATTGGTCATTTTCACAAGAGCGCTGATGGCGCAGCGCTGGGCGCAACCTCGCACACGGATTTTCGCTTGTTGGCTGAGCTGGTCAGGCGAATGGATGACGGCGGAGTCTACCTCAATATTGGATCAGCCGTAACTCTGCCGGAAGTTTTTTTGAAGTGCGTCACTTTGGTGAGAAACCTTGGTCAGAAACTTGACGACATCACGACTGCAAATTTTGATTTCATTCAGTCCTACCGACCTCTAACGAACGTTGTGCGGCGCCCAACAGCGGATGGCGCCGGCCGTGGTTATGCGATCACGGGCCATCACGAGTTGACGATTCCGTTGTTGGCGGCTGAGCTCATCTGCCGATCAGACGCAGAATAAGCTTCAGCCAGTAACTCCAGACCTGGCATCAGCGAGGTTTCTCGATTCTCCGCAGTGCCGGCGCTCGAGAACAGTCAGGCGGCACAGTAAAGGCATTTATGGAAGTCTCTAAAGTCGAACATTACAAGCAGCTCCTGATGTCGGAATTGCGGCGGCACGCGCAGCAGGTGAATGATGACCAGGCCGCAGCGCTCGACGCGGCGGGGGAAGACGCAAAAGAAAGCGCGGACCTGGCTACGCGCGACGTGATTCAGGAGCTGTTACTGAAGCTTGGTGACCAGGAATCGCAAATGGTCGCCGACATTGATCAGGCTTTGCTCCGAATCGAAGAGGGTTCTTTTGGAATGTGTGCGCGTTGTGGCAAACCCATTGAGGAACGTCGGTTGGAGGCTGTTCCGACCGCTCGTTATGACGCCGAGTGTCAGGCTGCCATCGAAGCCGCAAAGGGCTTTAACGCACGCCCGACCCTCTGATTAGCAGGCGCCTAAGTCGTGACAATTTTCTTTCGCTGCCCAATGGCGATCGTGCTTCCGATGAAGTTAATGCCGTTAACTGGAAGCGAAAACCACCCGGATTATTGCCTGGCACAATGCCGAACGCGCGCGTGAGATTATCGGAGAATGCCAGACGCTTTATCTGAAGAGGAACTCCTGAGTGCGCTAAACGGTTTGGGCCAGCGAACGCTTGCGATAATCCTCGCCTTCAATCTCGACGGTCTTGCACATCTCATAGAGCCTTGAACGCAGGGCCACGCCAATTCGCTCTTCCAGAAGTTCAGTTGGATCCTTTTCGTTCTTGCGCTTGTCCGAATAGTTCGTGGTGAAGATAGTCAGGCGCTTATCGTTATAGCGCGTATTGATGATCTGCATCATCGTGTCGCGAACCCAGTCGGTCGGTTTTGAGGCTCCCAGTTCGTCGAGCACCAGCACGTCGGCTTCGAAGACCGGCCCCAGTACCGCTAACTCAGAACTCTGCGATACCGGGTTGTACGAATCCTGAATCCGTCGCAGCAGGGCGCCGAACTGATAAAACATTCCTCGGATCTGATACCTCTCAATCAATTCCCGTAAAAGGGCTACCGCCAGATGGGTCTTACCGACCCCCACCGGGCCGACAAAGACGAGGCCGCGTCCTTCGATGACCAGGTAATCGTTGATGATCCGATCGGCTTCGATCTTCGCCACCCACTTGGAATCGGAATCGCCCGCGTCATAACCCTGCAACGTGCAGTGCTGGTAACGCGCCGGAATGCGCGCGGCCTGGAACAAACGCTGACGATGATCGGGTGATTGGCAGCGGCAGCGGCGCGCGCCTTCGCCGGGCACGACTTCCATGCCGGTGCCGAAACAGTGAAGACAAGACACGTCCGGTTCGGCGCCCGAGCCCTGACCGTCCTGATGGACGGGCTCAGCCGGCTCACTTTTCACGACTCTCAATCGCTTGCTCTTTGGTTTTTCCCCAAGACTCATTAATGCGTTCTCAGTATCAAAGCGGTGATTATAGCATTGCCACGAGAAAATTTTATTAGCCCCACTGTCTCCTCGCTGTTATTTCTAACTCAATCCAGACAGGGACCGAACTAATGCGGGCGTGTTTAATCGCAAGGTTCAAAGTAGCAACCTAACCGCGCTGGGAGCCATCATAAAATCGAGGTTATTTTGAAAAGTGCCGCAGCTGTAGCAAATGAATGCGGTCAGCCTCTCGCGCAAAGAGGTTGGAGATAGCGGCACACATATAACACTCGACCTCCTGTATTTTCCGCTCGGTGTCAGACACCGAGCGGCTTTTTTGTTATCGGTTCATTGTAAGAAGCGGCACGCGTCCGAACTCTTTTCGGGGGATCAGCTCCGAACTGTTTCCGATTTTCGGAGTGAAATCCATGATAGTGGGATCACCGGCCCAACGGGACAGCTCGCCCCAGATTTCCCCTTTTGCGCATCTTTCTGTTAAAGTACAGGGTTTGTTTTGGCAGTCAAAAATTAATAGGTGCTTGCTGTGAAGGACATCATAACTACGGACCGCGCGCCGCGAGCGATTGGACCATATTCGCAGGCAGTTCGCGCGGGTAATCTGATTTTTGCTTCAGGTCAAATTCCGATTGACCCGGCCACTGGTGAGTTTGTAGTTGGCGGCGTCGCCGAGCAGACCGAACAAGTCCTGCGTAATCTGACGGCGGTGATGGATGCCGCAGGCGTGGGTATGAATCAAGTCGTGAAAACGACAGTGTTTTTAGCCGATATGGATGACTTTGTGGCGATGAACGAGGTGTACGGCCGCTTCTTCGGCGAAGAGCCTCCGGCACGAGCCACCGTTCAGGCTGCCCGTCTGCCGCGTGATGCCAGGGTTGAGATTGAAGCGATTGCGGTGGTAAATCGGGACCGCGAGTAGTGGGGAGCAGCTGCGAAAGCGGCGGCCTGGTTAAGCGGCTTTGGCCACTTTGCCGCCCTTAATGCAACTGGCACATATTCTTTGTCGCTCTACGCCGCCCTTGGGCAACTTAACGCGAACCGATTGTAGATTCGGATTGAAAACGCGACGGGTGCGATTGTTCGCATGCGAAACATTATTGCCAAACTGCGGGCCTTTGCCGCAAACTTCACAACGCTTAGCCATGATTACTGATCTCCCTGTAGACACGCGCGCGACGTCACGGAGTGGGTCGGCACTAGTATTCGAAACGAGAATTTATAGCAAACGAATCAGCGAGTGGTCAAGGCAGTGACGTGCGCAACTGCCGGCAACGGATTGATTGTGCGTGAGCAACGAAGTCCGAAGGCTCGTGCATCTCTCTTCAAAATTTAAGGAGCAAAACAAAAGTGCAGAGAAAAAACGGAAGTTTCATGTGGCTCGCGGCCGTCGCGCTCGGCGCCTTATTGATCGCGGCCTGCGGCTCTGGAACCGAGTCCCCGAGCAATACAGTCGCTGCCACCGTCAACGGCAAAAAGATTATGCTGGCTGAGGTCGAACGTCTGATCAACCAACAAGCGCAGGGTAAGCAGTCTGATTTATCGGCGCATGATCTGGCCCAGGCGCGTTTGCAGGTCCTTGAGAAGCTGATCCAACGCGAAGTCCTGTATCAGCGCGCTGAGCAGGAAAAGCTGCTGCCGACGGATGAACAGATCACGACCTCGATCAACCAGCAAAAGCAGAAGACGGGAATGACCGATGAGGAGTTTGCGCGCCAACTCAAAGAGCAGAGCATGACCATGGAAGCGCTCCGCGAAGAGGCGAAGAAGGACCTCGCGATTAATGCTCTGCAAGACAAGTATGCTGGCAAAGTCACGATCAGCGATCGAGAGGTCGAGGACTACTACAATGCGAACAAAGCCAAGTTCAAGAGTGAACGTGGCGTGGACCTGGCCGTCATAATTATTGATCCCGCAGACAACTCCACTGACGGAATTACAGATGACGCCAAAGGCGACGCCGCAGCGAAGGGGAAAGCTGACAGCGTATACCAGATGTTGAAGGGCGGCGCCGTTGATTTTGCCACGGTGGCGCGATCGAAGAGCGAGGATGCGCAGAGTCTGGTTCGCGGCGGTGACATCGGTTCCTTCACCGAAGACGGCCTGAGCAAAGCGGGTCTGCAAAAAGAGTTGATAGACCAATTCATGGGCCCAATGGCGGTGGGCAGCATCACTGAGCCAAAACTGGTTAGTAATCGCTGGTACATTTTCAAGCTGCAGGGCAAACGCCTGCAGACAGAAAATCTCACCCTTGAAAGCCAGACTGCGCAGGGAAGTGTTCGGCAGCAAATCGCCCTCGAATTGTCGAATCAGCGGAAGGAAATTCTGAATGCGGCTTTGCTTGAGGTCGCTCTGAACGACGCGAAGATCGTAAATACCCTGGCGTCCAATATGCTGAGTAACCCGGGCAATCTGGGTTTGCGTCCGGCTTCGGCGGAATCAGCGAAACCTGGTAGCAGTCCAACTCCGGCTGCCGCTGCAGCCAGCCCGACCGCTCCCCCGATTCAAAAAGCTGCCGCCTCGCCGGCCAGTTCAGCTTCGCCGGCCAAGAAATAGTCGGCGGTTCAGGGTCGTTAACGGGCGCAATGGGGCGCGGTTGGTTTAGGAAATGCGGGCGCGGTGCCTGATTGGTTTGGCGGCCGCGCCCGCTTTGTGTTAAGTGGGTCCGCTCAAAACGTGTAAGAAAGCTGCCACCACTCGCAGCACTTGAAAATGCTTTTTCGCCTTTCAGATATCGAGAAGTCCTTCGGCGCGCAGGATGTCCTGCGTGGCGCCTCGATGCAAGTGAATCCCGGCGAGCATGTGGGGCTCGTCGGCCGTAACGGCGCCGGCAAGACGACTATCTTCAAGCTCGTCACGCAGGAAGAAACGCCGGATAGCGGCGATGTCGTCCGGGCGCGTGGATTGAAGCTCGGCCTGCTGGCCCAGCACATTCATTTTGAAGCCGGTTCGACTGTTCACGAATCCGCACTCGCGGCGTTTGGCCGGCTGCAGACGATCGAGCACGAAATGCACGAGCTTGAACATCAAATGGCCGACGCCGGCGATGAACTCGAAAAGATCCTCGAGCGATACAGCGACCTGCAGCACGAATACGAACGCGAAGGCGGTTTTGAATATTCAGCGAAAGCGGAAGCGATCCTGCAGGGGCTCGGTTTCGATCGAGACACCTGGCACATGGAAACCGAAAAGCTCTCCGGCGGCCAGGCCAACCGCCTCGGTCTGGCCCGGTTGCTGCTGTCAGAGCCGGACGTTTTATTGCTCGATGAGCCGACCAATCATCTTGATGTCGGGGCGGTCGAATGGCTGGAAGAGTTCCTGCAAACCTACGTCTCAGCTTTCGTGATCATTAGTCACGACCGTTACTTTCTCGATCGTGCATCTCGCCGAATTATCGAAGTCGAGAATGGTCGCGCTATTAGCTACACCGGAAACTATTCGGCTTATCTTATCGAGCGCGAAGAGCAACGCGAAATTCAACAACGCGCTTATGACAACCAGCAACGGTTAATCGCCAAAACCGAAGACTTCATCAGGCGCAACCTCGCGGGACAAAAGACCAAGCAGGCGAAGTCGCGGCGGACTATGCTGCAGCGATTGGATCGAGTGGAAGCCGTGAAGGGCGATCAAGCCTCAGGCGATTTCCGCATGCAGGACATCGAACGTGCCGGCACGCATGTCCTGACGGTGACCGAAGCCGTGATTGGTTATCCGGACACGGTGCTGGCCAAAGATATCTCTCTAATCCTGCGTCGAGGTGAATGTCTCGGTGTGATTGGCCCGAACGGATCTGGCAAAACCACCTTCGTCAAAACAATTCTCGGCAAGCTGCCGGCTTTGGCGGGAGAGGCCCGTTGGGGCTCGAAGGTTCAGATTGGTTACTACGCTCAACAACTGGAAGATCTAGACGATCGCAACGAGATCATAATGGAGCTGCGTCGGGTTGCTGCTTCCAGCGCCACAGCTGGAGAGCTGCGATCATTTCTAGCAAAGTTTCTCTTCACCGGTGACGATGTTTACAAGCACGTCAGGGATCTCTCCGGCGGAGAAAAGGGAAGACTGGCGCTGGCCAAGTTGATCTACTCTGGCGTAAATGTCCTGGTGTTGGATGAGCCGACGAACCATCTCGACATTCCATCGCGCGAAGCGCTTGAAGGTGCGCTTGAGGCGTACGAAGGAACGATCATAACCATCAGTCACGATCGATATTTTCTCGATCGGGTGGCGACGCAGATCCTGGCCCTCGATGGTGAAGGGAACGCCGAACACTACAACGGTGATTACACCGAGTATCATGATTGGCGGGCCGCGCGATTGAAAGGTGGCCCTGGCTCCCTGCGCGCTGACTCAAAGGTCGCGACGACGAACCTTCCGCAGAATAACGGTCTCCCGGTTCCGGAACGCAAGAAAAAAGAGTCTGCTGAAGCGAAATCAAACCGGCGGGCCTCCGGGGCGCCCCGCCGTTCGAATTCACCGCGGGTAAAGATTATTAAGAAGCCGCGCGAGCCTCAGACCATAGAAGCTGAGATCGCCGCTTTGGAAAAGCGAATCGCAGAGTTGTCAGCCGAAATGTCCAAACCGGAAGTGGCCAGAGACATCACCAAACTGGTTTCTGTCAATGACGAGTATCAGCAGGCGGATGCGCGCCTGGCCGAGTTGATCGATGAGTGGGAACGGGCCGAGACTACCGCGAAGTCATACCGGCGTTGACCTTGGCCGGCGCAGAGTGGGCGTCATTATCGCGGGCGGAGCAGAGGATCGAAGATGCGTCGCTATCGAACACGTGTTATGCCCGACAGACCGAGCGCCCGCAAAATCGAGTCGCTTGACATGCTAATAAGCCGTTTGTTACCTTCGGCCTTCGCTCGGCGGGTGGCTGGTAAAGCCAGTAATTGATAGACCTCATAGGCGCGTAGCTCAGGGGTAGAGCACTACCTTGACACGGCAGCGCTTTGGCTTTTCCCGCCCTCAAAAAATCTCAGTATTTCCAAAAACCTCAGCAAATGACAAAAAGTGGCATTCCTCAGTGTCTGCTGATTCCTCAGAATCCTCGCCGAATTGGTCGGGTAATTGGTCGGGTGGTCGGTGGTCATCTGTTCTTACTGTGCAGGCCGCCAGATGTTTCTGGTAGGCGCGAGCGGGCTCGAACCGCTGACCTTTGCCGTGTCGAGGCAACGCTCTACCAACTGAGCTACGCGCCTAACTTACTTTTCAAAATGAACCTGAATTTGAGAGCCTTATCTTACGCTAAGGAAGCTTCGCCGCGCAAACGTATAAGTGGCTGCGTAGTGTGTGTGGCAAGGTGGAAACTTTTAGAAACCGAGTTGGTGATTAGTTAGCTGGCGGTTCCTCGTGCTTTGGCAAGGCGCGTACGGCTTGGGCCATCCAATGCCAGTAAGTTCCAATTGGGGGGTTTGTGTGCTTTTTTACTTCCTCCCAAATTGTGAGCATGCTGGCGTTCATTTCATCGGCAAGAACAGCTGTCAAGAGATAGTGTGGTAAAAGATCGTCTTGCTCGTAGTCAGCTAAATCAGCGGGCGCTGGCAATTCGCGAAGGTGGTCGGTCAAGCTTGAGTTGATTCTATTAGGTACTGAATGTTCTGCGGCTAAGTCATGCCACGCTTGGCTCGGAATAGGGAGGTCTTGCTTATATTTTTCTATTGCAGTCGCCAAAGGGATGCCTTCGTCAGCGGAGAGTCTGGCAATGAAGATGTTTCTTGTCAGTTCGTCGGTTGATTGTACTTGTTCCTGTGACAGGCGCAACCGCTCGGCCTTCGTCGCTTTAGGGAAGTCTTCAATATCGTCGTCGGATTCCATCGCCGCTTTCCAGATTAATGGATATGCTTGTTCCATGACCTCGTAATAGAGGCGGTCGCCGAATCGATTGAATTCAAGATGCCCCTGGTCATTTAATCTCAAATCAATGAGCAGAGTTTGAGATTCAAACAGGTCGGCTTCGGTGGCGTCTCCGAGTTCGTCGAGAATGACTACGGCGTCTTCGTGATCGCGGGCGCCGACTATTGAAAGATCGCCGTTAGGCCAACGACAAAAGAAAAGCTTCTTCATGGGCGTGATCGATCCTTTCGCTTTTTAGTTTAGGGCCGGCATCTTATCTATTTCTTCGGCGTATCGATCATGAGACGGTTGATGGGGAGGGGGATCCTCGGTAGTAGCGAAGCAGCTTTGCAGAGGGCTGCAATATATCTTTGCCGTCGGTTCATTTTGATATCTATGCTGCCATAGTTCCTTGCCGCTTTTCTCTTTCGCGCCTTTCGTAGGCGAACACATTTTCTTTGGGGATGATTATTTTTCGTCCGATGCGCCACCAATCTCTTCCAAATTCGCCGGCGTGTAACAGACGTTCAATAGTAGATCTATGTACGTCGAAGTATTCGGCGGTCCTGTTGATTGAGAAGTTGCCGTTGGGTTCGTCGCCGGGGTGGTTTTCTTGTTTTGGCGGGGGCATTTTGTGAATGCTCATGGAAAGTTTGCTCCTGGGAAGGAATTGAGAAACCAAAGGCAACGCCTGGTTTCACAGGCATCAGTGCATCTGCTGTGCCGGGGAATTAGAAGGAGAGCTTAGGGCGTTTCTGGCGGGTTTTTGGGCTTGAGTGAACAGTTTGGAAAGGGCTGGACCGGGTTTGTTGACTTTTAGTCAACGAGAGGTCACTGAGGGACTAAGGGACGGTGAGGGGAAGTAAATGGGACGACTCTTGGCGTGAGGACAGAGTTACCTGTGATGTGGCAGGGGAGCTATTTCTTGAAGCCTTACGTCACCTGCTTGAGATTGGTCTTTCGATTCTTTCATATCTATCATCAGGGTTTGAAGTCTTTGAGTTAACCAATTCAGATATAGTGCTTGAACGGCAATGGAGGAATGTTTCCGACGGGTCCGGCGGTGAGTATCTCTCCGACTGCATCCGCGAACTTGAGAGTAACGGGTTCGCCGTCTGCGAATACGCAGGCGTTGTAATTTAGTTTAGTCAGAGCCAGAATATCGTTTAGAACGATCTCGATATCGGCTCTGCCGCGGCAAACATCGATCAGTAACGGTCGGGGAACCTCCCTTCCGGCGTAGGTTATTAATCTCGGTGTGTAACCTTTGGTCCAAAGGTAAGCGGTTCTTTCATCTCGAACGTAGGCGAGGCCTCGAAGGATCGGATGTTCTCCGGCGCGCATCCGCCGGAGATTCGAAAAATCATCTACACGACCAACGCCATCGAGTCGCTGAACATGTCGCTGCGCAAAGTCACGAAAGCACGCGGTTCGTTTCCCAACGATGAGGCGGTCAGCAAACTGCTCTACCTGGCGCTGCGCAATATCGAGAAGAAGTGGACCATGCCAGTTCACGCCTGGAAGGATGCGCTTAATCGCTTCGCCATCATCTACGAAGACCGGCTACCGGTCAGCTAAGCGAGGAGTTGAAACAAAACCAACTATGGAAACCGTGGAAAAACAAACTGCGTTTTCCCACCGTTCCCACAGCCCCTACCGCTGTTCACAAATTAAGATGAAAAAGCAGCGACCCAAAAACAACAGACGATCGTTTACACAAAATCCTTGACGCTACCGCCATCAGATCCGGACCGACTGATCTTTTCCACGTTGATCAACCGTGCCCTGAGCGAACGTTGGAATTGATAACGCGAAAGCAATCATAACCAGGCAAAATAAATTCTCAATCACGGTCAAAATCAGTCCATTTCACATTCTTCACATCCGTTGACAAGCAGTTACCGCGGTTTCTATTTATTCCTGCCACAGCCGACAGTTAAGACTCTCTGCATCAGCTTTTCACGATGAAATACGCTGTGAATGGCTCACTTATCCTGAAGCGCTTTCAATACATGATGGGCGAATTGTCTGCTGAAAACGCCGTCTTTGTTATCACTGGGCTGGGGGACGCTCACGTTTACGATGAACCTGCCTTTTCTGAATGCTACTGCTTCAGAACCCCGGACGTCAGATACAAACCCTTCATCTCCCCAGGCATTTGACTCTTCCTTGATCAGATGAAGTGCCTTTCTTTCATTCTTAGTTCTAGCTTTTTCTTCAACTGTCAGATGGCCTTTGAACCGCGCGAAAGCATTCTGGGCCAGCGCGGCGTTTTCATAGCGTGTTACAGCTACACTGACAATAATGTCGTTCACTTGCCACTGTTGAATAATTACGTTTCGGCTCCCTTGGATCGGCTGGATCGACCGGTAGGCCCATCCCTGCATTTCTTTGCTCACGTTTTCCTTTACCGATTCTTTTATTTTGATTAGTTCATCTGAATCGGATTGCGCTTGGATCGCTCCCAGCAGGCATACGAGAGCAACACCAACGATCATTAATCTCATCGCCTTTTCCTCCTTAGTTCTTAGGCTCAATGCGAAATTGCATCTCAGCTGATTGTTTGGTCCAAGGTCCGTCAAAACTGATGCGATACTTGTTTCTTAATTGATATGATCCTGGCTGCAGCGCGTCATACCACTCACTTAGATCCAACTCTTCGAGATCTCCTACCGAGTGTGGCTCAATAATGCAAAGCCTAACGCTCATGAACCCAGGGTCAGTCTCTTTCGACCGAATTAGGTCGGCAGTCTTTGTTCTGTAGGGCACGGCTTTGCCGTCCCGCAAGAGCTTGGGGCGGTTTTGGTAATATGAGTCAAACCGTTCGACCGCGGCCTGTATATCGGATTTGTTCTCCATCTTCTGTTGAAATCTAATAACATCGCCAACCGCATATGTCTCTTTCCCGTCGCTCAGGAGCAGCTTTAAGAGGGTTTCTTTCGACCCTAGAGCGGGTGACTGGCCACGAGAGAAAGTGCTGAAACCGTCCATGCCGCCGACCGCAACCAGCAATATGAGGAACAAGGTAATCGCGGAGAGTATTCGTAGTATCTGCGGCTTCATTTTATCGGCCCCCAATTCGGCGCGCGTGTCTGCCGATGCTAATACGCGAAAGTTTTGCAGCGATCCCTTCCATTTTCATGGTATCAGCGGCTGGAAACGACCCCTATATTCGGGCGAATCAAGAAATGCTTTAATCATCTCATTGTACTTCCAGTCCCCAGCATCTGGATTCGTAGTGTCTAGTTTCGTTACCCAGAAGTTGAAACCGTTCCAGTTGTTATCTGGGTACGCATTGGGTTCACGCCTGAGAAAACCTCGATAACAGGCATAGACAAACCCTGAATTGTAATCGTGCGTGCCCCGTTGGCCTGTCAAGTCAGGATGCAGGCCAACGAATTCGGCTGAGTAGAAAAATGCTCTCGCAACGTCGATCCGCTTATTCGCTATGCAGGTTTCATCAAATACGCACTTCGTAATCTCACTCCGCCAAAAATCCTCGCCGGCGGGGTCAGCAGGGCGCTGGAGAAAATCTGTGTAGAGTTGCTCCACAAAATAGTACGAGGTATCGATCGGATTCGATGTCACGGCCGTTCCACAAGGACGCCACTGGAGATCCTGAACTCTTGTAGTAACAGATCGTGTGGCGCTTGCTGGTTTCCTGCCAAGTTTCAGAAGTACTATCCCGTGTACTGACGAAAGCAATCTTGGCGCTATCTGGCGACCAGGTGGGCTGCGTGTCTTCAATATTGCCACCGCTAAAGGTGAGAGCGTGCTGATTGCCGCCGATACTATTCATTACCCAGACGCTGTCATAGCCTGGACGATCCCGATCACTAGCAAACGCGATCTTCGTTCCGTCAGGCGACCATGACGGCGCGCCTTCACTTGCTGAAGTATTCGTGAAGCTTATCTTATTCGATCCATCCGCATTCATTGAATAGACTTGGTAGTTAACACCATTGCGCATGCTTTGAAAGACGATCTTTGAACCATCAGGTGACCATGTAGCCATGCTGTCATCATTAGCGTCACTCGTTAGCCGCATAGTGCCGCTGCCGTCAGAATTCATCACATAGATGTCCATGAACCCTGTCGAAGGGCTGTCTCGATCACTTTGAAAAAGAATCTGGGTGCCGTTTGGCGACCAGCGCGGGTAGTCATCATTTGCGCCGGAATATGTTAGACGCGTAACAGCGCTACCATCGGCATTCATAACGTAAATCTGCATCGAACCGTCGCGGTTGCTGGCATAAGACGATCTTCGAAACGCCCGACTGCGGCATCATTGGACTAAAGAAGTCGAAACTTTCGCCGTTAACTTCGTAAGCCAATGAGAATCCCGCGTCATCACTGAGTCGGAGTGTGCTATGCATCGGTAATGTCCAGCAATATCCTTCGAGGGAACTGGCGAAAGCAGCCGCGAATGGACTCAGACTCAACATTAACAAGACATGTATCGCACGGCGTCGTCTCCGTTACCGCCTAGATCATCGTGATCAATGTGTTGGTTGTTTCGCCGGCCGCAAAGTTAATCGTACGATCAGCTTCGTCTTTCAACCAAGGTGATTCACCTCGTGATTTCGGTTCGCTTCTCGCCGCGCGAATTATTTTCGCGATTACGTAATCCTGCCTCTCATGAAATGTTATTCGGATTAGCTTCCCGGACTATCCGGAAGTGAAATTCCACACAACGTTTACCAGGAAGGAAACTACGGTTAACGAAATCGAGCGGGAAGTTGATTTTCTTGGTCCAGTCCTTATTTGGCCTCGCCTGTTTGAATGTTTGGCTGCCCAAAGAGTCCAGCAATTCTCCTTTTCAAATTTCTGGCGTGTCTTAGTTGAAAGCCCGATCATCTTAGCCGTGATGACCGGGCCTCTTGCAATACATCTTCTGTCGCGTTTTGCACAACAGATGCGCATCGCTAGCAATTCGCATCTTAGCCGAAACCGCTCCAGCGCTCAACTCACTGGCTCACAACTCTGTTGTCGATCAGAAATTGGTTGAGCAAACGAGTTGAGAAAGAATCTTTTGGCCATCGTTCCTCAGTTTAACAAGAATGCCGACCGGCCATGTATACGAGCGCACAGAGGCAAACCGTCAAAGGTGCTTAATCGCCTCCGGCAAACGTTAAAGGGAATGATGAACCCAGTATTTGCAAGAAATTGAGAAAGAAATTGAGAAAGAGCTTGACAGGCCATATGTAACGGCTTAAAGTGCATCGTCTTGTCGCATTTATACCCCCAGAGGAACGATGATCTCCCAAGTGTCCGACGTTCTATCCTAATTCGTTAAAAAGGTTTTCGATTTGGAGAGCTTGCGCCGAGTATTTTCCGGAGGCAACTTAGTTCCGAAGACGAGTTTGTTTACAGACAATGGCCGGTGCGTCACATTCGCGTGACGGGCGGGCGTTGTTACAACAGAGCTCTGTCGTGTTTGTACCACGGATGCGCATCGCTAGCGCCGCAGCATCCCAAAGTTCCAAGTGCGGCATGGCTCATCCTCTGAGGAGCCACGAATCCAGATGTGCGGGTCCGTTTGGCTTCATAGTCTCATTCTCGGGGAGGAGAAACTGATGAAAGCTTGGAAACTAGCCTTAACCTCATTTGTTATCGCGCTGGCTCTATCGGTCGCGTCGGTTGCTGCCTACGCCTGTGCGGCCGTGATTTACGTACAGGACGCTTCTGATTGCCACATGTACCACCGGTATGTGTTAGTTGGCTCAAGCTCGGGAGGAGGAGTCGAGATCTGCTCATATGAGGACGCCGGTGGTTGCCTACATCGCGAGGACACCTGCGATGGTGGGTACATCCTGGAGTCCGGCCCGGAGAATTGAAAATTAGCTTCGTTGCTTACGTTTCGCGTGTCCGGATTTCCCTTCGGTCCGCGAAACGTGTAGCAACAGAGGCTCGGAGAGAAAAGAAACTATGAGAAAGCTCCTTAAGCTCAGCGCTATAGCTTTGCCAGCTATGCTGGTATTCGTTGCCACTGTTTTGGTCTCCCAAAGAATTCTAGGATATCGACGCGGCTTGCCTGCTGTGTCGACTGAGCGAGTAGTTCCGGCAGGTTCCTTGTTACCGCGCGCGCCGCTTGTCAATCTCCAGACAAACCGCGACGACTATCAAAAAGTAGCAAAGGGAAAAGTTTTGTTATTATTTGTGACTACAGATTGTGATGCTTGTAGGAAAGAGCTTTCCACCTTGTCCCAAGTCGCACCAAGCTTGGCTTCAAGAGTAACCGTCTACGGCGTTGGCATAGAAGATCGAGACAGTATCAAAACTTTCATAGACGCCAATCCTGTAGACTTCCCAGTCTTGTTGGACCATGGCGCCGCGATTCTATCGAGTTTGGGTTTTAGACTCATGCCCACGAAGGTATTGCTTCAGGATGGCGTCATTCGCAAAATCTGGTATGGCAGCTCACCCAATACAGTCGCTTTGATCAAAGACGTCGGGGAGGTGGAGGCAAAATGAAAAGAGGTCTGATTGTGAGCTTGTTTGTGCTTTTCCTGATTTCGCCCAGGCCTCTGCCAGTGTCCGCGACGGACTCGCGGTCTGTGAAAAAGGTGCCCAGGTCAGGCACTGTAATCCTTCATCTGCTGAAGACTCCCGGGCTCAAACTACCAGACAGCAAATGGGAAGTTGCCTACGAATTGCGAATGCTTCCTGAAAGCCGTCTGTTCGAGGAAAGAGCAAAACTCAATGACCGTAGTACCGAACACGCGGGCGACTTGATTAAGAAAGGGGCGCTCGCAAAGCTGCTCGATTCCTTAACCGGTCAAACAATGCTTTTGCAAATCCCTTTTAATGCGGATACGTTGGATAAACTGAAGAATCAGCCTGCAGATCGGTTGGCTCCAGGCCAGGACACGAAGTCTCAGGCTTTCGTGTTTTATTCAATTATCAGCGTCCATGATGCCAAGCTTAAAAAGACTTTGGCGATACCTGTGTGTCGCACCTGGGATTTCGCGAATTTTCCGGAGGCTCGTTTTGAGATCAATATAGAGATTAGTGACGACGAGCGTGTTGACGTAAGATCATCATCGCTCAAGACCCGTGGCATCACACGCCCAGGGAGGACGAAATGAGTTCGACACGAATCCTCATAATACTGCTCCTGCTCCACTGCTTTGCGGGCGCAGCCCTTTCTCAAGCGTCGATTCAAACACCCAGGGAGCAAGAGCGCGAACGACTGGTGCTTTATGCCCTCTCAACGATCAGGAAGGTTGCCGCAGAGGCTCCCCAGTGGAGCGACAAGAATAGTACCGTTTCAGTTTTGGCAGATGCAGCTGATGTGTATTGGAGTGACGATCCGCCTCAATCGGAGAAGTGGCTGAGAAAGGCCTGGGAGACTGCCAATCAGGTATCTGCTGACCCCAGAGACGAGAAACTTAAGGCCTTCTTCACCGGTTCGGCTCAAAGTGAGCTGCGTACCACCGTCCTTAAAGTAGCGCGCCGGCACGATTCAAAACTGGCGGCCGAATTTCTGAAACAGATGTCCGATAAGGACGCAAATGGAAAGCGAGAGCGCGGCGCTTTCGATGATCGAACAGCCCGCAGTGAACAATTGCTGAGCATGGCACAGCAGGTCGTTGATTCTAACCCTGAAGATGCATTCATCCTGTCAGAAGAAAGTTTGGCGGATGGGCTGTCTTACAAACTCCAAAGTATTTTGACCAGCATGCGTAGTAAGAATGTGCAGTTGGCTAACCGGCTCTTCGACCTGGCGTTGTCAAGGTTTAGTAGTGGTCTGCCCGATGCTTCCGAAGCTCAGGTGTTGGCCGGCTATCTGTTTCAACCTGGGTTTACGTTCTCAGCGAATTCCGACGGTCAGGGAATGCTCGTCGTGAATCCATCTCAGCAAAGCATTGCGGCTGTGGCGTCGAGCGAGCCCCAACGGGCGCGGAGTTACCTGAGCGCCGTTTATGAACGGTTGTTGACGCAACCCGTTATGCTTAATTCTGCCGAGGGCAAACAGCGAGCACAGCAGATTTTGATCTTGGGCAACCTGGTGGCGCGACAGTATGCGATCTTTGCGCCAGAACTCGCGCCGTCAGCACAAGGATTTCTCAGCCAGTTGCGACGCCAGTTGATGCCCGATAGTGAAGACAAATCTCCCAGCGACACGTCGCAACGAACCGCAGATAACGCCGACACTACGAAGCGCCTCACCAAAGAAGAACTGTATGAGAAGCGAATCTCTGAGTTAGAAGATGCCGCCGACAAAGAGAGCAACGTACTGTTCAGAGACGTAGCATATATACAGGTGGCGCTGATCACCAGTCCCACTGATTCTGAGCGGGGAAAACGTATCGCGCAAAAGATCGACGACTCTGATTTGCGCGCCGATGCGGTTTCCTTTGTGCTCTATCGCGCGGCATTGTTCTTTGTTTCGAAGGCAGATATCGCAAAGGCCCTCAATATGGCGCCAACGATTACCGAGCCCACGAGGCAAGCAGTGGTAAAGATCGCCATTGCGCAAAACCTGCTTGCCTCAAAACCAGCGAACGGTGAGCCTGGCGAAACAATTTTCGCTCAGCAACGCGTCTTGGAGCTGCTCAGCGACCTTGACCGCGAGCTTAAAAAAGGCAATCCGTCGTCAAATGCGGCGAAGATTCTATTGGGTAGAACCGCCATTCTGGCGAAACTCGACCACGATCAGGCGTTGATATCTCTCGATCAGGCCGTGCAGATGATTAATAAGTTGGATCGATTCGATTTGCGCAACAGCAACGGGCCTAATCTTGGTATCAACGCGGTTTCTACGTCCGGCGCGACCGTCGCGACACCTAGGATTGGCTTTGATTTTCGCAGCGCTATTGATCCTTTGATCAATGTGGACTTTGAGCAGGTTTCGGCGATCGCTGGGAGACTAACAGCAAAAGAGCAAAATGGCGTCGCGCGACTGGAGGCGGCGAAGCTCTATCTGACGAAGAATCGCCAATCAGCTGTGAAGGCATCAATGACAATCGCTCGTTAGTCTCGATTCTGCTGATCACGATTGCCGTGGCGATGATGGGCGCTTGGCGCGCTTCGTCACCAACTTGTATTACGGAGCTACGCAAACCGATCCCACTTCGGCGCAGTTGCCGGCTAGCGTCAACCACTTGGCGGCGGCCAAGCGGTACACACACATTACGAAAGATCACATCAACGAAGTCTTGTGCAAGAGACATCCATCGTTAACTATGAGAACCGCGTCATAGACGATCGGCAGATTATTCGTGGCGATTCGCGCGCGAATGAGATTAGATGATCCTTCAAAACATTTGGTATTGTCTGCCGTCTCATTGGTGCTCTCGGTGCTACGCAATACACGTTGTGGGTTCGATTGTGATGACTTAATCGAATACATAATGGAGTTGATAACACTCCTCGGCGAAGCATTATCAAAACGAATCGTGCGGCTGATTGTGCGGATTGGTCGGGTAAGTGGTCGGTTTTGGGGCGAAAATTTCGGGAAGCCTCAGTTTTATTGGGTTTTGTAATGGTAAGACGGTGCCTTGACACGGTAGGGGTCTGGGGTTCAAATCCCCACGCGCCTACCATTTGTATTGAGAGATTTTGGTACTTTTCTCCTCCCCTCATCGTTCACGACAAAGTTTGGCAGACTTTTGGCAGACTCTCATTGTCGCTACGCTCATATTCGGATCAGACGCGTCCGTCAGCTGCCATGCTTCGGCTGCTCATTGATCAATATCTCGATTAAGTCACCCTTCGCGGCCTGTTAGGTCGCGCTCCTTCCCTGATCGGAACTGCTTTTGGCGGACTCTGAATCAACTCCGCGGTTATTTAGTCACTGATGGTTAGCTACTCCAGTTACAATTGACGTATGTTGTCATATGTGACAACATGGCAGAGCAAGACCCGAGACGAGATCGCGAAGCGATGAACGGGGAGGCAAATGATCAGAAGCACGCGGCCCGTTTCGTGGATTAAAGCAGCGCTCAGGGAATTCGAGACCTTCCCGGATGGGGTGAGGTCCACTTGTCTTACGGCTTTGACCATTGCTGCAGAGGGCGGTAAGGCCGACATTGCGAAGCCTATGCGAGGTTTAGGCTCGGGCGTGTTCGAGATTGCCTTGCCGTTTCGCGGTGACGCGTTCCGCGTGGTCTATGCGGTGCAGCTCGGTGAAGACATTTGGGTTGTCCATGTCTTTCAGAAGAAATCTACGCGGGGCATCAAGACAGCCAAAGCTGAAATCGATCTGGTCAAGGACCGTTTGAAAAGACTGAAGGAGATGCTGCGATGAAAAGCGAAAAGCTGGAGGTAGTGAAGGGAAGCGGAAATGTTTTTCGCGACCTGGGACACAAGAATGCCGATGCCGATCAGTTCAAGGCAATTCTCGCCGCCGAGATCATCAAAGCGCTCGACCGCGACGGGCTTAGCGTTCGCGGCGCGCAGGGCCGTACTGGGATTGCGGCAGCGGACTTCTCGCGCATCCGCAACGCCGATCTTGGGCGGTTCACCGTCGATCGCCTGATGTCGATCATCAACCGGCTCGGGTCACGAGTCGAGGTGAAGATCAAAGTGCGACGAGTTGAAACGGTCGAACACGGCATGCCTGCGTAGAAGGCTAATAGCTCCGCCTCCCCATGCGGAAAGTTTTGGCAGACTTTTGGCAGACTCCAGAATCCGAGACAATGTTGCGGGCCTTCCACAGCTGTTGCAGAGCTTAGACAACCTTCTATGATTGGTCCTGTTTCGGCAGGTGACGGTCCCCCTTCCGTTAAGGTCGCCTTCATGAATCCATGCGCGCCCGTTTTAACCCAGTGAGACAGCCAAAGGCTAAATGATGCTTGCTCCGGCCTCGTTGAAAAACTGATTCGGGGAATCACTTTCAACGCAAGCTGCGAACAAACCACCTTTTTCAGGGCCACCAGGAAAGTATGGATGGTCCTCAAAGGCGCGGCGTACTGCTGCGGCACTAATCAGTGAGTCCCCCTAACGGTTCAGAGCATGGCCTATTTGGCCGACCACAAGACGGGGTGTAGCTTTGGGTGAGAGATTTGGGACGAACTTCACAGAAGAAGATCGTTTCTTCTTTGAGCAGATACGGGAGAGGGCGACGGCGAACGAGCTGGTGATCAAATAGCATAGAGTGGCACCGAGTACCACTCTTGCATGTGTTAGGTTAAAGTTAATGTAAGGGCGGGCATTGTATGCGTCTTATGCTACTTGATGCCAAGTAGGTTTAAGAATTGACACGGTAGTGGTCTGGGTTTCAAATCACCACGCGCCTATCATTGTTATTGGCTTTTCAGTACTTTTGTTTTCCTTTCATCAAAGCCTTAATATTTTTGCAGACTCGCGTTTTCCTGGAGATTTTTAATCTTCGCGCCGTTTTCCCTCCGACAAAATTGAGAAGGCAACTTGAAGGCGGGCTTTCTTTGAAGATGCTCAAGACGAGCGTTAAGCACCAAGCGGGCGAATGGCGATTGGGAGCATCAATGAGGGATTGACCACTGAGTGCGACGCGCGCCACGAAGCCTTGCGCCCGGAGCTTGATCCGCTTCTCTCGTCTTTCATGCGTGCCAGCGACGCGGAAGATTCGGATCGATTGCTCGCTGCCATCATCGATCAGCATGTGTCCCCGGTTATCGAAGAAGTGATTAGACGCAAGTTGCGCCAGACATTGCTTGCGGCGGGTCGCGCATACGTCGACGAAGATCAGGCCGAGGATCTCCGCAGCGAAGCGGTCGTGCAGTTGCTAACGCAATTGCGCCGGGTTAAGGCGTTTCCGCAAGGTGAGGACACAATCCGAGATTTGCGCGGCTACGCGGCAGTCGTTGCCACACATTCCTGCCATCGTTATCTTCGACGCAAACACCCTCAACGTCACATCCTCAAAAACAGACTTCGCTACCTGTTAACCCGCCAACGGGGGTTTGCTGTATGGGAAGACGAAGCCGGACAACTCGTCACGGGATTCGCCGCGCGGCGCGGAGACAGCGGCTCAGCGCGCGCGGAACAGCTGGCGAGCATGACGAGTGACCCGGTGAGTTTTATCCCGCCGGACCTTTTGCGGCGAGACGGGCAACTCAGTAGAACTGCAGAACTGCTCGTGGTCATATTCGACCAACTGGGATCGCCGGTAGCGCTCGATGATCTCGTCACCCTCGTGGCAAAACTATGGGGAGTCGTGGATAGTGAAGAGGGGGATGAGGAGGCGCTAGCGCGCGCGCCGGACACGAGGGCGGGTGCGGACAAGGCGCTGGAGCAGTGCGATTACTTAAGACGTCTGTGGTCGGAGATCTTGTTGTTGCCCGCGCGCCAGTGCACCGCATTGCTACTGAATTTGAGGGATGAGCAGGGGCGCGGCTGCATAACGCTACTGCCGCTGACGGGCATCGCGGGCATGCGTCAGATCGCTGGTGCGATGGGGCTGCCCGCCGTGCAACTGGCCGAGATCTGGAGCGAATTGCCGCTGGACGACACCCGGGTGGCCGAACGTATGGGCCTCACGCGGCAGCAGGTGATAAATCTCCGCAAGTCGGCGCGCGCGCGCCTGGCCCGCCGTATGAGGGAGGCGGGTTAGTTCAAGTTACTGAACGGGCGTTGGTAATATCTCGTCCGTTTCGACACCTAGATGAGTTGTAGGGGGTGCGCCTCGCGCTCCAGGCAAATTCTCGGAATGAACGTGACGCGACATCTTTCAACTAGTGAAGTAACACTGTATCGGGCCGGCAACGGTGCGCCCGAAGAACTCCTGACGCTCGACGATCATCTGGTGACCTGCGGGGCGTGCCGGGCACTCGTCGCGGACGGTTTGCAGACAGAGGAAGCTACGGCGGCGCTGCGCGCTACGCTGGAAGGCATCACTGCCGCTGAAGTCGATCACTTGTCCTTCGAAAAGTTGTCTGGTTTTGTGGAGGATTCACTCGACCAGGTTGAGCTCGAGATGGCGGAGAGCCATCTGTCCGTCTGCCGAGAGTGCGAGAGTGAGGTGCGCGACTTACAGAGTTTCAGGGACGCGACCTCGCCGCAGTTCACTAAAGAGTATGGTCCATCCGTCCCTCGGCCTTTGCGAGCGGCGTTACGACCACACGTACTTGCTTTCTTCCGGCCGCGCGCGTCGAGCCGAACGCCCGGGTGGGCCATGCTTGCTGCCGCCGTCCTGCTCATTGCCGTTATTACCGCAGCATGGTTTGGCTTGAAGCCGGAGACCTATCGAACCCCTGAAGTTGCCCAGGCTCCTGGTGCGTCGCCCACCCCTACAAATCCCCAGCCTGGCATCTCGCCCACTGTGCCCTCGATCGAAGCAAAACCTTTCATAGCCATTAACGACGGCCCGGGTAGCGTGACGCTTGACGATGCCGGCAATCTTTCGGGAGTAAATGCGCTTTCGGCTACCCAGAAAGAAGCGATCAAGTCGGCGTTGCAAAAGCAGGTTGCGGTAAGCTCGCTGGCGCTCAAGGGCCTGGGCCGGGCTGGCGTGTTATTGGGCGGTGGGGCACCGGGCGAGAATTTCAACATTCGCGGGCCTTTCGGAACGGTTGTCGAATCCGTCCAACCGATTCTGCGATGGGAAGCGCTCAAAGGCGCCAGCGGATACAAAGTTGCCGTTTACGACTTGCAATTCAACCCGGTCGCCGCCAGCCCCCTCCTGACGACGACGTCCTGGACAGTGGCGCAATCTCTCAAGCGCGGCATGGTTTACACCTGGCATGTAACGGCGCAAAAGGAGGGCGCGGAAATCAATTCGCCGCGCCCGCCCGCGGCCGAGGCGAAGTTCAAAATTCTCGACGTGAGGACCGCCGAAGAACTGCGTCGCGTGCGCCGGGCGAATCCCCGCTCGCATCTTGCCTTGGGAATCCTCTACGCTCAGGCCGGCTTGCTTGAAGATGCGGAGCATGAATTAACGTCGCTCGTCCGCGCCAATCCGAAATCAGAACTCGCCCGCAAACTCCTTGATCATGTCAGAGGCGCAAGAAAAGGTACAAAGTAAGTAACGCGTGCTCGCTTTGGCGTTTTACCTTTTACTTATCTGCTATCCCCCACCATGATGAAACCAGCCCAGTAGAACGGGTGGCCGTAATCGCCGGAGCGAATCATCTTCAAAGCAGCCTGACGTAGTGCTTCGGCTTTTGACGCGCGCGTGTGTGAAGCGCCAACGCCGAACCTCAAGCCACGATGGAAGGCGAGCATCAGCGTTTTCGTCGCCGCCGAGTCAACCTGCCACTGGCTAACCAGCGTTGCGGGACTTCCCGCTACGAACAGCGCCCATGTCAACCCGATCACGCCTTCACCTGCGCCAACGCGCCCGCGGGCGGTTTCGCAGGCAGACAACACTACGAGATCAGCCTTGAGATCAAGCTTCATGATCTCCCAAGCTTCCAGAAGTCCGTCCTCGCCGCCGCTGGCGCCCTGAGACAGGACCAAGTGCGAATACATTGGACTCGCGTTGTTGAGTACGCCATGGGTAGCGAAGTGGAGCACCGAGAAATTTCCAGCCTCTTCTTTCGCGCGCCCCTCGCGAGCCTCTGCGCCCGTGTAGATGCGGCTATTCCCTACGCCATAGAGTAATGCGAGGGAGTTCACTTCATTTTCCGCTTCGGGCAGTGGTTGCAGCGTAGCGCCGCTAAGCACGATCCTGGCCCGCTCAATCGTAAAGTCACTGAAGGTCGGGTTGCCGAAGGCCAACAGCATTTTGTTTTCCGCACGACCGGGAGAGGGAGACGCTTGGCGAGACCTCCGTATTTCACGCAGTACCGAGAGTGAAGGCGCATATGAGAGGGCACTTTGTTCAATGAGAAAACTGTCTCGCGAGTCGCGCAGCGCCTGAAAAGGAAGCTCCCAGAGCGAATCGTCCGGCACCATGATGAGATTAACTTTACCCCGGAGTTGATCGCGCGCGGGTGCGATGAGCAGGTCGTAAAGACTTCGTGCCGTTGGGGCGAACCCCGGATTGCGTTCGGCGAGAGAGCGGCGAAGCTTTTCAACTCGGGCCGCGAGGTCTTTGCGTCCGACTGCAATTTTGTACAACTTTAGATCCGGACTGCTCTTGCCGGTCCCGCCCTCCGTCAGTACGAAGAGAAAAGCTTCGTCCTCATTGACGACGTATTCGAGGAGCGCCGTTTTCGCGTCCAGCAATTCAACCGCCTGAGTTTCATTGAGGATGTGGGCCGCCTCGCCGCGCTTGATGCGGAGTTCGGGGTGCGCGGCGTAGAGCAGGTTCGTGAAGGATTCGTGTTCCAGGCGGGCTCGTTGCACCTGTGTTTCGAGGTTGCCAAGCCGCTTCGCGTCCGGCTGCTGCTCGAGTCGCAGACGGGTAATCTGGGCGTTCAAGGAAGTCAGCACTGTGGTCAATTCCCGCTCGCGCAGCCGCTCGCTCTCCGTCATTGATTTGGTGATGTTGGTCCGGCCCGTTTGCAGCACGTCGAGGAGTACGCGTCCCTTCGCTCGTTCGGCAAAGACGAGCGCTTCGCTCAGCCTGTTTTGGCTCACGAGCAGCCCGACCATTTCGTAGTAGGGTGAAACCTTGTTCTCAAAAAAACTCTGCGACTCGCGCTCCCCGCCGGAGACCTGCGAGCGAATCTGCTCGATTTCTTTGATGGCATCGTCGTAAGCCTGTCGCGCCTCTTCTGGGTGACCGAGCGCACGGTTGGCTTTCCCGGCGACCGTGCGCGCGAACCACAGCGTCTCCCGGCTGCCGACCTCAGCGGCAACCTTCGCTGCGCTATCGGCAGATTGCAACGCCTCGCGATGTTTGTTTTGGCGGAGATTGATGTCTGCGATGTTGGCCAGTGACTGGGCGATCCGCAGCCGGTCGTTGGTCTCCTGACTTTGCGCGAGGCTTCGCCGATAGAGTTCGAGCGCCGCTTCGTAGTGGCCCGACGCGCGCTCGGCCATACCGAGGTTGTTTTGCGCCTCGGCGATCCCGGCCTTGTCCTTCATCCCCTCAAAATCCTTGAGCGCCCTGTGGTAAAACTCGACCGCCAGTGGGATGTCGCCCTGGGCCTGATGTACCAGACCGATGTTGTTCAAGGCATAGGCGCTGCCCTGCCTGGCCCCGACATCCTGGAACTCCTTTAACGCCCTCTCGAAAAACTCCAGCGCGATCTCATAACTGCCTTGCAGCCGGTAGACTTCGCCGATGTTGCTGTGTGAGAGAGCGATGCCATGCTTATTCTTCTGAGCCTCTTTGATTTTGAGACTCTTCTGATGAGCCTCGAGTGCGAGGGCGTAGTTTCCCATCGTCGTATAAACCTGGGCGATGTTGCTCAGCGTGATCGCTACTCGCGCCTGGCTCCCCGCCTCGTCAGCTAGTTTCAACGCGTGATCGTAATACTCGAGTGCCCGGTCGTGAATGCCCTGGTCCTTATACGCATTGCCGGTGTTAATCATTAGGCTGGATAACTCGATTTTGTTGCCGCCCTTTTCCAACAGCCGCTGACTCTCTCTGTAGAACTCCAACGCCCGCTCGTGGTTGCCGTGCTTGGACTGCAGTACGCCGAGTTGGTTAAGCGCCATGCCCTGGCCGGTAGTGTCTTCTAACACTGAGCGTAGCGCGAGACACTCGTTGAACTCTGTCGCCGCCAGTTCCGTGTCGTCCATCAGACTGTGAATCTGACCCATGCCATACAGCGACGAAGCCGTCCCCGCTTTGTCCTCGATTTTTCGGGACACTTCGAGCGCGATCCGGTAAACGGCCAGGGCCCGCGGGAAGCTGCCCTGCACCGCCAGCTTGTAGGCCTGCGCGCCGAGCGCCTTGACGAGCGCGGGCGTCGCTAACTCTTTCTTCGCGGCCAGAAGGCTCGCGCCCTCGTTGTCTGTGCTGGCCGCCGTGACCGCGATTGCCAACTCTTCTTCCGGCGTTTGCACCTGCGCGTAGCCGGCGATCGAGAGAAGCAAAGTCAGCGCCAGGGCGCCCGGAAGCAGTCGGAGAGGCCAGTGCGACATATGTGTTGGATCCTTCCTGGTGATCAGGGCGCCGGCGCCGGTGCTCGCACAAACGGGGGCGTTTGGGCGAATGCTGAAAGTTCGGGAGACTGACGTCTGAAACGTCAAAGGGTTTTAAAACGCATGCAGGGGAACCCGTCGCGGTCAGAATTGCGGTCTGTTCGTCCGAGCATTCTACTACCCAAGAAAAATTTTGAGAAGGCAATGGTAATACGACGCCGCTTTCGGCACCACTTCAGATGTAGGACGCAGAATCTTATACGCCAACGAGAACGGATGTGCATTTCGTCCCCACGACCTAAATCGAACTAATCGGCGAAGCGCCATTTGTACAAGGTTACACCTACGCCCTCGAGCGCGGCCGCCGAGACACGAGAGGACAATAATTGGAGTTCAGTGTTCCCCAACGGCGGGATAGTCTCTAACCTTTCAAGGTGCAGATACAAAGGAAATAAAAATCTACTCAACTTTCAGGGAGAAAACGACAATGAGAAAAAGAACTTACACCTTCGCTATTACTCTTACGGCAATGCTTCTAACTGCAATGTCCGCCCTGGCCCAACAGCCTCAGCCGGACCTGAGCATGCGCACGGCGCTTTATTTCACCGGCACAAAAACCGACAAGATCGACCTCGTCAAGGATAAATACGTCGCGGCGGGCGCCACGATGGAGCTTAAGAAGAGCGAGGCGACAAGCTGCGACAACGACGGATGTACATTCAATATCGGGTTTATCGCAACCAGGTCCGGATATACGCGCGGCGAACTGTCCACTTATGGCCTTTTCACCGTGGAAGGCGGCGGCTTGGTCGGCAACACAATATTTTTCGGCTATCCGGACAAATTCAAGCAGGGCGTCCACGCACTAAAGCTTAAATTCGGTTTGAATAAAGTGACGTTTGAGATCGATCCTTATCAAAAAACGGCTGAGACGGATGAGACCAATAACAGCTTCACCGCGAATTTCAAAGTCGTGTCGGACGGCCCGCAAATGGACAAAAGAGGGATCGTACCGAAGAACTGATCCGCCACCGAGCCGAGATAGATGGTAATCAATAGGAGTAGTTATGCATAAAGAAAACATGGCCGTAATCATCATCGGATTGATCCTGCTCGTTTTGTTCGGCGCGTCCGTCGGACTTGCACAGGCGAAGATGTATGAGCCGAAAAAGGGCAGCGCGGAACGCCAGGCATTGGTGGACGCGATTCGCGTTTATGATATTGCCCGCAACAGCGACTTTAAAGGTGAAATCTTCAAAGTGAACGCGTTGAGAGTTCAAGGAAATTGGGCGTTTGCCAGCGTCGAGCGCACCAATCTACCCGAAGCCGGAGATGGAACTCATAATGCGCTCCTGCAAAAATCCGGCGCGGGCTGGATAGTAAGGTGGAGCGATCACAACGACGATCACGAAGTCGGCGTTGAGGCGCTGAAGAGATTGCAGAAAAAACACAAGGACTTTTACAAGCAGTTGGCGGAATTTGCCGAAGGCTATCTCGCGGGTTAAGAAAACAAAAAGGAGACACAAAGTGAAGAAATCAATTTTCAGATTCAACTACGTATTTCTACTTACAGCCGCTCTGATGTTCTGTATGCAGGCACAGGCACAGGTACCAAAAATAGATGTTAGTGCCGGCAAAATGAATCCGGCGCTAAAGAAAGAAGCGGAAAGACGGGCGGTGGTTCAAAAGACTCTAAACGCTACGGTGAGCAAAGTGGAGTTTTGGATGAAGAAAATACCCTCCAGCGGAAATTCGTATGCTTTATTTAATGACAGAAGAATAAGCCTGAAAGAGAACAACGGAAATTTCGTTTTAGCCGAGCAAATAATTGGCTTGAATAAGATATTTACCTATGGCAAAGAATTCGGAAAACCCTTTGACGAGAGCTACTCGTTTACGCCGAAGACGACCGTCAGATATAAAGATTTGTTGGACAATGGATTAACGGTGAACATCGATTTCACTAAGCGAGTGCAGAACGGCGGCACCAAGTTCGATTGTTTCTTCATTTTTTATTTTACGGACGGCACCCAGCAAACCGTTTCCTTACAGGAAATGAATCTCACAAAAGAAGGAATGAATGTCGTTGCCGCAAATGCCGAAGTGCATATATCGAAGAATTTTCCGAGCGTCTTTCCTGACCCTGACAATCCTTTAGTATTGCCGGCGGTTAAATAAAATTATGAAAATTAAATTACTGGCTTTCTGGTTATAGCGAGCTTGAGCGCGGCTTACGGCGTTCCACGGTAGGGGTTCTGGTCTTCAAATCTCCACGCGCCTATCATTAGAATCAGTAGTTTGCAGAAGGCGGCTCTTTCGGGCCGCCTTTTGTGTTGTTGTTTGTGCCATTACTACCACTGGAAAGTATCCGGCACCGGTTATGGCCGCAATTTATATTTGAGTTTGGGCCGAGTTCTTTTAGTTCCCCCTCCGGGGTGGCACTCGTCATAACAGAGGTCCTCGCACCCCTGCAGAGTCCTTAAATCACCGTTTTGCGATTTTAAGCAAGCATCGGTACACTTCTCGCACGCTGCGTTCGCCGCGCTCGCATTCGGAGTAGCGACAGCTTTCGGAGCAGTCGACGACACCGCCGCCTGAGTGGCGGGGTTAGGCGCAGAAGCAGTAGCCAGAGTCGATCTGATCTTGTTCATGGAAAGGTAAGAGGCAACAACCAAAGCTGCCACCAGGACCAGACCGATAACCAGGATGCTAATCTTCACGTTGCGTTTCATCCGGACACCTCCTTCGGCCACTAAAGACTGCACCCTTTTTAAGCCGCCAAATCCAGCCTGTCAAGGGACAGAGCGGCGATTTGACAACCTAAGGTCACCTTGTCTTATTAAAGAGCATCGTCTCCCAAGTTTCATGGAAGTAACTGGGAGTCATCGCCAAACGTCACCGGTTCACGCCCGGACACGAAAGTTGTTCGCGTCGCCCGGTTTGCCCCAGTCGGTATAGAGCGTAAACAGGCGCCCGGCCGCGCTCCTGATTCTCGGGCTATCAGGGCTTTGCGAACTCTTCAACCCCTCATAGCTGCCAAGCAAAAAGACCTCGGCTTCCGCAAAGCGCTTCTGAGTGGTGAGCAACTCGCCCAGGGCGCCTTTGCTCAGAGCCGCCAGGAAGTGCTTGTCAGGCAGATTCTCTGCGCGCAACTTTACGGCTTCGCGCAAAACCTTTTCAGCTTCGTCGCTACGACCCATTTTGTTGAAAATCAAACCCTGAACTGTCAACGCAGTGGCAAAACTAATGTATTTTGGATTGGAGTTCTGGCGATAATTCTCCAGAACCTGGTTGATTGTTGCTAAGGCTTCCGGATACTTTCCTTCCAAATATGAAACCTGCGCCTGCAGTCTGAGATTATCGTAAATAACAATGTGATGTGGGTCGAAGAGTTTCCGGTAAAGTTTTTCGGCTTCGCGCAGGTTACGGTCTGCTTCGCTCAGATCGCCTTTCTCCATCAAGATCGAGCCAAGCAAAGTCAGCGCGGCGCAAAACTCCGGAGTTTCGCTAGACGGCACACTGCGATAACGGGCTACCGCGGCCTGCTGACGCTCGGCGGCCTCGATGACCTTCCCCTGATCGAGCAATATGAGGGTCAGGAACCCACCTGCCAGATCTCCCTGTGCTTTCACAGAATATTGTGAACTGAGAGCTAAAGCCTCACGCAATAGCAATTCGGCCATGAGTGAGTCGCCGTGCGCCCGGCGCAGAATCGCATAGTTGTTCAAGCACGAAACGAAGAAATCCGCGTCGATATTGCCGTGTTGGAATTCCTCGCGGAGCAGGGAAAATCTCTGAGTGTAAATGCTGTCCGCATTTTCGTAATCGGCCTTAGCCAGGAAAACCAAGGCAATACCAAACTCGGTCGTTAGTAACTTGGGACTGCCTTCGCCATAAAGTTGGGTCTTTTCGATCAGCGCCTGCCGTAGATTTCTTTCGGCGGCCGGATAATTCCCTACGTCACCATAGCCGGCCCCGATCACGCGACGCAGCTCGGCGCGAACCTCGGGTTGCTGCGACAAGTCTGATCCGTCCAAACGCTTTTCGGCGTCAGCCAAAATCTCGTTGACAGTTGTTTGGTAGCCTTTCCTGGCATCTCCGGATTGCGAGTTCGGAGCCCTTAGCATCTTCTGCAAGAACGCATTGACCGCATCAGCTTTGGCATTTTCGCGTCGCGCTTTATTGGTTTGCCACAACGCAATCCCTAAACCCAAAACCAAAGCCAGGATGATCATGGCCGTGGCTGAAACGGCGATTCGATTGCGTTGGTAGAATCTTGAAGCGCGATACGAAAGCGTGTTTGGCCGTGCCGTAATTGGCAAGTGCTCCAGGTGCCGTTCGATGTCGTTGGCCAGTTCGGTAACTGATTGGTAACGGCGTGGCGGATCTTTTTGCAGCGCCTTGAGCGTGATGTTGTCGAGGTCGCCGCGCAATTGCCGCTGGCGACCTGGGCCGTCGGGCTCGCGGGTATGAACCAGCCTGCTGGGCAAGGCCGGTTTTCCCGTCGTCACAGTGCGGATGATTTCATCGAGACTCTTGCCTTCAAAATGAAAAGGCTTTTCGTTGGTCAACAGCTCGTAAAGAATGACGCCCAGACTGAAAACGTCCGACGTGGTCGTGACGCTCTTTCCCAGAATCTGTTCCGGCGAGGCATAGGCCGGCGTGAAAGCTCGAAAGGCGGTCTGCGTCTGTTCCGCGCCTTTCAGCGTGACCAGGGACAAACCGGCGGACTGCTCTGACAACTTTGCCAGGCCGAAGTCGAGTAGTTTTGGTGTGCCGTCTTCCAGCACCAAAATGTTCGACGGCTTGAGGTCGCGGTGAACAATTAAATTCTGATGGGCAAACGAAACCGCGTGGCAAATCTTGAGAAAAAGCCGCAGTCGGTTTTCAATCGTTAACTGATGATGTTCCGCAAAAGCGATCAGCGGCTCGCCTTCAACAAACTCCATTGCCAGGAAAAGTTCGCCCGTCTCGGAGACGCCGCCGTCGATCAATTTGGCGATGTTAGGATGATTTAGCGAGGCGAGGATTTGCCGTTCGCGGCGAAAGTATCGTTCCAGCTCTTCATCGGCGAAACCTTGCCGAATGATCTTCAAAGCGACTTGCTGTTCAAATTCGCCGTCGGCGCGGGCGGCCAGGAATACCGAGCCCATACCACCACGTCCAATCTCTCGCAAGATGCTGTAGGCGCCGAAGCGTTTGCCGAGATATTTGGTCCCGTTTGCCTGAAGTTGGGAGGCCAGGTCGTAGGTGTGTACCTCAAGCACGTTCTTCGGTTCTTCGTGAGCGGAGAGCAGCGATTGAACTTCGCCGCGCACCGCTTCGTCAGGGCCACACGACTCCATGAGAAAGGACTCCCGCTCATTGGCCGGCAGTTCGATTGCCGCCGAGAAGACTTCCTTAACTTTTTCCCATTCGTGTTGCTGCATTGATTAGGATCCTGGGCAGTGAACTAAGTTGTGACACGCTATTGTTCCCGTTCTAGTCTTATCAGTCGTGATTCTAAATCTTTGATCTCTCTCGTTAGCTGGTCGGATGTCCAAGTTTTAGCGGCAGTGCGTCTTTCGCGAGTCCGATCCGTTGGCGCAGGCAAGCTAGTCCGGTCGTATCATGGGGAGGTTCTGACTGTTCAAAGAGTGCGACATCCCGCCCAATATCCACGAGAGTCTGTTTGAGGGATTGCAACTCATTTCCCGCTTCTGTTTGCATAGCCTTCTCGTTTTCTACTTGTTCTTTTTTGTGTCTCGGTCTCCGGCGAACTGCTCAAGCGCCCAAGCTTCTTTCATCGCTCGGTCAGGCGTGTCGATTCAGTTTGAGGAAAGATCGTAATAGAACTCGCCTTTGGTAGAGGTAAACCATAACTGGAAGGTCCCACGATCTGTTTCTATGAGTTTGAGGCTCCCTACTTTCGTGGTTGAGCGTCTCGTTGTCATAAACATTTCGCCTCTACGAGCGAGGCGCGCGGCCCGTGCGAGGGTTGACGACTTGTTCAGAGCGCTCTGAGGGATTGATCAGCTTCACTTGCCTCATCGTCCGGCATCCGGCGCGAAGGGCGGAACGTTTCTTTGTTGTGCTCCTACGGAGCTTAGGAAGAAATCATCTCGTTGGAGCTATAAACATTTGGCTCCGCCGGAGCCAGGAACAAAATACCGCCACCCGCAACGTGATCAATGATTCCGGCTCAACTGACGCTGAAACCAGGCCTTGGCAATCGTCCACTCACGTTTGACAGTAGTCGGAGAGACCTTCAATACGTGCGCCACTTCTTCGATTGACAAGCCGCCGAAAAACCTTAACTCGACAATCTTCGCCTGGCGCGGGTCCAGTTTCTCCAGACTCGACAAGGCTTCTTCCAATGCCAGCACGTCGAACTCTTTTTCGCTGGCGAAACTTACCGCCTCATCGAGCGCCAGCTTGTGCTGCGACCCTTCACGCTTAGCGGCATTCCGGCCGCGCGCGTGATCAACCAGGACGCGGCGCATCACCTGGGCGGCAACGGCAAAAAACTGCGCGCGATTTTCCCAGCTGACGTTTTCCCAATCCACCATTCGCACGTAAGCCTCGTGCACCAGAGCCGTCGCCTGCAGAGTGTGGTCACTTCGCTCGTCGCGCATGTACGCCCCCGCGAGATGACGCAAATCGTCGTAGACAAGTTCGAGCAACTTGCCGGGCGCGCTGTTGTCCCCCTCGCTAACGCGAGAAAGCAGCAGGGTCACTTCGTGAGCCGGGCGCTCTTTCATCTCGGATCCCTCAAAGAAAGCGAGAGCATACCAAAACTTCTTACTGATCCGTAATTTTCTGTGGGCTGTTCTGGCTCTAGTTTGCGCCCTATGGGTTAGAAGGCAAGAAATCCGGTTAAAAAAGACCTTCATCAGGAGCTAGAAAGACATGAACTTCTTGAAAAACGGCCACACTTACTCTTTCGGCCTGATGCTCGCCATCGGCGTAATTCTGATCTCGCTGGTGACGGTCGGCGAACATCCGCAAGCCCAGAACTCTTGCCTCATACAACCTGCGGACATGGCCGCGTGGTATCCCGGTGACGGCAATACAAACGACATTCTGCAAGGCACTAGCGGCACGCGGCAAGGCAATACGACCTACGCCGTGGGGCAAGTCGGGCAAGCATTGTCCCTGGTTGATGCTCGTCGCCTGCGGAGTCTGGCTCGTTTGTCTAGAGGTTTCTATTTCATAGTCCTGCGACCGCCGCTACTACCTGAAGATTACCTTGGACATAGGACTATGCTATTTCTTGACGGCAACGGCGATTAAGCTAAGGCCACCCCAGGGCACGAGTCCGTCTATGCGCCTGACCAGAGGCATAATAGTGTCGAGAAACTTTAGCTGAAGACGAGAGAATTTCTTCCGACGAA
>JBBRMS010000019.1:0-56888 GCA_038230715.1 Pyrinomonadales bacterium
AGAGCTTGACTATGTTCCAAAAATGAACGGCATGCCGAAACCGATTGTGGAGTGCGTGATCCAGAGTCAAGCGGTAACTTCTAGGGTGTAAAGTCCACAAATATGTCTGAGCGGTGATAACGAAGGAAGGTCCGGTGAGACTCTGAGAGTAAGCGGAGACGGTCGGTTGAGCTAATTCCAAGCTGAGAAATTGGAATCCGTTCAAGAGCTGGCGACTGGAGAAGTTGGCCGTCATCGTCAAAAGAAATGAATCCCTTGTCGAAGAGATGATCGTACTGAGGCAAAAGCAGCAATCCGTTGTAGCAGTTCGTTCTTTCAGGATTAGTACTGTCGCGCCACGGTTTGATATGAGAAGCACGGAGAAGATCCGGCAGTTTCACACCTGTTACGGCGCAGCCGTCCCACATTTCGAGCAATTGTTTCCGGAAGACTCCTTGACCGATTCTCGCTTTGACAACACTCTCTCGCTCCGTGTTGGGCAGATCGATTATTTCACCCTCGTGCATTAACAAATCATCTCTAGCGCTGAGATCGTGGAATAGTCTGAAGACAAATTTACTTTGGCTGGTTGCTGAGAGCTTGTTATCAACTAGTTCTATCGGTCCTCGATATTCGAATGCGGAGTGATGAATCTCTCGATAGAAGAGGTGGATTTCCTCTCCGGTCTGTTCTGCTCTTACTATTCGTTCATCGTTTCCGTGCTTCGCCTCGCCCTCCCAGAAAAGATATTCGCCGCTAATGTAATCGTTGTATTGCTCAAGACTCTTCTGCTTGATCCGCGTGACGAAAAGAATGATTTGCCCTCCACCACGCGGGCAGAAAACGCCTTTTGAAATTGCCTCATACCCGGCGAATCCCCATTCCGCTGCAAGCCATGGTCGGTCGTACTTCTTGCCAATCCTGATTTTGGAGAGGTCCAGCACAACTGGGAAAATACCAGAGCATTAGTATGGACAGCAAGAAAGTTGCAAGCGGTAGCCGCGTGACTAGGAAAGCGTAATTCCAGAGTAGCGCGCGCGAGCGAGCTACTCTGGGCTGAGGTGGTGAACGCCTTTGGCGTTCGGAAGGGAGAGCGCCGATAGGTCGGCGCCCTCCAAAAGGTGATCACGCCATCACGCTAAGCTGATGGTGTGGACGGAGTCGTTGGTTCGGGTGAATGCGAGGGCGGCTTGGCTCTTTTTGGACTGCGTTCGGTGTGGCTGGCGCTGGTCCATTCGGCCAGGGCGGCGGGGTCATCGGTGTATTTGTTGCGCACGATCGCGTCCAACTTCTTGACGATCTTCAAACCCTCGGCGATGGCCTCGTCGATCGCGGCGCCGGCTGAGACTTGTGCGCCGACGCTGTGTGCCTGTTGCGCGATGGCCGCTTCGAAGTTCGCAATTGCAGTGTTCAAGTCGGCCAGAAAATCAGCCGGCAGTTCGTGACTGATGAACTGGGCCGATGAGGGCAAAGCATTCGTGGCAATCGCGCGCGCGGCGTGCACCAGGTTTTGATCGTTACCGAAGGGCGGCATGCGAAACGGATCGTCAAAGCCGGGTATGTCCTGGGCGATGGCTTCCGCAGTTCGATTGATAGCGCGCAGTTGGTCACGCAACGCCTGGCGCGTGACGGCCCGCGTCGAAGTCCCCTGCTCCGCGCCGCCAAAACCGGAGACCTGGGTTGCGGCGTCCTGGTTGAGGTCGGCCATAACTGTCGCCAGGTCCACGAACAGTTGCGCTCCCAAAGTGCCGGACGGAAAGTCGGCTGAACGGCTTACGCCAAACCCGTGCGCCCGGATAAACATTTCGCGTCTTCGATTTTCGAGATCATCCATAACTGAATTCTCCTTGTGTAAGGGGTTGAGGTTTCACCTCCCGAGGCCGGGAAATGTCGGCAGGGTGTAGAGGACGACTGGATGTTCACTGGTATTCGCGATCAGCCGCCTTCTCGGATGGGAAGCAGCGCTTGGCGTCTGAGAGTCACGCTTGCCTGGTACACGTACCGACTTTGCGCTTCCTGTTGAAGCTGCGGGAGCCGGATTGGGAATACCTGCTTTTCGGAACGGGATTTTAGCATGAGGTCGTAAGCGGCTGCAATCTTTCTTGCTACAGGTAGAAACCATAGATGTTTGTCGAGGTTCTTGCCCCCAGCTGGGCCATTTTCCGACCAAAGTTCGGGTTTTTTAAGCCGGAGATCAAGGTTCGCGCTCAATAAATGGGATTTCATGCGGACTGGTTAACCTTCCACACGCGCTGAATGGCGGTTTATCCCCAATAAATGGGGTTTCACGCGCCCTTAATTGGCTTTCACAACAGCTGATTAGGGTTTCACGCGGCCTTAATCGACCTTTATTCTAGGTAAATCAGGTTCCACTGGGGGTAAATGACGATTCAGGCGGGATGAATGTCGGCTTTTTCTGGAGTGCGCTGACTTGTCAGCGCTTTAGTAGTCGGCGACTTTGTCGCCGACATGGCACGGCCGCGAGAGCCGCGACAAGCCGAGAGCCGCGACAAGTCACGGCCTAAGAAAGCGGCGAGAACTCGCCGCACTCCACATCACCCGCGAAATCTGCGCCTTTCAATACAAAGATGTGGAGTGCGCTGACTTGTCAGCGCTTTAGTAGTCGGCGACTAGTCGCCGACAGGACACGGCCGCGACCAGTCGCGGGCCTAAGAAAGCGGCGAGAACTCGCCGCACTCCACGCTTTTGCGTTACATTCTTTGGTGAGGTGAATATGAAAAAGGGAATCACGATTCTGTTTGGGCTTACGGTTCTGATGATGCTTTGGGTCGGGAGCGAGACTCGTTCCAACACAATTGCTGAAGCCGCTCCAGGGAATATTCCTGATGGGACTTACACGATCAAGGGCGAGAGCAGTCATCGCTGTATCGAAGTTCCGAACAGTTCCTGCCGCGATAAAATCGGTCTGCAGATATTTGACTGCGACCCGGCTGATGCCAGTAACAATCAGAAGTTCAATGTGGTGGCGGATGTATCCGGCAACTACACGATCACTGCCGTTCACAGCGATCTTTGTCTGGAGGTCTTTGACCCGCAGGATGGAAGCCGCATTCTGGTGCAACAGAATGTTTGCGACGCCGCGAAGAGCACGCAGAAGTGGGCGATGTCGCAGTATGGTTCGAATCTGGAAATCCGGCCCGCGGGCGGCACCCTGTGCGTGGATGTAATGGCCCGGGAAACGAAGAACTATGGTGTACTCAACCTGCACACTTGCAGCAATGGGACAAATCAAAGGTGGGTACTGCATAAGACCGCCTTCAACGCGGATGGCGTCGTGTGCAGAGCTTCACCCACTCACCCTGAACGTGATTGCTCCGGGTTGAATGATAAGCAAACCAAAGTTTATCTCGGCAAGACTCTGACCAAAACGCGATGTGAGGAGCTGTGTAAGGGAACAAGTCTCACCGGTTGTCGTTGGGAAGATTCTGTCGCCCGCTAAATCGGACTCACAATGAAAGATGAATCGTGATCCGGGGGTGGCGCATCGAAGCGGTGCTTACCCACGGCCAATCTCCTTCGCGCCTTCAGTGTGAGCGCAAGCTGGCAGCTTGCCCTACAGGCGGCCGTTGTTTAGTCGCTCGATCATCCATTGCGGATACATAGTGCGCGGCGCGGTGGTGGACGAAAGTTGATCGATCTCAGCCGCGCTTAACGCTAGTCCAGCGGCTTTTAGATTGTCTTCCAACTGCGTCATCTTGTTCGCGCCAATGATGATTGAAGTGACACCGGGTTGGGCCAGCAACCAGGCGAGGGCGACCTGAGCCACCGTGGCACCCTTATTCTTTGCGATTTCATCGATGGCCTCTACGGCGTCAAACCCGCGGGCCTCGTCAATCGCCGGAAATTGAAAGTTGGTGCGCCGCGCGCCCTCTGGCTTGGGGTTGTCGCGCCGGTACTTACCCGAAAGAAATCCGCCGGACAAAGGCGACCAGGGCAGCAAGGCAACACCTTCTTCGCGACACAGCGGCAGCAGTTCATGTTCTAGGTCTCGTCCGACCAGAGAGTAATAGGCCTGCAGGGAAACAAAGCCGGCCCAGTCTTTCTGTTGCGCCAGCACCAGGGCCTTCGACAAGTGACGCGCCGACCAGTTCGAACAGCCGACGTAACGCACCTTCCCCTGTCGCACCAAATCATCGAGCGCGCGCAGAGTCTCTTCCACCGGCGTCAGAATGTCCCAGCCATGCACCTGATAGAGATCGATGTAGTCGATGTTGAGCCGGCGCAGACTCTTCTCGGCGGACGCAAAGATATGTTGCCGCGAGAGGCCGACGTTATTTGGATCACCCGTGCCCTCCATCGCAGCCTGGCTCATAGCGCCGCGCACCTTCGTTGCGATCACGATCTTGTCGCGTTCCGCGTCGCAGTCTTTCAAGGCGTGGCCCAGGATTGTCTCTGACTGGCCATAGGCATAGACATCGGCCGTATCGAAAAAATTAATTCCGACTTCCAAACACCGCGCAACCATTTCATTCGCGCCCGCCTGATCGACGACGGCGATGTTCAGAAAATTTTCGCCAAAGGTCATTGTGCCGAGGCACAGCTCGGAAACTTTGAGGCCGGTGCGACCCAACATTCTGTATTTCATGTGTGCTCCCTTTTCTTTTGTGTGGGTTCATCGTAGATCGTGTGGGGCGAAGCGCCAAACGGTGAGAGTGCAAAAGTGCGAATCGTGACTGGAACGTGAGAGTTCAGACCTGGATTGCCGGGGTGCCGGCGCCGAATGTAGCCTGGACCACCGGCCAGGTGGGGTTGTTTGGCGCTCCCCAATCCAGGGTCGAAGGCTGGAGCATCCTGCCACACTTCCCACGCGGCCTGTTCATGTCCATTTCCGCCCCATTGCGCAAATCGAAGTCTACCCTTATCATTTAGCGGTCGAGCGGGTCTCCCCCGGCCTTTCCCATCGACCATTCAGTCAGTCAACAACATAACATGGAGAAATCAAAGTCAATGCGCGTTTACAATAATTTTGGAAAAGCAGCAATGCTCGCCGCGGCCCTGCTGATGATGAGCTTCACGCTTAGCTTTGCTAAGTCGAACGTCGATTACAAATTCAAGGTCCACAACAACGCCAAACTGGCCATCAAGAAGATTCTTGTTTCAGAAGACGGGAAGAAGTGGGGCTACTTTGACATCGGTTCAGGTATCGCTGCCGGCGCTACTGATGAATTGGTGTGGGACAAGTCGACGGACGAAGGAAACTGCGAATGGTATTTCAAAGCCGTCTGGAGTGATGGTGAGGAATCCGAATCGGCCAAGTTTGATTTCTGCGAAAAGAGCCTCGTGATCGAGTTTACCAAGTAGCGGATTTCCATCAAGCTGGAATTAGAAAAGCCTCTGCCGTTTTTGGCGGGGGCTTTTTTGTTTTTGGGGCGGGCCGCCAAAGCGATCCAGGGGCGGAGCCCCGAAAATCGAAACAAAACTCCCGGAAGGCCAGAGCCCTTCCGCACACCAGACAGCAGAGCCGTGCTTTGCCGCACTTCAAACTTAGAAATCCAGACGGACGCCGAGACGAATCTGGCGCGGGCGCAGGGTGCGGGTCGCGACCAGGAACGAATCCAGGAAGGCCTGTCTGGTTGCGGCGGAAGATGTTGGTCCGATGGCGGTGAAGTCTATGAACTCGCTGCCGAAACTGAACACTGTTTTGTTGAGGACGTTGTCGAACTCGACTACGGGGCGCAACTTAATCTTGTCGGTGAGTTTGAACTCCCGGGTCAGGTTCAGATCGAAAATGAAAGTTCCCGGTCCAGTGCCTGCGTTGCGCGGCAGGCTTCCGGACTGGCCGACGGTCGGGAGGATGAATTGATTCAGAATCGATGCATCAAAGGGTTCGCCGGGGCTGCGCCATTTCAACTTTTTAACGTCACCGGTAAAGATGGGCCGGTCGTTGCCCACGTCGTCAAGATTTCGATCGGCGCCGCCGAGGCCCAGATTGAAGGGGGCGCCCGAAGCCAAACGCAAAACCGGCGAGATGCGCAGCTGGCCCAAAAAGCCCGGCGTGTCGATGGTTCCGGAGAGAGTGAAACGATGACGGCGGTCCTGCAGGCTGCGCGCGCGCTCGCCACGGAAGTCACCGGGAATCAAAGCATCGGATGTATTGACGATGCCATCGTCGGTCAGAAACGAAAGGGTATAAGCGGCTCGGAACGAAAAGCCAGCGCCGTTCTTAGCCCGCTTAAAACGATTGCGAAGTTCCAGCGTTAAGCCGTGATAGAAGCTGTTACCGACCGCGATCAGTTGTTGAATGTCGGCTCTTGCAGGATCGGGTCGCAAACTGGTCAGCGCCGCCAGGGCCGCATTCACCGAAGTCGTCGAGGTGAAGGCGTTGAGATTGACGAGCGAGATGGGCACCCCGAATTCGATTATTCGCACCACTGAATTTGGATTGGCTGGATCGGTCGGCGCCAACACAAACCGCACCAGGTCGCCGGCGGTCGACGTGTTCAGGACGGGCCGAACACCGCCGGGTCTATTGAGAAAGTTGGTAAAGTCGCGCGAGGCCAGATAGGTAGTAAAGTTTTTGAAGCCGCTCGGCAGCCTCGGCGCGTTGGCGTTGAATTCTCGCCACAGGTGCAGGCCGCGATTCCAGGTGTAGTTCGCTTCAAAGACAAAACCTTTTCCGACTTCGCGTTCGAAACCGAAGTTGGCCTGATAACTTTCCGGAATGCGCAGAGTTGGATCAAGCCGGCGCGTGAACCCGCTATTAAGTACTCCGAACTGCTTCACGAGGGGCGAACCGGCGGTGAGGACTTGTGGGAAGTGCAGGTTGGCAACGATGAAAGCGCGCCGTTGCGCATCGCTCATCACTTTGCCCGTGACCGGATCGACCAGCGTGTCGGTGTCAAAGAAAAGCTGTTTCGCCCCGAGGGTGAAATCGTCAATCGTGCGCAGCAGGGCGCGGCCATAAAAAACTCCTGCGCCGCCGCGAATCACGGTCTTGCCTGACTTGAATGGATCGTACGAGAAAGCCACCCGCGGACCGAAATTGTTTTTATCGTGGACGATGGTCTCGTTTTCGTAACGCAGGCCGTAGCTGAGGACAAAGTTAGGCTTCAGCCGCCACTCGTCTTGCGCGAAGATCCCCATGTAGGTGTTGTGCTGCGTGGAAGTAGTCAGAAAGTTCTGCCGGAAGCGGCTGGGCAGGTTCGCCAGAAAGTCTCCCGCACTATCAAAGTCCCAGGTGCCGCTGGCGTCGCTGAGATCAATGAACGTGGATTTGATTCTCTGCAGGTCGCCACCCAGCTTATAAGAATGGCTGCCGCTGAGATAGGCAAAGACCTCCTGCATTTGATAACGAGTTTCGTCACGATCGCTGGCCCCGGTCGTCGAAGTACCGGCGATCAAGCTGCCGGAATTAATCGCGGCTGAGTCCTTGATGTTGATGATCAGCACAGGTTTTTGGGTGCCGCCCGTGGCTACGACCGCGGGGGTTAGACGCGAGTATTGAAAACGTGTCTGGGCCACGGCTTTGGATGACACCACATAGTTGTCCGAGTAGGAGAGCGCATCTGTATTGCGCGACCGGCCAATCAAGCTATCCGCCAGCCGGCCTCCGCCCCCAAACTGGCGTAGATTATTCAAACGACCGAGTTGATAAAGAAAAGACCCGTTGTGCAAGTCGTTGAATTTGTGATCAATCCGAGTGGTGAAGATGTGATCGCGCTGCGGCGTGCTGAGTGTCGCGAGGAACGGCGCCACGCCATTTACGGCGGCCAGCGCCGGAGCTGAAGGTGCTTCGGGCCTTTTTTGGGCGAGGTTGGTCGGAGCCGGAAGTGGAAACAGCGGATTCTGATCCACCGGCACGAGGGTGTCTATCACCGTCGAATCCAGCAGCGTGTCGTATTCATAGGCGCTGAAAAAGAAGGTGCGATTCCGGCCGTTGTAGACCTTCGGAATTACTATTGGTCCACTGAAAGTAAATCCCGGATCGTGCTCCTGTAGCGGCAGCCGCGAGAGACCCTGCGAATTGTTCTTCCAGGTGTTGGCATTCAGTGCTTCATCCCGAAAGAAATAGAAAGCCCGTCCATGGTACTTGTTCGAACCACCGCGGGTCCGGATGTTGACCCGGCCGCCGGAGGCGCGTCCGTACTCAGCCGCGAACTGATTGCGAATTACCTGTACTTCTTCGACTGCTTCGATTGATGGGGTGAAACGTTCGCGAGCGCCGCGGTCGTCGTTGTTGTCCAGACCATCGATCGTGATGTTGTTTGAATAAGCCGTGCCGCCGGAGAGCGAGAAGTTTCCTGCTTCCTCCGGAGTGGATCTTCCGGTCGCGCGATCTTCCGCCAGATCGCGGGTCGAAAGCGGCTCTTCCGCCACGCCTCCCAGAGTAAAAATAAGATCCAGCGGCGAACGCGTGTTGACCGGGAGGGATTCAACTTCTCGCGTCGTCACTGTGCCCCCTACAACCGTGCGGGTGGTATCAACTTCCGGAGTTTGAGCGGCGCTGACGACGGCGGCCTCGGCCGAGATTCCAGCCGGCTTCAAAACAAAATCGAGTTTGACGTTTTGGCCCGCGATCGTCATCAGGCCGGTCTTTTCTTCGGCGCCAAAATTGGTGAACGAAGCCTTAACGCTGTAGCCGCCGGGCGGGAGCTGAATCATCCGGTACTGGCCGTTATCGTCGGCGACGACCGTGCGATCAACCTTCGTGGCAATCAGCGTGGCGATTACTGTCGCCCCGGGAATGACTGCGCCGTTTTGATCGGTCACATGCCCGCTGATGGTGACGTTGTCGAGATCCTGCGCCAACGAAGATCGAAGCGCCAGGCACGGCAGCGCCGCCAGAACGGCGAACATGAAAACGAGTTTTTTGGCGTAAAGCATTTTGGGGCGAACAAGACTTGTGGCTCGCGCATCTGGCGCGTGATTCACGAGCGGGAAGCCCGTGGTACTTTGGAAATCGCTTACTCGACGGGGTAGCGAATCTACAGGCGGCACACTTTAACATCGTAAACGGCTTTGCTCAAGCGGCTTTGCTTGCACTGAGGATTGCGGTTGGGGTTGCTGTTTGCAGGTCACTAAAATAAAGAACGATCCACGAATTTCACGGAGAAACTCGAGTGAGACGAGGACGCCTCCGGGTGTCTTCGTGGATATTTCTGCGGGGAAGGTTCGCTCTTGTTAGCGTCGGGTGACTACGGAGCGGCGCTTGACCGAGACTGTGCGATGGATACGGCTAATCGGAACCAGGGCGCCGGCTTCGGGCGGCGGTTCGGTGAAATGGGAAAACTCTTCGGCGTGCGCCTGCAGGTAATCAAAGAAACGTTCGAACTCTCGCTGCATCGAGTCCATCTTTTCGCGCATGTTCAGGATAATTTCCACCCCCGCGAGGTTGACGCCGAGATCGCGTGTCAGGGACAGAATGATTTCCAGCCGTTCAAGATCAGTATCGGTGTAGAGTCGGGTGTTGCCGTCAGAGCGCGAAGGCTTTAGTAAGCCCTCGCGTTCATAAAGACGGAGCGTCTGTGGATGAAGCTCAAACTGCTCGGCCACGGCGCTAATCGTAAAAGTTTTGGCGCGCTTTTTCATAGAGCATGTCAGGCAAACTTAAGTTTGCTCTAATCCAATCCCATCTCGACTCTCGGATTCTCGGTATTGAGCTGCCCATACTTCCGCAGCAGCTCTTTCGTCTCTTCCGAAATTACCTTCGGCAGGATCACCTGAACTTCAACAAACTGATCCCCATGCGTGTTCGGGTCTCGCAAAGACGGGGCGCCGCGCTGTCGCAGGCGAAACTTTTGTCCTGATTGAGTTCCTGGGGCGATGCGCAACTGTGCTTTGCCCGTTACGGTCGGGACTTCGATCTTCGCGCCGAGGGCTGCCTCTGGCACTGTGATTGGTACCGTGACATAAATGTTGTCGCCCTTGCGAGTGAAATATTTGTGGGCGCCGACATTCGTGATGATGAAAAGGTCTCCCGGCGGCGCGCCTAATCGTCCACCTTCGCCTTTGCCGGAAATGCGCACACGCGAACCTGTGTCGACACCGGCGGGAATCCGCACTTTGACGTTTTCAGTCTTGGGAATTGTGCCTTTGCCTTTGCACAGTGAACACGGCGGACGTCGTTTTCCGGTGCCGCCACAGTCGGAGCATTCCTGGGTGAAGCGCAGACGGCCGCCTGCCTTCTGCACCTGGCCAGCGCCTTTACAGGTTGGACAGGTCATCACTGAACCGCCCGTGTCGCCGGCCCCATGACAGCGCGAACACTGTTCAGATCGATGCACGGTGATGCTGGTGGTGAGCCCGGTGATCGCTTCTTCAAAAGTAAGCGAGAGCGGCATCTCGATGTCCGTGCCCCTCTGGGGCTGCGGCCGAGGTGGTTCGCGTTCAGCCTTGCCGCCGCTAAAAAGATCGGCAAAGATGTCTCGAAAGCTACTGCTACTTCCAGCGGCTCCAGCCGAAGATGAGGCGGTGCCCCAATCAAACCCCGAAAAATCGAACGGCTGTCCGCCACCTCGAGTGTAGGTCGCACCCGGCCCACCGGCTGCCGCGGCGTTCGCCAGATTGTCGGAGTATTCACCGAAGCGATCGTAAACCTTGCGCTTCTTCGGGTCGGAAAGAATGTCGAACGCTTCGCTCATCTGCTTGAAGCGATCTTCTGCGCTCTTGTCGCCCGGGTTCACGTCAGGGTGATATTTACGCGCCAGCCGCCGGTAGGCTTTCTTGATTTCTTCCGGCTTGGCGTCTCGTTTAACCCCGAGAATTTTATAGAAGTCTTCTTTGGCCATCGTTCAAAAGGGATGCCGAGATGGAGAGACGCGGGGACGCGGCAATCTTGTTTCTCCCCGTCCCCGCGTCTATTGGTCCCCGCCTCTCGGTTATTTCTTTTCGTCGTCGACGTCTACATATTCAGCGTCGATCACGTTGTCGTCGCCGCCCGGCTGACCGGACGTCGAGGCGCCGGCTGCGGATGATTGTTCAGCCGACTCAGGCTCAGGGGCCGAACCTGTCTGCTGGTAGAGCGCCTCGGCCATCTTATGAGAGACAGTTTGCAGAGCGTTGAACGCTTCATTCATGCGTTCGACTCCGCCTTCTTCCAGGGCCTTCTTGGCGTCGGCAATGCCTTCGTCGACTGCGCCCGCAACCGCACTAACCTTCTCGCGGTTCTCGTTCAGCGTCTTCTCCATTTGGTAGACGAGACTGTCGAGCTTGTTCCGCGCTTCGATCTCTTCGCGCTTGCGTGCGTCGTCGGCCGAATGGGAATCCGCTTCGCGCATCATCTTGTCGATTTCATCCTTGCTCAGACCGGATGACGAAGTAATCGTGATCTTCTGTTCCCGACCTGTACCCATGTCTTTGGCAGAGACGTTGACGATGCCGTTGGCGTCGATGTCAAAAGCGACTTCGACCTGCGGCATGCCGCGTGGTGCCGGGGGAATACCTATCAGATGAAACTTGCCGAGGGTGCGATTGTCACCAGCCATGGGACGCTCGCCCTGCAGCACATGAACCTCGACTGAGGTCTGATTGTCAGAAGCCGTCGAGAAGATTTCAGACTTGCGCGTCGGAATGGTCGTGTTCCGATCAATCAGCTTGGTGAAGACGCCGCCCAGGGTTTCAATGCCAAGGCTCAGAGGTGTAACGTCGAGCAGCAGGATGTCGGTCTTTTCACCGGACAGCACACCTGCCTGTACGGCCGCGCCGATGGCCACGACTTCGTCGGGGTTGACGCTCTTGTTCGGTTCCTTGCCGAAGAAACCCTTCACGATTTCCTGGACTTTGGGAATGCGGGTTGATCCACCTACCAGTACGACCTCGTCGATTTTCGAAGCGTCGAGGGCCGCATCTTTCAGGGCCTGTTCCAGTGGCGAGGTCAGGCGCTTGAAGATCGGTTCGCACAACTGTTCGAACT
Organism: Pyrinomonadales bacterium; assembly: GCA_038230715.1. Lineage (GTDB taxonomy): Bacteria > Acidobacteriota > Blastocatellia > Pyrinomonadales > Pyrinomonadaceae > UBA11740. The sequence continues at coordinate 11,852 of JBBRMS010000019.1, forward strand.
TGGCCCGCGTCAGCTTCATCACCAGATGCTTTGGTCCGGACGCGTCGGCGGTGATAAAGGGTAGATTGATTTCGGTTTCCAGGGTGGACGAAAGTTCAATCTTGGCCTTCTCGCCGGTTTCCTTCAGTCTTTGCAACGCCATCTTGTCTTTGGACAAGTCGATGCCCTGATCCTTCTTGAATTCTTCGATGATCCACTCAACCAGGGCTTCGTCGATGTCGTCGCCGCCGAGATGGGTGTCGCCGTTGGTCGATTTAACTTCGACCACGCCTTCCCCTACTTCAAGAATCGAAATGTCGAAGGTGCCACCGCCAAAGTCGAACACGGCGATCGTCTCGTCCTTCTTTTTGTCGAGGCCGTAGGCCAGGGCTGCCGCCGTGGGCTCGTTCACGATGCGCATGACTTCCAACCCGGCGATCCTGCCGGCGTCTTTGGTCGCCTGGCGCTGTGAATCGTTGAAGTAGGCCGGGACGGTAATCACCGCCTTTTCGACTTTATGGCCGAGGTAGTCCTCAGCCGACTGTTTCATCTTTTGCAGAATCATGGCCGAGATTTCCGGCGGACTCCATTCCTTGCCGCCGGCTACGATGCGAACGTCGCCGCCCGCGCCACTACCCTGTACCTTGTAAGGCACTTGCTTCTTTTCTTCGGTCACCTCGTCGAAGCGCCGGCCCATGAATCGTTTGATCGAATAGATTGTATTTTCAGGGTTGGTGACGGCCTGACGTTTAGCCACCTGGCCGACGAGGCGGCTGCCGTCTTTGGCGAAGGCCACTACTGAAGGAGTTGTGCGTCCGCCCTCGGAATTTGTGATCACGATGGGCTCGCCGCCCTCCATTACCGCCACCACTGAGTTCGTCGTGCCCAAGTCAATACCAATGATTTTGTTCATTTTGTTCAATACTCCGCTGTTTATTTCCGTCGCTCGCTGCTCGATAGACGGGTTGAATGCCCGCTTAGAATAATACCTGAGTGTCGCATTGTCAACTTTGTATAGCGTCAGAACCACCTGCGACAACGGGTAGTTGATCTCGTCGTGAGTAGCCTGAAAGAGGAACGATCAACCGCCCGCTATCGCAGGCGGTTCTGACCTCATTTGCGGTCTTCGTTGAGCAGGCGTGAGACAAAGAAAACGTAGTGGATGCCGGACAGGAGGGTGCAGGCAAAGACCGAGGTGTAGACAGTTGGAAGGTAATAGCCGGTACCGACCCTGGTCTGGGCAGCGAGAATCACGATCGCGATGGCGCCGATTTGAACGACCGTGCTGAGCTTTCCGAGGAACGAGGGTTGAAACGCGCGAAAGCCGCTGACCATGTTTATGGCCGCGGCGCCCACGAGGATAAAAACGTCTCGACTGATGACGGTGATGCTTACCCAGAATGGAATAGGCAGGTGCTTTGGCAAGGGCGTGGGATAGACACTGCGCATCGAAAGCACGACAAAGGAAGTCACCAGCATCATTTTGTCGGCGATCGGATCGAGAATGCGTCCGAGGGGGGACTGCTGATGAAAGCGGCGCGCCAGCAGTCCATCGAGCCCGTCAGTGACTCCGGCGAAAACAAACACCGCAAGGGCCAGCAGAAACTTCTGATAGAAAAGAAGCGAGACAAATACCGGAATCAACGCCATCCGAATAACGGTCAGCAGGTTCGGCAGGGTGATGATTCGAGAGGACATTAAGGGATTATCAATTTCAAATTTGCGATTGCCGACTGGGCCTGGGGTCCGGTCTCAGTCCGACCGGCTCCGAGTCGTGCTATCGCATAGACCGGAGCTCGAGCAATGAAACTTCCGGCGGACATCCATAGCGAATCGGCAGCACCACGGTTCCTAGACCACGGGTTACGTAGATCTGCGTGTTCCCTCTGCGGCCGAGGCCTCGCAGGAGACGACGACGCGGAAGCCCGTTGCGGTTCTTCTCTGGCCGCAGGGTAACCTGGCCACCATGCGTGTGGCCACTGAGCACCAAATCAACGCCGGCGCGGGCGGCGCGGCGCAGGATGATCGGATTATGAGCCAGCAATAACTTCAGTTCGTCGTCCACAGAACCGGCCATGGCGAGCGGCAGATCCTCGAGGCCTACCATCGTATCGTTCACACCGGCTAGCCAGAACGACTCTCCTTCAACATCGATACGCATGCCCTCATTGAGCAGAACGGTTATGCCTTCGGCTCGAAAAAGATCAGCGATCAAGGCGGCGTCGGTCCAGTGATCATGGTTTCCCAGCACGGCGAAGACACCAAAGCGGGCTCGCAGGCGGCCCACCAACTCAGCGCAGGGCGCTGCGTAACTGCGATCGTGCGAGATGTAGTCTCCGGTCAGGGCTATGAAATCGGGCCGCAGATCATTTGCCGCTGCAATCGCCCGCTCGAGATGCTCCGGGTTAACAATCGGGCCGTAATGTAAATCAGAAAGATGAGCAATGCGCAGACCGTCGAGGGCCTTTGGTAAACGACGGAGATATATCTCCTGCCGCTCAATGACCAGCATGAAGGGCTCGGAAAGAGCTACGCGCGCTATTTCACCCAGCGCGGACTTGATCACGGAAAAGGGTCGCGGCTCTGGTCTGGGACGACGAGGCGCGGGCCGATCATGTTTCCAGCGAATTGGGGTCGACATATCTTTTGCAGGGGGAGCTTTCTAAAGCGCGCGCATTATAGTCATCGCCTACAACGATCGCAATGCGCCTGCGATTTACGCTACGGTAATTTCCTCTGACAGGTAAACGTCCTGGATAGCGTTCAATAATTCCACGCCTTCGTTCATCGGACGTTGAAAGGCTTTGCGTCCTGAAATCAGGCCCATGCCGCCGCCGCGCTTATTGATAACAGCGGTACGGACGGCTTCGGCCATGTCGCTCGCGCCTTTTGACTCGCCGCCGGAGTTGATCAGCCCGATGCGTCCCATATAACCGTTGGCTACCTGATAGCGCACCATGTCGATCGGATTGTCGGTAGTCAGCTTCTCATAAACCAATTTGCTGGTCTTGCCGTACGATTTTCCGAGTTCCTTTTCAACTGCGGGATAGCCACCGTTTCGTTCCGGCAGTTTCTGCTTCACGATATCAGCCTGGATCGTAACGCCCAGATGGTTTGCCTGCCCGGTTAAGTCAGCTGAGGCGTGCATGTCGCCTTCCGGGGTTTTGAATTTCGAGTTGCGCAGGTAGCACCAGAGGATGCACGCCATTCCCAGTTCATGCGCCTGGGCAAAGGCATTCGCGACTTCCGTAATCTGACGTGTTGATTCGTCCGATCCGAAATAGATGGTGGCGCCCACCGCGACCGCACCCATATTGTGCGCTTCCTTCACTGTTCCGAACATCACCTGATCGAATCTGTTCGGCAGGGTCAGCAGCTCGTTGTGATTAATCTTCACGATGAAAGGAATCTTGTGCGCGTACTTACGCGCGACCGCCCCAAGTACGCCGAAGGTCGAAGCCACCCCGTTGCAGCCGCCTTCGATTGCCAGCTTGACGATATTGCCCGGATCAAAATATTGGGGGTTGGGGGCGAACGAGGCGCCGGCTGAGTGTTCAATGCCCTGGTCGACCGGCAGAATAGAAACATACCCGGTATCCGCCAACCGTCCGTAACCCAGGAGCGATTGCAGGGAACGAAGGACTGACGGCGAACGATCTGAATTTGCCACTACCCGATCGATATAGTCGGGCCCCGGCAAGTGAATTTGATCCTGGGGAATTGTCTGGGCCTTATGATCCAGCAGCTCGCGGGCTTCTGCGCCCAGGAGTTCTTCCAACCGATCGATGATTGCAGGGGAACGTTTCAGCTCTGTGGCCATGGTTTTCTCCAGAAGGATTGCGCGTCTATGCCTTGCGAAATAGCTAATAAATCAAAGGTTTTAAGAGAGGTTCGGATTATAACATATGGCCTGAACGCAGCTGGTAGAAGCCACCTCGATATTCTGTGAAGGAGTGATTAACCGGTGCTTCGAGACGCAGACAGAGGATGCCAAGTCATATCAAAATAGCATGTAGAGATCGTGTTGACGCGGAAGGGGTTCCGCCGTACGCTTGTGCCGCGCTTCCCGCGTGAAAGGAACCGTCCTCCTTCAGCGCGATGACCTTCTTCGACAACTCACAAACTGGTAAGGAGGCTCATGTTGACACATACCGCATTACTCAGGCGAACTGGCTACACGCTCGTCGCGCTGGGCCTGTTCTGCGCCGCTGTCTTAAGTACAAACGCTTGGCGTCAGTCCAGTCAAGTGAGTGGCCCCGTATCAACGCAGGAAGAAAAAGCCGAGGCGCGTCGCAAGTTTAACGCGCGCGTACGGGCAGGGCTTCCTTCCACGTGCCGGAGGGCACCGAGTGTAATAAGGTAACCGTCGATAAGAAGGACGACGAGGAATTTATCTTTGTTGTAGGTGACCATTAAGACGCTTGCGAGACCGCCCGCGCGCATTTACAACCGCTCAAGCCGCCATCCGCGCGAACCGCAAAAGATATCAATAATGCATTGCTAGACCGCAAAAGCTGGGTTACAATCCGCCTTCGCTTCCGCGGTGGTGTAGCCCGTTGGCTGCGGCACCTCAACCTTAAATCTCATCGGTTTCAAACACCCGGCCCGCGAAACCTTATTGAAAGGCTTTCCTCAATGAAAAATATCCCTCGGTATTTTTTGCTCCTCGTGGTGGCAGTGTGCTTTGGACTGTGCACGTTCGGGCAGGTTTGGGCGGGTGACGAGTGGCGCGCGATCGACCCAGCGGAACTTTCGTCGAAGACCGCGGTGGTTGAGAAAGACGCCGACGCCGAAGCCCTCTTCTGGGACGTTAGGGTCTCTGACGAGGTTGAGGGAAACGATGTGCGGACTGTTCTCACGCACTATATTCGCATCAAGATTTTCACCGAACGCGGTCGCGAATCGCAGAGCAAGGTCGATACCCCCTATCTCAGCAATTGGCAGATCACCGACATTGCCGCGCGCACGGTGACACCTGACAACCGGATTATCTTACTGAAGAAAGAGGACGTCTTTGAGCGGAGCATTGTTCGCTCCAGCGGCCTCAAGATAAAAGCAAAGTCATTCTCGATGCCCGGTGTTGAGCCGGGATCAATTATTGAATACCGGTGGCGCGAAGTACGCAATGACCGTTTGGCGAATTACATTCGGCTGCAATTTCAGCGCGATGTTCCAGTCCAGCTGGTGAAATACCACATCAAGCCGCTTACCAATCCTAATTTTCCTTACGGCATGCGGATGCAGCTATTTCATGGCCGCAACACCCCGTTTGTAAAAGAGAAAGACGGGTTCTACGGCACCTCGATGGAAAACGTGCCGGCTTTTCATGAAGAAGCTCGCATGCCGCCAGAGGATCAGGTGCGCCCCTGGATGCTGGTCTATTACACCGAAGACCAGAAGCTGGCGCCCGCCGAGTATTGGCGGGAGACAGGCAAAAAGTATTACGAGCGATTCAAGGCGCGCACCAAAATGAGCGACGACGTGAAGAAAGCAGCCGCGGATGCCATCGGCGATGCGGCCACGCCGGAGCAGAAACTCGAGCGCATGTTTGAGTTTTGTCGCGGGAAAATCAAAAACATCAATGACGATGCATCCGGCATGAGCGCGGAAGATCGGGCCAAGTGGAAAGAGAATAAAACACCGTCCGATACTTTGAAGCGTGGCCTGGGTACTGGCCAGAATATCGATTTCCTGTTTGCGACCATGGCCATTGCGGCTGGCTTTGAGGTGCGCATGGTGAACATGGCTGACCGCAGCGACATCTTCTTTGACCCCCAATTTCCCGACGACTATTTCATTAGCACCTATGACATCGCGGTCAAGGTAGGCGACAACTGGAGTTTCTTTGATCCAGCGAGCACCTATGTTCCGTTCGGCATGTTACGTTGGCAGGAAGAGGGACAGGACGCGCTGCTGGCTGATCCGAAGACGCCGGCCTGGATTAAAACTCCGATGTCGCCGCCTGAGAAATCCCTGGAACATCGTAAGGGCAAGTTTACTCTGATGGAGGACGGCACGCTGGAAGGCGACGTGCGCATTGAATACTCCGGGCATCTCGGGCTGGATAAGAAGGAGTATAACGACGACGACTCGCCTGCAGAACGCGAAAAAACTTTGCGGGACAGCCTTAAATCGCGCCTGAGCACGGCCGAAATCTCAGACATTAAGATCGAAAACGTGACTGATCCGATCAAGCCCTTCGTCTATGCCTATCACATTAGAGTCCCCGGCTATGCGCAGCGTACGGGTAAACGCCTGTTCCTGCAGCCGGCGTTTTTCCAGCATGGTTTGGCGGCGATGTTTACTCCCAGTGAGCGCCTGCACCCAATCTATTTCAACTATCCCTGGTCGGAGAAGGATGAAATCGAAATGGATTTACCGGCAGGCTTTGCCCTGGATAACCCGGACAGCCCGCCGCCCTTTGAATCGCAGAATATTAGCCGTTACCAGGTCAAGTTGGCCGCCAGCACGGATGGCCGCAAGCTCGTCTTTGACCGCGAGTTTTTCTTTGGCGGTAACGGCAGCATTCTGTTTGACGAAAAAGGATATTCAGGGCTAAAGAGGTTGTTCGACATTCTGCATCAGAACGACGAACACACAATCACTTTGAAACAGACGACCGGCCCCGCAAACTGAAAAATTAATCGCACCAGGTTTTTCCAGGAGAAAATATGCGTCCACGTTTGATCGGATCATGCTTTATTATTTTGCTTGCCTTCAGCGCTGCTTTCGCTGCCGACGAGGCGCCGCCCTGGTTGCTACAAGCGGCTAAGATCACCACGCCCGAATATGAAAAGGATTTGCCGGCGGTCGTGCTGCAGCGCGAACAACACGTAACGGTGAGCGAGGACGGGCGCGTGACCACCGTGACCACGTTCGCCGTGCGCATCCTGATTCGTGAAGGACGCGGTTATGCGGAAGCCGTCGAATTTTACGAAAGCGACGCCGGAAAGGTGCGCGAGATGCGCGCGTGGCTGATCAAACCTTCAGGTCTGGTCAGGAAATATGGCAAAGAAGACATCGTCGATGCCGTCGAAGATCCGAACGACGTCTACAACGAGTCGCGCTACAAAATGATCGATGCTTCGAAGGACGCTGACGCGGGCGCGGTTTTTGGCTATCAGGCGACCACCGAACAGCGGTCGATCTTTTCACAGGATGTCTGGACGTTTCAGAACCGCTTGCCGGCCATTGCGTCGCGCTACATTCTCACTTTGCCCCCAGGCTGGGCCGCTAAAACCGTGACCTTCAATCATGAGAAGGTCGAGCCGACGATTAGCGGTTCAACCTATACCTGGGAGCTCGACAATCTCTCGCCCATCAAGCCAGAGCCTAGCAGTCCTCGGGTTGCCAGTCTGGCGCCACGACTAGCGATCAGCTATTTTCCGCCGGGCGATAGCCCATCGAATAACTTCAAAACATTTTCCAATTGGTCTGAGGTTTCTTACTGGCTGACGCAGCTACACGATCCGCAGGCAGTTCCGAATGAAGCCGTTTCAGCCAAAGTGCGTGAGCTGACGGCGAGCTCAAAAACTGAGCTGGAGAAGATCCAGGCCATCGCCACCTATGTCCAGAACATCCGCTACATCTCGATCGATATCGGCGTCAGTCGTGGTGGTGGCATGCGGCCGCACGCGGCCATGGACGTCTTTGCCAAGTCGTATGGTGACTGTAAAGACAAAGCGAATTTGATGCGGGCCATGCTCAAGGTCGTCGGGATCACTGCTTATCCGGTGGTGATCTATTCAGGTGATGCCGATTATGTGCGTGAAGAGTGGGCCTCGCCTCATCAGTTCAATCACTGCATAGTCGCCGTCAAAGTTCAGGACGAAACCAAGGTCGCGACGATCATCACTCATCCGAAGCTGGGGCGGCTGCTGATCTTTGACGCTACCGACGACAACACGCCGGTCGGCGATCTACCGGATCAGGAACAAGGCAGCCTGGCTTTAATCGTCGCGGGTGAGTCGGGATCGCTCGTGCGCATGCCGGTGACTCCGGCAGAAAGCAACCTCCTGGATCGAAAAATTGAAGCCAGCCTGGCCGCGGACGGATCGCTGACCGCCGCGATTAAGGAAAAGGCTGCCGGCCGCTGGGCGGTCGGTTATCGCCGCGAATTCCGTGGTCTGTCGCGTCCGGATTATCAAAAGGCCATCGAATCGTGGATTACTTCCGGAGCTTCAGCGGCTAAGGTGAGCAAGGTCGAAGCGCGTGACGACCTCAGGGCGGACCGGTTTGATCTTGATATTGATTTTACTGCGCCGGCCTATGCGCAGCTGATGCAGGATCGGCTGCTGGTGTTCAAGCCGGCGATCATCTCGCGTCGCGAGTCACTTTCCCTGACCGAAGCGAAACGCCAGCATCCGATCATGATCAAGGCGACGGCATACTCGGAAAGCGTGAGCGTGAAGCTGCCGGCGGGCTTTGTAGTTGACGAAATGCCCGATCCGGTAAAGCTGGAAACGTCTTTCGGATCCTATGCAACAACCTACGAAGTAAAGGATGACCAGTTGCTGTTCACCCGCAAGCTGGTACAGCGCACTGCCACCCTGCCGGTCGATCAGTATGCTTCGGTGCGAGGCTTTTTTGAAAAGATTCGAGCAGCGGAAATGGCGCCCGTAGTTTTGGCCAGAAAATAGAGTGGCACGGGTGTCCCGCCCGTGAATCACGCCTAGGTGCGCGGGCCACGAATCTACTCAGCGCCAGCGGCCATTACTTCGGCCTGCAGCCTTACTTTCAGAGATGAGCGCCAGGCGGCTTCCAGCTCGGCTACTTTCAGCCGCAGCACCTCTTCGCCGGCGCTCTTAATCACGAGGCTCTCCGAGCCGACTTTTCCCAGCAGCGCCAAGGGACAACCGGCCGCTGTGGCGATCTCTGCAATTCTTCCCTGGGCTGATTCATTGAAACTAACAATTATTCGAGAAGGGGTCTCACTGAAGAGACGCGTCAAGAGGTCATACTCACCCGTGAGATCGATTTCGGCGCCGAGTGGTTCACGGTTCAGAGAAGAAAAGCATTTCTCCGCTAATGCCACCGCCAGTCCGCCGTCTGCGCAATCATGAGCCGATCGCAAGAGACCAGCTTCCGCCGCACGCAGGCAAGCGGTCTGTACAGCTCGCTCTCGATGCAGGTCAAGGGAGGGCACTCGTCCGGTTGCGGCAAGCTGGCTAGTGCTTTTTCCTTCGATCACAGCCGCGTATTCGCTGATTGACAGATCGTCGCGGGTGACGCCGAGCAGCGCGATCAAATCACCCGGGGTCTTGAAGCCGGGCTGGATGACTCGCTTAACATCTTCGATCAATCCCAGCATGCCAATGACGGGGGTCGGCAGGATTCCGCGACCTTCCGTTTCGTTGTAGAAGGACACGTTTCCGGAAACGACCGGGGTATCGAAAGCTCTACACGCTTCGGCGAGGCCGTCGATGACTTCTGAGAAAGACCACATCACTTCAGGTCTTTCCGGCGAAGCGAAGTTCAGGCAGTTGGTAATCGCGATTGGTTGCGCGCCGACACAGACGACGTTGCGCGCTGCTTCCGCCACCAGGAGTTTTGCGCCTTCACGCGGATTCGCCGTGCAATAACGGCCGTTGCCGTCGAGCGAGATTGCGAGCGCGCGCCGAGTCTCTTTGATCCGCACCACTGCTGCATCAGCGCCCGGCAGCACGGCTGTGTTGGTGCGCACCATGTGATCGTATTGACGATAGACCCATTCTTTGGAAGCCAGGTTGGGAGAGATGAGAAGTCTGCGCAGGACATCATTGTAAGTTTGGGGCGCCACGTTTGCCGGGAGCGCGGACGTCGGGTCCTCATTGAGCGCGTCGGCACGAACTGATGTTTCGCCAGGTGTGTCGTCGGAAGGTTTGGTGACGGGAGCTTTTCTCGCGTCCGCGGTCCCAGCATCCACGTTCGGGGCTCTCATGGGACGCTCGTAAATTGGGGCTTCGTCGGTCAGCGCTTTGACCGGCACGTCGCAAACTAATTCACCATTGTGGGTCACGCGCATGCGGTTGTCGTCGCGCACGTGGCCAATCACTACGGCGTCCAGATCCCACTTGCGAAAGATATCGCCCACCTCTCGCTCGCGACCTTTGTGAGCCACGATAAGCATGCGCTCCTGAGACTCAGATAAGAGCATCTCGTAAGCCGTCATGCCGGTTTCGCGTTGCGGGACTAAAGAGGATTCTATCTCGATCCCCGTGTCTCCGCGCGCAGCCATCTCGCAGGTCGAACAGGTCAGGCCCGCCGCGCCCATGTCCTGAATGCCGGCCACTGCGCCGCTGCGCATGGCTTCAAGGCAGGCTTCCAGCAGAAGCTTTTCCAGAAAGGGATCGCCGACCTGGACCGTTGGTCTTTTTTCGAGGGCTTCCTCGTCAAACTCAGCTGAGGCCATGGTCGCGCCGTGAATGCCGTCGCGGCCGGTTTTGGCCCCAACGTATAAAACGGGATTGCCGACGCCGGTAGCTTTGCCAAAGAAGATTTGATCCCGGCGCACCAATCCGAGGGCGAAAGCATTGATCAGCGGGTTCAATGCGTAGGCATCATCAAACGATACTTCGCCGCCGATCGTGGGGACGCCAAAAGCATTTCCGTAATGCGCTATGCCCGCCACACAGCCGGCCAGGAGCGAACGATTGCGCCGTCCATTTTCCGGATGATCGAGAGAACCGAATCGCAAACTGTTCAAGGCGGCAATCGGCCGCGCACCCATGGTGAAGATGTCCCGCAAAATTCCGCCCACTCCAGTGGCCGCACCCTGAAACGGTTCGATGAATGACGGATGGTTGTGCGATTCGATCTTGAAGCACGCGCACCAGCCATCGCCCAAATCGACGACGCCGGCGTTTTCGCCCGGCGGCACGATCACGCGGGGCCCGGTGGTCGGCAGTCGTTTCAAGTGAATGCGGGAAGATTTGTAGGAACAGTGCTCGGACCACATCACCGAAAAGACGCCGAGCTCGACCAGGTTGGGTTCACGTCCGAGCAACTCTTTTAGGTGAGCGAATTCTGCGGCTGAGAAATTATGAGCGGTTAAGACTTCAGAAGTGATTAGTGACATCTCATGATTTTCTTTGTGAGGAATCACAGAGGTAACACAGAGGTTTCATTGCTTGCTACCCAACTGCTTATCGATGGCGGCCCGCAGTTCGGTAGCTTGAATGCGGCCGAAGTGTTTGAAAACGACTTTGCCGTCGCGGTCATAAAGAAAGGTCGCAGGCAATTGACCGTCCCACTTTGCGTCTACCGCATGAATCGCCGGCTCCGGATCGTTGACGTTCAAAAGAACGGCCGGCATGGTGGCCTTCATCTCTTTAAGAAACTTCGGCACGGTTGTCTTGAGCTCTGCTACGTCGTCGAGCGAGACGGCAACGAAATTGAGCCGCTGCGAAGTGTAGTCAGCGTCCAGCTTAACCAGATCAGGAAATTCTTCGCGGCAGGGCTCGCACCAGGTCGCCCAGAAGTTAACCAGCAGGGGTCGCGTGTCTTTCGAATCGCGTTGCAGGATCTTCTTCAGGCCGTCGAAATCGATCTCGCGGACCGCGCCGTAGTCGTTCCGATCGACGCCGTCCATAACCATCGGCCCCGGGTTATCGTTCTTCCGTGCGGGGGTTGGCGTTGGCGTCTGGGCAGGCGTCGCAAGAACGACCAGCGCGCCCGCGATAATCACAACGACGAACGATTTTGATAAGCCCAAACGCATTTGGCAGAGAAATTTGTTAGTTGCGATTCGCTTCCAGGATCGCAATGGGCAGGCTGGCAGCCTGCCCTACATCGACTACGAAACTCTCTTGATTGAGCAACCGAACGCAGCGCCGCCGGTCTTGGTGACTGGCTTGCCCGCGATCATCTGATCGAGCGCGTCACGCAGATCGCTGGTCGTAATGTTCGCGGTGTTCTGCGAGTTGTCGATGCGGCCGTGATAGACCAGCTTGCCACCTGCATCGATGACATAAGCTTCCGGTGTGCGCGCCGCCCCCAGGCGATCGGCAATCTTGTTGCCATCGTCCTTGAGGATGGCAAACGTCAAACCCTTTTCGGCGGCGTGCGATTTTACTTCGGCCGCCAGCTCAGCCACATTCGAATTGATCCCAATCACATTGACGCCTTTGGCTTTGTAATCCCGGGCCAGGTTTTCCATGCGATCGTTGTAGGCGTTCGAGACTGGGCACCGGGTGGCCATGAAAATTATGACCGCACCGTTTTTTCCGGCCAGCGCCTTGAGCGAATGTTCAGCGCCGTCGGCATCCGGCAATTTGAAATCGTCTATCATAGTGCCAATGGATGGGGGTTCCGGCACATCGATGGTGATGCCACTTCCGGCAACGGCGGCAAAAGCGATGATGATTAGCGAAGCGAGAAACAGTGATAGCGCGTAATGTTTCTTCATTGTAGTAGCTCCCTTTCAAGAGTGGGGCGGCGTTTGACCGCCAAGATTAACAGCCGAAAGTTAGACGTGGCAAGCCGGCGGATGGTTCGGTGGTTTCTTAGTTTGATTGCAAAACGCTCTCTATGAAATCGCACGAACATACGTGCTTTCGTGGATCGGCTTTTCCCGGCAGGCGGCAGTCTTTCAAGATCAGTCGTTGCGGCTGCCGCGCTTCATCAACCGCGAACTCCAAACAGTTATCGTGATCAACGTCGTCACCGCCGCCGACAGCAGGCAATACTGGCAGAAATGATGAATCACAAAAGCCTGTAGATAAAGAAGCCACAAAGTCATGAGGAACATAATCGCTGAGAGACCTGCCAGCAGAGGCCTGGCTGATCGATAACCAAAGGCTCCGAGGATCGCGAGGCTGAAAACGGTGAAGTAAGCGAACGCTCCCAGGACCGCGAGGGGTACCGGGCCGAGATGAGCGTAAGGACTACTGAGAACTTCGGAACAGCCGGACACGATTGTGCAGCGCAGTGTCTGCCCGGTGAGATCCTGGACCGTAAGATAGAGCGCATCCCCCAGCCCAACCAGCGCAAGCAAAGCGACGATGACGTTTGACCAGGAAACTGACGGTTGAGATTTGGCAGACGGCAAGTTTTGCATTCGATACACCGCTGTTCCCAGTCCATTACTTGCCGTCGGCCCGCATCGCCTGCCGGATCATTTCGCGCAGGCCTTCAGGCTTCCATTGATCGTCTTTGGCCTCTTTGCCATTAACAAAAAAGGTTGGGGTGGAATTGATCCCCAGGGAATGAGACCGCTTGCCATCCTGAAAAATGCGGGCCGCCACCGCTTCGCCGTTCAGGTCTTTCATGAATTGATCGGTGTTCAGCCCGATCTGTTTGGCATAGTCCACAAACAGCGGCGCCAGATCACTGACTACGCTCCAGGTCGCCTGGTTCTCGTAGAGCTTGTCGTGCATTTCCCAGAAACGATTTTGCAATCCGGCGGCTTCGGCTGCCTGCGCAGCCATCAGCGCGTGTTCGTGCGGCGGCACCAAAGGCCGTTCGCGAAAAACCACCTTCAGCTTATCGCCGAATTCGCTTTCGATCTTTTTGAGTTCCGGGTAATACGCCCCGCAGGACGGGCATTGAAAGTCGGCAAACTCTTCCAGAATCACCGGAGCTGATGGATTGCCGCGCACATGTTGTGGTTCGGCGCCCTGTGCTACCAAAGCGGGATCAGCGGCGTTGGCGTTGGCGTTTGCATTAGCCGCCGGTCGCGACGAGCGCAATACCGCCCAGGTGACACCCAGCGCCGCCAGCAGGACCACGAGAATGATCAGTACGGGAATAAGGCGTTTCATCTTGTTCTTTGTTGAGACAAACCGTAACCCAATCAGATTGCACCGAAGTGGTTGATTGCCGTTCGGAATTTTCTATTCAATCGTATAGTCCAGAGTCTTGCCCAGTTCGCCGTTAACATAAACCTCCGTACCGTCTGGCAGCAGGATCACTTCTTTGCCGTCATCGGTGCGCGCATGAACCGGTGTCTGGCCGGATGCCCCGGCAAACACAACCAGCAGCGTCAGTGTAGCGAGGAACAAAGGGATCTTCATCAGAAGCTCAAGTCCCACCGTCATGATCGCGGCTTACGGCGAGCACGGAGGTCTATTCAATCGAGTACTGAATCACCTTATCGGTAAATCCATTCACATGAACCTCACACTCGTATCGTCCTTTGGGCCAATCGGTGGGCAGGGTCAAGTGGGCATGCACTTTGTTTTCGAAAGACCTGGTCGAGTAGTCGATTGATTTGATCTCTCCAGTGGGCCGGCCCGAGACCTCAACTGCTTTCCAGACAAACTTGATCTCAGTGCCTTTCTTGGCCTTGTTCAAATGCGCCACGCAGTGAATCGTATGATCGCTTGGAGCAAAGGTCGACGTCGTGTCACCCGGATCGCCGTTTCGGTCCTTGGCCATTTCAATCGTGTCAATATAGACATCAGCGTTCGCCGGCCGGTTCGTCTGGGTAGTCGAATTCTTGTTACGGTTCGAATTTGAATTGTTTGAGTTGTTGCTGTTGTTGTTGTTCTTACTGAGATTGCAGGCGAGTACCGCAAACAACAGCAGTCCGGCGGCCAGCCATCCTGAGTGACGTTTCATCGATTGGCGTTTCCTTTCTGGGATCTGAAAAAAAATTGCGCAACAGTTCAAGCGTGGTGCTCGAGGCTGATTTCTTTTTAGAGGCGGACTACCGCCCGCCATCGCTGCGGCAGAGTTCCGGCGAGAAGTAGCCCGCCGCTAAACGTTCACTAACTTTAAGCTCCTTACTGGCTAAGCGGCGGCCGCCAAAGTTCCCGCCAAAGAACGAAACAGATCCTGGCCGTCACTCGAGCCCAGCAAATCTTCACACGCGCGCTCAGGGTGCGGCATCAATCCGATGACGTTTCGTTCGCGGTTGCAGATGCCGGCAATATTGTCTCGTGATCCATTCGGGTTCGCGGCTTCCGTCGTTTGCCCGGCGCGGTCGCAATAACGAAAGATAATCCTGTCCTCGCGGCGTAATTCGTCAAGCGTATCGTCGTCACAGACAAAGTTTCCGTCGGCATGGGCGATCGGCATGCGCAGCACGGTGCCCTTTGGCAGTTCATTGGTAAATGGCGTGTTGGCGCTCTCCATCCGGACGTTTATATGTTCACAGATGAAATGTAAATCTCGATTGCGAATCAGGGCCCCCGGCAACAGCCCCGCTTCGCACAGGATTTGAAATCCATTACAGATGCCGAGGACTAGATTGCCCTTGGCGGCGAATTGTTTCAGCGACGTCATCACCGGCGAAAACCTCGCCAAAGCGCCGGCGCGTAGATAGTCGCCGTAAGAAAAACCACCCGGGATGATGATTGCGTCGTAGGTGCTCAGGTCTGTGTCGCGATGCCAGATGAAATCCACCGGCTGGCCCACGTGTTTTGAAATCACATGGTACGCGTCGTGATCACAGTTCGAACCCGGAAAAACGATGACGCCGAATTTCAATCTTCAATCTCCAGTCAAGTCAGTCCCACCTGCGTGAGCGGGAGGGACGAACCTTCAACTCGTCGGGAGAGTGCTTGACCCAACTGCATCCGCAGTGACCCATCTTCTCTGCGCTGGCCGTCGCGCTCCAAATCACTCTTCAATCTCTACGCGAAAGTCTTCGATGATCGGGTTCGAGAGTACGTCGTGGGCCATGCGCTCGGCTTCCTCGCGCGCTTTCTCCCCTGTTTGCCCGCCATCGATTGCGATCTCGAAATACTTTCCCTGGCGAATATCTTCTATGCCACGATAGCCCAGTAACTCGATCGAATGCTTAATTGCTTTGCCCTGCGGGTCGAGGACACTTGGTTTTAAGGTGACGTAGACTTTCGCTTTCATTCGTATTTCCCGGCCCAGAGACGGCCTGTCCGCGTTCGCTTTGAATTCTGAAAAGGCGGAACGCGGAATATTACGCCATAACATTGCGTTTGGCGTAGTCAATATCATAGTATTTGCGCCAGTCGCTCGTTATCTTCTCCGCCAGAGGAACCAGAAATGTCATCTCAGTATCCCGAAGGGGGGCCTCCTTCAGGCGCTCCGGGGGGTAAAACAAGTTTAGGTCTTGATTCGAATCTAGGGGCGATGTTGTGTTACATCGCTAACATTGTCTGCTGTCTCGGCGTTGTCCTTAGTGTAGTGTTTCTAATTACCGAGAAAGAAAACCGCTTCGTTAAGTTTCATGCCTTACAGTCGCTGTTTTTGTTTGGGGTGTATGCGGCGCTCGCCATCGTAGTTCAGATCATTGGTCTTGTCTTGCGCATCGCCATTGGCCTCTTGCTGTCGGGATTAGTGACGTGGGGGCTATGGTGTACCGTCACACTGATTGTGGTGGGTTTCTGGATATGGGCGGGGATTAAGGCATATAGGGGGCAATGGTATAAGCTGCCGGGAATTGGCGATCTCGCTTTCAAGACGGTTAATAAGTAATCCAGTTCGAGATAATTTAGTAGGAGGAATTTTATGGATACAGGTAAGTCTGCCCTCGGCATGGATGGAAATTTAGCGGCTGCGCTGGGTTATCCCATCGGCATCATAGCCATCATCTCCCTGGTGATGGAAAAAGAGAATCGCTTTGTGAAGTTCCACGCCTGGCAGTCAATTCTTTATCACGTGGCAGCTATCATCGTTTTTATAGTGTTGGTGATCCTGATCGTCATTCTCAGTATTATCCTGGCGATGATCAGGATGGGCGAATTAAGTGCGTTGTTGGGACTGCTTTATATGGTTGTGTTCCTGGGGTATTTTGCAGGATTAATTTTCGCGGCAGTCAAAGCTTATGGCGGGAATTACTTCAAACTTCCCATCATTGGGAACATGGCTGAGAAGTTCGCCAACAAGTAAATCGCTTTACAGATCGAAACGATCCACGAACACATGCGAAAGAGGAGTAGCTTCTTCGTTCGTGTGCATTCGTGGATCGTCTTAGTTTGAGCCCGAAACCATCCCTCACCCAAACACGCGCGCAAAAACCTTATCGACGTTCCGCAGGTAGGTTTCGAGGGAAAACACCCGGTCGATTTGCTCCGTGGAAATGTGAGCAGAGATGTCTTTGTCAGCTGCCGCCAGCGTCTGCAGGTCGCCGCCTTCATCCCAGGCCTGCAAAGCATTGCGCTGCACCCACTCATAAGCCTGCTCGCGCGAGACTCCAGCCTGGGTCAAAACCAGCAGCAACTGTCCACTGAAGATCGATCCGCGCGTGGCGGCCAGATTCTCCAACATCCTCTCCGGATAAACGACCAGGCCTTCTACCAGCGAAGCCATTTTGTGCAGCATGTAATCGAGGGCGATGCTCGAATCAGGCAGCACCACGCGTTCAGCTGAAGAATGCGAGATGTCACGTTCATGCCATAGGGCCACGTTCTCTAGTCCGACGATGCTGTTGGCGCGCACCACTCGGGCCATGCCACAGATGCGTTCGGAAAGGATCGGGTTGCGCTTGTGCGGCATGGCGCTCGATCCCTTCTGGCCCTGCTTGAATTTCTCCTGCGCCTCACGCACTTCGGTCCGCTGCCAGTGACGAATCTGGAGAGCGAATTTGTCGAGTGACGAGGCGATGACGGCGAGCGTGCACAGATACTCGGCGTAGTTGTCGCGCTGGATGATTTGGGTTGAAACAGGAGCGGCCTTCAGTCCCAGTACGGCACAGACCTTTTCCTCGACCTGCGGATCGAGGAGCGCAAAAGCCCCCACGGCGCCGCTGATCTTTCCTACCGCCACTGACTCGCGCGCTCTTTCCAACCGGGCGCAATTGCGACGCATTTCGTCGTACCAGAGCGCGAAGGTCAAACCGAATGAAGTGGGCTCGGCATGAATGCCATGCGTTCGTCCCACCTGCGGGGTGTTCTTGAATTCAAAGGCGCGACGTTTGAGCACCTGGAGCAACGCGTCGATTTTCTCTAGCAGGATCCCGCAAGCGTCGCGCAGCGTCAGGGCATTGGCTGTATCGACCACGTCGGACGAAGTCAGGCCGTAATGAACAAAGCGGGCCGCCTCTCCGATTGATTCAGCCAGGTTCGTGGTGAAGGCGATGACGTCGTGGTCCGTGGTCTTCTCTATCTCGTTGATGCGGGCGACGGAGAATTTCGCGCGCGACTTAATCTGTGCGAGCGCGTCCGTAGGGATAGTGCCCATCTCAGCGTGGACTTCGCAGACCGCGATCTCCACGTCGAGCCACTTCTGGAACCTGGTCTGTTCAGACCAAAGCTCGCCCATCTCGGGTAATGTGTATCGATCAATCATCGGTTTTCACATCCACAGTTTTCGCAGTTTTCAGTGATTGGAATAGACAGTAAATGCTTTCTCAAAGTCGGTGGTGTATCGCTGAAGCGACTCAGGCAGCACCGCTGCCTACCTTGCCTCGTCTGCGGATTTCCTATTTCAGAGCGTTCGAAGTTACGTAGTATCTCGCCACGTACCACTGCCCGCCGCGTTCGAGCAGGGTAAAGGTTTCCATGCCGGAACCCTGATCGAAAGCAGATTGATAGCTCACGATGACTGAATGTCCAGCGATCGGCCCGGTTGAAGTCTGCTCTTCGCGCACGCTTTGCTGGTCGCGGGTGTGGACCTTTCCCAGCCTCTCTCGCAACTTCTGAAAAGTTGCTTTCGATTCGTCCAGAGTAGTGTCATTGCGCCACTCGTCTGACGCTTCGTGGTAAAGCTTCTCGTAACGGCCCGCGTCGATGTCCGCGATAGCGGTGTCCAGAGCCGCTTGCGCGCCGGCCGGCATACCGCCGCGGCGGACACTTTGGCTGCAGGCCACGGCAAGAAAAAGAGCACACAAAATCGGTATTAAAAGACCCGCCGGCGAAACTGCGCAGCATTGCCGCAGCACAGTGCAGTAAGACTTTGCTTTACGGGCCACGCCCCTGTTGAAATCTGAGAGGCTATGCCTCTGTTCTTTTTGGCGGAGGCATAGCCTCCTTCGTGTGGTCATAGATGTCGAACGGAAAGGAAAGCCTTTCCGCTTGTGCGGCGGCAAAGCCGCAGCCGCGATTTCTCAGACTTCGATCCAGGCAGTCGCCTCTTTCGGAAATGAAAGCGTGATCTCAGTGTAGCCGGCGAACAAAGGTGAACGTTCATGCAGCGCGCTCTCGGCAGTGATCTTTGCCAGGTAAGGATTGTTCGCTCGCTGGGAAAGATGCGCCAAAACAATATGCCGGGCCTGGCCATCAAAGCCGTCGAGCAGCCATTCCGCGATGTCTTCATTCGACAGATGACCGAGTCGCGAAAGAATGCGTTGCTTCAATTCCCACGGATAGTGCTCGACTGTTTTGAGCATGTCGCGGCTGTGGTTCGATTCAATCACCACTGCGGCGCAACCGCGCAGTCGTTCGGTTACCAGGGTGGTGATGTGGCCGAAGTCCATCAGGGTCGCCACCTTGACCCCCGCATGCGTAGCCGTAAACCCGAAGTTGTCGACCGCATCATGCGGCACCGTGAACGGATGAAAGTCGATCTCGCCAATCCGAAAATCATGACCGGAATCGATCTCGACCATGCGATCGCGCAAGGCGTCTGAACGGCGCCGCGGCTCATCATTGGCGACGTTGCGTCGTTCACTGACATAAGCGTCGCGGGTCTTGGCTGACATAAATACCGGACAGTCAAGATCCTTGATCAGCACGCGCAATCCACCGGCATGATCCCCATGCTCGTGGGTGATCAAAATGCCGTCGAGCGAATTCGCGTCCTCGCTCAGCAGGGCCATGCGGCGCACGGTTTCGCGGGCGCTGAGGCCGGCGTCGACCAGCACGCGGGTTCCATTTGCGACCAGCAAAACTGAGTTACCAGTAGAGCCGCTGCCAAGTACTGAGATTTTCATGGAGTAGGAATGGCACCAAAACAAAAGTACCGTTTAGAAGCGGGCTACCGCCAGCTTCGTCGGCCAGTAGCGCGACTCTAAACAATGGCGCAACCTTTTCAGATTTCCAGGCGTGCGCGATCTACTGAAAATCCATTCAAGTTCCCGAGGGCGCCGAGCGCCAGCTGGGCCGTGCTAAAGCAACTCCGGGCCACGCGCTGTGCGTCTTCAGCGGTGACCGCCTCGATGTATCGAATGACCTCGTCGGGCGTGATGCGGCGGCCGTGAATGATCTCCTGGCGGGCTAGTGCCCCCACGCGCGAACTCGAAGATTCAAGACTCAGTAGCACCGAAGCGATCGCCTGTTCCTTGGCCAGTTGTAACTCATCTTCACCCACTGGTTCGCGAACGGCGCGGCGCAATTCCGCCAGCGACAGATCCAGCACCTGATCCAGATGCGCCGGCGATGTGCCTGCATAGATCGTGAACATGCCGATATCCGTGTAGGTGTTTCCCCCCGCTCCAATTGAATATGCCAGCCCACGATCTTCACGAATCGACTGCCACAAACGGCTGGAAGTGCTTCCCCCGATTACCGTTCCCAGCATGCTGGCTGCATAACGATCTTCACTTCTCGCCGAAGGCCAGGGCGACGCGATAATCAAGTGCGCCTGCTCCAGTTCGGTTTTCCGCTCAATTAGAATAGGGGCGGCGGTTATGGGTGAGAACTCGACGGCCGGCGCGTCTTCGGATTGATTACTGCCATCGCCAAAAGTCTTCGCGGCCAGCTCGACCAGTTGGGCATGCGTGACGTTGCCTGCGGCGGCAACGACCAGATTGCGCGGCGAGTAGGCGATGGAATGAAAGGCGGAGGTGATCGCCCGATCAAATGACGAGACGGTCTGTTCGGTGCCCTCAATCGGCCGCCCCAAAGAGTGATCAGGAAAATAGGCGGCGTGAAAAAGTTCGGTCAGCAACTCGTCCGGAGTGTCCCCGATCATTTTCATCTCTTCGATGATCACGCCCTGCTCGCGCGTCAAATCATCCGGATCGAAACGTGGATTAGCCAGCATGTCGGCGATTAGATCAAATGCCTGCGGCAAAGCCTTATCGACTACCTTCAAAGCAAAGCCGGTGATCTCATGTGACGTATAGGCGTCCAGTTGGCCGCCCAGGCGATCCGATTCCGTAGCGATCTGATGGGCCGAGCGGCGCGGCGTGCCTTTGAACAGGGCATGCTCGATGAAATGAGAGATACCGTTGAGCGCCGGCGATTCATGACGGGACCCTCGCCGGACCCATATCCCCAGGCTGACGGAGCGCAGGCCCGTCATGTGTTCAGTCAGAATTGTGAGTCCGTTCGGGAGGCGAGTGGTTTGAACTTGATCCGTCATAATGCTCAGTTAGGCGTCTTGCTGGTTTCGGCAAGCCATCCTAACACGTCGAAAAGACCCGGCAAAATGGCGGCTGGAGAGGGGCTAAAAGCTTGACACAAGTCCGTCGTATGGCTAAGAATTGCAGCATTCAAACGGGTGGTAGTCTCCCTTGCCCGGGCGGAAAGCGAATCGGAAGTAAGATTCCGAGGGACCGCTCAGGCATCTTAATGAAGCAAACTGAGAATCGAACGAGAGTGAAATTGGTATCCGGTTTTCGTTCCAACGCCAACTTCGACTTTGCGCGGGGTTAGCCCAGAGGTTCGGCCCGATGAAGACAGTTTTCAAATTCAGCACGCCGTTGGTAGTTTTGGCAGTCGTCTTGTCGATGACATCTGCGGCCCAGGCCAAAGGCGTTCGCGGTCTGGCTACGATCACCGGCACTGTTCGAGATGAGAAGGGAATGCCCCTCGCAGGCGCCGTGATTCAACTGATTCGCGAAGGCGCCAGCCACCTGGTCAAACAGACATATACCGCAGCCGACGGCAGCTTTAGCGCCAAAATTCCGGCGGGCCGTTACTCGCTGAAAGCCATGGCTGAGGGCTTCGGCGAGGTTCTCTTTTCTTCAGTTCAGGTTGGCCCTTCCGCAGAGATCGCTTATCGCTTTAATCTCGAGCCCGCACGTTCAGGCAGGACTCTGGTCGATCAACGTAGGGATCGCGACAGCGTCAAATGGGGTCTGCGCGCGATTCAGGGTCGCCGTTCAATCTTTCAGGCCAACGAAGGGGACGACGCAACTATCGCGGCCACTGAAAACGCGGATGCCGTCAAAGAAAATTCCCAGGTCGCTGAAGTCGGACGCGCGCATGACGGTAGCCGGATTCGTACCCAGGGAGTGGTCGAGACCTACTTTGCCACTTCTTCGAATCCGTTCACGTCAGGATACGAGGGTGTGAATTTTGCCGTCGCGCTGCCGGCTTCTGAACGAATCGATCTGATCTTCGCCGGTCAGACTGGCGTGGGCGCTGGAGCGCCGCAGAGATTCGAAACGATCGCCAGAGTGCGCGTCAACGGTCATCATCGCGTGACTCTTACCGGCGCCGCTGCCAGCATGCCCATGTGGAATGCCAGCGGGGGAGTTGATCCCAAAAGAGAGCTGGGGCAAATGTCTGTGCGGGCCGTTGACGAATGGATCGTTCGTGACGGTGTGGTGGTTGTTCTGGGACTTGATTACTCGCGTTTTCTCGGCGGCGGTAACGCGGCGGCGATTAGTCCTCGCTTCGGGATTCAATACGACGCCAACGCACGCACTCGCGTGAAAGCGAGTTTTGCGCCCGGCGGAACTGAGGCGATGCAGCAAAGCTCCGCGAGTTTTGAAGGCGGTGAGGTGATCTTCAGGCAGCCGCAGGCACAACCGATCGCGTTTGTCGGCGGGCGAGCGGTGATGGGACAAAGTCGCCGGCTCGAGTTCGGCGTCGAGCGGGTGCTTGATAATCGTTCCAGCGTTGAAGCTTCAGCTTTTATGGACATGACCAGCGGACGCGGAATCGGTTTGATGGCCACACCGCTGTCTGCTTTCTCGGGCGAGAACGCCGCGGCAATGCTAAGCGTTACCAGCCAGGAAGGATCCGCGCGCGGGATGCGGGTAGTTTATTCGCGACGATTGAGTAGCGTTTGGAACGCCTCTGCCGGCTACTCGTTTGGTCGTGGGCAGAAACTCTCATCGAGGGGGATTACTAATCCTGCTGATTTGTTCAGTAATAGTTTTTTCCAGAGTGGAGCGGTGCAGGTTGCCGGAGACTGGTCCACTGGCACGCATGTGCAAACTGTATTTCGTTTTTCGCCTCAGGCCACCGTGTTTGCGATCGATCCTTTCGCCGGCCGGCTGGCGGTTTATGATCCGTCGCTCAGTATTCAGGTAACCCAGGATTTGCCAACGTTTGGATTGCCAGTACGGGCTCAGGCGGTCATCGACGCGCGCAATTTGCTGGACGTCCAAACCAGAACCAGCAACGGTGATTCGGTGCTTGAAGTTTGCCCGATCGGCCGCTCAGTTCGCGGAGGAATTTCAGTTAGATTTTGAGCCGGAAGGCGGCACGATCCTTCAGCCAGTCGTTACCGCCATCTTCAAATCAGGTTCCCAGCTTTTCTCCAAAATCTCGGACGAGAACGAAAACTTGGACGGGCCCGCGCACTCAATAAACCCTCTTGAATTTCCGAGCAGTCGAGAAGCCGTGCGCCGGGCGTCCATAACCTTGCTTTTGGTTGCGGTCGATTGAAGTTTTAATGACTAACGCCAGTTGGAACATCGGTTGCCTTAATCTGCAGGTCTTTGTGTGCGTGGATACGTGCGCCTGACAGCGTAGATAACAAATCGGCGACGAATGCTTTTGTAAAGCGAAGCCAACGATGACGAAGGGTTCAGTACTGACAGGGAAGACATGGTTGCTGCTAATCGTAGCGACCCTGTTGATTGCTGCCGGAGTACTGAATTTTTCGCAGCGTCTCAGTCATCAGGCGCCTCCCTGGGACGGGGTCACCTGGGTTGACACTGCCCAGGGCGTAATCGCCAAGACAGTCGAGGCGGGCTCGGCCGCCGCGAGGGCGCAGATCAATCCGGGCGATCATCTAATCGCAATTAGCCGGACCGGACAGAGATGCGAGGAGATCACCAGGGGCGCCCGCTGCGAAACGATTGAAGCGGCCAGGTACATTCCGATCTATCTCGAAGACGCTCGGGTTGGCGGTGATATTCACTATCTAATCGAGCGTCCTTCCTATCCTGTCGAGACACGGTTTTATTATGCAGACCTGGATCATCTGGGATCGATTCCAAACTGGTCAGCCCGTGATCTCTACGTCAACCTGATCGGACTCGTCTATCTGTTCATGGGTTTGTTCGTGGTCTTTAAGCAGGGAGGACGCTCACCCTTCGTGCTGCACTTCGCGTCACTTTGCCTGACCGCGTTTGTCTTTCATTTTTACACTCCGATCGGAACCTACAAAGACCTCGATCTGGCGATTGCCTTTTTGCGCAGCGCCGGCCTGATCATGTTTGCGCCGTTGTTTCTTCACTTCAGTGCAATCTATCCCATTCGTTATCACCTGTTCGAGGACCGTCGCTGGCGCAGCGTGCTCCTCTACATTCCCGCAATCGCCTTGCTGGCTGTCGCCGGACTGGTCTTTTTCCGCGACGAGTTGGTTAAGGTGTTTCCGCGTCGGGTGCTGGGTTATTCACTGAACTTCGGGGCCGGGTTCTACAAGGCAGCTTTTATTCAGTTGATTATCGCACTCGTGGCTAGCGCGGTTTTGCTGGTAAGGCGCTTCGTGATTAGTAAGAACACCGTCGCTCGCCAGCAATTGAAATGGGTGGTGTGGGGATCTGCGCTGGCCATTGCTCCTTTCACCCTTCTCTACGCGACCGGATTTATTCTGGCTGAGAGTTCGAATCCGCTTAGCGATGCGTCCGTCATACCGCTGATTCTGATACCGCTCGCCCTGGGTTATTCAGTGGTCCGTTATCGTTTAATGGACGTTGAGCTGGTGGTGCGCCGCGCGGCTGTCTATGCCTTCACCACCCTGGCCATTGCGGTGGCGATTGGCTCGGTCGTATATTTTGCCGGCTTGTACGCCTTGAGCGGCGATGTGGCTTCGACGGGCGAGATCACCCTGAGGCTGATTCTTTCCGTCAGCGCGATGGCCTGCATAGTTATGATTGCGGCTCCGGTCAAGAATTTCATGCAGGAGCGCGTGGATCGAATCTTCTACGGACGGCGTTACGACTTGCGCCGCAGCCTTTTGGATTTTGGTCGCACGATCTCGGCGACTACCGCACTGGATCCTTTGCTCGATTCACTGATTACCCGTTTGCGACAAGTCATGAATGTCGAGCGCCTGGCCATCTTTCTCGAAGACGACAAGGAGCCTTCGGGATATCGCGTCGCGCGCACCGCGGGCCTTTCAGCCCCAATCACAATACCCACGGATTTTCGCGAGATGATTCGAACGCGTTCGGCTGAGACTGGCGTGGTCCGGGCTGACGATCTTGAATCGTCGCCGGAGGGCGACGGCTATGTGCGTCGCGTGCTGCATTATTACGTGCCCTGTGTGGTGCGCGGCAGGATGGTGGCTGTGATCGGGCTGGGACGTTCGGCCGATGGCGCTTTGCTCTCATCCGAAGACGTCGAGATCCTGCGCACGGTCTCCGGCTACATTTCAGTCGCAATTGAAAACAGCCTCCTTTACCAGGAGCAAGAACACCGCGCCGCCGAACTTGAAATCCTCAAAGAGTTCAACGAGTCCATCGTGGAATCGATTAACGTGGGCTTGATGGCCGTTGATCTAAACGGATCGATCACCAGGCTTAACTCTGCATTGGAAGAAATATTCTCGCTCACCAGGGACGAAGCCGTGGGCAAGAACGTCGAGGATTTGTTTGCGGAAGACTTTGCTGAGACTCTGCAACAGGTTTTGGGGCCCGAGGGTTGGCACCTGCGACAGACGCGCCAGATTTACAAGATGCACACGGCCACCCGCGGTGGGCGCTCCCTGGTGCTGAACATTGCCCTCGCTCCGCTGTGCGCCGACTCCGACGAGCAGACAGGCGCCCTGGTCGTGTTCGAAGATGTCACCCATCGATTGCACCTTGAAGAGCAACTACAACAGCGCGAGAAGCTCTCCTCGATTGGTCTGCTGGCTGCCGGCGTGGCCCACGAAGTGAACACCCCGTTGACAGGTGTTTCGTCTTACACCCAGATGCTGCTCAACATGTTGCCGGAAAACGATCCTAAGCATGCGCTGTTGCTTAAGGTCAAAAGGCAGGCCGATCGTGCCACCGACATCGTCAATAATCTGCTCAACTTTTCGCGCACCGGTAGTGCCGCTGAATTTGGCAGTGTCGACATTCACCGGGTGCTCGACGACACGCTGCAACTGCTCGAGCCGCAACTGCGCCGCAGCCATATCGAGATCGTGCGCGACTATTCAGAGAACCTGCCGACGGTTCACGGCAATTCGGTAAAGCTGCAACAGATCTTTACCAACCTGATCCTCAATGCGCGAGATTCGATCGCCAACGGCAACGGACGGATTGCGTTGACCACTCGCCAGGGCGACGATGACGGCACGCTGCTAGTCGAAGTGGCTGACAGTGGCGTCGGCATCGCTCCTGATGACGTCGCGAAGATTTACGACCCTTTCTTTACTACCAAAGGCGTCGGCCGGGGTACCGGACTCGGACTGGCCGTAACTTACGGTATCGTTCAAGAGCATTCCGGACACATTAGCGTCGCCAGCACACCGGGGCTTGGCACCACGTTCCGCATCAGTCTGCCCACCAACGATCCACGTGCGCGATTACAGGCGGCGGCGCTTTAGGATCACTTAGTTTAGAGTTTAAGCATCAGCTCGTGCCTGCTATCGTCAACCTGAAGGTCGCCCTCTGAACTAAACTGTCCCGCAGTTTCACCATTAGCTTTTGCTGTTTGTTTCGGTAATAATTTGGCTCTTAATACGGGGCCGTCTGCGATGTCAGACGGATGCTGCAACACGGACCGGAAGTCTGTATCACTTGTAAATGGCTAAAAAAGGTTCAGTACTGGTCGTCGATGACGAGGAGATCATGCGTGATGTCCTCGAGACGCTGCTTTCGGCTGAGGGTTATCGGGTCGATCTGGCGAAGACCGGTGAAGAAGGATTGGATGCCTATACCAAGCGGTCGTACGATGCCGTCCTGCTCGACGTGTCGATGCCCGGGATTGGCGGATTGCGCGCTCTCGAAGAGTTTTTGAAACTCGATGCCGAGGCGGTGGTGGTGATGATCACTGCCTACGCAACTTTCGACACTGCGATCACTGCCTGGGAAAAGGGTGCTTTCAATTGCATCCGCAAGCCGTTTCAAAACGAGCACATCACCGCCACGGTTGCGGCGGGGGTGAAGCGTCGCCGCAAGGAAGAAGAGCGCCGATCACTTCGTCAGGCGATGAGCCGCGAGGTTGATCGAGGCGCGATGGTCGGGCGGTCGGACATCATGCAGGAGGTTTTCCGCCTGGTTGAACAGGTGGCGCCGGCACGCTCGACGATCCTAATCACTGGCGAGAGCGGCACCGGCAAGGAACTGATCGCGAAAGCAATTCACGAATCCAGCCTGCGCGCGCAACGGCCGTTCGTGACCGTCAACAGTTCGAACATCCCATCGGAACTGCTGGAGTCTGAATTGTTCGGCCATACGCGGGGGGCCTTTACCGGCGCGGTCGCCGCCAAGAAAGGGTACTTCGAAGTTGCCGACGGTGGGTCGATCTTCCTGGACGAGATTGGCGATATCCCTCCTGAGACGCAAGTGCGACTGCTGCGCGTGATTCAGGAGCGCGAATTCACCCCGCTGGGAGACACCAGTCCCCGCCGCGTGGACGTGCGCATCATCGCGGCGACCAATATCGATCTGAAAGAAGCCGTGCGGCAGGGGATGTTCCGCGAAGATCTCTACTACCGTCTGGCCGTCGTGCCTATTGAGCTGCCGCCCCTTCG
This sequence comes from Pyrinomonadales bacterium, assembly GCA_038230715.1. Lineage (GTDB taxonomy): Bacteria > Acidobacteriota > Blastocatellia > Pyrinomonadales > Pyrinomonadaceae > UBA11740. Next base: position 39,476 of record JBBRMS010000019.1, read on the forward strand.
CGATCGGCGCCAGGATGTATTGCCCCTGGCCCAACACTTCATCCGCAAATACAACGAAGAAAATGGACGCCACATCTCCGAGCATGTTGCCCCGGAAGTGCTTTCTCTGCTCGAGAATTATTCCTGGCCCGGCAATGTTCGCGAGTTGGAGAACGCGATTGAGCGGGCCGTCGTCATCGCGCCGGCGGATGAAATCTCACGGGAGTGTCTGCGGCCTGAAATAGCCGACCCTCAGGCAGCTCGAGCCGTAGTCCGCGAAGGCGCCGGAGCTTCGTCCGCGATTGATGTGGGCCGCGGGGTTAACTTTTATGACGAAGTGCGGCGTTTCGAAATCGATTTGATTCGCCGCGCGCTCGATCAGACGGGCGGGCACCAATCACGCGCCGCGCGCCTGCTGGGCATGAATCCCACTACTCTCAACTCGAAAATCAAGACCTACAATATCAATCTGCGACCGTAAGGACTCGCGCGCAATGACCCTGGAAACTCGCTCCGCTTTCAACCCGCCGAACTCGGCACGCTCCGTCTCTTGATTCACTTCTGTCGCTGATGAAACGGTTTCAGCGGAAAAATCATAAAGAATATAGGGTGGGAATATCTCGTTTCTTCCATGAAGGGCTGTCAGTGCCTGGGACAAAACCCATTGATTTTTGATGGTAATGGTGTAATATCCGCGGCGTTACCAGCGTTGCACGGTGGGTTGCATACAACGAGCTTGATGCAATCAGAGGATTGATAAATCGGATCAATGCTCTCAACTCGCGGCAGGTTTTTAGGTCGTCACGCGCGCATCCGCTTCCTAAATCACTTCTAATCTTTTGTCCTGGTACGCCGCCGCCTTTGCCTCTTCGAAGGGGCACATTGATATTTCAGCCACTGCTTTCATCGTCACCCACAAGAGGAAGCCACGATGGTCCAGTCAAACGGAAGTCGATGAAAGAACGGCAATGACTGCGGTCCTACGACCGCCCTTACAACTCTCGTTAGGAGGAATCCCCCAATGTCTGCCAAAGCTCCCATCAACGCTAAACCCGAAGCTCCGAACGGTCTGGTTCCTGGAAAACAGGCACCCAAAGACAAATGGACCCTGATGTTTTATATCGCGGGGGACGTTACCCTGTCGGCGAGTATGATCTCTCAGCTCAAAGAGCTGACCGCTGCCGGGTTTCAGGAGGAGACTAACGTCCTCGTCTATTTTGATCCCAACTGCAACGGCGAAGGCGCGCGAATCTACGATGTAAACCACCTTCGAAAGGCACGCAGTAAAGAGCAGAAGACGGTTGTCGGCGACAGTAAGAATTCGTTCGTTCGCAACATTGCCGAAGATTGCCACATTCAGAGTCTGCCGCAGATTCCCGCTGCGTTATCACTTCAATATTTCCTCGCGTATTCGAGGTCTTATTATCCGGCGGAAAACTACATGCTGTTCCTAATGGGACATGGCGTCATCGTAGGCAACGACGAGTTTCTGCCGGACACTGATGATGGTTCGTCCGTCACGCTCGCAACGCTGGGGGAAATCCTCAAAGACTTTGGCAACAGAGTCAGAGCGACGGAAAGCGAATTTCACCTCGTGGCTTTCCACAGTTGCGGAATGAGTTCAGTTGAGCTGGCGTTTGAACTCCAGGGCTCCGCTCGATACATGATGGGGACCCAGGGCTCCGCTTTTCCGGGTAGTTGGCCTTATCGCCAGCTGCTAAAGAAGATGTTCAACGCCATGGGTGAGTTTGTGGGTGAACGGGCGCTCAACAGTGGCGACTATCCCAACGAACTGGTCAAAGAGATCCTAAGGGGCCTTCAGAATCTGAGTTTCTACAATGCTCGTGATTTCTGGGACGCGGGGTTTTCCGCTGACCTTTGTATGTCTAGTCTGGATCAAAAAAGGGTGGAACCTTTGAATCAGGCGCTGCAAGGTTTGGTCGGGGAGTTAAAGCAGGGTTTGCAAAGCGCCACCAGGAGATTGATTCAAATGGCCCACCTCGAGTCACAAAGCTATTTCGGAGAGAGCTATACGGATTTATACGACTTTTGTGAATGTCTGCAGGCCCAGTGTGGAAAGGGTGCGATTTGGAATGCTTGCGGGAAGGTAAAGGCTGTGCTGGAGAGTGAGAAAACAGAACAGGACCCAAGCGGCGCGTTTGACCACCTCGTAGTATTCTCAGATTTCTATGGCCCCGCTTACCAGCATTCGAATGGACTCTCGATCTTTTTCCCGTGGAAGTCTCCTACCGAAAAAGTGATGACGACCTACGGGGACTATGAATTCACAAAGCAACTGGCGGCGAATTCCTGGCTGAGCTTTCTTGACGATTACTTCTTCGAGACTAAACGTCCCATGAAGGGCCACGACAAGCGAAGGGATGAGCCCTCAGACATGAGTGTCTTTCAGTTCCCAGTGCGTGCGCCGTTCGAGAAACTAACTGACCAGCAGCTTTTGCGTATAGGTCCGCCCCCACCACAGAAGAAATTCGCGGTGGCAGAGAGGATCGCCACCCTTCAGAACGAGATGGAAATGCTGGCCGGCAAGATGGTAGCCCTGGAGCATGTTATGGGAACAGTGTCGCAGAACGAGAAAGAAACTCGCATGATCGTCAGGGAAATCGGATCGCTCGCGCGGGAGATTGCGACGCTGGCGGAGAGTGGTAAGGAGACCGCCAGCCTGTCGAAGGAAACTGGAGGTTTGGCGCAGAAGATGGCAAGCCTCGCTCAGAAGTTGGGGACCCTGGAGAAGGAGACAGCAACACTGGCGGACATTGGTAAAGAAACCGCATCGCTGGCAAAGGAGACCGCGTCCCTCGCAAGTGTTGAAAAGGAAACCGCATCGCTGGCGAAGGAGACTGCGTCGTTGGCGAAGGAGACCGCATCTCTGGCAAGTATCGGCAAAGAGGCTGCATCGCTGGCAAAGGAAACGGCTAGCCTGGGTTTTTTCGGGATTGCAGTAATTAAGAACTTTGATGCTCGCGAAGATGTGCCGATTACTTCGAGACCGAAAGGGAATTCAAATCCGGACGAGGAGTCATATCCTCAGGCGCCCAGGGCCATGACAAGAGGGAGATAAGTGAGACTGAAGTGCGCCAACTGGCTTCAGCGTGGGCTTCCGCTTCTGGTCTTACTGTGTTTCGCAGTAGCTCTGAATGCGCAAGAGCAAGACTCGGTCAGCGCCCAGATAGTTGAGGAGGACTACCGCCTCACCAGCGTTGACGAGCGTCAGCGCGCGGTAGCCGAGCTGCGAAAAAATGCTGACGAGCTGCGCCGGTCCGGCCAGATGGTTGCAGCCGCACGGACGTTGAACCGCGTGGGCCGCTTTCAAGTACGAATGTATTTGGCTGATGAGGCCATCAACACTTTTCAGCAAGCCATCCAGTTCCTCGCTCAACAACCTGACATCAAGACCAGGATCGACAGTCTCAATGGACTGGCATTGAGCTTCGACAGTCTCAGCAAATGCAGTCTGTCCGAGCCCCAGGCCAACCTGGCAATAGATCTCAGCGGGCCAGCCAACTACATCGCCGGTAAGGCAGAGGCCCTCATAACGCTCAGCCATTGCCAGAATCATCGCGATCATGCTCTCGCACTGAAAAGCGCGCAGGACTCTCTCAAGCTTTGGCTTTCGCTGGATCGTAACCGTGGGATTGCGGAGGCGCACGTTGCCATTGGTGAATACCAGATGGCCCAGAACGATCTAATCGAATCCGAAAAGAGTCTGCAAACCGCGCTCAGCTTGTATCGGGAACTTAATGCCGTAGACCAGCAGGCAACAATTCTTATCCACCTCGGTTTTGTTGAGCAACGGAAAAGCGCCTGGCAAAACGCCATGGGGTTTTACACTCAAGCACAGTCACTGATTGATGAGAAAGCGGAACCCTACAGGATGGCCCAGATAGCCGGCGGCCTGGGAGAGTCCTTTCTTGAGAGTGGGTTATCGGAGGTAGCGCTCGCTAAATTTCGGGAAGGGTTGGACTACTTCCGCTTGTCAAAGGCGCAGCGCGGAGTGAGCGCGATGATTTGGTTGATCGGCCGGGCGCAATACATGTCCGGTGACTATCGAGACGCTCTCGAGAGCCTGGGGCAGGCTCGCAATGATGCCGTTGCGAATGGTGATCCAGCGCTCACCGCTTTTTGCGACGATTTCCTCGGTCGTACCTACTATGAGCTAAAGGGTTATGCAGCTGCTCTGAGCCATTTCCACGCTGCGCTCGAGGGTTATGTACGAGCGAAAAACCCAATGGAAGCTGCCCGCGTTCAAGCTCTGATTGGCAGGGTCTATCAACAACAGGGGAGCTTAACGAAGGCCCGCAGCAAATACGAAACGGCACTGGGAGTCTTCCGTTCTCTCAGCGACCACCTCAACGAATCGGCGACGCTTTACGCGATCGGAACACTGGAATTGCGTGAGAGCCACCTGGACACCGCGGAGGGTTACTTGCGGCAGTCAATCGATGTTACGGAAAACATACGACGCGTTTCCACCAGCAGTGACCTGGCAGCGGCGTTCTCGGCAACTGTTCACGAGCGCTACGAGAGTTATATCGAGTGTCTGATGCGGCAACATCAGGAGCACCCCGAACGCGGCTTGGCGGTGCGTGCTTTTGAGATGAGCGAACGGGCGCGCGCGCGATCGCTGGCTGAGTTGTTGCAGACAACGCAAACGAATCTTGTGCCGGGACTCGATCCAACATTGGCCCAGCAGGAAAAATCGCTGCGTCAATCGCTAAAGGTAAAGGAAGACTCAAAGGTGGCCCTGCTCGCCATGAAATATTCGCGGGACGAACTGCAGGCGTTGGATGCAGAGCTGGCGAGGTTGGAAGCGGAATATGAGCAGGTCACCCGGACTATTCGGGCGCAGTATCCATCCTACGAGCAGATTACCCAGCCCGACGCCTGGACTTTGAAGCAAATTCAGGATGACGTTATTTCCGATGACGAGACGGTGCTTTTGGAGTACAGCCTGGGAACCGAACACAGCTATGTTTGGGTGGTATGGAAAAACGGGATTCGCAGCTATGACCTTCCCGCACGGGCGCGCATCAGCGAGGTTGCGCAGAGAGTTTATCGATTGCTGTCGACCACGAACGACGTGGCGAGTAAGAACGAAGCGAGCGAGGCAACTCAGGAACTGGTAACGATGATTCTATCTCCGGTGGCCGCAGAACTCGGCAAGCACCGCGTGCTCGTAGTTTCCGATGATGCTCTCAACTACATTCCATTTCAGATTCTGCCGTCGCCGGCGGCCGGCCACGAACTCCTGGTCGCAAATTATGAAATTATCAACGCACCTTCGGCGTCAATTCTGGGACAGTTGCGGCGGGAAACGGCTCGGCGACAAACTCCCGAAGTAGTACTAGCTGTTTTTGGCGATCCAATCTTTGCTTCAAACTATCCACAGCGCAAACACCCAGGTGCTAATGACTACGTTGCTTCAAAACAACCAGATGGAAACGAACGCTGGCAACACGCACTGCGCGATATTGAACCTCCTGGAGCGGCCGTCGATCCTGCCAACATCCAACCGCTCTTTTATGCACGACGGGAATTGACCAACCTTAGTGAGGTAGCCGGAGCCGGGACTTTCGTGGCCTCGGGTTTTGAAGCTACGCGGGAGAGACTGGAATCGACTGATTTGACAAAATTTGCGATTCTTCATTTTGCCACGCACGGAATTCTTGATCCCAAACGACCAGAGAACTCAGGTCTCTTCCTTTCCATGGTGGACCGCGGCGGGAAGGCCCAAAACGGATTTGTGGGGCTGCAGGATATTTACAATCTTCGCGCACCGGTTGATCTGGTTGTGTTAAGTGCGTGTCGCACCGGTTTGGGAAAAGACGTGCGCGGCGAAGGACTGATCGGCCTCACCCGCGGATTCATGTATGCGGGCGCGTCCAGTGTGGTGGCGAGTCTGTGGAAGGTGGATGACGAAGCCACCGCCGAGTTGATGAAGCGTTTCTATACCAACATGCTGCAAGGCGGGATGACGCCGCCAGCGGCATTACGCTCAGCTCAGAATAGTATCAGGCAGGAACCGCAGTGGAACGCCCCCTACTATTGGGCCGCCTTTACTCTGCAAGGGGACTATCGCTACCTAATTAAGGCAAGGCCTGCCGCCGGCGAGTCAATGCGTCCGCTGGTAATTATCGGGGTCGTTATGCTGATCCTTTTGCCGATTTTGTATCGCAGTTTTCGCAGGATGCGAACTGAGCTGGAGGTGGCAAACTATTCGACCGTGAAGAAGTAGTTACCGCTGAGACGCCGTTCATCGCCGTCAGAGCCAACCGCAAATACCTTTAGCAAATACGGGCCTCGGTTTAGTTCGCTTGCCGGAATCATAACGGTGATCGATTGTTCAGCTTGCGCGATTGGATTGAGCGACCTGGTCTGGCCGTTGTCACTCTCCAGTTCGACACGATAGCGTACCGCCCTGGGAGATTGGTCGGGCAACCGCAAAACAATTTTCAGCGCGTCCTGACTAAGAAGGCTGATCTTCTGCGCCTGAACTCCTTCACCTCTGGTGCTCTGACTAATGGTCAAGTCTAGCGTGGCAAAAGATTGTGGCGCTGAGCCGCGGTTAAGAACGAACCACACCAGTCCGGCGATCAGGGTGACCAGGACAATGGCAGCCACCGCGCGAAATAAGAAGGTCGGACTGTGCCTGAAAGCCTGCTGGGAATTGCGGGGATCGTTTTCTCGATGAGTGGCCGCGGTCACGTACCGGTTTAGCGCTCGCGCGAATCTCAACTGTTCGTGCCGTTCGGGCGTCGCCAGGAAATGCCGTTCAAAGTTGGCCCGCTCATTCTGATCAAGTTTGCCAGTCAGGTACTCGTCGATGAGTTCGTCTTCCACCACCAGCAACTCCTCAAATAATTCCGCATTCGTGAGGATAATCTGCTCCAGCTCCCCGGCGCCGCCATCTGAGAGTTGCCCCAACAGATACAGCCTGATCCTCATTTGCACTTCCTGAATCGGCGTCATATGAATAATTCCATCGAGCGGGGGGCCCTAATCTATATGCTCGAAAGCGCTAAGTCATTTCAGTGAGCTGGTTCCTGCTCCAGACAATCCCGCACGCACTGTCGCAGGCTCAGGCGAATACGGTGCGCCCGTATCCTCAAGGCGTTCACCGCGATTCCCAGTTCCGTTGCCAGCAGTTTACGGTGATCTATTTTCGCTTGTTTTTCCTGCTGGTAGTATTGCTCTACAAGGTGGCGGTTTTCCTGCGGCAGGTGTTCGAGACAACGCTCAAGGCAGTGGTACTCAGGTTCAAAATCTTCCGCCAAACTGATTAGCGGAGTGCTCCGCTCAGCTATCTCCACCGACATGGGGGACTGCCGGGTGTGGACTTTTCTGATGTACTCAAGATGCACTTTCTGAGCGACCGCATAGAAATAAAGAGCCGGATCGCCGGCATAAGTCCCGGAAATCCCCGCAACTTTTGAGGCCACTCGATTGATTGTCTCATCGGCCAGGAGTTCTGATTCAGGGCAGCCGCGGCAAGTGAAGATTCTGATCAGCCGCGTTCTAATGGCTTCGTACTTCATCCCGGCTGGCTCCCGGTCCGGGTCAAGCCAGTCTAACAAAGCGTCGAAGGCTTCCTGAGTTAGCACCCATTGTTTTTTCATTTGAATACCAAAACCGGCCCAGCGCAAACCACACGTGCACAGCACGCACTCGGACCTAAAAGCCTGCGAACCCGAATCGGGACTTAGTTCAAAACCTGATGCTGGTATTTTGCTGAGTTAGCAATGGCGGCGCGATCGTCTCTTTGTCCGCGGCCATGTCCCACGCAATGACTCCAAGCTTGGCGCTTAACCGAACTAGCAACCATCTTGACTGAATTCAAGCGCAGAGTAAACGCGTCATCAAACGATGTCAATGCCGGATTTGAACAAACTAAAGCGCAGACAGTTGCGCTTGAGGTCGGGGGCCAGACCAAGCCGTCAGGGTATCCTCGACGGCATTTGCTGACGGGCTTTTCAACGATGAAATGTTTTGGCTTCCCTGGACATACAGAGTGAAAGACAAAAGTTTTCAGAGTTCCTTACCCACGCGCCGGTCGTCAGGCAAGGCCTCTCCCACAGAGGGCGTATCATGGGATGCGCCCTCCGGCCTTTTCCGCCCTGGATGGATAATTTCCGATCTCGGCTTTCAAATCCAGGGTACGAATCAATCGATGAAGATTGTTCGGATGCATACCCAGTGCATTCGCAGCTTCGGTGTAGTTTCCGCCGGCATCTTCCAGCGCTTTGAGCACCAACACCCGCTTCGCTTGTCTGACTCCCTCGTAGAAGTTTGCCGGAGAGTGTCGGCCGCTGGCTGCAGTTGACTCCAAAATGCGTTCGGGTAAATCGTCGATGTCGATCATATCAGCCGACCCGAGGACGATAGCTCGCTCAATCGCATTCTCGAGTTCCCGCACATTGCCTGGCCAGTCATAATTCTGCAACAAGGCCCGCGCCTCGGCCGTGATGCCATTCACGGGCCGCTTGCACTCCTGCGAGTACTTAGCGACAAAGTAGCTTGCCAGAAGAGGAGTGTCTTCGCGCCGCTCGCGCAGCGGGGGCATCGTTACCTTTACCACATTGAGACGATGGTAAAGGTCGGCTCTAAAGGATCCTTTGGCGATGGCTTCATCGAGGTTGCGGTTTGTCGCGGCCACCACGCGAACATCAAGCGCCATTGAGCGCGTACTGCCGAGACGCTCGATCTTGTGATCTTGTAGAAATCGGAGCAGCCGGGATTGCAGAGACAATGCCAGTTCCCCAATTTCATCAAGGAATAGGGTGCCGCCGTGAGCAACCTCGAGCTTGCCCTTCTTCAAAGCGATTGCGCCGGTAAAAGCACCTCGTTCATGGCCAAACAATTCACTTTCAAGCAGGGTTTCAGCCAGCGCCGCACAATTGATCACCGCAAATGGTTTGACCGCGCGGGCGCTGTTGTCGTGGATTGCGCGGGCCGCCAGTTCTTTGCCGGTTCCGCTCTCGCCGCAAATAAGCACCGCCGAGTTCCGCGGGGCCACACGTTCAATGAAGCGATAAATTTCCTGCATCGCAGGGCTCTCGCCTACCATGTTGTGCTCGATCGCCAGGGACGACCGCAGCCGGCTGTTCTCTCCTTCGAGCCATTCCATCTGCCGGGCGTTCTCTAGAGAAACGGCAGCGATGCCCGCTACCCCAACCAGCAATTGCAGGTGGGCTTCGTCGAATCGAACCGTGGGATCACTGGTGTCGAGATAAATTACTCCGATGATCTTTTGAAAAAGAATTAGTGGTGCGCACATCAGCGAAGTGATTTGAGCCGCGATCAGACTCTCGGCGGTGCGCAAGGTTTGGCTGGTATGAATATCGTTGCTGAGAATTGCCATCCCTTCGGTTAATACTCTGTCGACTACTGTGCGGCTGACATGAATCGGTTTGTGCTCGTCTTCCCGATCGCGGCCGTAAAGCGAGGAGAACTCGTCTTCGCCCTGGCTGAGCAGGACCGCGCCCCGATCCACCGGGACTACTTCAAAGATCGAATTCAGGATTTCGCTTTGCAACTCACGGGTATGACGAAGGAGATTGATCCGCGAACCGATCTTGCACAGCGCCGCCAGGTCGCGTGCGACTCGTTCATGTTCGGGGCTGTGCAGCACTCCTTCATCGCTCTGGGTCAGGAATGTTTCAGGGCGCATTTGCCTGGTCGAGCGAGAAAGCAGATTCGAGTTGTCCAGTTGCACGAGGTTTAACGGCGCGGGGTCTTCGCCGTCGTTGATGAGGAAAAGAAGGGCGATGCTGCCGATTTTGATTTGATCGGCGTGCGTCAGTATTTGCTCCTTAATCGGAACTCCGTTTACAAATGTGCCGTTGAAGCTGTCCAGGTCAGAAATCACAAACTCGTCGCCACTTCGTTTCAGCAGGCAATGACGGCGTGATACCGAACTGTGAACCAGCGAGACGCAACAGGCCGACTCGCGTCCAATGGTGACCTGATCCTGATCGAGAGGAAATGTGTTGCCCTTTAATGATCCGCTAATGGCGATGAGTCTGGGATTCATAGGATCGAGGATGCGCCACAGGTCTTTGAGTGTGTAGACCTTCAGTTGATGGGTGAGTTTAGCATATCGGAGCTGATAGCCAGCTATCAGTTCTGATATGCTTTTCTGGCGCAGAGGCCCAAGAGGTTCCCAGGCGAGTGGGGTGAAATCGCATTCGGTCAACAGGTTAGAGAAAAGCAAAACAATCGCCATTCCGCGGCACGATAATAGCTCTAGGAATTTGGGCTGATTGGCGTTATAAATCAGCGGCCATCGTGGAGTGACACCATAAAGACTTCAAGACGTAAGGTTCAGTTTACCCCACGGCGACGGTGACAGCAGGCAGAGGAAAAGGAATTAGTTAGGATTCACTGTGAGCTGAAACCATGCAACCCGGAGCGCCCACCGTTTCGGGTTGTTTTTTTTACGCCTCCCCTCTGCCTTGCTCTTCCTTTGTTCTGCTCCAACCAAAAGTGTCATTGAGGGAATTGGAATCTAAAGGTAAGGTTTCTTGCTCGATCAGTTTGGAATCGGGTACTCTCAGGCTGCGTTCGCAGCGATATTTCACCGAGGAAAGTCGAGAGAGTAGATTAAAGAATTCTTTTTCCGTGGCCCCGTGGTCAAAGAAATGGGACCATCCCGAACTCGAGGTAAAACGGGGCGAGTTGGTCCGTCGAAAGGATCAGGATTGCGACGACGTAAGATCGATGGTTGTCCGATAGCCGGCGCGCTGCAGTTGATCGGCGACAAATGGACTATGCTGGTGGTGCGTGATCTCGTCGCCGGCCCCAAGCGCACCACGGAATTGCTTGAGGATCTCCATCCGATCAGCAGCCGCACGTTAATGGGCCGACTGCGTGAGATGGAACAGGACGAACTGCTCCTGCGAAATAATTATGGTGGACTACCGCGGCGGGTCGAATATGAATTGACTGAACGTGGCCACCGTCTAATTCCGTTGCTCGATGCTTTGATGAAAACAGGGCAGGCGTTGGATTGCAATGAATGCGCAGATCGTAAGGAGAGTACCGGTTACTATTGCGACTTTTGCCCCCTTCGAGGCGGCGAGCCAGCGTTTTTTCCTGAACCCGCAGCTATCGTTGAGCCAAAGTCCGAGCCCATTCGACGGCCGAAGGATGATTCGATCGTGTTGCTGTGACGGGAGCACCGCCCGATGCCGCGATCCTCGCAGTAGCTGAGTGCCTGACTGATGGCCTGAGAATTTGAACAACCTTTCAAAAGAATCAACGCCCGCCCAAAGGAGTAGCTATGCGAAGAACCCTCTCGATCTCTTTCTTCATCCTTGGACTGGCCACCGTGACGTTCGCTCAATCCGACGAATTCACTCCTCTGCCAATCATCAAAGTCGAAAAGAGCGTCAACCTTAGGCGCGGTCCCGCGACTACCCGGGCCCGGCTCAGAACGCTGCCGGCTGCTACCGAACTTCGTGTGGTGGATCAAGATCCCAGCAATGGATTTTATCGGGTCATCTTTGGCAAAGGTCGCCTGGGCTGGGTCTGGTCAAAAAATGTTTCTGCCCCAGCCGCGGCCTTCAGTGCGATGGCACCCCCAGGCCCGCCGGCTGCGCCGTGCCCGACCACCTTTAATGACTGCCACCCGGAGGGATGTAGCACACGGGGGTCGAATCTGGCATTACTCAACACAGTGAAGCGACGCGCGCCGTCAGCGACTACTGCGCGGACACTGACGTTTGCCTCGCTGCGCAACCTGCAGCAAAAAGCAAACAACCTGGTCGGGCAACACAATCAACTAACGCAGGCTGAGAGAGACTCCCTCGTGAATCTCAGCATCTCAGGTGGTACGGTCAGTGAAGGACGTTTGGTAAAGCTCAGAGGTTTTTTGGCGGCCGGCCTGGGACCGCACGCGAACTCCGGGGGTGAGTCAGTGAACTGCGGACTCACCGGCGACGCGCAGAATGACTTTCACATTCCAGTGGTTGAGAATAGCGGCGACGATGAGTTCAAAGGAATAGTCGTAGAGATGATCCCGCAAGGCCGCAACCCCGGCTGGACCTTGGCGAAGCTGAAAACAATCCGCCAACAGGGCAAACGGATTCTGGTTATAGGCGCGCTATTCTACGACAACATCCACCTGGTTAATGAGGATCCAACTCATCCCATCGAGAAGCAGCCAAAACGTTTTTCGCTTTGGGAGATTCATCCGATTACCAGCTTCCTTGTGTGCACCAGAGTGACGAATAATTGCAGCGCCACGAGCACTGGCGCCACCAGTGGCTGGAAACCGCTCGAAGATTTTTAGACCCTGGGAGGGCAGGCGCTCCACGGAGCCCAGGCATTAGAACGCCGCTCCTACGCCGGCTCGTTGGAGATGACCTCTTCTGTCGGCGTAATGATCAGTTTATGATCAGGGGTAATATACTCGCCATCGATAGTGACTTCCTCGCCGCTCGGCATCTCAATTGGCAAATGATCGAGATAACGTTCCGCGTCAATCGCCGCCATGCATCCGGTGCCGGCAGCGGTCACCGCCTGGCGATAGACCGAATCCTGCACGTCGCCACAGGCAAAGACGCCGGGAATGTTAGTCGCGGTCGAATGAGCGTTCGTGATTAGGTAACCAACCGGATCCATATCGATCTGGCCTTTGAATAGATCGGTGTTGGGCTTGTGTCCAATGGCGATGAAGACCCCCTCACATTCGAAAGTTTTCTCTTCGCCTGATTGTAGATTACGCAAATGGACACCGGTTACACCCTGCTCGGGATTGCCGATAATTTTGGAAACATCCGTGTTCCAGAGGAACTCGATCTTGTCGTTATTAAGCGCTTTGTCCTGCATGATTTTTGAGGCGCGGAGCTTATCGCGACGATGCACGACAAAGACGCGCTTGGCATAACGCGTCAAGAACGTCGCCTCTTCCATGGCCGTGTCGCCACCGCCGACAACCACCAGGTGCTTATTACGAAAAGCCGGCAAAGGACCATCGCAGGTTGCGCACGCCGACACGCCATTGCCGCCGAAGCCATGCGGCGTTTTGGCTTCGCCCGGGATTCCGAGCCACTTGGCCGAAGCACCCGACGCGATGATCAAAGCCTCGGCCTTGATCACTTTCGTGTCAGTCTGCAGTGTGAATGGCCGTTCCTTGAGGTCGACCTCAGTAATCCATTCTTCCAGGAATTCAGTGCCGAAGCGCTCGGCTTGTTTGCGAAACTCCACCATCAAATCCGGTCCCTGAATACCCCCAGAGAATCCGGGATAGTTTTCCACGTCGGTCGTGATCATCAACTGACCACCCGGAGTAGTTTGCTTCTCAGTGTCGGCGGGCGCGTCAATCAGCAGGGGAGCGAGATTCGCTCGACCGGAGTAAATTCCGGCCGTTAGTCCGGCTGGTCCCGAGCCGATAATCACGACCTGACGGCGAAGTTCTTCTTTGGCCAAGCGGCGTTGGTCTCCTTTTGCAAGTTTCGAAGGCTCTCTAATGACTGAAAATGTATTGGCGTTTTCGGTTGCGCGTATAGTATAACTAGGACTGTACGAGTTAGTCGAACCAGGCAGGCTCCAGCCAGACACGTGGCGTGAATCAGGATCCACATTTCTTCGGTTCGGTCACGTTGGTCGTGAGTACTTTGAACAAAAGCTCGGACGAAAGCAATAACACTACAGTGGCTCGCCCAATTCATGCCATAGCCGTGCTCGGCGCGGGCACGATGGGTCATGGTATCGCCCAGGTCGCCGCGGCGGCGGGCTATTCCGTGATCATCAGCGACCCCAGCCCGGATGCGCTCGCTCGCGGCCTCCAGGCCATCGAACGCAATCTCGCCAAAGGTATTCAACTAAACAAGATTTCCGAGGACGATCGCGATCAGGTGTTAGCGCGGATTAGCCGCGCATCGGGATTTGAAGACATTGGCCGCGCCGATCTGATCATCGAAGCTGCGCCTGAGAACCTCGAGTTAAAGCGGAGTCTCTTGGCCGAAACGGAAGCACTGGTCGGGGCCGGTTGCATCTTTGCGACTAACACTTCATCTCTCTCGATCGGTGAGATCGCCGTGGCCTCTGCGCGCCCTGAAAATGTTATCGGCATGCACTTTTTCAATCCTGTTCACATCATGCGCCTGGTTGAGATTGTGGTCGGCCAGCAGACCAGCGACGAAACCACAGCCACCCTGCGCGAAGTCGCGAGCCGCATGAAGAAAGAACCAATCGTCGTGCGCGACGTACCGGGATTCGCGTCCAGCCGGCTCGGTGTCACCCTCGGGCTCGAGGCGATGCGCATGGTTGAGCAGGGCGTGGCCAGTGTGCGTGACATCGACACGGCCATGGAACTCGGTTATAACCACCCGATGGGTCCCTTGCGCCTGACTGACCTGGTGGGACTCGACGTTCGCTTGCATATTGCTGAATACTTGCATGGAAAACTAGGATCGGATGTGTTTCGCCCACCGCAAATCCTGCGGCGATTGGTCAGCGAAGGAAAGCTGGGTAAGAAGAGTGGTGAAGGTTTTTACAAATGGAACGAGCAGGAAACAGGTCAAAGAGCATATACTACCTAGCGGCTCCAGGTTCTAATTGAATGAGAGATTAAATGTGGCTACCGTTATGAGCACGCCGTATCAAAACGAAGAAAGACGCTTTGCCCTGCGCATGGCGCTCCGGCTTCCTATTGTCGTGTCAGGGCGCTCGGAAGACGGCGCGGCCTGGAGCGAGCCGACTGAAACCGATGACATTTCGACGTCGGGCGCGCTGTTCCATCTCAATCAAAAGGTGAGCATCGGCGACAACCTCTACATCCGCGCTCATCGACCCGACGGTTCCGCGACCGAAGCTACTGCCACTGTGGTGCGTTTATCGCCGGCCATCTACGGGACCGCGCGCGTCGGCGTGCAAATCGCCGAGCCGGCGGAAAACTGGACTCGCTTATTTGTTTCCTGGGTGGCTGATGAACAAGCCGCTGCACCAGGGGACTCTCAGTCCTCAACTTAATCACCAACTCTAACTTCGCGTTTTCGATTTTTCTTTGCGCCTTTGCGTGAACGGCCGTTTGGTTCTCGCAAAGGGGACGAGTCATATGCTGAAGGCGCAAACAAACACACTGCGCTCTTTGTGTGATTTGAGCCTTTGTGGTTTACTTTTCCAAAATCAATCGATCTGAAAGAGGGCAATCAAATTGAGCCAAAGTTACGAGACCATTCTGCTTGAACGCCGCGGACGCGTGGCCATCGTCACCATCAACCGGCCCGAAAAGCGAAACGCGCTTAACATTCAAACTCGCGCAGAAGGGGCCGCGGCCCTGGATGAACTGCGCGCCGATGACTCGGTCCGAGTGGTTGTTTTGACCGGCGCGGGTGATAAGGCATTCATCGCGGGAGCTGACATTGCTGAGTTTGCCGAACGCACGGCCATCTCGCAGCGCGAAGTAATGCTCGAGCGTTCGCTATTCAATGCCTTCGATACGTTTCCCAAACCGATTATCGCGATGGTGAATGGCTATTGCCTGGGCGGCGGTTGCGAAGTCGCTCTGGCCTGTGACATTCGCATTGCCAGCGAGAAGGCTTCGTTCGGACAACCCGAAATCAATCTCGGCATCATACCGGGTGGCGGCGGCACGCAGCGTTTAACTCGTCTGGTGGGAGAAGGCAAGTCGATGGAATTGATTTTGACCGGTGAGATCATTGATGCCCGGACCGCTCTTGGCATCGGTCTGGTAAATCACGTTGTGCCGGCTGATGAGTTGGAATCAAAGACGATGGAGCTTGCCAATCGCATTGCGGAGAAAAGTCCGATCGCTTTGCGCTTGGCGAAGGAAGCCGTCAGGCTCGCCTCGCGTTCAAACATGGACGAAGGCCTGCGCCGCGAAGTCGATCTGTTCGCGCTTTGTTTTTCAAGTGAAGATAAGAACGAAGGCGTGAGCGCGTTTTTAGAAAAACGAAAAGCTGACTTCAAAGGCAAGTAAATGGGAGCGCGGGCATCCCTGCTCGCATTTCCTGACCCAAAAATGAGTGACTTGGGAAAAGAAAAATGGGGAGTAATCAGCGACCGTGGTTGCGAAGCGACGAACCTCATTCATGAAGATGCGCGGCGGTTGGTGCATCGGCTGACGGGTGAAGGCCGTCACGGGCTTTGTATCATTTCTGACGAAGCGGTGAAACGTTTCAATTCGTCCGCGCAGGCTGCTGAACTACCAGATCGAGTTTGAGGCGTCGTCGAGCGATGTAACCTGAAGTCGTTTTGTCTGAGCGGCGACAAGTCGCCGCCTTAAAAGCGCTGACCAGTCAGCGCACTCCACATTCACTCAATCCTCAGCACAACTTTCCCGAAACTTTCATTTGACTCAACCCGCTGGTGAGCTGCACGCACTTCTTTCATCTCGAAAACCTGGTCGATTACCGGCCGCACTATTCCACTGGCAAGTAAGGGCACAACCTGTTCGGTGAACAACCTGGTGGCGGTAGCTTTTTCTTCCAGCGAGCGACCGCGCAACGCAGTGCCACTCAGACGGAGACGTTTGTGCATCACGATCGAAAAATCAATCTTAGCTTTCGCGCCACTGGTCGTGCCGACGAAAATCAAACGACCCCTGGTTGCGAGCGCAGCCAGATTGGCTTGCAGGTAGGCTGCACCGACAAGATCGAGCACGACGTTTACTCCCGCGTCGTTCGTCCAACCCCTCACCGCCTTGACCATCTCCATTGGATCGCCGCCTGCAAGGACCGACTCTGTTAAGCCGAACTGCTTTGCTCTTTCAAGTTTGTCGGCTGTACGTGAGGTGCCATAGGCGAATGCGCCGGCAGCTCGCACCAACTGGCTTGCTGCCGTGCCGACCCCCGACCCGGCGGCATGAATCAGGACTGTCTCACCTGTGGTCAGGCCACACTGAGTGAACAGGGCATCGTGCGCGGTGATAAAAACTTCCGGCACGGCGGCAGCTTCGGCCCAATTCAGATTAGTTGGCACCGGGGCGAGATGGTTCTCGGGGACTGTCACATACTGCGCCTGTCCACCCCCGCCGATGATGCCGAACACGCGGTCGCCAATTTTCCACCGGCGCACTTCGTCGCCGATTTCGGAAACTTCGCCGGCGAACTCAATTCCCGGAATGTCCTGCGGGTAACCCAGCGGCGCCGGATAACGACCGAGTCGTTGCAGGATGTCGGCGCGATTCACACCCGAGGCGTGGACCCGGACGCGGACGCGATCGAGAGTTGCTGGTGAAGCGTCGGGAACTTCGCGGATCTCGAGACCTTCGACAGCGCCGAATGATGTGATGGTAACTGCTTTCATCCTAAGACTGGTCGGACGCCAATGATGTCAGTACCTGGAGCGGTAGCGACCGGGTTGCCGTCAGCTATCCTAACTATCCGGGAGTTGAGACCCGGTCGCTACCGCTCCCGGTACTGACATCGCCCGTCAAGGGTTCCTAAGCTGG
>JBBRMS010000020.1:0-56025 GCA_038230715.1 Pyrinomonadales bacterium
AGCCTGCTGTTGGCGTTGCCGATCGCCACCCTCGTGCTGGTGAGTTTCTCGAGTGACGGTTCGTGGACGACTCAGACTCTGCCACCGGTTTATACCTTCTCAAATTTTGCTCGGCTCGCGACTGAAGTGGACTCGCGCTCGGTATTCGTGAACAGTCTGCTGATGGCGGGTATCGCGACCCTGGCAGCTTTGACTTGGAGCTTCTGTGTTACGGCCCTAACCGCAACGGGGCAACCGAGTCGCTGGAAACGGTTGATTGGCGTGCTGGTGCTTTTGCCCTGGGCCCTGCCGGGAACGGTGGTCGCCGTGTCAGTCGCTGAAGCATACGGACAACCGAACGCCCTGACGGGCTCGTTCATCCTGGTCGGTACTTTCTGGATCCTCCCGGTAGTTTATTTCCTGCGCTTCATGCCTCTGGTGGTGCGGGCGGTGCAGGCCAGTATTGAACAGATGGACCGGGCACTCGAAGAAGCGGCTGCGGTTTTGGGAGCCAATTGGTGGCGCAGGTTCTGGCGCGTGCGACTGCCTTTAGTTTCGCCCGGGGCACTGGCCGGAGCTCTGCTCGTGTTTGTGATTGCGATGGGTGAGTACGTCGCCTCGGTTATCGTGTTCACGCCCGGAAACCGCCCAGTATCGATCGCCATCGCTGCGGCGATGCGCGATTTCAATCTGGGAACCGCAGCGGCGTATGGGGTGATCCTGATCGCGATGATTGGCATCGTGATGATCGTGGCGGGAAGATTAGAGAGTAGGGCGAGATAGCGTGGAGTGCGGCGAACAGTCGCCGCTTTTTTGGGCCGCGACTCGTCGGGGCGACGTTTGAGTGGATCTAGCAGCGGCGACAAGTCGCCGCTTACAAAAGCGCTGACAAGTCAGCGCACTCCACATCTTCGCGTGACCCTCTGCTGCCTCTGCGGTTAAACTACCAGAGCAAGCAAGAACAAATCATATGAATCGAAAACTAATTCAAACTGTACTCGCCATTCTCGTCGCTGCGCTTTTGGTGACCGCGCCCCGCGCGCAACAAACCGCCGCGCCGCCGGCTGCGTCAGATCGCGTAGCGCTTTATCAGGCGCTGCTGGATCTCACCAATCCATGGACTGTGATGTGCATTGCGGCGCACCCGGATGATGAGGACGGGACTTCATTGATCGTCATGCGGCGCAAGTACGGCGCGCACACGGTCAGTTTGTTTTCGACTTTCGGCGAAGGCGGGCAGAACGCGATCGGGCCGGAGCTGTATGAAGAGCTGGGCGCGATTCGCGCTCGCGAAACCAAAGCCGCCGCTGAGATACAAGGATCGGAACCACACTTCCTCGGGTTGAAAGACTTTGGGTTTTCCAAGTCCGCGGATGAAGCCTTTCACTTTTGGGGTCACGAAGAAGCGCTGCGCCGCATGGTGCTGGAGATCAGGAAGCTGCGCCCCGATGTAATCATCACCAACCACTCAGTCGCCAACAACGATCATGGTCACCATCAGGCGACCGCGCGGCTGGAATTGGAAGCGTTCGATGCCGCCGCTGATCCGACACGCTTTCCGGAACAGTTGAAGGATGGCGTAACCGTCTGGCAAGTACAGCGCTTGTTTGTGCGCGGCGGGAGATCCAACCAGGCGCAAGCCGATGATCGTCCGACGGTAATTATCGATCCAAACGAACGCGATCCGATTCGCAATGCGACCTTTGCCGAAGAAGCGCTTAGTGCTCTGCAGCAACACGCGACCCAGGGCCCGTGGCCAAAGACAGTTTCAGAACTCGCGATGCGGTTTCGCGGATCGCCCGATGGAAAACTGCCGGTGACTCGTTATCTGCTGACGAAGGAAGCGAAAGGGGCCGCAGCGCTGACGAAGGACTCACATAATTTTCTTGATGGGTTGCAACTCCCTGATGCGTTTGTAAAACAAGTAGCTCAATCGGACTTTAGCGGCCAGGGCTTAACGGACTCTTTGAACGACCGCGCGAGGATTTTCGAAAAGCTCTTGTCGTGGCGCAATTCGTATGACAGCCTCAAAAAGGCAGAGAAAACAAATCGATTCCTCATGATGAGGAAGCGAATTGAAAGCGCGCTCGCTCTCGCTGCGGGAATCAACCTGAGGGTCGAGCCCACCATTATTGCCACACCAGGCTCTACCGCGGATGTTCCTTTGAGAATCTCGAACGACGGTACGCAGCCAATCAGCGTACAGCGTTGCTCGGCTTGCGCAGCTGGCTCAGTCTGCCCGGATAATTCGACCGGGTCCAGGCTTGCCAAGTCCACCTTCAAAGCTGAATCTCTCGCGCCGGGCTCCTTTGGCAGCAGATCCAACCAAATCCAAATTCCGGGAAAGATGCCAATCAACACGCCTCTGTCCAAACACCTTTACGAACCCGGCAGTCTTGGGCGGGAGATAATTACGTCTTGCACGGTTCAGACGGCGAAGGGACGCGTTTATCTTTCTGAACCGACCCGTGTCAGTGTCGCTCCGCCCGTCGCAATTGAAAGCATCGCTCCATCGCCCTACGTCTTCACGCCGGCGAATCTTAACCAGCCGCTTTCGTTCAAAATCCGGCTCACGAACCGTTTGCGAAATCCCTTCCGGGGAGAGTTTGGGATCAGCAGTCCGTCAGCGCATATCAACGAAGCCGGTGCGGCAAATATCGCGCTGGAACCGGGAGAGACACGGGAGTTCTCGCTCCTAACCAACGTCATCCCGGTGGACACCCCGACCGAGAAAAGAACTCCGCGGGCGGATTTTGGCGCTGTAGTCTTCTCCGTTCACCCGCCGGAAAGCGCAACGGAAATCACGAAGGTGGCCACCCAGGTTGTTTACGCTGACGCGCGAGTGGCGCCAGGGCTGCGCGTCGGCTATGTTCGCGGCTTTGACTTCAGTTTACCAAATGCTCTTAACGCGCTTGGGGTGGAATCAAAGGAACTGAGTGTTGACGAAGTGAAGACGGCGGATCTGCAGAAATACACTTCAATCATCGTCGACAACCGCGTGTATGAATCGACACCGGGATTGGTCGCCACTAATCAGAAGCTGTTGGATTATGCAAAGGCCGGCGGAACTTTGATCGTTTTCTATCACAAGTCGTTTGAATGGAATCCTGATCCACGTCGTAATCGACCCGACCAGCTGGCGCCTTACAAACTGACTCTTGGCGACGAACGCATCACAGACGAGAATGCGCCGATAACTTTTCTAGAGCCGCAGCACCCGCTGCTGAATTTCCCGAATAAGATGGGGCAGGAAGACTTTGCCGGCTGGATCCAGGAGCGAGGACTTTACTATCCGAAGGAGTGGGACCCGCAGTTCCAGGCTCTGCTGCAATCGAATGATCCGGGTGAGGCGCCTTTGAAGGGCGGCCTGCTGGTGGCTGATTATGGACGCGGGAAATACATCTACACCAGCATGGTTTGGTATCGAGAACTGCGAGCCGGCGTGCCGGGCGCATATCGCATGCTGGCGAACATGATTAGCTACGGGCGCGGGCAGTAGAGCCGCGATCCCGGCGTTATGGGACTGGCTTCGTCGCGGCCTGAAGGCTCTCAAGCTTCTCTTTCGCTCGCACGAGAAAGCCTTCGATGGCTTCGTTGATGCGCCGCTCGAGCGCGGCGCTCAAACGGGCCTCGCCCATCAGACTCACACCCGGATGCAGGTCCCAGGCGCGGTTACGGCGGAGTTCGACCTGCTGTGAAACGCGCACCACGGTGGCCCCGTTCTGCTCTTCGAATTTCAAAGAATAACGCAGCAGGTTCTGGTTCTCGTTAAGTGCCGGCGACCATTCGATCGTATCGGCGCGCGGCGAGGTCTCGCGCACCGGCAGCGATAGACGCACCCGGCCGACTGGGGTGTCGGTGGCGATCGTCCAGCGCGTCACGCCGCCGGACTCGCGCCTGATGCTATCGACCCCGCCCAGTAGATCCGCAAAGTTGCCCAGGTTGCGAAAGAACTCAAGGACGCTATTGATCGGCGCATTTATCTCGAATTGAGTTTTGAAAGAAGATTTTACGCGAAACATATTTGGAAAAAGGTAATGTCAACAGATCGCTCTAGGGCGATGATGAGGTCGGTAGCGACCGGGTCACGTTTGGATATCGAGGGCCGAGTGGCTTAAGAACCTGGACGCTAACGCTCCGGCACTGACTTCATTTCATGCGTCATGCGCCTCGCCCGACGACTCTTCATACCAGCACCGCGGGCACCACCGATGACTGCTTTGCCGCTCTGCTCCAGAGTAATCAGCGGATGCCGGCAGACGCCGCACTACTTCGCGTTCTTCGTCGCTCAGTTCGCTCAGGGTGCGCAGGCGCCCGGTCCCGCAACGGGGACACTGTCCGCTAACTTCCATCTCGTTCGCTTCCTCTGTTCACGATTTGCGAATACGCCGAGCGTATTGCGGTCATGGACGATGACAACTTTTTTGTCAGTGCGGTCGCGTCCTCAAAACCTGCTCGCCGGGCAATATCTCGAAACGCCGGATGTTCCGGCAGCGGCAGTCGCGCGGAACGGCCCACAATCAACCGCAGCTGATGATCGATGGAACGCAGCAGCGCATACCCTTCATCCAATGCGGCGAAGTTCTGCTCACTCAAGGAACCTGCTTCACGCAACCGCCGCAACGTTTTTGCCGTTGTGCGATCAACTTCATCATCCTTTACGTGGTCGCGCAACTGCAAGTAGCGCGCGGCAAAGTAAACGTCGAGCATACCGCCAGGTCCGTACTTGATGTCGAGGCCGGCGTTGCGCCTCGAAGCCTTTTCCTTCTCCAGACGATCGCGCACGCGATGCGTCTCAGCGCGTAACTGGTCGTGATCCGCTTCATGCGCCAGCTCATGAACCGCCTCGCGCGCCGCAGCCTCCACTTCGCGCCCCAATTCCTGGTCTCCGGCAACCGCCCGAAGTTTTACATAGGCCAGCCATTCCCAAAGACTGGCTCGTCTCTGAAGATAAGTAACGAAAGCATCTGATCCGGTGACTAGTGGTCCTTTCTGGCCGTCGGGACGCAGTCGCAAATCGACGCGGTAGAGATAGCCTTCACGGGTGATGCTCGACAAAGCAGTGATGAAGAGTTCGGCCAGACGCACGTAAGCCTGATCGTGAGTCAGTCCGGCAACCGGCGCCGGCGACGATGAGTCATAAATGATCACCACGTCGAGGTCAGACCCATAGTCCATGCCGCCGCTTCCCAAACGACCGAGGCCCAACACGGCGAGCCGTGGCTCGCGCGCCAACTTTTCATAACGCCGCGTGAATTCACGCCGGGCAATGTCGAGGGCCACATCGATACTGGCCACCGCCAATTCAGTTAGCAGGCGATTCAGAATTGGCAGTTCCAGATCACCGGCAGCGTCCGCCAAGCCAATTTCGATTAGCAGGCCAGACCACTTGCGGCGCAGCGCATCCAACCCCGAGCGGAAGCTGGTGTGAGTTTTGACTGCGGCCACCAGTTCAGCAGCATAGTCATGTTTAGCAGTCATGCTCGGGTTTGCGGTCAGAGCATGAATGAGCGTCGACCGGCTGGCGATCATTTCACCGAAAAATTCTGATGCACCACAAAGTATCACCAGGGAATCAATCTCGGCCCTGGTGATGGTTTCGGACTCGTTCTCTTTGCCGAGGGAACTTGCCACCCGGGTCACTAACGAAAGGGCGCGCTGAGAATTCAAAGATCCTTTGGCCGTGGCGCGCAACTCGGCGGCGAGGCGGTCCACGCTGGGTTTTGAATCAGCGAGGTCCGCGGCTGCGAGATGCTTCAGGAAAACAGACGCTGCCAGGCGAGCGGAAACATCCGTCCGCTCGGCGAGTTCGAAACTCGTCGGCTGCACCGCCGGCGAGGGCAAATCGGCTGCGCCAAAAATTCGATCGAAGGCTGCGCGCACGTTCGTCGCGTGCAGGTTTAAGGCCCGCTCAAACTCATCGAGGGCGTCATCGCCGGAAAAATTCATGCGCCGCGCCACCAACTCACGGCGCTCAGGATCGATCGGTACCGAGTGCGTCTGTAGTCCGTGCTCCATCTGCAAGCGGTGTTCGAGGGCGCGCCAGAAGTGATAAGCATCCGAGAGTTGCGAAAGCTCTTCCTCAGTAATCAAACCGCGCTCGGCCAGGCGGCCCAGACTAATCAGGGTGTGCTGGGCCCGCAGCCACGGATCGCGTCCGGCAAAGGCAATCTGCAAGGCTTGCGCGATGAATTCGATCTCGCGAATGCCCCCGCGGCCCAGCTTGACGTTGAATCCCTGTTCTGGCCGCTCGCGCTGTAAATCGATTTTCTGTTTTGCCAGCCGAACATTCGTCAGCGCATCGGCGACACTGATATCAGGACGAAAGACGCGTCCTATCACTCGCTGAGCAAAACGCGTGTAGAGCGTTTGTGAGCCCGCCGCTGCGCGCGCCCGAATCAGAGTTTGTAGTTCCCAATCCTGGGCGGTTTGATCGTAATAGCGCACGGCCTCATCCAGCCCGGACGCCAGCGCCCCATCGCGGCCATGCGGCCGCAAGCGCACGTCGATGCGATAGGCTGCGCCCTCGCCGGTGGGTTCGCTCACTAGTCGCAGAAGGGATTCGGCTAACTTAATGAAATATTCTCGATTGGTGATCTGGCCGCGCGATCCGCCGGCTGAGGTCAGCCCGTCGTCTGAAAAGAGAAAAACCAAATCGATGTCCGAAGCATAATTCAGCTCGCGTGAACCGAGCTTTCCCAGAGCGACGATGCAAAACTCAGCACCGGCAACACGGCCGCGCGCATCCGTAACCTGAGGTGAGCCGTAGCGATTGTCCAACTCCTGCCGGGCCAACTGCAGGCCGTAATCAAGGACGGCATCAGCCAGGTTCGACAACTCCTCGGTGGTTTCGACGATGGCGCGGACTCGCCGGATGTCGTGCAGATAAGTGCGGAGCAGCTCGCGGCGCCGGAACCGCGCCAACAGCACATGCGGATCGAGCTGAGAATTGGTGAGTGCAAACCGCGCCAGAGATTCACCCATTTCCTCGCGGGTACGAACGCGGGTGCTGGAGCGTTCCCGCTGCAACCAAACTACGTATTCCGGATTCTGCTCGAGGGTAGTGGCCAACAAGGGACTCCAGGCAGCGATGGCCAGAACATCCGAGAGCAAGCCGGGCTGACGTTGAAATAATTTGAGGGTGGTGGGGTGGCCGCCCACCAGACGGCTGAAAAGAAGGCGCGCCGCATGCGATTCAGGTAGTTGGGCGAGCAACTGCTCGACCATTTCATCGGTGGCTGCCACCGGAACATATTACGCGGCCAGCGTTGAGGAGGCGAGTCACCAAAATGTGGAGTGCGGCGACTTGTCGCCGCCGTGTTGAGTTCGCGACTCGTCGCGACCTCTTTGAAATTCACACAGCGGCGGCGACAAGTCGCCGCGTTACCAGAGCGCTGACAAGTCAGCGCGCTCCACCAAGGTCTACACGTCGTAGTACATCGCGAACTCCAGCGGATGCGGCCGCATGCGCAACGGCTGAATCTCACGTTCCCGCTTGTACTGAATCCAACGTTCGACCAGTTGCGGAGTGAACACGTCGCCCTTCAACAGGAACTCGTGATCTTCTTCCAGGGCGTTGAGGGCTTCGTCCAGCGAACCGGGCAGACTCGGAACATCCTTGAGCTCCTCCGGTGACAGATCGTAGATGTCCTTATCGAGCGGCGAGCCGGGATCGATTCGATTCTGAATCCCGTCGAGGCCGGCCATCAACATGGCCGAAAAAGCCAGGTAAGGGTTGCACGATGGATCGGGCGGACGAAACTCCAACCGCTTCAACTTGGGGTTTGTTGAGAACATCGGAATGCGAATCGCTGCCGAACGATTCCGCGCTGAGTACGCAAGATTGACCGGCGCTTCAAAGCCGGGAACCAGACGCTTATAACTATTGGTCGTGGGCGCGGCAAAGGCAACGATGGCCGCCGCATGTTTCAGCAACCCCCCGATATAATGCAACGCCGTCTCTGACAACCCCGCATAACCATCGCCGGCGAACAAAGGCTTGCCGCCCTTCCACAGAGACTGGTGACAATGCATGCCCGATCCATTGTCACCGAACAGGGGCTTGGGCATAAACGTTGCGGTTTTGCCGTGACTCCGGGCCGTGTTCTTCACCACGTATTTGAAAATCTGTAAGTTGTCGGCGGTCCCAAGCATCGTCGAGTAGCGAAAGTCGATCTCGCACTGACCGCCGGTCGCTACTTCATGATGATGACATTCAACATGAATGCCGCAATCTGCCAGCGTCAGTGAGATCTCTGAACGCAAATCGGAAAGCGTGTCGGTCGGAGCCACCGGCACGTAGCCTTCCTTCGCCCGAATCCGATGACCGAGATTTGGGCCCTGCGATTCGCTCGCGTCGCGGTCGCTGTTCCAGTGTGCCTCGTCCGAATCAATCGAGTAACCGGCACTGTATTGCTCGTTGTAGAACTGGGCGCTGTCAAAAACGAAAAACTCGGCCTCTGGCCCAAAATTGATCACATCGGCAATGCCCGTGCTCTTGAGATAACTCTCAGCGCGGACCGCCGCAGTGCGCGGGTCAAAGGCGTAGCCCTGACGCGAGAGCGGGTCGACGGCGTTGGCAACCAGACAAAGCGTCGGTTCGCTGGAAAACGAGTCCATCCAGAAGCGCGAAGCGTCAGGAACCAACAACATGTCTGATTCGTGGATGGCGGCCCAGCCACGAATTGACGAAGCATCAAAGCCAAACCCATCTTCAAACGATTCTTCTCCGAGTTCACTGATCGGAAACGTCAAGTGCTGCCACGAACCAGGCAGGTCCGTGAAGCGAACAGAAACGAATTTGGCTCCCTGATCGGAGGCATACTTCAACACAGTTTTAGCGTTCATTTAGTCTCCTGTGGCAAAAAAAGTGAGTGATGTGGTTGACCTTCGCCCCGAGCGGTGTTTGGTGCGAAGCCTTTTGTGGAACGGACGGTCTGCGGAGCGCGAAAAGCAACATGTAACGGCGCGCAATAAAAACAGGCATTATAAATGGGAAACTTTAGATGTCAAGATCATTTGCCGAAAATTGTGGAATGGCGAAGCGAATCTTACTTTTCTCCTGTTTGATTTCGGTCTTGGATACAAGAGCCAGGCACCAACGGTAGACGACCTTGTTTCAGGCCCGACCGAAAGAGAGGGAGCTTCTGACATGCACTCTTTCATTCAAGAAAATTGAGGCTAACTATTGCATTGGTCCACCAGCGGAATCATAGCGGACTTCTTCATAGCTTACTCGCGGACCGCCGAGACTTTCTCCAAAGCACTGGTTAGCCAACGGATTGGACCCGTATTTTCGGCACAAAAAAGTGATAGACCGACCCCGCGTTTTCTGTTACATTCTGGCGTTAAGGTTAACCCCAAAAAGTCCGCTATCCGGCCGGAAATGCAGCCACGCCAAGGGTTGCCGTGGCGGGACGCTTGCTGAAAGGGCATCCAGGAGACCGCTAGTTGACCACCGCGATAGAACAGACAGTCGAAACCTACGGGATCGAGAATTGGGGGGCCGGCTATTTCGATGTGAATCGAAAGGGCAACCTAATCGTGCGCCCCGCCGAGGGGGATGCCAGATCCGCCGACCTGAAAGAGATCATCGAAGACCTGGCGGGCCGGGGCATCACCACGCCCATTCTGGTCAGGTTTCCCCAACTCGTAGCCGCCCAGGTCCGGAAACTGCAGCGCGCTTTCAGCAAATCTATCCGTGAATACGAGTATCAGGGCGCACACATGTGCGTCTATCCGATGAAGGTCAATCAACAGCGGGCGGTGGTGGAAGAGTATCTGCGTGAAGGTTCGCGTTACGACTTCGGCCTGGAAGCCGGATCAAAAGCGGAGCTTTATGCGGCGCTTGCTCTCGAGCAAACGCCCGACAGCTTGCTGGTGCTCAATGGATTCAAAGACGAGGAGTTCATCGAGATGGCTTTCGCCGGCGCAAAGGCCGGCAAACGCGTAGTCATCGTGGTCGAAAAACTCAGCGAACTGGATCACATCCTGCGGATCGCCGACCAGACTGAAGGCGCGATGCCCATCATCGGCATGCGCGTCAAACTCTATTCGAAGGGTTCCGGGCGCTGGGAAAAGTCGGGCGGTGAAGCAGCCAAGTTTGGGCTGACTACAACCGAACTCCTGGAAGTGATCAATCGTTTGAAAGAAGCCGACCGGGTCGACATGCTCCGTCTGCTTCACTTTCACATCGGATCGCAATTGACTGACATCAAGCGGATCAAGAACGCGATGAAAGAAGCCGCGCGCGTCTATGCGAAGGTCCGTCAGATGAAGGTGCCGATCGAACTTCTGGATGTCGGCGGCGGCATGGCGGTCGACTATGACGGCTCGAAAACGGCGTTTGATTCTTCGGCCAACTACAACTCGCAGGAGTTTGCCAACGACGTCATCTATACGATCAAGCAGGTCTGTGACGACGAAAATGTTCCGCACCCGACCATCATTCAGGAGTCGGGCCGATTTCTATCAGCCTATCACGCCATCCTGATAACCAACGTGCTCGAAGAAATCGAGACCGTGGTCGAAGACATCACGCCCATCGAAATTGACGAGGACGACCCGCAGGTGGTGATCGAACTCGGTGACCTGCGCGAGTCAATCACGATCAAGAACTATCGGGAGTACTATCACGACGCTCTCGAGCATCGCGAAGAAATGTTCACCCTTTTCAACCTGGGGCTAATCTCGCTGGAAGACCGAGCGAAGGGCGAAGTGCTTTTCTGGGACGTGTGCGAGAGCGCCAACAAATACGCTCAACAGGCCAAGTACATTCCTGAAGAGTTCGGCGAACTCCGTCGCCTGCTCTGCGCCAAGTACCTGGCGAACTTTTCCGTGTTCAAGTCGCTCCCAGATCACTGGGCCATCGATCAGTTGTTTCCGATCGTGCCGATTCAGAAACTGAACAAGCCGCCCACCGAATTTGCCACTCTCTGCGACATCACCTGCGATTCGGACGGCGTGGTCGACAAGTTCGTCGATCTGCACGACGTCAAGCAGGTGCTCGAGTTGCACAAGATCGTCCCGGACGAACCCTACTATGTGGCCTTCATGCTGGTCGGGGCTTATCAGGAAGTGATGGGCAACAATCACAATCTTTTCGGCACCCCAAACGAAGCCCAGATTCATATTGACGACGACGGGTATCTCATCAAGAAAGTGATCCGCGGCACCACTGTCGGTGAAGCGGTGGGACGCGCGCGCTATGAGCGCGGCCTGCTTCATGACGGCTTTCGCCGGCAGGTAGCGCAGCGGATAAAAAACGACGAATTGAGCGAAGCAGAAGGCGCCGATCTGGTGAATTTCTACGAATCGCGCTTTGATGCCTACACTTACATCACAAGTAACGGTAACCGAACCAAGGGTCGGCGGCGTCATGATTATTAAGAATGATTGGATCGTTTAGCAGTGGGCTACCGCCCGCTGGTCGGGCCGTAGCCCGATTCTAAACACATCCACAGCTCGTGACGACAAATTGAAGTTTGTCGGACATTTGAAAGAGGTTAAGACGAGATTATGGTGACACAGCGAAAACCAAAACCGAGTAAATATCTGACTATTCCAACCCGTCCAGTTCAGGTCGATCGGGATCGTTCAGTGGCCGGCCTGCTGGAAAAGATGGAAGGCACCGGCTTTGGCGGACGCCAACTGGCCGAGTCGCACCGCATCTGGCTGGACATGCTGGGTGACAATACGACGATCATGATGGCGGCCTCGGGCGCACTGATCCCCGCCGGCATGCGGCGACTGCTGGCCTACGTGGTCAAGAACCGTTTCGTCGATGTGCTGGTCCTATCGGGCTCGGTGATTTTCCATGACCTGCATGAGACGCTCGGGCGTCATCACTTTCAAGCCCATCCGAATATGACGGATGCCGAGCTTGAGTCAGCCCAGATCAATCGCATGTGGGACCTGCTGGCCAGCGAAGAGGAATATCACGAAGCTGAAGAGTGGGTCGGCGGATTCGCCAGCCAGCTCGATCAAACACGTCCCTACTCAAGCCGCGAGTTCCTGCACCTGCTGGGTCGCGAACTGGCTGAGATCGCCGCGGAGGATGGAGTGCTGACGGCCGCTTACAAATCTCGGGTACCGGTCTTTTGTCCGGGCATCACCGACAGCGGCATCGCCGTCGGCATCGCAGGTTCAAGGTTTGAAAAGAAGAACAACTTTCAATTCGACATCGTGCAGGACGTTTTGGATATGGCCCAGATCGGAATTCGCGCTCGGGTCTCGGGTGTGATCAATATCGGGGGCGGAATCACCAAGAGCTTCCTCCGCCAGACCGAAATGTCGGCGCACATCTTCAAGCAGCAGGTCCA
Organism: Pyrinomonadales bacterium; assembly: GCA_038230715.1. Taxonomy (GTDB): domain Bacteria; phylum Acidobacteriota; class Blastocatellia; order Pyrinomonadales; family Pyrinomonadaceae; genus UBA11740. The sequence continues at coordinate 12,300 of JBBRMS010000020.1, forward strand.
CGGTCATAAGTATGCGATTCAGATTGCCGCAGACGCACCGCATCCCGGTGGCCGTAGCAGCGCCGTCGCCTTCGACGAATCGCTTGTCTATGGCAAACTCGGCCGCGGTGCGCTGACGGCCTATGTCAATTGCGACGCCACAATCGCGCTGCCGATAATCATCACCGCGCTCTCTCAAACTGCCGCGAAGTACATGAAAGGCCGCCGCCGACCGAACTTCATCTTTGCCGGAAAAGATCTGATCATCGAAGTTCCATAGAACAGAAGCCACAGATGGACGCGGATTTTCACGGATGCTGAATCGACTCGATCTTTATCCGTTTTATCGACGTTAATCTGTGGCCAGTGTCGTCTGGCTTCTCTTTCCCACCTTCGTTAAACTTTCCCGCATGACCGAATCGCAATCATTACCCTTCAACTTCGGTGGCATTGTCGAAGAAGAATTTTCCAGCTTCGACCAATCACGCATCCTCGTCTGGCCGATTGCTTACGAAGGCACTGTGTCATACGGCGGCGGCACGGGCCGCGGCGCCGAAGCGATTATCGATGCTTCGCGCAACATGGAACTCTATGACGACGAGACCGATGCCGAAGTTTACAAATTGGGCATTCACACGCTCGAGGAATCGACCTCAATTGATCCGCCAGAGCGGATGATGAACTCGCTCTACGACCGTGCTACGGAGTTGGTAGGAAAAGACAAGTTTGTCGCCATGATTGGCGGTGAGCACTCGGTCAGCGGTCCGATTATTCGCGCTCATGCTGAGAGGTATCCCAACCTTTCAGTCCTGCAAATCGATGCTCACGCTGACCTGCGCGACACCTATGACGGCACGCCGCATTCTCATGCGTCGATCATGGCCAGAGTAGTTAAAGACTTGCGCATCCCAGCAGTTCAGTGCGGGATTCGCTCCATTTCAGCCGAAGAGGCGCGCAGTCTGAAGGACCTGCCCACGCGGATCTTCTGGGCCAAAGACATCGTCGGGCGCAGCGACTGGTGGGATGAAGCGGTCGATGGTCTGACTGAAAATGTTTATTTGACGATCGACATCGATGGTCTGGATCCTTCGCTGGTTTCGGCGACTGGGACACCTGAGCCAGGGGGCTTGGGATGGTACGAAACCGTCGGGCTGATCCGAACGCTCGCCAGGAAGCGTAACGTGATTGGAATGGACCTCACGGAGTATTCATACGTCGAAGGACAGAGCGCGTCCGCCTTTCTCTGCGCCAAGTTGATTTATAAGACGCTGGGGTTCGTGTTTGAGAAGGAAACCGAGCGGGTGAGGAATAGCTGAAACCATCGATGAGGTCAGTACCCCGGAGCGATAGTGACCGGGTCCTAATCATCCAGCGATCCAGGATGGCCAAAACGTGACCCGGTCGCTATCGCTCCCGGTACTGACCTTACTTCGAGCAACCAATGTTTTTCGCGCTGCGCGCTCGATGCCCGCGTTTAGCCGACGGGGATGTCTGCGTCTTAACTCAGCTTCTTCTTGAAAGCTTCCTTTAAACCTGACTGCGCCTGGTCGTGGGCATCGTAGACGTTTGGTCGTGCCAGCACAGCCCGGTACTGCGACATCGCGTCGTTGCGCTTGCCGGCCAGATCCAAAGCTCGTGCTGCGTACAGGTGCGACATGGTGCCCAGTCCCTGCTGCGCACCCGGCACTTCCGCCGCGGCCAGAAACTCCTTTGCCGCGCGGTCGTACAAACCGGCAGTCATCAAAGCCTCACCGTACTTAAAATGAATCAGGTCGAACGCGCGGGCCGCTGTGTCGCGGACCGCTTTGTCTTTCAGGAGAGAGTCGAAGGTGGCGAAGGCTTCGTTCTCGGCTGCCGTGGTCGTGGTTTTATTAGCCGCACGTTCCAGTGCAGCTTGTGAGACCAGAGCATCGGCGGCTTCCAAACGATAGAGATAGTTGCGCGGATATTTCGCCGCCAACTCTTTCGCGTAGACGGCGGCTTCAGCAAACCGTTTTTCGCGGGTGTACAAAACTATCAAGAGCGTGCGCGCCTCGTCACGAATCCATTTGCCTTCTTTGGTCACTCGCTCGAGCGTTGCCAGTCCCCGTTTCTTTGAACCGCGAAAGCCGGCCACACCGGCAATCAACTTAACCGGCAAAGGCAGCGAGCCCACGGTAAAGTCATAGAGACCAATAGTGATCTCCGCATCGTGATAGTTCGGATCAAGCTTGATGACTTCGCGATGACGGTCGACCGCGTCGGAGCCATCCTTGAGGGCCGCAAAGTGGCGACGTTCGACTGCCTCCTCAAACGAAGCCTTCAGCCCTTCAATCGCGCCCAGAAAATAGAGCGCTTCGACGTCGCGCGGACACTGCTTCAAGCGCGCTTCGGCCAGTTGTCGGGCCTGGCGCGTCAAATCGCGAAACTTTTCGACCACAGCCGGATCCGCCTTGTCATCGCTGGTCGAATAGAACGTGTCGTCGCCGCCGTAGAGCGAAGACTGCAGCCGTCGTGTCTGATAGAGCGTCTCGATCCAAAGACTGTCAGCCAGGAACTGAGGGCCTGCCGGATACTTCGGAAAGGCCACGGCCATCTCCTTAAAACTCTTGCGCGCGGTTTCATAATCAAGATTGAACAGCGCCTCTGAGCCGACGATGCGCAGCGTTTCAAACTTTGCCCGTTCGGTTTGATTGAGCCAGGGATCCTGAACGGAACCGGGCGAGGGCGCGCCGACCAGGGCGATAAACAAAACCCCAAACATCGACATCAAAGTCTTCTTCATAACGCATTGACCCCACTGAAAAGACTTAAGACGTCCGACCTTTCGTCTTCCGCCTCAGTTCGAAAAGCTCTCTACATACTTTACGCCGCTGCCGGTATTGAACAGCACAACCCGTTCATCTTTTTGCACCGCGCCCGCCGCTAATAATTTCCTTAGAGCCGGTAAACACGCGGCCCCTTCCGGGGCGCAGAAGATTCCTTCAGCGGCGCCAATCTCTTTTGTTGCGGCTAACAATTCGTCGTCAGTAACCGCAATCGCGGTTCCGCCAGACGCACGCAGCGCATCGATAATCAGAAAGTCGCCAATCGCTTTCGGAACCCGCAGACCGGATGCGGTTGTTTGTGCGTTCGGAAATTCATCGGCAAAGCGCTTCCCTTCCTCGAACGCGCGGACGATTGGCGCACAGCCAGCTGCTTGTACAGTCACCATGCGCGGCCGCTTTGATCCGATCCAGCCCATCTGTTCCATTTCGCCGAAGGCTTTCCACATCCCAATCAAACCAGTGCCCCCGCCGGTGGGATAAATAATCACATCGGGCAGGTCCCACTTGAACTGCTCGGCCAACTCATAACCCATGGTCTTCTTGCCTTCGATCCGGTAAGGCTCTTTCAAAGTCGAGACATCAAACCAACCTTCGGCTTCCTTGCGCCGGCCCACCTCTGCCCCACAGTCCGTGATTAGTCCATCCATCAAAGTCACGAACGCACCCGTTTGTTCGCATTCGATCACGTTGGCCCGCGGCGTATCGCGAGGCATGAAGATGTGCGCCTCCAGGCCCGCCCTCGCCGCGTATGCTGCCAGGGCGCCGGCCGCATTACCTGCCGAAGGCACCGCCAGTTTCTGCGCGCCCAACTCTTTGGCCATCGAAACGGCGGCGGCCATTCCGCGTGCCTTGAAACTCTGCGTCGGGTTCTGGCCCTCGTCTTTGATATAGAGCCGGCTAAAACCTAATTGCGAGCCGAGTCGGGATGCGTGCACGAGCGGCGTGTACCCTTCGCCGAAAGTAACTACGTTGGACTCCTGCTCGACCGGCAGAACCTCCCGATAGCGCCATAAATCGGGACTGCGATTGGGCAAACTATCTTTTGTCAAAGAAGCCGCTGCGCTCTCCAGGTCATAACGAACCAGCAGGGGCTTTCCGCATTCAGTGCAAAGGTTGTGCAACCGTCGTGCCTCATGCTCTTTGCCGCAGGCCGCGCATTCAAGATGGGTGACATTCATAGATTGTTCTAGAGTTCCTTTTCTGCAGAATCAATGGACCACGTAATCGGTGTCGGACGATAATCATAGCTGTTTACGGGCTAATGCGTCAGGTGGAGTGAGAATATGGCGTCGTCGGGTCAGAACCTGCTGCGGTAGCGGGCGGTTGATCCGAGCCGCACTGCGTGTGTTGCCTCGGGGCTACAACCGCCCGCCGCCGCAGGCGGGTCCGGGACAACGTGCACTTTAGAGTTGATGAGGTTAAGCTTGCAGACAACAATTACTATTAACCGAGGAGAGACTTATCTGATGGCAAATCGCACCGCAACCATTCAAACCAACAAGGGCACAATCAAATTTGAACTACTGGAAGAAGACGCGCCCAAGACTACCGAGAACTTTCGCCTACTCGCGGAACAGGGCTATTACGACGGGGTGATTTTCCATCGCGTCATCAAGGGTTTCATGATTCAGGGAGGTGACCCCGACGGCACCGGCCGCGGCGGGCAATCCGCCTGGGGCGGGAAATTCGCCGACGAGATCAATTCTTCATCGGAAGTCTATAAGCGCGGTTATAAAGCCGGCACGGTAGCCATGGCCAACGCGGGCCCAAACACGAACGGCTCGCAATTCTTTATCATGCACGTCGATTACCCGTTGCCCCCGAGCTATACAATCTTTGGCCGGATAACTGAAGGACAGGACATCGTAAACGCGATCGCCACGTCTGAAACTGATCGCGGTGATCGGCCTTCGTCAGAGGTGAAGATGGAGAAGGTTACCGTCGAATAAAAACGATTGCGCTGAGATTGGATTAGATCGATCCACGAATCACACTAAACGACGACGTTCCTGTTTCGTGTGACCTTCGTGGATCTTTTTTTCTTAATGGAAGGTACATCCCTAAGAGAATGGTGCGGCCCGGATCGCAGTCGCAACGAATCGCTTAGCCGCACCGACTGAGTCGCCCAGGCTCTCACCGTGCGCGAGTCCTGCTGCTATCGCCGAAGACAGCATGCATCCGGTGCCGCGCAAGCGCCGTGCTCTGATCCAATCACCACGAAATATCGTCACCGTGTCTTCGTCATTGAGGAGATCAATCGCCTCTGATCGCAACTCGGGCAAATGCCCACCCTTAATCAGCACAGCCCGGGCTCCTTGTTCGCGCAGCAAGTGCGCTGCAGCAGCCATTTCGGATTCGTTCTTGATACCTGTGCCCGTGAGAGTTTCAGCCTCGGGAATGTTGGGTGTGATCAAACGCGCCAACGGCATCAGGTCACTCAACCAGGCTTCCCTGGCCTCGAGCTCCATCAGCTCGTAACCCGAGGATGAACACAGCACCGGATCAACTACGGGCGCCGGCATCCCTGTCTCCCCCAGGAGCCGCACCACCTCCGAAACCAGCTCCCGTGTCGGCAACATCCCAATTTTTACCACCGCGATCTTGAACTCGTTGACGATGGGCAGGATTTGATCGCGCAGGGATGCAGCACTTTGATGAATTGTGCCGAAGAGCTTCTCAGAGTTTTGGAAAGTTAATGAAGTGATCGCTGCCACTGGCCGGCAACCACAGGCCACGAGGGTCCTCGCGTCCGCCAACAGACCGGCTCCACCGGAAGGATCGAAGCCCGCGATCGTCAGCACGACTGGAACTGAATTGTCGTCAGTAGGCATGGATACCAAAAGTCTATTCAAAGAAGGTTAGGCGCGGCTCAAACTCATTAACCACCTTGTCGACAGCAAACTGAAGTTTGCCTTAGATGTACGTCAGATTCTTAGTGTCCGGTAAATCCGTTTATCGTTCTAACCGTGTGGGCCAGGCTGGCCGGCGCGCCAAACAGCGAGATACCTGCGATGCCGCGGGCCCCGGCCTCCAGGCACTCATTCGACTTCTCAACCGAAATACCACCGAGCGCCAGCAGCGGAAAGGGCGCCAGTTCAGCCGCTGCAGCGGCCAGCGCGTGAAGGCCAATCGCCGAACCATATTGCGCTTTGGATGGTGTCGAGAAAATGGGACCGAAGACTGCGAAGTCGGCGCCCCGACGCTGAGCGTCCCGGGCCTCGCTCAACGAATGTGTCGAGACCCCAATCAGAAATTTCGCCCCAAACGTTTTCCGAATCACATCAGCAGCCAGCGAACTGGTGGTGAGATGAACTCCGTCGGCGCCCGCACCCGCGGCGATGTCTGCCCGATCGTTGACCAGCACACTGGTCCCACTGCCTCGGGCGATAGACACCACCGCCTCTGTGAGCTGAAAGCAGGAACGCGCCGTGAGCTGCTTCTCTCTGATTTGGATTAATTGCACCCCCGCGCTAACGGCCGCGGATGCTTGTTGCAGGATCGCCAGAAACTCCGGGCTCTGAGGCGTGGTCGTTTCAGCGGTTGCGCCGTGGGTAATCAGATAAAGGATCGGCTTTGACAGGTTGAGCGTCATTGGTAACTGGTGCGGGCGATTTCTGGCGAGAGCTTTCCACAGCAGGTTGGGCGGCGTCCAGCGTCCGCACGGTGTGACGGAAATTTATCAATTCCCAAATACCCATGCCTAGATTCAGGATGCCGATTCCCGACACCGCCCCGCGCACCCAGCCAGAAGCAACCCAACGCTGAACACCATAACCGGCCTTGTGGGCAGCCAGCAGGAGAAAGTAGTTGTTGCTCCAATCGCTGAGCCCGAGCCAGCCATGGGGCACCCAGGGCAGAACCGTCAGCACGATGCCTATCTCGAGGCAAAGGATGATGTAAAAGATAACCGAAAGCCGCGAAGACATCGTGCTCCCTTAAATGAATAATCCGGTATGCGCTGGTTACAACGCGTACCGAGCCAAAATAAATTAGACCAAATCCAGCGAACTAGTTTACGTGCCGCTCGTGGTTGTTGTTTCGACCGGAAGCCGGCGCAGCATTGCCATTTTCTCCGTTGGCGCGCGCTTTCAGCTCTCTCAGTCGCTGCTTAACCCCGCGATAAGACACATCGATTCCGTATACTTCGGTAAAAAGATCGATCGCCCGAGGCAAATCCCCAACCTGCTCGTACGCGGCGGCGAGTTCATAACGCAATGCCTGGCGCTCATCCTCGGAAGCAGTCGGCGTATTGAATCCCTTATTAAACCACTTTACGGCCAACTGTGGTACGCCCTTCTGCATGAAACAATGACCCAGAAGGTTGCAGCACTGCAAATAGCGCGGCGTCCCATCGTCAGGAGTGACCAGTCCGGCCGCTATCTGAAACTCTTCGAGTGCTTCCTCAAACAGATCCATTTCCTTATAGGCCAGGCCAAGATTGTAATGAGTTTCGTAGTCGCCATTGCCGTTGTCGTCATCGCTCTCGGCCGATACGCGGTATTCTTCGAATATCTCAGCCAAGCCGGCATCGAGTCCCGGAGGCGGCGGCGCGGGCAGAGGAACCTCAAAGCTGGGCACCACGATATCATTGCCGGCTATCGTCCCGATTGTCGCAAAATCAAAGTCGCGGGGCTCTGTTGCTGGTTCCGCAGGCAGGACCGCGTCAAGCACAATCTCCTGTTCATTCCCTGTCACTTCGCCTGCCGTGAACTCGGTTACAGTTGATTCGCTACCGTTGACTTTGGCTCCAAGCTGACTCCGCCGCAGATCGATATCAGGGTGCGATCCAAACTGGCGCTCCAACAAATCGAGCGTATCGACGGCAATGTCGGTGTATCCCTGGGCAATGTAAAAATCCACACTCTCCAATTCCTGTGTGCGAGCGTCTTTCATCCCATCAGAAATGCGCGGCTCAGTGACCTCCGCTGAGACCGACGAAAGCTCCTCGGCCACCACGGCCTCGAAAGTAAAACCTCTTTCGATTTCAAAATCGGTGGGGGGTTCGCCGCGAATCTCGGTCATATCTTCGACCGGATTCCACTCAAACTCGCTTTCGCCCACCGGGGTTGTCTCGGACGAATCAAAGAGATAATCGTCCTGAGTGCCTGGGGCGGACTCCGATTCAGCGACTACCAGCGACTCGTCGACGGGCAGCATCTCAGCGACGGCTTCCTCTTCGGCGCCGCCCAGTTCTCTGAGACGATCGAGATGACTTGACTGATCCGGAACCAGACGCGTCAACTGAGTTAAAGCATAGCGCTCGTCCTTTACCAAACCTGCCGCTTGGGCTGCATCGGCCAGCCTCTCCAGAGCGGCCTTCAGTTTCTCCATGTCTCGCTGCCACCAAAAGGCGCGGACCAACAACCGCAGGGCCTGCACATTGTCGGAATCACAGACCAGGAATTCGTCGATCAAATCGAGCAACTGACTGTCTTCCCGCTCAGCCAACATTTGCTCCGCTATACCAGAGACGACGCGTACTGCATCGTCGACCTTGTCGCTGCTGAGATATAGACGCGCCACTTCAACGTATTGCAGGTAGGCGGTTGATTCTCGGGCGATCAGCAGAGCTGTAGCCTCCTCAGCCCTGACTGGATCCTCAGCCTGGACATAGGCTCGGGCCAGCATCGCCAGGAGGGCGACATCGTCGGGATTGGTGTTTGAAGCGCGCGCGATCACCTCGGCGGCTTCATCGGCGGTGCCCAGGGCACTGTGCGCCTCGAGCAATCCCTGCAGTACAACTTGATCGGAAGGACGAAGTTCTAGAGCTTTGCGAAACACCTCGACCGCATCGTCAAAGGCGCCCTTGGTAAGCAGATGGTGACCCGCTTCAGTGAAAGCCGCCGCCGCTTCCGGCATCAGGTTTTCTTTCAGGTAACCCTCAGCCAACCTGATCCGCAGATCAGTGTTCTGAGAATCGAGGTCTGCAATCTTGCGCAGAACCTCGAGTCCAGCCTGGGTGGCGCCAGCCAGATTGTGCGCATTGGCTACGGCCAGATAGTGGGCGCGCGCTTCAACGACGAGATCCTGTTGCGCGTATAGGTCCGCGAGGTGGGTCGAGATTCCTGGATCGTTCGGTTGGAGGCGATCGATTTTCTTGAACATCGCGATCGCTTTGAGAGCAAAATCCTGCTCGCGGTAATGCTCGGCGATGCGCCGGAAACAGACCACGGCCGCAGAGTGGTTGCCAACCCTGACATACAAGTCGCCCAGCATATTCAGCGTGGTGAAATCGTCAGGATCGTCTTCGACAATCTTGCCATACTCTTTGACCGCCGCTGGGATCTTCCCCAGCGCGAGGTATTTCTCGGCCGCACGCAGAGTCTTTACCTTATCAAACGCCATGTTTTCGAAGCTCTTAGACTGGAAAATGTTTTTAAAGGGCGAGGTCGGGTGCCTTACGCCTTTGAGGAATCACAAGCCAAGCATTTTGAAAGCCGCTATCGGAGCTCAACGGCCTTTCTAAACTAACACGCAAACAGATCACTGTCAACGGTGTTGTTTCTGAGCAAACCATGGCCAACGCGCCTTTTGTAGCCTCGGTAATTTAGATAACATCGGCAAAGTTCTTGCGGGTTCGAGCGAACCACCAGTAGCCAAGTATGAAACTAGCTATCGCAAAGACCGTAAAATACGTCAGGCCGCGCCAATCAGGAAAGCTTCCCTCCAGAATAATCCGGCGATAATTTCTTACCAGCGGAGTAAAAGGGTTGAGGTTTACGATCGGTTGATAGCGCGCCGGCACGAGCGATTCCGGATAGATTATTGGTGTCAGATACATCCAGGCCATCAGGAACAGGGTAATACCCTGCACAATATCGCGCACAAATACCCCGAGTGATGCTATCAGCCAGGCCGCGCCAAAGGTCGCCAGGAGTTGCGGAACCAAAAGCAGCGGCAGGAAAAGGATCGTCGCATGCAGCTCGCGGCGCAGCAGCGCAGCGGCCAGAACCAAAGCCACTGTGCCGAACATTTGGTTCGCCGCGGCAGCCAAAGACAGTGAGATTGGGAGCGTCTCGAGCGGAAACACGACGCGCTTGACCAGATTCGCGTGTCCCACAATCGTAGTCGACGATAGCTGTAGCGATTCTTGGAATGCATTCCAGGGCAAGAGCCCGCAGAAGAGATATAGGGCGTAATCCCATTGCGAACTGGCGGCGCCAAATTTGGCATTGAAGATTCCGGAAAAAATGATCGTAAAGATGGCGATCATCACGACCGGTGTCAGCACGGCCCACACGAAACCGAGCACCGAGCCACGATACCGTGCCGCCAACTCGCGTTTGGTCAGCGAAATGATCAAGTCAAAGCGCCGTGGTAATTGCCAAAGCGGCCGCCACACCGCCCGTCGTGCTGTCTGCGCCGAAATCATACGTAGGCATTCTAGTTGGTCGGCTCTCGCTTGTCAGTACGCGCGGCCTGCGGAGAGTTAGCCGCTTAGGTCGAGCGACAGGTGTCAGAATACGAGCCCGTGCCCGGCGTTGGTTTTGTTTCGCCTCACTTTGAACAGACTATCTACGAACCCACACGAAAGACGAAACAAACAACTGTCGTTTCGTGTGGGTTCGAAGATCGCCTTGCTTGGCAAGGAGCGGAGAAAGTTGCCCGCCGCGATTGAACATCCTTCCCGATATCGAAGCAGTGCCTCGACTAGCGGGTTGTGGTACGCTGACCAAAACAAGAAATGCAGGATCGCGGTACGACAAGTTTGTTCCCGGAGATGTCTGAGCTCGACGAAACGTCCACTGGTTCGCGGACGGCTTCGCCGCTGGCGGACCGCATGCGCCCGCGGACACTGAATGAATTTGTCGGGCAGGAACAACTGGTGGGTGAAGGCCGAGTGCTGCGTCGTTTGATCGAAAGTGGCGGCACCATGCCGTCAATAATTTTGTGGGGACCACCTGGAACCGGCAAGACTACTCTGGCCCGGTTGCTGGCAGAGAAGACGGACGCGCGGTTCGTAGCCCTCTCGGCTGTATTCTCCGGGGTAAAGGATCTGCGTGCGGCCATTGCCGAAGCCCGTCTCGATCGCCAGCGTGGCCGGCGCACGACTCTTTTCATCGACGAGATTCATCGTTTCAATAAAGCGCAGCAGGACGCGCTGCTGCCGGCAGTCGAAAATGGCACCGTCACGTTGATTGGGGCTACCACGGAAAATCCTTCATTTGAAGTTACCGGGGCTTTGCTCTCACGCAGCCGCGTCCTCGTGCTGAACCCGCTCAACGAAAGTGAAGTGGAAGCCATCCTGCGCCGAGCCTTAACGGATGAAGAGCGGGGGCTCGGAGCTCTTCATCCCGAAGTTTCAAATCAATTGATCAAGCGGCTGGCGCATTCATCCGGTGGTGACGCGCGCATGGCCCTGGCTGCCCTGGACGCCGCGGTGGCGTCGACCGCGCCAAATCCATCCGGAGTGCGCTTCATCACGGACGACACGCTGATTGAGGCTCTGGGTCGCGCACAGTTTGCTTACGACAAGGGCGGCGAAGAGCATTACAACCTCGCCTCGGCGTTAATAAAATCGGTGCGCAACTCTGACGTGAATGCGGCGCTCTATTGGCTGGCGCGCATGATTGAAGGCGGAGCCGATCCAATCTTTATCGTCCGGCGGCTCTGCATTCTCGCTTCTGAAGACATTGGCCTGGCGGATCCGCAGGCGATGGTCCAGGCCGCCGCCGCTGCTGATATCACCAAGCTGATAGGCTTGCCTGAAGCGCTCTTCCCGCTGACGCAGGCCACTATTTATTTGGCGCGAGCCCCCAAGTCCAATGCCGTCATGCGGGCGTATACGGCAGCCCAAAGCGACGCTGCGGACACCGCGCGGGAGCCGGTGCCTCTGCATCTGAGAAATGCGGCCACCTCGCTCATGAAGAATCTGGGTTACGGCAAGGACTACCGTTACGTACATACCGACGCGCGGGCGAAAGAGGAAATGTCATGCTTGCCGGAGAAGCTAAGAGGAAAAACATATTTCGAGGATGATCACACCACTGAAGACACAGAATAAACTTCTCTTTCTTCTCTGAGTCTTCTGTGGTGAAACTACCATGGAAACTAAATCACAAAAAGAACTCGCCTTCCTGTACGACTTATACGTTGCGACCGATTGGTCCGAACGCTTTGCCGCGCTGGTTGACGATCATATCAAGCTACCAAAACAGGGCCGGGCGCTCTACGTCGCTACCGGCACGGCCGGACATGCCCTGGCACTGGACGGAAGGGAAGACGAGTTACGCCTGATGTGCGTGGACCAGAACCCCGACAGTCTGGAGATCGCGCAGGCGAAGGCCATGGCCCTGCATCAGGAAGCAGACTTTCAAGTTGAGGATCCGCAGCGGCTTTCGTTTCCGGACGATGAGTTTGATCTGGTGCTGGGCGATGCGTCGCTGATCCCGCCGGTCAAACTGAAAGCTATGCTGACGGAGATGGTGCGGGTGGCCAGGCCGGGAGCTACTGTGGCCGCCTGGTTTCCTACGGCCGCAAGTTTTGGCGAGGTCTTTTCGATTTACTGGGAGGCGCTGACCCGAGCGGGACTGGGAGACCACAGTGCCGCGGTCGAGAACCTGATCAATGAAATTCCCACGGTGGCCAAAGTCGAGAGTTGGGTCGATGAGATCGGACTAGAGAGCGTAACCACGACGACAGCGGTTGAGGAATTCACTTTCGACTCAGGCGAAGGGTTCATGTCTTCCCCGCTCATCACAGATTTTTTATTGCCGAATTGGTTTCAGCGGGTGCCTCAGGGCGACCAGGATCCGGTGATTAAGGAACTAATCGGGATTATTGATGAAGAACGACACGAAACCGACTTCATCTTGACGTTGAAAGCGGCTCTGGTAGTCGGCAAGAAGGCTCACGTGCAATGAGGAAGCGAGGTCAGTACCGAGAGCGGTAGCGACCGGTTCCGTATGAACGCGGCGTGTCTGTGATACCAATACCCGGTCGCTACAAGCTCCCGATACTGACCTCATGAACAACAGCGGCGCGAAGGCTTCAAAGCTTTCGCGCCGCTTGGTCATTTGGATATTGGATCAATACAGACTACGCGCCTACGGCGCCGGATCTACCTCAACCTAGTGTTCAATCTTCCGGCTTTCCTCCGCCTGGCGCTGTTGGGCGCGACGACGTGCTTCTTCAAACAACGCCTCATCGTCAACAGCGTCGAGCTTTGATCTGGAACCAGCCCTCAAGTGGTCATCGCGATCGCTCTCGTCCATGCCGTCTTTGAAAGCCTTCTTACTCTGGCCCAGGGCCTTGGCCAGTTGCGGCAATTTACTTCCGCCAAATAACAAAAAAATCGCGGCCACCACCATGATTATGATCGTAGGACTTTCCAGTGCGAACAGCAGCACATTCATAAAATCTCCTTTAGGTCTTTCCGAAAACCAGTCGTCAGGCGCGGACGCAAAGATCGCTGCCGCCATCAGACTCGTAGAAAAGATACTTGCGCCAGGTTTCGTCGGCTCGACCCAGATAGCGCATGATCTGGCGATTGACGTGCAGTGAAAACGCGCGCGGCCGGCGCAACAGGTCCATCCCTGACTCTTCCGGCGTGCGGTTGCCCTTGCGGTGGTTACATCGTTTGCAACAAGCAACCAGATTGTCCCACGCGGACTCGCCGCCACGCGAACGGGGCACGATGTGGTCCAGCGTCAGCTCCGATGGCGCGAATTGTTTCCCGCAGTACTGGCAGCATGAATGATCGCGGAGCAGGATGTTCTTGCGCGAAAGTGAGCGGCGTTCAAAGGGAATATGACGATACTCAGTCAGGCGAATTACCGACGGCGCATGCAAGGTGAACTTTTGCGAATGCAGCATGTGCCCATTGTGCTCTTCCATGCGCGCCACGCCTTTGAAAATCATAACCACCGCGCGCCGCTCAGTGCACACGTTGATTGGCTCGAAAGAAGCATTTAAGACTAGGACGCGCGCGTTCATGTTAGTTCGTGATATTACGCGAGCCCGGCGGAAAGTGTCAAAATTATGGCGGCGGAAGGGCCGGATCCCGGTGGGGTTTCCTCGGTGCCATCTCTGTGGCCCTCCGTGTCTCTGTGGTGAACCAGCCATTACTAAAACTCAACCCAGAGGACACTGATACTGCGCAAGAATTTAGCGAAACCGATCCGTTGCTTCGACCAGTGCGCTCAGATTCCCCGGCTCCATGATCGAATGTCCCGCATCGGGAGTGAGGTGCAGTTCCGCCTCGGGCCAGGCGCGATGGAGGTCCCAGGCGCTGGTCATGGGACAGACGACATCGTAGCGGCCCTGAACTATGACACCGGGAATTTGCCGAATCTTGGCGACGTTCTCAACCAGGTAATTCTCGGTTGGGAAAAAGCAGTTGTTCATGAAGTAGTGGCATTCGATGCGCGCAAACGCGAGCGCAAACTCCGGGTCGGCGAACTTCTCTATCGACTTCGGATCAAAGAACAGCTTTGACGTGCTGCCCTCCCAGATGCTCCAGGCGCGCGCCGCCTCAACTCTCACCTGCTCGTCTTCGCTGGTCAGTCGTTTATGGTAAGCACTAACCATATCTGCGCGCTCGGCCTCGGGAATGACTTTCAGGAATTCTTCCCAAACGTCGGCAAAGATCCAGCTGCACCCGTCCTGATAGAACCACTTGATCTCTTTGGGCCGGCAGAGAAAGATCCCGCGCAGCACGAGTTCAGTGGCCCGGGTGGGATGCGTCTCGGCATAAGCGAGCGAGAGCGTGCTGCCCCACGAGCCACCGAACACCTGCCACTTGTCGATGCCGAGGTGCTCGCGCAGCTTCTCAATATCCGCCACCAGATCCCAGGTGGTGTTCTCTTCAATCGAAGCATGCGGCGTGCTCTGTCCCGACCCGCGCTGATCGAAAAGCACGATGCGATAAGCCGACGGATCGTGAAACTGCCGGTACTCAGGCACAATCCCGCCGCCTGGACCACCGTGCAGAAACACTACCGGCTTCCCGTCGGGATTGCCGCATTGCTCGTAATAGATTTCGTGAAGTTCAGACACCTTGAGACTGCCGGTGTCGTAGGGTTCGATTGACGGATAAAGAGTTCTGAGTTGTGTCATGCCTGAATTCTATCGTTGCGGTCGGATTGAAACAAATGAGTTACTCGGGATCCTTCGGCGCCCAACTCCCAAGCTCGGGACCCGACCTCTGCCATCCTTGCCGAGTCAATCACTTAGACAATTCCACCGACTCCGATAAAACATCTTCCCTGCGAACGAGTTCGTTCGATCCCGGCAAGGCCAGCGGCGCCGGTCCAGGGGCGATCAGCAACAAACCAACGACATACAGCACCAACGCGAAGAAGGAAATGTAACCAGTGATTGGCGCAAACGCAGGCACGTCGATGGCGACGCCTTGCAGCAGTGCTCCGGCAATTCGTTTGAACAATCCCCCCTCTGGCGCATAGAGCCCCGAGACTAACAAGTGCTTGAGCACAAAGGCCGTGCTGAAAAGAACAATCAGGCTCCGCAACAACCGCCGCGCGTCGAAGGCCGAAAACTGGTTCGTCCAGAGTGTCCACAGAAAGAAGAACGAGAACATCCAGTGCAGCAGGCCGCTTTCCGGAAGAACAGAATTAATGGCCTGTGCGGACGCAAAGAACAGCGCCAGGAGTGTCATCAGGTGCGCCAGGTTTGTCAGCATCGGTTGTTCGAGGGCCAGCCATTGCCGCAAATCGATGGCCCCGGCCCGCACGAACAGCGAACCCAGCAGCATCGCCAACACCAGCGTTACCAGAGGCGGAGCGATGAAGATGAATTGCCTGGTTTGAGCGTCGACTCGCAGCCCACCGAGCAAGGCCACCGTCAGCAGGATCGTTGGCGTCACGATGAAGTGTAGTAAAGCTCGATTCCTCTCGGTATAGTTCTTCATTTTCGCTGCCGAAACAGTTTGATGGGATTGAAATCTTTCCAACCGGTTTCGGTTCCCTGCTCCAGTTCCGTCTTTAGTTCGGCGGCCGTGTGCATTTGTAGATCAGGATCGTCCACCGACAAAGTACCGTTGGCCGCAATCGCGCGATTAGCGGCCTCAAGACCGAGGCGGAAGGAATCCTTGTCGTAATAGACTCGACCCCACCCTTCTCGATACCAGGCGTAGGCGACATAGAACTGTGTGCGCGGATCCTTCTGAGCCGGATCGGCTGCAGCCCACTCGTCGCGCGCCGCGCGAAATTGATCTTGACGGAACAGCGCCAGACCGTTCGTAAATCTCTCCTGATTAATTTCGTAGGTTCCGACAACCACTTGTGAGTTTGTCGCTACCTCTTTGAACGAGCGTGGTTCAGTCACATAGATCCACACGATGACGCTCGCGTAAAGCAGAGTCCACACCAGACCGGTGACTTGAATGATCTTTCGTTTCATAAGGCGGTACCAGAAGTATAGCCACGAATGCGGATTGCCAAAAGCCTTCGTCATCAAACACTGAATCGGGACACTTTGATCGAGCGGATTTAGTGGCGTCAGTCTCGAACTTCATATTGCGGGAGGACGATCCACCATTAACATACTTAACTAATCGCAGGGCGCAAAAAGAACACGCTTCCGCCGCTCGCGTCCAGCGATTTGTTCGATGGCGCTCGTCGTCACAATGTCTAAATGAATGATGCCAAGTCTTTGACAAGTTGCTCCATTGCTAGTACTGTGGGCCAACTTGATTGGCTGTTGTGGGGATTACCTCTTAACGCGCCTATCGTTTCGCTACACGTAATAGTTTTGGTAGGATCCCGACTCCATACTGCTCGCTATTCCATCTGCCTCTTTTAAAACCGAAAGGAAAGTTATGAATACCCTTGTAATGTATCGTAAGGCGGTAAGTCTTTGCCTAATCGCTCTCGCTCTCGCCATCCTGGCTCCATCACTCGCCCGTACCTCGCAGGCCTCTACGGCTGCCACGGTCGTCAACGTGACCCAGAACAAATCGCTCGATTTCACCCTCGTTAACGGGACCGGCTACGAGATTAAGAGGGTTTATATCGGCCCCAGCAACAACCCTAACTGGACCGATGACATGGAAGTTCTGCGCGGGAGAGCGTTCAAAAACGAGGCGACGCTGGACATCACTTTTAATCCTAAAACCAAGGCGGCCAAGTGGGACCTCAGGGTGGAGTGGGCAGATGGCGACAAGCCCGTGAACTGGTACGGTATCGACCTGACCGAGATTGAAACACTAACCTTGCTCTATAATGCTGACACCGGCAAGAGCTCTATCCGCAGAAACTAGCGCACACTGTGAAGAGTAAAGGCTGCGAGTCATCAAAGTCGCAGCCTTTAAACTTCTAAGCACCGTGAGCCTGATCTCCTACTCGTTCTGGTCGGCGCGGCAACTATGAAGCCCATTCGAAGCTACTCCTTCATAACGGGGAAAGGATTCGCCCCGAACCAAGTCATCATCCTCAAAACAAAGGTCGAGGCGCCACTGGAACCGGCGATGTTGTCCCCGAATCAGGTGGACACCAGTCAAACGCAAAATGCCCAATAGGATTCGGACTGAGCAGGTAAGTAGACCGAAATAGAATATGCCGACGGATCAGTGGGCACGCCCTGAGATAAGAGTCGCAGTTCACGCCTGCGCAGCTCGAGCAAGAGTCAACGCGAACACCTCTCCCGCGCCCGCAGACTTCAACGCTAAGGCACAAGCCGACACCGTTGCTCCTGTCGTAAACACGTCATCTACCAGCAGAATTCTTTGACCCTCGATTAACTTTGGATGACGAACGGCGAAGGCCGCGGCGACACTCTGGCGGCGGGCAATGGAATCCATGCCGGCGCGATGGCGTTCGGTGTGAACGCGACGCGTAACGCTGTGTTCGTCGAGAGGGAGGCCGCTCAGTCTTGCTAGTTCGCGCGCCAGGAGCAGGGCCTGATTGAAGCCGCGATCATGTTCGCGTTCCGGGTGCAGCGGAACCGGGACGATCACGTTGGCACGGTTGAGAGGCCCGCGCTCTTGGGCCACATACATCAGACGGGCCAGGCGGCGAGAGACGTGCGGCGCTCGCTTCAACTCGAGGATCGCAGCCCGCAAGGCTCCTTCATAGATGCCGCAGGCGCGCGCACAATCGAAGGCCTCTTCATCGCAGCGGCCGCACCGAATACCTGATCGTTTCTTCGGATCTACTGCGGCGGCGGTAAAAGCTCCACACTTCCAACATAAAGTATCGTCTGCGGTAAATACGCGCGTTGCCCGCCAACAGGGGGCACAACACACACCGTCGTGGCGCGATTCGACGCTGCGGCCACAGACTGAGCAGGCTTGTGGATACACGAGGGCCAGCGTGGCGTCATAGAGAGAGCTGAGATGTTGGAGCGTCGAAGACACTTTGCGCAAACTATTCCAATTGAACCGTTACGAATGGCGAGGCTGAGCCTCGCCAGCGCGATAAAAACACCAACCGACCGGAAGGCGACAGGACTTTCCGCACATCGGGCGGCAAAGCCGCTTGGCGACAATCAAACACAAAGGCCTCCCGGTTTCCCAGGAGGCCTCGGATTATGTCACATCTGCGGATCTATGAATTCAGATTTCAGATCTCAGAAAATGTTTACCGGACAAAGGTCGCTACCTCACGCCAGAACCGCCAGCAGCTTGATCTCTACTCGTCGTCCTGGTGGAGCAGCCCTCGCTCATTCAAGTCCTGGCAACGCAGACAGTGTCTGGCCCAGGGCACTGCGTCCAGACGCTTTTCGAGGATGGGCTCGCCACAGTGAATGCACTTGCCATAAGCGCCTTCCTCAATCCGATGCAGCGCGCCGTCAATCGACTCGAGCAACTGCCGATCATTGGTCGACATCGACATCATCAATTCTTTGGTATAAGCGTTGGCGGCCATGTCCGCCGGATCCTGAGTCGCCTCGGCGTCGCGTTCCCGGCTGTAAGCTTCGGCGGCCTGCACCTGGCCCACGAGGCCTTCACGCCGAACCAGTAACTTGTCCCGATAGGTTTTCGATTTCCTCTTGTCCATTCTTTTTGTTCAGTCCTCCAACTCTATTTTCACTTCTGATACGGCATTCCGCGATTAATTGTGTAAGCGCGATAAAGCTGCTCGACGGCCACGACTCGCGCCATTTCGTGAGTCAACGTCAGCCGCGACAAGCGCCAGAGCTTCTGGGCGCGGGCAGCAACCTCCGCACTGACTCCTTCCGCTCCGCCAATCACAACGGCCACTTCCTTGATCGCGTCGTTCTCCCAACGCTCTACTTCAGCTGCCAGTTCCGGAGAACTCCAATCGCGGCCTTCGAGATCGAGCAGCACCGTCATGCTTCCGTCCGGAATAGCATCGAGTATTCGCTGCGATTCCTTTTTGCCACTCGCTCGATCCGTGCCCGCAGCGTCTCGGGTTTCAATCACTTCACAACGCACGAACCGCTGCAGCCGTTTCAAATATTCCGCGACCAGCGCCCGCAGGTGCTCATCTTTCGTCTTGCCCGGCCAGATAAAGCGGATGCGCATCAGCGGCTCAGACCTCGGACGGGGATTCACTGGTGGGCTCTTCAACGGCCACCGACGCGGAACCCTTCTCTTCCCGAGCCAGCCGCTCATAAAGATTCTTGCGGCTGATACCAAGGATCCGGGCCGCCTCGGTCTTATTGCCTTTGGTCGCGGTCAAAGTCTCGTGAATATATTCGCTCTCAACTTCGGCCAGCGTTGGTCTTTCCACTTTACGCTGTCTGCGCGCGGCGGCGACCCGCATGCCCTCCGGCAATTCAGCGGCTTCGATTTCGGCGCCGCTCGAAACGATTACCGCACGCTCAATGATGTTTGCCAGTTCGCGAACGTTGCCGGGAAAATCGTACGCCCGCAAAAACCTCCAGGCGTCATCCGAAAAGTTTTTCGCCTGACGGCCATGTTTCCCCGCGAAGGTTTTCAAAAATCCCTGACCCAGTTCGTCCAGGTCCTCGCCTCGCTCTCGCAAGGGCGGCAACTGAATCTGAACTACGTTAAGCCGGTAAAAAAGATCGTCACGAAAAGCCCGGCGCTCGACCGCGTTCCGGAGGTCCGCATTGGTCAGCGCCAGCAGTCGAGTGTCGACCGAAATCGTTTGCCTTCCCCCCAGCCGTTCGAACTCGCGGTGCTCGATCACCCGCAAAAGCTTGGCCTGAGCTTCCAGCGTCAGATGGGCAATCTCATTCAGCACCAGGGTGCCTCGATGAGCGGCCTCTAACCGGCCCGGCTTGGCTTCCCCGGCGCCGGTGAAAGCGCCCCGCTCGTAGCCAAAAAGTTCAGCCTCAAGCAGGTCGGCAGGCAGCGTGGCGCAATCAATCTTGACCAGGGCCTGAGCCGCTCGCGGCGAATGCGAATGGATGAACCATGCCAGCGCGTCCTTGCCGGAGCCGGACTCGCCGGTCACCAACACATTCGCGTCAGTCGCGGCGACGCGTTCAGCGAGGCCAATTGCCTCGCGCATCGCACCCGACAAGGCCACCAGTTCGATCACTGTTCCTGTCTCAAAGATCCAAGTTGTTCCGGCGAGACATCGAGCCGCTTGGACTCGCGCCAAAGCCGTTCGAGATCGTAAAAGCGCCGCGCCTTGTCATCAAATACGTGCACCACGAAGTCGCCGTAGTCCACCAGAATCCATTCGCCGGTTTGGTATCCTTCGACACGGGCCGCGCGGGTGCCGTGGCGCTTCAACTGGTCGACCACTTCGTCGCTAATCGCCTGGACCTGACGCTTGTTGGTACCGCTGGCAATAATGAAAAAGTCTGTGAAGCTGGCAATGTCACGCAGATCCAACACCGTCAGATCGAGCGCCTTCTTCTCCCAGGCAGCAATCAGGGTGCGACGGATCCGCTCATCAAATTCCGAGAAGTTAGCTGTCGCGAGGTTCGCAGCGGGCAATGTTTGTGAACCCAGGGCCGCTGCCTGGACTTCGGGACTCAACAATTGATCTTTTAGTTTCTGACTCATTAGTTCTGGTACAGTCCGTATTTCTCAATATAGTTCGCGACGGGATCCGGCACCATCTCGTGCAGCCTTTGGCCTTCGCCGGCCCTGGCGGCCGACCGAATTTCAGTCGCCGAGATGTCCATCTTCACCGCATCGGTCATGAAGGCTTGCGGATTCTGATTAGGCATTCTCATGATATCCCACCGCCGGCTGCCTGCTCCCTGCACGTTCAAAGTCGGTATCGGCATACCCGCCAAAGCTGTGGGACCCAATTCATAGCCGGGCCGGGTCATGACGATGAAATGACAAAGCTCCATCAATCGTCGCCAATCGTGCCAGGACTTTATTTCCAGCCACGAATCCGCTCCCATTAGAAAGAACAGCTCAGTATCCAGGCCGACCTCCCTGCGAATTCGGACCACAGTCTCAACCGCATAGGGTTCGTCTGGAACATCCAGATCCGAGGTCGAGATGCGCAATTGCTGATCGTCCTGAGTTGCCAAACTCAGCATCGCGAAGCGATGAAACGGCGAAGTGACCTTCGTGTTTCGCTTATGCGGCGGCACACAAGCTGGTACAAACAGCACTTCGTCGAGTTCAAATAACTGTAGAACCGTGCGCGCTACTGCGACATGGCCTTTGTGCACGGGATCAAAGGTGCCCCCGTAAATCGCTACGCGCTGTAACGTCATCATTCAAACGGTCGTGTCAGTTGGCCAGCCCGTTACCAGGGCCGCGAGTTGCCGCCGCCGACCATTTGCAAGTCATCCGGCTCCAGCGAAAGATTAGCTGCCGCGTGGGCTCGCAGCTCCTCAACTTCTCGACCAACCGCAGTGATTAATTCCTTCACTCCCTCGCCTGTGACCGACGAAATAGCAAAGAACTGTCGTTCGTCTTTGAGTGCCTGCTGCCGCAACTTTTCAACTCGTTCAGGTTCATCGACTGCATCCATTTTTGTGGCCACCACGATTTGCGGACGCGCGGCCAGCTGCGCATCGTACATGGCCAGTTCGTGATTAATCACTTCGTAATCGGAAACCGGATCGCGGCCCGAGACGGAAGACATGTCGACTAAATGCAGCAGCAGCTTGGTCCGCTCAACGTGCCGCAGGAACCGATCGCCGAGCCCGTGTCCTTCGTGCGCCCCCTCAATCAGTCCCGGCATATCGGCGATGACAAAGGTGCGAAAGTCTCCCAGATCGACCACGCCAAGATTTGGCTCGAGGGTGGTAAACGGATAGTCGGCAATTTTTGGCCTTGCTGCCGAAACGGTCGAGATGAAAGTCGACTTGCCCGCGTTCGGATAACCCAACAGCCCCACGTCGGCCAGGAGCTTAAGCTCCAGTTGCAATTCCAGCTCTTCGCCCTCGCTTCCCTCCTGATGGTAACGGGGCGCCCGGTTAGTCGAACTGGTGAAGTGCGCGTTGCCAAAGCCTCCGCGACCACCGTGGGCGGCCAGCCAGCGCTCGCCGTCAACCACACAATCAAACAACAGTTCATTGGTCCGGGGATCAAACACCTGCGTGCCAACGGGCACCCGCACAATCACCTCGGCGCCTTCTTTACCAGAGCGATTGCTGCCTTCACCGTGCATGCCGCGCCCCGCGATATGCAACGGGTTGTAACGCAAATGCAGCAGCGTATTCAAAGACAAGTCTCCGACAACCCAAACATCGCCGCCACGACCTCCGTCACCACCGGATGGTCCACCGCGCGGCACGAACTTTTCGCGCCGGAAAGCAGTCACGCCGTTACCGCCGTGGCCTCCTTCAAGACGAATTTTAACGCGGTCGATGAACATGCAGATAATCGGATCTTAAGTTCTAATTTCAGATCTGAAATTTGAGATTTTTCAAATCTGCAAAATCAAAAATGCGAGCCCGCTAAGCTAATCATTCGCGCGGGCGTCGCATTGAGTTGATGCTTAAAGTACAACTTGTATTTCTAAGATACCGGGGCGGCTGCCATTTCTGCTGGGTACACACTGATGAATTTGCCGGACCGGCCTTTTTCTTCAAACTTCACGACGCCATCTATCAGGGCGAACAAAGTATCGTCTTTACCACGGCCCACGTTCTTGCCTGGTTTCCAACGCGTGCCGC
Source organism: Pyrinomonadales bacterium (assembly GCA_038230715.1). Taxonomy (GTDB): domain Bacteria; phylum Acidobacteriota; class Blastocatellia; order Pyrinomonadales; family Pyrinomonadaceae; genus UBA11740. The sequence goes on from JBBRMS010000020.1 coordinate 35,069, forward strand.
GCTGACGGGCCAGAATATTTCCGCCCAGCACGCGCTCACCACCAAACTTCTTAATGCCGAGCCGCTGCGAATTCGAGTCGCGTCCATTGCGCGAAGAACCTACCCCTTTTTTATGAGCCATAACCTTATTTCCGATTTTTGATTTTCGATTGCCAATTGAACCCCTGATTCAATCGGCAATTGGAAATTGCAATCGGCAATCCCCTCTATCCAATCGAATCGATCTTTAACGTTGTGTACCCCTGTCGGTGACCCTGCGTCCGCTTGTAGTGCTTGCGACGCTTCTTTTTGAAGACGATGATCTTGGGCGCGCGGCCATGATCCACGACGGTAGCGGTGACCTTTGCTCCCTCGACCAGGGGTGTACCCACTTTTGTCTCATTGTCGATGGTGGACGCCAACACTTCCAGCTCCACCGACGCGCCTACATCCTCGGATCGCGAGGGGACGCGCACGGTGGTGCCCTTTTCCACGCTAAACTGTTTTCCGCCTGCTCTAACGATTGCATTTGCCATAATCTTTCCCACACCTATCAGCGAGCTCAACTCACTACCGAAAAGTCGACTATTATAAATTCACGCAGAGCCCCCAGTCAACGCGGCAGCCGCTGTCGTGGCCGGCTTGTCCTTTACTCCGTTACGGGCCAGGAACTCCTCCATGAACCGGGTCGAGATGTTTCCCGCCTGAAAATCGGGATCATCCATGATTTTCAGGTGCAATGGAATGGTAGTCTTGATCCCCTCAATTACCATCGCATCCAGCGCGCGGCGCATGCGCGCAATAGCCAATTCACGAGTCCGCGCATGCACGATCACCTTGGCAATCATCGAGTCGTAGAAGGGCGGCACGCGATAGCCGGGATAAACGTAAGTATCCAGCCGTACCCCGGGACCTCCGGGAAGATTAAATGTCGTGATCGTTCCGGGCGAAGGAGTAAATGTATCCGGACTCTCTGCATTGATGCGACACTCGATTGCATGACCGACAATAATAACGTCGTCCTGGCTGTATCCGAGCGGCTCTCCCTCGGCAATGCGAATCTGATTTCGCACAATGTCCGTTAGGGTCACCATCTCGGTCACCGGATGCTCGACCTGAATGCGCGTGTTCATTTCCATGAAATAGAACCGCTTGTCTTCATCCAGCAAAAACTCGAATGTGCCGGCACTGGAATAGCCGATAGATTTACAGGCATTCACGGCCACCTCGCCCATCTGTTGACGAAGTTCCGGAGTCATTACCGGTGAGGGCGCTTCCTCTAACAGTTTCTGATGGCGGCGCTGAATCGAGCACTCGCGCTCACCCAGATAGACGCAGTCACCAAACTCGTCGGCCAGCACCTGAATCTCGATATGCCGGGGACGTTCGACGAACCGCTCGAGATAAACGTCGCCGTTCTTGAAAGCAGCGGCCGCTTCATTCGAAGCTGTTTCCAGAGCGTGTCCCAGCTCGGCTTCCGAACGAACGATGCGCATGCCCCGGCCACCACCGCCGGCCGAAGCCTTTACGATCACCGGGAATCCGATTTCACGCGCCACCTTGATCGCGTCTTCCTCCGTGGTCAGCGCGCCCTCGCTGCCTGGAGTAATCGGCACCCCGGCGGCTTTCATCGTGCGCCGAGCTTCGACTTTGTCGCCCATCAACTGAATAACTTCGGGTCGCGGGCCGATGAATTTGATGTTGCAGGCTTCGCAGATTTCTGCGAAATAAGCCGACTCAGCCAGAAAGCCATAACCGGGATGGATCGCGTCGACATTGAAAATCTCTGCGGCGCTGATGATGGCGGGAATATTTAAATAGCTTTTCGCGGAAGGCGCTGGACCAATGCACACGGATTCGTCAGCGAAGCGGACATGCAGCGAGTCGCGGTCGACGTCGCTATGCACGGCCACCGTGCGAATGCCCATCTCTTTGCAGGTCCAGATAATCCGGCAGGCAATCTCGCCCCGATTGGCGATCAGAATCTTGCGAAATGGTCTGCTGGTCATAAAGTGTGAGCAGTAAGAAATTGCTGGAAGCCGATCGCAGCAGGGCCCGGTCTATCCTGCTCTACGGCTTACTGCCAAGAGCTCACTGCGCTTTGATTCCGAAGAGCGGTTGGCCGAACTCGACTGCCTGAGCGTTTTCGACGTAAATCTTGACGACTTCACCCTTGCTTTCGGCCTGAATCTCGTTCATCAACTTCATGGCTTCAATAATGCAAACCACCGTGTTGTGTTCCACCTGACTACCAATGCGGACAAAGCTGTCCGAGGCCGGTGACGGTGAACGAAAAAAGGTGCCCACAATAGGCGAGGTGATGATGTGCAGATCCTGATCAACCGAAGCCGCCTCTTCCGCATGCGCGCCCGGGTGTGAGGCCGCCGAGGTGGGAATACTCTGGGCCAGGCTTGCCTGCGCCCCGCCGCCGGCGGCCAGTTGCTTGTCACTGCCACCCGGCACGAGCGGCGTTTGCCCCGGCTGCTCCTCGATTAAGGTGCCGCGGCCAACCTTCACGCGAAACCCCTCGCGCTCCAGTTCGAAATTCGTCAGCCCGTTTTCGGTGATGAGATCGATTAGTTCACGGAGCTCGGTCATATTGATCGAGGCTTCGAGATGTCTCGGCTGGTTGCGATGCCGCCGCCGCCCGCGATCACGCGGTCCGCGATCCTCCGGGTGATCTTTAGGCTCGGAAACTACTTCAGCCTGCTTGTTATCCTGATCGCTCATCGCTCTCTTGACTCCGATCGACATTGGACGCTCCTCGGTAACGGTTGCATCCGGCCTGGTACTGCATCGCCGGCAAAGCTCTACGCCACTTAAAAGCAAGAGCCCCGATCGCGGCTAAAATACCAGATCGGGGCCCACCCAGAGAGTATTCTTACTCGCTTGCGACGTCTTCCTTTTTCTTTGGGGCCTTTTCAGTCGCTTTCGTTTCGCCCGCCTTTTTCTTACTCGATCCTTTAGTTCGCTTACTCGCGCTGGCCACTGCTTCCTTTTCCCGCGGGTTGTCGACCAGCTCAATAATCGCGAGCTCGGCCCCGTCGCCGGTGCGTCGTCCGAGTTTGATTATTCTGGTATAGCCGCCCGGACGGTCTTTGAAACGATCGCCCAGTTCATCGAAGAGGCGCCGAACCGCGGCGACCCCCGCGGTGCGCGGTGGCGGGGTCTGGCCACGCCGGGTAGTAGTAGCACGTCGGTAGTTGCCGGCGTGAAAAAAGGACGCCGCCTGGCGGCGCAAGTGGAGGCCCCCGACTTCCGCTGTAGATCCCTCGAGGCTGGCTGCGTGGCGCGACAGAGTGATTGCCTTCTCCACAAATGGGCGCAACTCCTTCGCCTTGGGCAAAGTGGTTACGATGCGATCGTCGCGTGAATTTATCAGCGAAGTCGCCAGGTTCCGCAGCATTGAAATGCGATGCTCTGTTGTCCGCCCGAGCTTCCGATGGGCCTTAAGGTGACGCATGATCTTTTATCCTACTGCACGGCTGCTTCGAAATCGTCCTCGTCGTCGCTGCCGTCATCCTCAATCTCGCCCCCGCCGGTGCCGGGAATCGGATTGCCTTGTTCGTCAAACTGCACGCCAAAATCCAGGCCCATCCCGCGCAGAATGTCGCGAATTTCACCCAGAGATTTCTTGCCGAAGTTCTTGGTCGCAAGCATCTCGCGTTCCGACCGCTGCACTAAATCGCGAATGGTCTTGATCCCGGCGTTCTTCAGGCAGTTGTAAGAGCGCACCGACAGTTCCAGCTCGTCAACCGAACGATCCAATTGATCGTTGCGCGGCAAAGGAGCCCGCTCCTGTTGCTGATAGCTGTAATCTTCAGTGTCTTCCTCAAAGTTAATAAAGATCGCCATGTGATCCTTAATCAACTTTGCCGCCAGGCCAATGGCGTCGTCAGGCTTGACCGAACCGTCAGTCCAGACTTCGATGGTCAATTTATCGTACTCGGTGTTCTGTCCGAGACGAGCCGCGTCGACTGAGTAGTTCACCTTCTTGACCGGGGTATGCACCGAATCAATCGGGATGTAACCCAGCGAGAGGTCCTCGTCAAAGTTTCGATCCGCCGACACGTAACCACGGCCGCGTTTCAGCCGCATTTCAATGTTCAGCGTGCCGCCATCGCTCAAAGTAGCAATGTGCAGCGTGGGATCGAGCACCTCGACGTCGGCGTCTCCCTGAATGTCACCGGCGGTAACCTCGCCCGGCCCGGTGCGGGTAATCGTCAACGTCTTCGGCTCGTTCCCGTGCAGGGTAAAAGGCACCTGCTTGAGATTCAAGATCACGTCCGTCGCGTCCTCAACCACACCCTTGATCGAAGAGAACTCGTGCTCGACGCTTTCGATCTTGACCGCAGTGATGGCCGCGCCCTCGATCGAAGACAACAAAGCACGGCGCAGGGAATTGCCTACGGTCGTGCCGAACCCACGCTCGAAGGGCTGGGCCGAGAACCGCCCGTAGCGGTCGGTCAAAGTTTCGCCGTCAGCCGCCAGGCGGCGCGGCATCTGAAAACCTGTCCAAAGATTATTTTGATCCATAACGTACCGTCAGAAAATTGAGGAGAAAGTTGTGCAGCCCGGAGCGAGCGCGTAATGTCGCTCGCACCAGGGCGCGCCGTTTACTTGCTATAAAGTTCCACAATCAATTGCTCGTTGATCGAGCGATCGATCTCGTCCCGCGTCGGCAAACCGGTAATCGTAGCGCTCATCTCCGCGCCGCCCGGTGCAATCCACGAAGGACGACCACGTCCCGCCGCCGTCTGCCACGCGCCTTCCACGTGCACATTCTTCCGGCTGACGTCCTTAATGCTTACTACTTCGCCCGGCTTGACCTGGTAGGACGGGATATCAACCTTGCGCCCGTTGACCAGCACATGCCCGTGATTCACCAGCTGGCGTGCCTGGCGTCGCGAAGTCGAGAACCCTGACCTGTAGACAGCATTATCCAGCCGCCGCTCGAGCAAAAACAGCAGGTTCTCGCCGGTGATACCTTTTTGGCGTGCCGCGCGTTCGAAGTAATTGCGGAATTGTCCCTCGAGAATAAAGTAGATCCGTTTGACCTTCTGCTTTTCGCGCAGCTGCTGGCCATAACCCGCCAGGGCCTTGCCGCGACGCATGGAATTACCATGTTGTCCGGGCGGTTGAGTACCGCGTTTTTCAATCGGACAGGAAGGTTTGTAACAACGGTCTCCCTTGAGGAAAAGTTTTGCGCCTTCGCGGCGGCACAGACGGCACACCGCATCTCTATACCTAGCCAAAAGTTTCTGCCTCCAGTCTAACTACAGACGGAAAAGTTTACAGGCCGCGTCTAAGCATTTCAGCTTTTGAGATCTCAAATCCGAGATCTGAAATGTGAAATAAGAGACGGAGCCCTTCATCCTTTAGGTCAAACATTCAATTTCAACTGCCGGCTATTAATGCCAATTGGAAATCGGTCATCGCAAACCGGCAACACACTAAACTCTACGCCGTTTCGGCGGCCGGCATCCGTTGTGCGGAATCGGTGTGATGTCCCGAATCGCGGTCACGCGAATACCGGCGTTATTGATTGCGCGGATGGCCGACTCGCGACCGCCGCCCGGACCCTTAACGCGCACTTCACATTGCGACATCCCGGCTTCGGTAGCACGCTTGGCCGCTTCGTAGGCCGCCTGTTGAGCAGCAAACGGGGTGCCTTTGCGCGACCCGCGAAACCCGCGCGCGCCCGAAGACGATTGCGCAATCAGGTTACCTTCCAGGTCGGTGATCGAAATCATCGTGTTATTGAACGACGCCGCGATATAAGCCACGCCGACCGGAATATTCTTCTTCTCTTTCTTGCGAAAGACCTTCTTTTTACCAGCAGTGGTTGCTTTTGCCATATGAAGTTACTTCTTGCCGGGCGCCTTCTTCTTCGCGATAGTGGCGCGCCGCGGTCCTTTACGTGTCCGGGCGTTGGTATGTGTGCGCTGTCCGCGCGTCGGCAACCCGCGACGATGCCGCAACCCTCGATAGGCGCCAATGTCCATCAAACGTTTGATGTCCATTTGAACGCGCTTGCGCAGGTCGCCCTCGATCTCACCCTGCTCTTCAATCACAGCGCGAATCCGACCGAGATCATCTTCGCTCAGATCCTTGATTTTGATATCACGGTTAACCTGGGCTTGATTGAGGATCGACGTTGAACGCGATCTTCCGATTCCATAAATATATGTAAGGCCGATCTCTGCACGCTTATTGGGCGGAAGATCTACACCTGCAACACGAGCCATTTAGTTCATTTCTCCCGACAACTGAGCCCTGCCGTTTGCTAACCGAGCAGGTTCACTCGATTCATTTCTGTCGCTGCTTATGCTTGGGATTTTCGCAAATAACGCGCACCACTCCCTTGCGGTGAATCACCTTGCACTTGTCGCAAATTTTCTTGACGGACGAACGTACTTTCATTGCACACTCTCGATCTTATTTATACCGGTAAGTCATCCGACCACGATTCAAATCGTAAGGCGACAACTCAACCAACACTCGATCACCTGGCAGAATTCGAATGAAATGCTTGCGCATCTTGCCCGAGATCGAGGCCAGCACCTGGTGCTGACTCTCCTCAAGTTCGACCCGAAACATTGCGTTTGGCAGCATTTCGAGGCCTTTCCCCATGACCTCTATAGCCTCTTCCTTCGCCATAACAGACACAGGAGCGCTATTTCCTACGCTGGCAAACTGCACATGGTAGCATGGCCTACAAGAATCGCCAAACCATGCGAAATTTCAAGAGACGCCCGCCATCTGCAGTTGCGGGGCGCTCGCTGTCACCAAAGTTAACACTTCGGGACCCTGTTCAGTGATCGCGATGGTATGTTCGACGTGCGCGCTGGCCTGGCCATCTATCGTCACCACTGTCCAGCCGTCTTTCAGGGTCTTGGTCTGCTGCACCCCCAAATTGATCATGGGCTCTACCGCAAACACATAACCACTCTTGATTTTCGGCCCCTTGCCCGGCTTTCCGTAATTCGGAATCTGCGGATCTTCATGCATCTTGCGGCCGATGCCATGACCAACATAGTCGCGCACGACTGAATACCCGTGCTCTTCCGCATGGGACTGGACTGCCCACCCGATGTCACCGAGGTGATTGCCTGGACGGCACTGTTCGATGGCCAACTGCAGGCACTCTTCCGTGACCCTGATCAACTGCAAACGATCTTCGCTGACCTTCCCGACCGGAACGGTTGTCGCAGTATCGCCCACAAATCCGTCCAGGGTAGCGCCAACATCGATCGAGAAGATGTCCCCTTCCTGCAACTTGTAACTCGAGGGGAAGCCGTGTACCACCTGCTCGTTAACCGAAGCACAGATCGAAAACGGAAATCCGTTATAGCCCTTGAAAGTCGGAGCCGCGCCCCCGTCGCGAATCATTTTTTCGGCCGCCGCATCGACCTCAAGAGTGGTCATACCCGGCTCGACCATGGCTCGCAATTCGCGCAGAACCTGGCCGACGAGCTGTCCAGACGCGCGCATCTTTTCGATTTCTTTTTGCGACTTTCCAATAATCATCGAAGGTACGGCAAGTTTGAATGCTCGCTCAATTAGCCGGGTTGGCCCGGACCACTTCCCGGCTCAGGATCAATTCAATGTCGCCATAAATCTCTTCCGGCGACCTGGTCCCATCGACGCGGTGCAGGCGCTCAGTGCGCTGATAATAATCCAGCAGCGGCGCCGTCTCACGTTTGTAGGTCTCCAGCCTGACCCGAACTTTTTCCTGCATATCGTCCGCGCGCTGAATCAACTGCGCCTCAGGATGACGATCACAAGTGTTGTCTACCTGCGGTGGCCGGAAATAAACATTGTAAATTTCGCCGCAGATCGGACAACTACGCCGACCAGTCATTCTCTTTTCCAAAAGCTCCAGCGGTACGTCAATCAGAATCGCGCTCAACTTCTTTTGCTGCCTGCTTGCCAGATCCTCGAGCATTTTGGCTTGTGCCGCCGTCCGGGGAAAGCCGTCGAGGATATAGCCTTTGCGGCAATCATCTCTCGCCGTTCGATCCTCGACCACTCGAATGACCAACTCGTCGGGAATCAGATTACCGGCCTGCTGGATGGAACGTACTTCTTCCGCCAGCGGTGTCTGCGTCTCAGCCAGAGCGCGAAACATGTCGCCAGTGGAAATCTGCGGCAACCCCAGGCGTTGCTGCAGCAGGCGCCCCTGAGTGCCTTTGCCCGCACCCGGCGCGCCCATCAGAACAATAATCTTGGACATAGAGAATTGCCGCTTGCCGAGTGCCAATTTCCGATTGGCTCGTGCCTGATTGGCCTCTGATCGCGTGGAACGATTTTGATTGGCAATAAGAGTTCGGCAAACGAAAATACATTTCAGGCCCTGCGCCCGCGCAATCTTCCACCGCCGCCGAGGAACCCTTCATAGTTCCGCATCACCAGCTGCGCCTCGATTTGGGCCACGGTATCCATGGCAACGCCGACCAGAATCAGCAGGGACGTGCCGCCAAAATAAAACTGATACCCCATGCCGGTGGGAATCCACTGGAAACCCGGAGTAGTGCTGACGAACGAATCGAGAAACGTACCCACCAGCGGCAACCGCGCGACCTTAAACCCGCTCAGCATGAATTGCGGGAAGAAGGCGACCATGGCCAGGTAGATGGCGCCGACGGTCGTCAGCCGCGTCAAAATCGTATTCAGATACTCAGCCGTCGCCCGTCCCGGACGAATGCCAGGCATGAACCCGCCGTGCTTGCGCAGATTGTCGGCTACCTCTTCAACGTTGAAAACGATCGACACATAGAAAAATGTGAAGAACATGATCAGCGTCAGAAAGATTAGCTCATAATAGGGATCGCCTGCGTGAAACACCTGAAAGAACGCGAAGATCTTACCGTACCAGTTGGTAGCGACCTTGGGCGGGAAAGCTGAGAACAAACTCTGCGGCATGGACAAAACCGAGGAAGCAAATATCACGGGGATCACGCCGCCCATGTTCAGCTTCAGCGGCATAGTCGTCTGCTGGCCGCCGACCAACTGCCGGCCCACGTGACGCTTGGCATAGCTGACCGGGATCTTTCGCCGCGCCGCTTCCACAAACACGATAAAAGCGATGATCGCGACCAGCGCCACCACCAGCGCGAGAACTCCCAGAATCTCGAGCGTGTCACCTCCGCTGATGCGTCCCATCACCTGCTGCACGCCGCGCGGCAGACCAATCACGATGCCGGCAAAAATCAGCAGCGAGATGCCATTTCCGACGCCGCGCTCAGTGATCTGCTCGCCCAGCCACATCACAAAAATAGTCCCGGTGGTCAGGGTCAACACGGTCGTAAAAAGAAAGCTCCAGGTTGGCGCTCCGACCCCGTTAATTTGCAGCCAGTGGGCCACGAACGAAGTTTGCAGACCACCCAGGAGCACCGTTAGATAGCGCGTCCACTGGTTGATCTTCGCCCGTCCCATCTCGCCTTCTTCCTGCAATTTTTTCAATTGCGGCGAGACGACGGTCATCAACTGCAAGATGATCGAGGAAGTAATGTAAGGAGTGACGCCGAGGGCGAACACCGAGATCAGACGGAAGTTGCCGCCCGAGAAAAGATCCAGCACACCCAACAGCGTACCGCTGACGTCATGCCAGACCTGATCCAAACGCGCCTTATTAATCCCCGGCGCGGAAACGTGTGCGCCCAGGCGATAGATCGCGAGAATGCCCAGCGTGAACAGAATCCGCCTGCGCAGATCGGGCACGTTGAACATATTGCGAACGGCAGCTAGGAACTTTTCCATAGGATGTTGTGCTTTGGACTTTGGACTTCGTACTTTGAGTTTGCGCTCACTACCCTACACATCAAAGCGCCGGGCTCAAAGTACAACGAGCGGTCTCTTGAAACCAGAGCTTTCTATTCAATTACCGTGACCGCACCGCCGGCTTTTTCAATCTTCTCGCGCGCGCTTTTGGTAAAGCGATGGGCTGAGACTTTGAGCGCTTTCGAAACTTCGCCGTTGCCCAGCACGACAATGTCGTGTTTTGCTTTCTTGATGATACCGCGATGATGCATCATCTCAGGCGTCACCTCATCGTCTGCCTTGAAGTTGGTTTCCAACGCCGCCAGGCTGACTTCGATCCACTTCTTCTTGAAAATATTGGTAAAGCCGCGCTTCGGGAGACGACGATGAAGAGGCATCTGTCCGCCCTCAAATCCGATTTTCATCGAATACCCGGAGCGCGACTTCTGTCCCTTTTCACCGCGGCCTGAGGTCTTGCCCAGCCCACTGCCTGGTCCTCGACCCAGACGCTTCTTCCGGTGCGTCGAACCCTTGGCCGGATGCAGATTGTTTAGACTAAGTGCCATTTGCTTGCTTGCTCCCAGACATTTTCCATTGGTCATTTCAAGCAGTCGGCGTACCCGCCGTCTAAAATGACAAATGAGAAATGGAAAACGATCTTTCCTGTTCCTTATTCAATAATCCTGATCAGATGCGGCACCTTGGCGACCGCGCCGCGCATCGATGGTGTATCGGGGCGCTCAACAATTTGATTCAGCTTGCGCAGTCCCAGACTCTTAACGATGTCCTTGTGCTTAACCGGGCACGCAATCGTGCTGCGGTAATACTGAATCTTAATCACGGCCGACTCGGCTTCGCTGCTTTTTGCTTTCCTGGGCATATCGTCACTCGTAATAAGATCGTCACCGGGACTTAAAGTTCTTCAACCTGTTTACCACGCAGCCGGGCCACCTCGAAAGGATCCTTCATCTTCAGCAAACCATCAAAGGTCGCCCGCACCACGTTATGCGGATTCCCGGATCCGAGGACCTTGGTGCGCACATCGTGCACACCCGCGGCTCTCATCACGGCGCGCACGGCGCCTCCGGCAATGACGCCGGTTCCTGGAGAGGCAGGTTTCATCAGCACGCGGCCGGCCCCGAACTTTCCAATCAACTGGTGCGGCAGAGTGTTTTCAATCAGCGGGACGCGGATCAGATTCTTCTTGGCCGCTTCCACGGCTTTCTTGATCGCGAGGGGCACTTCGCGCGCTTTGCCGGTGCCGAAACCCACGTGACCCGACTCATCACCGACCACCACCAGAGCCGCGAAAGACATGTTCTTTCCGCCCTTAACCACCTTGGTGACGCGATTGATCGAGATAACCTGATCTTTCAGGTCAAGTCCATGAGCTAGTATTCGCTGTCTTGGTTGTCTCATTAATCTTCTTTCGCGTTAACCGGCTCGGTGACGCTATCCTTAGTTTCTGATTTCGCCGGCTTTGGTTCGGGGCTGATGTCGCCGGCGCCGGCTTCTTTCGGCGCCGCCTCTTTTTTAGTCTTAGCCTTCGGAGCTTTCTGCTTGCCCTCCGGCTTAGCCGGCTCAGCTTCGGAGGCTTCGGGCTCTGCAGCTTCAGCCGCCGCCGTCTCGCTCACTTCATCCTTGTTAAGCCCGGCCGCGCGCGCCGCGTCGGTCAGAGCCTTGACCCGGCCGTGATAGAGATAGCCGCCGCGGTCAAACACCACGCGCTCGACTCCGGCCGCGAGCGCCCGCTCGGCGATAGTCTGCCCGATAAGTTTGGCCGCCTCGATGTTGCCACCCGTTTTAGCGCCCAAAGATTTTTCCGTCGTTGACGCGGCCACGATGGTCCGGGACTGCACGTCATCGATTACCTGTGCGTAGATGTGATTCAAGCTGCGATAAACCGCCAGTCGTGGACGCTCAGTCGTGCCACTAACCTTGCGCCTGATGCGCCGGTGAACCGCGTTGCGAACCTCTGCTCTGATTCTCTTGGCCATTTCTAATTCACTATTTGCCTGTTTTACCGGGCTTTAATTTCAGCGGCACACCCGCATAACGCACACCCTTGCCCTTATAGGCATCCGGCTTTCGCAGCTTATGCATCTCTGCGCACACTTGCCCGAGTCTCTGTTTATCTATCCCCGAAATTGTTAGCGTCGTTTGATATTGCTGAATGCTTCCCTTGGTAGTCATTCGCTCGGCCTTCGCTTCGATCCCTTCCGGCAGCGGAAACTCGATCGGATGCGAGTAGCCGAGGGCGAAGACAATCTTGCGACCCTGCACGTCGGCCTTATAACCCACGCCCACAATGTCCATCTGCGTGGAAAATCCTTCGGTAACTCCGCGCACGGCGTTGTTGGCCAGGGCGCGCGCCAAACCATGCAGCGCGGCATGGTCATTCGAGGCGCGCTCGGCAATCAACTCTTCACCTTCGATCTTAAAAGTAATTCCCTGCGGAATCGGCGTTTTGAGCAGGCCCTTGGCGCCTTTTACTTCAAGCTCCGCGTCCTTGATAGCTACCGTGACGCCTTTGGGAATGGCAATCGGTTTTTTTCCAATACGAGACATAATTGAATTTCCAATTTCCGATTTTAGATTGTCGATTGCAGGACTGAATCAGTCGCACTTCGACAATTGGCAATCGGTAATGTTAATAGATTTCCGCCAGCAACTCGCCGCCGACATTTTCCTTGCGCGCCATCTTGCCGCTCATCAACCCGCGCGAGGTCGAAACAATATTCACCCCGTAGCCACCCAGCACGCGCGGAATCTGATGCGAGTTAACATAGACGCGTCGGCCTGGCCGCGACACCCGCGCCACATAGGTAATCGAGGAAGTGCCGCGCGCGTCGTAACGCAGAAAGATGCGGACTATCTTCTTGGGGCCTTCGCCTTTGACGACGAAGTTATTGATATAGCCTTCCTCTTTGAGGATGCGCGCGATTTCCAGCTTCAGTTTCGACGCCGGGATGTCGACGCGCGAATGCTTGGCGGAAACCGCGTTCCGAATTCGCGTCAACATGTCGGCAATAGGATCAGTCATTCTTTACTCCGTAAAGCAATTTCAGAGTTTTGATTGGCGATTTGCGATTGAACCCTGCTCGCGTTGAGCGCTTCAAGTCGCAGATCCAAAATCTGAAATCGCAAATTCACCACTACCAGCTCGATTTAACCACACCGGGAATTTGCCCCTGCAACGCCAGTTCGCGAAAGCAAATTCGGCACAGATGAAACTTGCGCAGATAAGCTCGCGGACGGCCGCAGCGCTTACAACGAGTGTAGGCGCGGGACGAAAACTTCGGCTTGCGATTCGCTTTCGCGATTAATGATTTCTTTGCCATATCAGTCCAGATATCAGAGGTCAGTAATCAGGTGTCAGGTTTTACCGGCGGAGCATCTGACCCCCGATCTCCGCCTCTGACCTCTCCCCTTATTGCCGGAACGGCATTCCCAGGGCCTTTAGTAACGCGCGCGCCTGATCGTCGTCGCGCGCCGTAGTCACAATCGAGATATTCATGCCGCGCAGCTTGTCGACTTTGTTGAAGTCGATCTCCGGAAAAATCAACTGCTCGCGAATTCCCATCGTGTAGTTCCCGCGACCGTCAAACGCTTTCGGCGAAACACCGCGAAAATCTCTGACGCGGGGCAAAGCCACCGAAACCAGACGGTCAAAAAATTCGTACATCTGGGCGCCGCGCAAAGTGACCATGACGCCAATCGGCATGCCCTGTCTGAGTTTGAAACTGGCAATCGATTTCTTGGCTTTGGTGATGACCGGCTTCTGTCCGGCAATCGCCCTCAGCTCTTCCGCCGCTGTGTCCAGAATCTTGGCGTTGGCAACGGCCTCTCCCATCCCCATATTAAGGACTATTTTCGAGAGGCGCGGAACCGCCATGGGATTCTCGATCCCAAACTCCTTGGCAATCGCCGGTGCCACTTCCTTTTGATAACGCTCTTTCAGTCTAGCCATGTTTTTTGTACGACAAACTCTGGTTTGTCCGCTCTTCGCTTTATTTCACCGACAAACTGAAGTTTGTCGAACTATTTCTCCAGAGCATGCCCACTGTTCGTGGCCACTCTGAACTTCGTTCCGTCGTCCTCGATCTTATATCCAACGCGCGAAGGCTTGCCCGACTGAGGATCGACAATCTGTACATTCGAGATATCAATCCAGGCTTCCTTCTCGATGATGCCGCCGCCCCGATTCTGGGCCGGCTTTTGGTGACGCTTGATGATCGCGGCGCCTTCGATCTTGACCTTGCCTCGCAGCGGAGCAACTGCCAAAACCCGGCCGCGCTTGCCTTTATCGCGCCCGGCCATCAGGACCACCTGATCGTTCTTTCTTATCTTTGATCTCTTCCTGGCTTTCACAATCAGATAACCTCCGGCGCCAACGAAACAATTTTCATGTAGTTCCGATCGCGCAACTCGCGAGCGACCGGACCGAAAACACGAGTACCGATTGGCGTTCCATCTTCCTTGATCAGCACGGCGGCGTTCTGGTCGAACCGGATATAGGTGCCGTCCCGGCGCCGCACTTCCTTGCGGGTCCTGACGATCACGGCATCCTGGACCGTGCCCTTCTTGATAGTGCCGTCGGGCGAAGCTTCCTTAACGGTGACCTTGATCCGATCGCCGAGCCCGGCAATCGCTCCGGTCGCCCCGCCGATGCCCATGATCATCTCGACTCGGCGCGCTCCTGAATTGTCAGCGACCTCCAGAGAGGTCTGCATTTGAATCATGATTTAACCTATCGCGAAATTCGAATTTCGAATTTCGAAATTTATTTTGCAGCCTTCTGCACAATTTCCACCACGCGCCAGCGCTTGCGTGCCGACAGGGGCCGAGTCTCCACGATCCGCACACGGTCACCGGTAGTCGAGCCCAATTCGTCATGCGCCATGAACTTCGACGTGCGTCGCACATAACGCCGATACTTTCGATGCAGCACCAGGCGATCGACCCGCACGACGACAGTGTTCGTCATCTTGTCAGACGACACGATCCCGACCTTCTGCACGCGATTACCACTGCGCGTACTGGCCTTGACCGAGTTCTTGCCGGCGGCTGACTCCGTTGCCACTGGGGCCTCGGTAGTCGTCACCGCCTGGTCGACCTCAGCGGAAGCTTCAGCTGCGACCGGAGCGGACGAGTCGGCGCCGGAGGTTTCCTGAGCTACCTCAGAAGTTCCCGCGCCAGCGACCGCTTCGACCTCTTCCTCTTTCTTTTTCCTTCTAAACATTTCTTTTCGTATCCGCTATCAATTCGCCGGCGAAAGCCGGACGTTAATTACCAGCTTGAATCTCTCGCTGTCGCACCAGGGTGCGAAGCCGCGCGAGCGATTTTCTTTCCTGGCGCATCTTTTTAATGGCGTCGACTTCGCCCAGTGCCAACTTAAAATTCAGACGAAAAAGCGATTCCTTCAGCCGCGCTTCTTCAGCCTGCAAATCATCGTCCGGCATGTCCCGGTACCTATCGACTTCTTCTTGTCTTTTCATAACTCACTCAAGTAAGACAAACTTCAGTTTGTCTGTTCTCGCGTCTCAAAAACCCAACGACAAACTAAAGCTTGTCGAACTTAAAGCGCTCCGCCTTCCTGGTCGGCGCGGGTGACGAACTTCGTTTTGACCGGCAGCTTCTGTGACGCCAGCTTCATGGCATCGCGCGCCGTCTTTTCGTCAACACCTTCGATTTCGTAAAGAATTCTTCCCGGCTTGACCACCGCTACCCAATACTCCGGGGCGCCCTTGCCTTTGCCCATACGGGTTTCTGCGGGCTTCTTGGTCACCGGCTTATCCGGAAACATGCGAATCCAAATTTTGCCGCCGCGCTTGATATGCCGCGTCATGGCGATGCGCGCTGCTTCAATCTGACGGTCAGTGATCCAGGCGGCCTCGAGAGTCTTCAATCCGTACTCGCCAAAACTGATCATGCTCCCGCGATTGGCCATCCCGGTCATACGTCCGCGCATCTGCTTGCGATGCTTAACTTTTTTCGGCATCAACATAAAGATTTATCCCTGGGTTTCAGAGTTCAAAAGTCGAACTCGAAACCTATCTGTCTGTCCTCTCGCGATCTCTGCGCGGGCGCTGCGGGCGCGGTCTGCCACCTTCACGTTGTCCCGGTCGCGTGTCGTTAATCGGGTCGGTGCCGGTGCCGCGGGCCATGGCCGCGTTCGCATCCAGAATTACGCCGCGATAGATCCAAACCTTTACGCCGATTACGCCAAAAGTCGTGTGCGCCTCTGCGAATCCATAATCCACGTCCGAACGCAGAGTGTGCAGCGGCAACTGACCCTGCAGGTGCCACTCACTGCGAGCAATTTCGGCTCCGTTTAAGCGGCCGCTCACCTTCACTTTGATTCCCTGAGCGCCAAAACGCAGGGACTCTTCCACGGCCTTGCGCATGGCCCGGCGAAACGCGATGCGCTTCTCGAGCTGGGCGCCAATTTTTTCGGCCTGCAATTGCGCGTTCAATTCCGGCTTATGAATTTCCTGAATCGAGACCAGGACTTCCCGGCCGGTGCGTGAAGAAATGTCGCCCTTCAGCTTATCGATCTCTGAACCCTTGCGCCCGATGATAATGCCCGGTCGCGAAGTATAGATGATGATCTTCAGCCGATTTGCGGCCCGCTCGACATCAACGTGCGAGACACCCGCGCCGGTGAAGCGCCGCTTCAGTTCCGCCTTCAGCTTCAGGTCCTC
Organism: Pyrinomonadales bacterium; assembly: GCA_038230715.1. Taxonomy (GTDB): domain Bacteria; phylum Acidobacteriota; class Blastocatellia; order Pyrinomonadales; family Pyrinomonadaceae; genus UBA11740. Next base: position 51,514 of record JBBRMS010000020.1, read on the forward strand.
GATGAGAAAGTCGCCGTACTGCTTCTTCGCAAACCAATGCGAATGCCAGTCCTTGTTATAGCCCAGGCGAAAACCGTATGGATGAACTTTTTGGCCCACTTATTTCTCCGCTTTTTCCAATCTCAAGTTTGAGATCTGAAATCCTTCTTAACAACGAGTCTCAGCTTTGGATCTCAGATTCGAAATTTGAGAACTCAAATTTGAGATTCGAGAATCTATTTTTCGCTCGTCTCTTCACTCTTGTTTGACTCGGGCGCTTTACTCGGCTTGGCCGGATTCCTACCGGCTTTCGTATCCTTCTTCGGCGCCGCAGCCTTTTTCTCGCTGCTGGCGGCTTCAGCCTTCGGCGCGGACGCTTTGGCCCTTGGCGCTGCGGCGGCTCCGCCGCGCTTCGCCCGCTTACTGGCTGCGGGGGTGGCCTTCGCCTCCGACTTGCCCTTCACTTCACCGTCCTGCTTGTCACTCGAGACTAAAACGGTCACGTGACAAAAGTGCCTGCGCTCACGAAAGGCTCGGCCCTGCGGCGCTGGACGCATGCGGCTGCGATTCTTGGTCGGTCCACGATCCACGAACGCGGTCTTCAACCAGAGATCGTCGGGATCGACGGCGATATTCGCTTTCTCGGCGGCTTCGTTGGCATTCGCGATCGCGGACTTGACGCACTTCTCAATTCCCAGCGCGGCCCGCTTGTTGGAATAACGCAGAATCGCCAAAGCCTGATTGACGTTCTTTCCCCGGATCATATCAATGACCAGGCGCGCCTTTTGGGCTGACCCGCGGAGATATTTTGCGCTTGCTCTTGCTTCCATCTTCTTTACCTTAATATCGTTGCCATGGCCCTATCCGACCTGGACTAACTGGCCGGTGGCGGCGCTGAACTTCCCGACGATCCGGACATCTTTGAGGTTTTCTCAGACTTCTCAGCCTTGGTTCCTGAGTGTCCCTTGAAGGTGCGGGTCGGCGAAAACTCACCCAACTTGTGGCCCACCATGTTCTCGGTCACGTAGATCGGAATGTGCCGCTTGCCGTTGTGCACGCCAAACGTCAGCCCCACCATATCGGGCGTTATCGTCGAACGTCGCGACCAGGTGCGAATCACCTGCGGGCGTTGCGAACCCGCGCGAATACGTTCGACCACCTTCTGAATGCCTTTATCAACCCAGGCGCCTTTTTTTACTGAACGTGGCATAAGCTTTCCATTTCGAATTCCGAAATCCGAATTTCGAATTTCGAAATTACTTGACTCTCCGATCTCTCACAATCATCTTCTTGGTCCGCTTGTTCCGGCGCGTCTTGTAGCCACGCGTCGGTTGGCCCCAGGGCGTAACCGGATTGCGACCACCGGAAGTCTTGCCCTCACCACCACCGTGCGGATGGTCAACCGGGTTCATCGCCACGCCGCGCACGTGCGGCCTGATGCCGCGCCAGCGGGTGCGCCCGGCTTTACCCAGAGAAATATTTTCATGCTCGACGTTGCCGACCTGGCCCACGGTCGCCCGGCATTCAACCGGCACGCGCCGCACTTCGCCCGAAGGCATACGCAGCTGCGCGTAAGCGCCCTCCTTGGCCAACAACTGCGCAAATGATCCGGCTGCGCGAGCCATCTGCCCACCTTTGCCGGGGCGCATTTCGATGTTGTGAATCTGAGTACCCAAAGGAATATTCCGAATCGGCAGGGTGTTGCCCGGCAGAATGTCCGCGTCTTCGCCGCTGGTAATCGTCTTGCCGACCTCCAGGCCAACCGGAGCGATGATGTAACGCTTCTCGCCGTCGAGATAAGCGACCAGAGCAATATTTGACGAGCGGTTCGGATCGTACTCAATCTGAGCGATGCGGCCGGGGATGCCATCCTTGTCGCGCTTGAAATCAATCACACGATAGAAGCGCTTGTGCCCGCCGCCACGCCGGCGCACAGTAATCCGGCCGTCGTTATTACGGCCCGAAATGCGAATCTTCGGTTCCAGCAAAGACTTTTCCGGCACTGCGCCCGCAGTCAGCTCGTCACGCGTCAGATAAGTCTGATAGCGGCGCGCCGGCGAGGTCGGTTTTAGTTTCTTGATGCCCATAATCTTAAATTTCGAATTTCAAATCTCGAATTTCGAATTTGCTAAATCGCTTCACCATAGTCGACCGGTTTCTCGCCCTGCTTCAGGGTCACGAAGGCTTTCTTCCACGACGGCTTGCGTCCTTCATGCCGGCCTCGCCTGGCCATCTTGCCGAGATAGCTGGCCGTCCTGACCACGTCAACCTTGACCTGAAAGATCGACTCGACCGCGTTCTTGATCTCCGGCTTGGTAGCACGTTGATCGACGCGAAACGTCAGCAACTGACGCCGATCCTGCGTCTCTTCCTTGGCCACCAGAGCTTTCTCAGTAATGACCGGCGATTTGATAACGTCCCAAACGGTTCGCATGGCTAAACCTGAACTCCTGTGTCTCTCGAGACCTCGCGCGACGATTCTGTCCGTTCTTCCTCGTCGTCCCTCGTCCGTGGCAGCAGAATGCCAGTCAGCTCTTCGACCGTCGCGGGCGTCAAAACCAATCTCTGGTAATTAACCACGTCATAGATGTTCAACCCAAAACTGTTGACCACCTTTGCGGTTTGCACATTGCGCGAGGCCAGCATCAAGTTGGTATTCTTCAATGAATCCACAATCAGAGTCTTGCCGGCCAGCTTCAAAGTGCCGAGCGTCTCAATAAACGCTCTGGTCTTGGCCTGCTCAAACTTCCACTCGTCCACGATAACCAGATTACCTTCACGCAGGCGCTCGGAGAGCGCTGAGCAGATGGCCCGTTTCCGCATCTTCTTGGGCAGGCTGTAAGACCAGTCACGCGGCTGCGGTCCGTGTGCATTGCCGCCGCCTTTCCACAAGGGTGAACGCAAACTCGCGATCCGCGCCCGGCCGGTGCCCTTCTGCTTCCAGAGCTTGCGCCCGGAACCCGAAACATCGCCGCGCGTCTTTGTCGCTGAAGTGCCCGCGCGCCGGTTCGCTAGAAAACTCCGCACCGCTTCATGAATCAATGGCTCATTAAGGGCGACGCCGAACACTGCGTCGGCCAACTCGATTTCGCCAACTTCCGCGCTGGTCAAGTTCATAATTTTGACTGTTGGCATAACCGAACCTCCGCTGCAGACCACAGACCTTGCGGTCCGCGTCTCGCTATCTCTTCGCCTGTCTCGCTGCTTTCTTAACCACTACGACGGTGCCGTTTGCGCCTGGCACTGCGCCGCGAATCATCAAAAGATTATTTTCCGCGTCAACTCGGGCCACCGTCAGGCGCTTAATCGTGACGCGATCATCGCCCATGTGACCAGAAGACCGCATCCCCTTCATCACTCGCGACGGATAGGCCGACTGGCCAATCGATCCGGGCGCCCGCACGTTCATCGAGCCGTGCGACTCAGGACCGCGATTAAAATTGTGACGCTTGATTGTGCCGGCAAACCCCCGGCCCTTTGACCGGCCAACCACGTCGACAATGTCGCCATCGGCGAACTGATCGACCAGGATTTTGTCGCCGACATTCGTGCTGTCGTCCGAAGCTTCGAGCCGAAACTCTTTCAGCACCCGGGTCGGTGGAATGCCGCCGCCGGTTTTTTCGAAGTGACCGCGCATGGGCTTGTTGACGTTCTTCAGCCGAATGGGGCGGTCTTCAACCAGGCCAATCTGGACTGCGTCATAACCGTCGCGGCCGCCGGCAGTTTTCTTCTGCACCACGACACACGGGCCAGCTTTAATCACAGTTACCGGTGTGACCGTGCCATCGGGCGCAAACAACTGCGTCATCCCAACCTTTTTGCCGATAATTCCGTTAATCATTTTCGATTGCCCATTGCCAATTGCCGATTGTTTGATTCAGATTTACGAAGCGCCAACTGGAAATTGGCAATCGGAAATCGGCAATGCATTTAGCTTTTCCCGAACGCTTTGATTTCCACATCCACACCGGCCGGCAGATCGAGCTTCATCAGCGCATCGACTGTTTGCGGCGTCGGATCGAGAATGTCCATCAGACGCTTATGCGTTCTGATTTCAAACTGCTCGCGCGACTTCTTATCGACGTGCGGTGACCGCAGCACCGTCCATTTATTCTTAACCGTCGGTAGCGGAATCGGGCCGGCCACGCGCGCCCCGGTTCGCTTCGCCGTCTCGACAATTTCAGTCGTGGACTGATCCAGCACCCGGTGGTCGTAAGCCTTCAGCCTGATTCTTATTTTTTCGTTCAGCATTTTATATAGGTCCCTTTAGGACTCATCGGCTATTCAACTACTTCCGAAACCGTCCCTGCTCCGACTGTTCTGCCGCCTTCGCGAATCGCGAAGCGCAGACCCTTTTCCATGGCAATCGGCGCGATCAGCTCGATATTCATTTCCACGTTGTCACCGGGCATCACCATCTCCACGCCTTCCGGCAAGTGGGCGACACCAGTAACGTCAGTTGTTCTGAAGTAGAACTGCGGCCGGTAGCCGGTAAAGAACGGCGTGTGACGACCACCTTCTTCTTTGGTCAGC